>CACYTF010000024.1 GCA_902777335.1 uncultured Eubacteriales bacterium
TTCGTATACTATACTATTTCGACATCCTCACCCCGTTGTCCTTTTGGTTTTATAACTTCGATTGTTATGTTTGCATTAATCAGTGGTCTCGGACGGTTCCTCATTCCACTTTTAAAGTGGAATGAGGAACCGTCCCCTATTCCATTTGAATCAATGAGACAAGGAACCGTCCCCTATCTCATTTTCAACAAAAGAAAAGCGTCCAACCGTGCTGAGCAGGCAGCTGAACGCAAGCGGGAGATGGTCTCCTTGGGAACGTATTATAGTCGGCGCTAACCCATTTGTCATTACAATTCGGTTAAAAGTGGGATGAATGCCCGTTTTTTCGACAAATCACCGAACATTCACATTCCTTCTCACGATATTGTGCGGTTTTTCCTCAACATTTTACACGATAATGCTTTTGATTCTAAAGCATAGTATTTATCATTATAAATACCACCCGGCCGCGCCGGAGCCGCACGAGCGGCCCGCCGGCGGCGCGGGAATACAGGAGGTAAAAAGCAATGAAGAAACTGGTCAGCATCGTCATGGCGCTCGCGCTGATCCTCTGCGCGTGTTCCGCCGCCTTCGCCGAGACCACCCCCGTCAAGGCAGGTTTCATCTTCCTGCACGACGAGAATTCCACCTATGACCTCAACTTCATCAACGCCGCCAAGGCCGCCTGCGAGAAGCTGGGCATCGAGCCGATCCTGAAGACCGGCATCCCCGAGGGCCAGGAGTGCTACGAGGCCGCCATGGACCTGGTGGACGCGGGTTGCAACATCGTGTTCGCCGACAGCTTCGGCCATGAGAGCTACATGATCACCGCCGCCAAGGAGTGCCCGGACGTGCAGTTCTGCCACGCCACCGGCACCCGCGCCCACACCGAGGGCCTGGCCAACTTCCACAACGCCTTCGCGTCCATCTATCAGGGCCGCTACCTGGGCGGCATCGCCGCGGGCCTGAAGCTGAACCAGCTGATCGACGAGGGCAAGATCACCGCCGATCAGGCCAAGCTGGGCTACGTCGGCGCCTACACCTACGCCGAGGTCATCTCCGGCTACACCTCCTTCTTCCTGGGCGCCCGCTCCGTGTGCCCCACCGCCACGATGGACGTCTCCTTCACCGGTTCCTGGTATGACCCCAGCAAGGAAGAGGAGCACGCGCAGACCCTGCTGGACAACGGCTGCGTCGTGATCTCCGAGCACGCCGACTCCATGGGCGCCCCCGCGCTGTGCGAGGCCAACAACGTGCCCTTCGTGTTCTACAACGGCTCCGCCGCGGACGCCTGCCCGAACACCTACATCGTGGCCTCCCGCATCAACTGGGAGCCCTACTTTGAGTACATCATCAACTGCGTCGCCAATGGCGAGGCCATCGACACCGACTGGACCGGCACCCTGGCCACCGAGTCCGTGCTGCTGACCGAGCTGAACGAGCAGGCCGCCGCCCCCGGCACCGCCGAGGCCATCGAGGCCGCCAAGGCCGCCATGGAGGCCGGCACGCTGCACGTGTTCGACACCGCCACCTTCACCGTGAACGGCGAGGCGCTGACCAGCTACCAGGCCGACGTGGACACCGACGACGCCTACACCCCCGACACCGAGGTCATCGCGGACGGCTACTTCCACGAGAGCGAGTTCCGCTCCGCGCCGTACTTCGACGTGCAGATCGACGGCATCACCCTGCTGGATACCGCGTTCTGATCGAAACACCGATAAGGGAGACTGCGCTTGGCCGCAGTCTCTCTTATCTTAAACGACGAAACAAGGAGTGAACGATTTGCAGAACAAGGCGCCCGCAGTGGAATTGCGGAACATCACCAAGCGCTTCGGCTCGGTGCTGGCCAACGAAGGCGTGAGCATGGAGATCCGCCGCGGCGAGATATTGGCGCTGCTGGGGGAAAACGGCTCCGGCAAGACCACGCTGATGAACATGCTGTCCGGCATCTACTTCCCGGACGAGGGTGAGATCTTCATCGACGGCAAGCCGGTGGTCATCCGCGCGCCCAAGGACGCCTACGCCCTGGGCATCGGCATGATCCACCAGCACTTCAAGCTGGTGGACGTGCTCACCGCGGCCGAGAACATCGTGCTGGGCCTCAAGGGGCGGCTGGACATGAAGAAGGCCGTAAGGAAGATCGACGAGATCTGCAAGGCCTACGGCTTCGAGGTGGACCCGAAGCAGAAGATCTACGACATGTCCGTCTCCCAGAAGCAGACGGTGGAGATCGTGAAGGTGCTGTACCGCGGCGCGGACATACTGATCCTGGACGAGCCCACCGCCGTGCTGACCCCCCAGGAGACCGACAAGCTGTTCAAGGTGCTGCGCACCATGCGCGACGACGGCAAGGCCATCGTGATCATCACCCACAAGATGCACGAGGTGGAGAGCCTTTCCGACCGGGTGGCCGTGCTGCGCGACGGGCGCTACATCGGCGAAATGCGCACCGCCGACTCCAACGCCCAGGAGATGACCAACATGATGGTGGGCCATCCGGTGGTGCTGAACATCGACCGGCCCGAGCCGGTGAACCCCCGGCTGCGCCTGGAGGTGCGGGATTTGACCGTGCGCAGCGAGGAGGGCATCCTGAAGCTGGACGGCGTGACCTTCAGCGCCTATTCCGGCGAGATCCTGGGCATCGCGGGCATCTCCGGCAGCGGCCAGAAGGAGCTGCTGGAGGCCATCGCCGGGCTGCAGCCCACCGAGCGGGGCAGCGTGACCTACTACGAGGACAGCGGCGCCCGGGAGCAGCTGCTGGGCAAGGACCCGCTGAAGATCCAGGAGATGGGCGTGGTGCTGTCCTTCGTGCCGGAGGACCGGCTGGGCATGGGCCTGGTGGGCAACATGGACCTGACCGACAACATGATGCTGCGCTCGTTCCGCCGGGGACGCACCGTGTTCACCGACCGCAGCACCCCCCATCACGTGGCCGAGGACGTGGTGCGCGACCTGTCCGTGGTCACACCCAGCCTTTCCACGCCGGTGCGCCGGCTGTCCGGCGGCAACGTGCAGAAGGTGCTGGTGGGCCGCGAGATCACCCAGGCGCCGTCGGTGCTGCTGACCGCCTACGCGGTGCGGGGGCTGGACATCAACTCCTCCTACACCATCTACGACCTGATCAACCGGCAGAAGGCCGCCGGCGTGGCCGTGATCTACGTGGGCGAGGACCTGGACGTGCTGGTGGAGCTGGCCGACCGGATACTGGTGCTCTGCGGCGGCAAGGTCAGCGGCATCGTGGACGGACGGCGCACCGACAAGCGCCAGATCGGCCTGATGATGACCCGGATCGGAGGTGGCGCGCATGAATAAGTCCCGCGAACCGCTGTTTCACATCACCAAGCGGGGCGCGCTGCCCTGGTACGCCGCCTGGGGCATCCGCGGCGGCGCGGTGCTGCTGGCCCTGCTGGCCTGCGCGCTGGTCACGGTGCTGGTGACCGGCGAGAACCCGCTGCAGGTGTTCGCCACCGTGTTCAATGGCTCCTTCGGCAGCCCCCGGCGCGTCTGGATGCTGTTCCAGAACCTGGCCATGCTGCTGAGCGTGTCGCTGGCCGTGACCCCCGCCTTCCGCATGCGCTTCTGGAACGTGGGCGGCGAGGGCCAGATGCTGGCCGGCGGCCTGGCCACCGCGGCCTGCATGATCTGCCTGAGAAACACGCTGCCCAACTGGGCCGTGATACTGTGCATGGTGCTCTCCAGCATACTGGCCGGCGCCATCTGGGGCGGCATCCCCGCCTTCTTCAAGGCCAAGTGGAACACCAACGAGACGCTGTTCACGCTGATGATGAACTACATCGCCACCCAGCTGGTCGCCTTCTTCATCGTGGTGTGGGAGGTGCCCAAGGGCGCGGGCCAGATCGGCATCATCAACCAGTCCTCCGAGATCGGCTGGCTGCCGGTGATCGGCAGCTACAAGTACCTGCTGAACATACTGATCGTGGCGGTGCTGTGCGGGGTCATGTACGTGTACCTGAACTACTCCAAGCACGGCTATGAGATCGCCGTGGTGGGCGAGAGCGAGCGCACCGCCCGCTACGTGGGCATCAAGGTGGACCGGGTGATCATCCGCACGATGCTGCTCTCCGGCGGGCTGTGCGGCCTGACGGGCATGCTGCTGGTGGGCGGCACCGACCACACGCTGACCACCACCATCACCGGCGGGCGCGGCTTCACGGCGGTCATGGTGTCGTGGCTGGCCAAGTTCAACCCCATCTGGATGATCCTGACCTCGTTCCTGCTGGTGTTTTTGCAGCGCGGCGCGGGCGAGATCTCCACGTCCTTCGGGCTGAACCAGTCCTTCTCCGACATACTGACGGGCGTCATACTGTTCTTCATCATCGGAAGCGAGTTCTTCATCAACTACCAGATCCACTTCCGCCACGCAAAGGAGGGCTGAACCGATGTTTGACGTCGTATCCTTCATTCCCCGCGCCGTGGTACAGGGCGTGCCGCTGCTGCTGGGCAGCACCGGCGAGACGCTGACGGAAAAGTCCGGCAACCTGAACCTGGGCATACCGGGCATCATGTACGTGGGCGCGATCAGCGGCACCATCGGCGCGTTCCTGTACGAGACCTCATTGCCCTCCCCCGACGCGCTGAACGGCTTTCTGGCCGTGGCGATCCCCACGCTGGCGTGCCTGGCGGGGTCGCTTCTGATGGGGCTGATCTACTGCTTCCTCACCGTCACGCTGCGGGCCAACCAGAACGTCACGGGCCTGGCGCTGACCACCTTCGGCGTGGGCTTTGGCAACTTCTTCGGCGGCTCGCTGATCAAGCTGGCCGGCAGCGACATGCCCTATCTGGCGCTGTCCGCCACCAGTTTGTGCTTCCGGAAGACGCTGCCCTGGGCCCAGACCACCGGCTGGTTCGGCAAGGTGTTCCTGTCCTACGGCTTCTTGGCCTACCTGGCCGTGGTGATCGCGCTGGTGGCCGGCTACGTGCTGCGGCACACCCGGCTGGGCCTGCACCTGCGGGCCGTGGGCGAAAACCCCGCCACCGCCGACGCCGCGGGCGTGAACGTGAACCGCTACAAGTACTGGGCCACCTGCATCGGCAGCATGGTCGCGGGCCTGGGCGGGCTGTACTACGTGATGGACTACTCCAGCGGCATCTGGTCCAACAACGCCTTCGGCGATCGCGGGTGGCTCGCCATCGCGCTGGTGATCTTCACCATCTGGCGGCCCAACGTGGGCGTGCTGGCCTCGATACTGTTCGGCGGCCTGTACATACTGGACGTGTACATCCCCTCGGGCATGAACCTGGCCATCAAGGAGATCTACAAGATGATCCCCTACATCGTGACCATCGTGGTGCTGATCATCACCAGCATGCGCAACAAGCGGGAAAACCAGCCCCCGGCCAGCCTGGGCCTGCCCTATTTCCGAGAGGAGCGATAGGCCAGCGGGTGTTATTCCCCCCGGCAAAAGGGCGTCGGCGCAATTCTGCGTCGACGCCCTTTTGCCGGGGGAATAACGTCTACGGCGCTTCCCGCAGCCTGACTCCGATCGAGAAGCACCGCGCGCCGCCGGCCTCGCCGTGGAAGGACGCGGCGTCGCCGTCCCGGTACAGGCGGGTCTGTACGATCTCGCCCCGGCGGACCTCCCGCTCGTAGTTCACGTCGAAGGACGCCAGCTCCCGCCCCATGAGGCCCTCGAAGCCCAGGGCGTTCCAGCACCAGTCCATGTAGCGGGCGTTGTTCACATGTCCGTTCAGGTCGAACTCCGTGTACCGGGGGATCACCTCGCCCGCCTCGGGCCTATCGTTCAGCGGCCGGACCGTGGCGGGCAGGCCCACGTCCACCCCGGGGTCCTCCGCCGGCATGCGTTCGGCGATGAACGCGTCGCGCACGGTGGTGCGGGTGTTCACGTCCATCAGCAGCCACAGCCCGCAGGCCGTGCCGAAGATGTCCCCGTCCTCCCCGCGGAACACGTGGGCCCTGGGAAAGAACAGGTGCCGCTGCGCCATGGCGCAGGTCTCAAGCGCGTACCGCTCGCCGATGCGCGGCAGCCGGTCGAGCGCCACCTTCTGGCGCGACAGCACCCACACCACGCCCCGGCCGTCGGTCACCGCCCGGCCCAGGCCAATGGCGTTGCAGTGATTGATGGCCACCTCCTGCATATTCTCCAATATCGCCGACGGCTTCCACCGGCCGTTCAGATCGCACTCATGGGTGCGGACACAAAGCTGTTCGGAATGCATATCTTGGTCCTTTCCTTCGCGAAGCTTTCAATCATTATAGCCCCCGATACCCCGAAAGTCAATCGTTGCCCAAACCTGGCAACGCGAGACAACAAAAGCCAAATGAGGACGATGCATTTTCCTTCGCCTTCCGTTATAATTTTCTTAACGAAGATCGAAAGGGAGGGACGCGGCCATGACCAACAACGGTGCCGTGACGCCGCACAACCGCCGCCGGTGGAGCCGGAAGAACTTCTGGCTGACGACGATGGTGCTGCCGGGCGCGATCTGGCTGCTGCTGATCCGCTACCTGCCCATGCTGGGCGTGGTCATCGCCTTCAAGAACTACAAGGCCCAGAAGCCCAACACCTTCTGGAACAACCTGATCAAATCGGAATGGGTGGGGCTGAAGAACTTCCAGTTCCTGAAGAGCCCCAGCACCGTCACGATGATCCGCAACACGCTGGCCTACAACGCGGTGTGGATCGCGCTGGGCCTGGTGATCGCGGTGCTGTTCGCGGTGATGATGTCGGAGCTGAAGAACCGCTTCATGGCCAAGGCCTATCAGACGATGATGTTCTTCCCCTACTTCCTCAGCTGGGTGGTGGCCAGCTACTTCGTGCTGGCCTTCCTGGACCCCACCAGCGGCATGATCCCCTCCATACAGAAGAGCCTGGGGTACAAGCCCACCCAATTCTACATGACCACCACCTGGTGGCCGCTGATCCTGACGATATCGAACCTGTGGAAGAACGTGGGCTACTCCAGCGTGCTGTACCTGGCGGCCATCACCGGCATCGACACCACGCTGTACGAGGCCGCGGCGGTGGACGGGGCCACCAAGGTCCAGCAGGTGTGGCACGTGACGCTGCCGGGCATACGGTCCATGATCGTGATACTGCTGATCATGGCGGTGGGCCGGATCTTCAACGCCGACTTCGGCCTGTTCTACAACGTGCCCCAGAACTCCGGCCCGCTGTACCCGGTGACCCAGGTCATCGACACCTACGTGTACAACACCTACGCCAACACCCACAACCTGGGCATGAGCGCGGCGGCGGGCCTGCTGCAGAGCGTGGTGGGCTGCCTGTGCATCGTGGCCACCAACGCCATCGTGCGCAAGATCGACGCGGACAGCTCGCTGTTCTGAGAGGAGGATACGCATGCAGAAGGCTGAAAGACGCAGCGCCGGGCTGAACACCTTCGGCCCGGGGGCGCAGGCGGTATTCCACCTGGTGCTGGGGTTGTTCGCCCTCCTGTGCATACTGCCCTTCCTGTTCGTGATCATCATCTCCTTCACCTCGGAGGACAGCATCCGGCAGATCGGCTACTCGTTCATGCCCCTCAGCTGGGCCACCCAGGCCTACAGCTACGTGTTCGCGCTGGGGAACGCCCTGTGGCGCAGCTACTTCAACAGCTTCCTGATCACGGTGGTGGGCACGCTGCTGAGCGTCTCCATCTGCGTGCTGTACAGCTACCCGCTGTACCGGCGGGACTACAAATACCGGGGCTTTTTCAACTTCCTCAGCTTCTTCACGATGATCTTCGGCGGCGGCCTGGTGCCCACCTTCGTGGTCTGCAAGACGCTGCTGGGCCTCAGCGACAACTACGCCGCGCTGATCGTGCCGCTGCTGTTCTCCCCCTTCAACGTGATCGTGATGCGCACGTTCTTCCAGACCACCGTGCCGGGCGAACTGATCGAGGCCGCCACCATCGACGGCGCCGGCGAGTACCGGACGCTTTTGCAGGTGGTGCTGCCGGTGGTGAAGCCGGGCATCGCCACCATCGCGCTGCTGAACGCGCTGGCCTTCTGGAACGAGTGGTTCCTGTCGCTTTTGTACATCACCAAGAACATGGACGTGATCCCGCTGCAGTACCTGCTGATGCGGATGCAGCGCAACGCCGACTTCCTGGCCAAGAACGCCGGCATGCTGGGCGCGGACGCCGCCAAGGCCGCCCAGAACCTGCCCAGCCAGAGCCTGAAGATGGCCCTCGTGGTGTTCATCGTGGTGCCCATCGCCTGCGCGTACCCGTTCTTCCAGCGGTACGTGGTGGCCGGGCTGACGGTGGGGTCGGTGAAGGGCTGACGCCCTGTGGACGAATTTTTGAATCGCACGATGGCTTGCCATCTGCAAATATAAGGAGGTTAAACCCATGAAGAAACTGTTTGCGCTGATCCTGGCCCTGGTCATGATCATGACCGCCGCTTCCGTCGCGATGGCGGAGGACCTGCCCACCATCACCATCATGTTCCACGGCAGCAACGTGACCGACGACACCGCGGTGCTGGAAGCCGTGAACGCCTACATCGCCGACAAGGTGGGCGCGAAGTTAGAGGTCGTCTGGGGCACCTGGGGCGACTTCGACGAGAAGGCCACCAACGCCCTGCTGTCCGGCGACAGCGGCGTGGACATGGTGTTCACCTGCTCCTGGAGCTCGGACGAGTACAACACCTACGCCAAGAACGGCTACTTCGTGAAGCTGGACGACCTGATCGCCGAGTACGGCGCGGACCTGGTGGCCGCGATCCCCGAGAGCCTGATGCAGGCCGCCACCATCGAGGGCGCCGAGGGCATGGGCATCTACGCCGTGAACGGCTTCAAGGACACCGCCACCCAGAACACCTGGGACGTGAACGTGACGCTGCTCAACGAGCTGGGCTACACGCTGGACGACTTCAGGGCCATGAGCTTCTATGACTTCGGCGAGCTGTTCCAAAAGGCCAAGGAAGTCAAGGGCGACGCCTTCTATCCGTTCCTGATCGAGCCCATGGTGCTCGAGCGCATGGTGACCGGCAGCATCATCGTGGCCGGCGACTCCGGCTCCACGAATTTGCTGAGCCTGTACCTGAACCAGGACGACGTGTCCGCCGAGGGCCCCTACGGCAACGTGCTGCTGAACAAGTTCGGCACCGAGGAGTACAAGAAGTTCGTCGAGAAGATGCATGAGTACTACGAGGCCGGCTACATCGATCCCTCCCTGGCCGTGGCCGAGACCAGCAACGACACCCGCACCAACGCCCAGAAGACCGGCGAATACCTGATCGGCACCCAGAGCTACGCCTTCGGCTACGAGTACAGCCCCGACGTGCTGAGCCGCGGCATCGAGGTCGCCTTCGTGCCCTGCACCGATCCCTATGTGGACACCACCGCCTCCCAGGGCGCCATGATGGCCATCTCCACCGCCAGCGAGCATCCCGTGGAGAGCTTCAAGTTCCTGGCCCTGCTGAACAGCGACCCGACCCTGATGACCCTGATGAACTACGGCGTGGAGGGCGTGCACTACACGCTGAACGCCGACGGCCTGGTGGAGTTCACCGACGAGCGCGCCAACTACAGCCCCTGGACCAACGGCATGGGCAACGTGACCATGCTGCCCGACACCGCCAGCGAGGGCGCGGGCTTCCGCGAGTCCTTCAAGGCCTACTACGCGGGCGCCAAGGGCATCCCGTCCCTGGGCTTCGTGTTCAACAACGAGTCCGTCGCCAATGAGATGGCCGCCCTGGGCACCGTCGCCGCCCAGTACGCGCTGGCCCTGGACGCGGGCGCGATCGACCCCGAGGCCGCCCTGCCCGAGTTCCTCGCCGCGCTGGACGCCGCCGGCATGCAGACCTACCTGGACGCCGCCAACGAACAGCTGACCGCCTACATGGCCGCGAAGTAAGATTTCCCCCTGACGATACCAGATACCGGCCCCGGACGCGCGTCCGGGGCCGGCGCTTTTTGAGTGAGTCACTTGGGGACAGGTTCCTATTGACTCAAAATTACTACTATTGGTGCGTTATACATGTCTTATAGTAGTAAAAATGAGTCACTTGGAACCTGTCCCCAAGTGACTCACAGCCGCTTTCCTTGATGTATTCCGGGAAGTATGGTATACTTTCGGCAGTTCTCCAATACAACGATCTGCAAAAGCCATTCAACGGACCGCAACGGTCATTGAGGAGTGAAGCGCATGGCCATCGAACCCGTCATCTATCAGTCCGCGATAGACGATATACGAAAAATAATACGCCAGGGCCGGGACCAGGCCTATCAGGCCGTCAATGCCGCGCAGGTATTGACAACTGGAGCATCGGCAAGCGCATCGTGGAACAGGAACAGCACGGCCATGACCGGGCGGATTACGGGATAAGACTAATTGATATGCTCGCAGAGCAGTTGTCCGAAGAGTTTGGAACTGGGTTTTCCAAACGAAATTTGCAATATTGCCGCAAGTTTTTCCTGTATTTTCCTGACAGAGAGATTGTGAACGCGCGCGTTCACAATTTGAACTGGACGCATTTCAGGAGCCTGCTTCGTGTCGAGGATGAAAGCGCGCGCCTCTGGTATCTGCGCAAAGCGTCTGACGAGGGATGGAGCGCCCGCACCCTGGATCGGAATATCAGCACACAGTATTATTACCGATTGCTTCAGGCGCCGCAGAAGGACGCCGTGATCGCCGAGATGAAGGACAAAGCGGCAAGCCAGCCGCAGAGTCGATTTGAGCTGATTAAAAGTCCTTTGATCGCGGAGTTTCTGGGCTTCAAGGCGGAAGACAGCTATCTTGAGAGCGAATTGGAATCAGCGATCCTGTCCCACATCCGGGATTTCCTGATGGAGCTCGGACGCGGATTTGCCTTTGTCGCCCGACAGCAGCACATCATTACGGAAACCGAGGATTACTATATCGATCTGGTGTTTTATAACATCGAATTGAAATGCTATGTCCTGATCGATCTGAAAATGGGCAAGATCACCCATCAGGACGTTGGGCAGATCGACATGTACGTGCGCATGTACGATGATCTGAAGCGCAAAAGCGATGACAATCCGACCATCGGAATATTGCTGTGCTCTGAAACCGACGCGGACATCGCCCGGTATTCTGTGCTGCACGACAATGACAGGCTGTTCATGTCCAAGTATTTGACCTACCTGCCGTCAAAGGAACAGCTGAAAAACGAGATCGAACGTCAGAAGGCGCTGTTCTACCTGAAACGCTCCCAGACGAATGACCATGAGTCAGGGAACCTGTCCCCAAGTGACTCATTTTCAATATGAAAAGTGCTTTACAATCAAGACAATTCGCTTTACATCCGAAGATGTAACCATCTCCGATGAATGTTCTTTTGACATGCCCGCTCATGACGTCACGGTCAAAGCACAGCTCGCCGATAAGCGCAATCTCGTCGTTGACCTGACCGGCAACAATGACGTACCGATATCGCCCTTGGTGGCCTCTGGCATAATGGAATCATCATCTCTGTATGAAAAAATGCTGGCTGTCGACGGAGACACGGCATACGATCTGAACGGGGATGAAATTTCCGATGTGCTGTTTATAAACAATGAAGCCGGCGCTTCCCTCCAGCGCATAGAAGAGGGCGCGAGCGCGCTGACATGCGATTACGAAAACATCGATCTGCCATCCGGTCCCTATTGCCCTTACAACTCCATCACTTTTCAGTTCATAAAACCCTACAGCGCCACCGTCACCGTCAACGACGCCGCGATGGGCGAGGCTTCCGCCACGCCGACCTCCGGCACGACCGGCACGAAGGTGACGCTGACGGCCACGCCCAAGGACGGATATCGCTTTGTGGAGTGGCAGGTCGTCTCCGGCGACGTGACCATCGTCGATGACAGTTTCACCATCCAGTCCGCGGACGTAACGGTCAAGGCCGTCTTCGAGGCCGGTCACAACCACACCTACGGCACGCCCGAATGGATCTGGGCCGAAAACTACTTGACCGCCAAGGCCATTTTCACCTGCACGGCGAACGACGACACCCAGACCGTCGACGCCGCCGTGACCGGCGAGGCCACCGCCGACGGCGGCACCAAATACACCGCCACCGCTAACTTCCTCGGCGAGACCTACACCGCCACCGTCACGGATTCCCCCGCGCCGAAGCACACACTGACCGTCAATTACATCGATGGGGACAACAATCCGGTCGACGACCCCTACACCGAGCAGCTGGAGGAGGGCACGGACTATACCGTCGTCTCCCCGACTATCCATCACCTCATCCCCGACCGTGCGGTCGTGGAGGGCACGATGGGCACGGCGGACATCACCGAGACCGTGACCTATTCGGACGACGACGTTCTGATCACCTTCAGGATCAATTACAAGATAAAAACGGATAAGGCCACCCAGACCGCCTGGCGCGGCGAGAAAACCAAGCTGACGCCGTTCCCCTTCAAGCAGCCGAGTAGCGTCCGCTTTATGGGCTGGAACACCAAGGCCGACGGCAGCGGCAAGGCCTATGCCGACGGGGGGAAGATCACGCCCAGGGAGGACGTGACGCTGTACGCGCAGTGGAGTCAGTTGTACACCTTATCGGTTAATAGTAACGGCGGCAAGGGCAAGAATGGCGGCAGCATAAAAGCCGTAGCCGGCGAGAAGGTCCGGCTTCCCAAGTGCAGTATCAAGCCGCCGAAGGATTATCAGGTTTTCGCCGGCTGGAACACCGCGAAGGACGGCAGCGGCAAGGCTTACGCCGACCAGGCGATCTTTACCATGCCGGCGAGCAAGACAACGCTGTACGCGCAGTGGATCGGAAAGCCGGCCAAAATAGATTTTAGCGGAAACGGCGGCAAGGGCAAGATGAAATCGCTGAAAACCAATATCGGCGAAACCGTCCGGCTGCCCGCATGCGCGTTCACGCACAACTCTGGATATTCCTTTGACTGCTGGACCACGAAAAAGGACGGCACGGGCGCGGTCTACGCCGACCAGGCGAAGCTCGTCGTCAGCGGCGATATGTCACTGTACGCGCAGTGGAAGGGCAAGTCGGCCAAGGTCAGCTTCAGCGCAAGCGGCAGCAAGGGGAAGATGGACCAGATCACCGTAACGACCCCCGCCCAGATTCAGCTGCACGAGTGCGGATTTACAAAAAAGGGCTGCATCTTCACCGGCTGGATCGACGGCAACAAAGTGCTGCACGCCCCGGGGGAGACGATCACGGTCCGGAACAATATGAAACTGAAGGCCCAGTTGACGAAGCCGGGCATAGTCGGTTTCGATAAGAATAAAGGATACGGCAAGATGGACGATCAGCTCGGCCTGCCCGGCGAACGGATCACGCTGAACAGGAACACCTTCACGAGGGATGGCTACGAATTCACCGGATGGAACACGAGCAGAAACGGCTCGGGTACGGCCTACAAGGACGGGGCGAAGTTCAAGATCGTGGATACCAAAACGGTCACTCTGTACGCCCAGTGGAAGAAGAAGGAGTCGGGCACGCTGACTCTGACGTCCGTCAAGACGATCAGCCTGAGCGCGAAGAATCAGTACTTGGAGGCGACGGTCACGCTGGACGGGCAGCCCGTCAAAGGCGCCAAGGTCACGTTCACGTTCCATGACAAGGTGAAAGAGAGAAAGACCAACAAAGACGGCGTCGCGGAATACTCCATAACCAAATCCATGGTAAAGAAACTGAAGGTCGGTGAAAAAGTGGAGTATTCCGTCACCTTCGGCGAAACCACCATTACGAAGAAGGTAAAGATCGTGAAATAGGACGGATCGCCCACGACCATAACACCGGCCCCGGACGCATGTCCGGGGCCGTCGCTTTGAGTGAGTCACTTGGGGACAGGTTCCTGTTGACTCAAAAATACAACTTATAGTGTGTATTACATATCTATTAGTCGAAAAAGTGAGTCACTTGGAACCTGTCCCCAAGTGACTCACTTTGCTTTCACTCCACGCCCTTCAGCGCTTCCACCATGTCGATCTTCCGGTTCTTGCGGGCCACGATCACGCCGACGAACAGCGACACACCAAAGGTCAGCGCGATGCTGACCGCGTAGGTCACGGGGCCGATGCACATCCGCAGCTCATACTCCCCGGCCAGCTTGTCGATCAGCACCTTCAGCGTCAGCGCGCCGGCCGGGATGCCCAGCAGCACGCCGACGACGGTCAGCCACACGTTCTGGCTGATCAGCAGTTTGCCGATCTGCCTGTCGCCGAAGCCCAGCACCTTCAGCGTCGCCAGCTCCCGCGCGCGCTCGATGTAGCTCATCAGGCCCAGGTTGTACAGCACCACCACGCCCAGCACCACCGCCGCGACGATCAGCAGCGCGATCATCAGGTCCATGATCTGCGTGAAGCTGTCGTAGGTCTGCATGATGGCCGCGTGGGACTGCGCGCTGGCGATCAGGCCGCTCTCGGGCAGTTCGGTGACGGGGACGTCGGTGTAGAGCGTGGTGACGTTGTACGGCACGCCCACGCGCTCGGCACAGGCGCGGCTCATCACCAGGTTCTCCGTCATCACCGAGCGCAGCACACCCACGACCTTCACCGAGTACGTCTCCGACGCGCCGTAGGGCGAGAACGTCACCGTGTCGCCCACGTGAATGTCCTTCGCCAGCCGCATGCACACGTAGGCGCCCTCCTCCGACAGCGGCACGACGGCGTTGTCCTCATTGACAAACCGGTACTTGTCGCGCTGCGTGTCGGCGATCTCCAGCATGACGGTCTTGCCGCCGACGCTGATGCCCGACATGGCCTCCCGGTCCGCGTCCAGCGCCTCGGCCAGCTCCAGCGCCTTGGCGTTGTCGCTGTTTTCCACCAGGTTGACCCGGGTGACGTAGTTCGACACGTCCTCGTCGATCAGCTTCAAAAACCCGTTCAGCGTGTCGCGCATGCCGAGCCCGCCCACCAGCAGGATCATGCAGCCCACGATGCCGATCAGCGTCATAGCCGAGCGCGACTTGTGGCGCAGCACGTCGCGCAGATTCCAGCGCGTGCCGAACTGCAGCCGCTTCCACAGCGGCGTCCTCTCCAGCGCGATGCGCCGCATCTTGCGGGGCACATAGGGCTGCAGGGCCTCGGCGGCCGTGCCGGAGAGCATCTTGCGCACGGACAGCAGGCTGATCAGCGTCATCACGCCCACGATCAGCGCCAGCACGGCCCAGCAGAAGCCCGGCATGACCAGGTCCCAGCGGGGCATGTCGAAGTACGTGCCCATCATGCCGTTGGGGTTCATGATCAGATAGCAGATGCCGTAGCCCAGCGCGATGCCCAGCGCCGTGCCCACCAGGCCGATGGTCAGGCCGTAGGAGGCGTAGTGGCGCATGATCCGCCGGTCCTTGAAGCCCAGCGCCTTCAGCGTACCGATCTGCCGCTTTTCGTTGGCGGTGATCCGGTGCATCGTGGTCGTCATGGCCAGCAGCGCGATGGCCAGGAACAGCACGGGCAGTATGCTGCCCATGGCCTTGCCCTCCTTGGATTCGCCCATGGCCTCGCCGTAGGAGGTGGTGTCCTCCTTCGGCACGACCATGATCGTGCGGCCCAGCGCCTTCGCCGCCGCGGCCTCCAGCGCCTCCTTGCCAAGCGGTGAGCGCAGATTGATCTGCGGGTAGAAGTCCACCAGTATGGCCGCCCTGTAGCGCTTGGGCGTCAGGTAGGCAAAGCCGTACTTGGTGTAATCGGGCATGACCTGCGTGTTGTCGCCCACGCAGATCAGCTGCTCGCCGCTCTTGGCCAGGCCCAGCACCGGCGCGGTGATTTTAAAGCCGCGGTAGGCCAGGGTCAGCGTGTCGCCGACGGCTATGCCGTTGGCCCCGGCGAAGCGGTCCGACAGCCACAGCCCGTCCGCCTGCGGGTCGTAGGGCGCGCCCTCCGTCACCAGCATGGTGGACACGGTGTAGTCCTCGCAGACGTTCAGCGAGAGGGTCTGCTCCGTGTCCTGTATGCCCACGTTGACGCTGAGCATGCGCGTGGCCGCGTCGACGCCGTCCTGCGCCAGCAGCGCCTCCAGGTCGGCGCGGGAGAAGCCCGTCTCCGAGTACAGCCGGTAGTCGGCCAGCCGGGTCTCCTCGAAAAAGCTGCCCGTGTTCCATTCGATGCTGTACCACTCCATGTTGAAGCCCAGGAATACGCCGACGCCCAGGGCCACCATGATGATCATGGAGATGAACTGCGATCTGTAGGCCCGGGCGGTCCTGAACAGCTTTCTGATCAGCATCACCAATCCACCTCTTCCGCCGCCAGAGGATGCGCCTGCGCCTCACAGGAGACGATCCTGCCGTTCTTCACCCGCACCACCGTGTCCGCCATGCGGGCGATGTTCTGGTTGTGCGTGACGACGATGATGGTCTTGCCGAAGTCCCGCGCCATCGAGAGCAGCAGCTTCAGCACCACCACGCCGGTCTTGGAATCCAGCGCGCCGGTGGGCTCGTCGCACAGCAGTATCTTCGGGTTCTTGGCCAGCGCCCGGGCGATGGACACCCGCTGCTGCTCGCCGCCCGACAGCTCCGCCGGGAACTGCTCCAGGTGGTCCGACAGGCCCACCCGCGCGATCATGTCCGCCGGGTCGAGGGCGTCCGGGCAGATCTGCTTGACCAGCGCCACGTTCTCGTAGACCGTCAGCGTGGGGATGAGGTTGTAGAACTGAAACACAAAGCCGACCGTGGACGCGCGGTACTCGGCCAGCGTGTCGCCGGAATAGCCGGATATGTCCTGCCCGTTCACCAGTATCCTGCCGGACGTGGGGCTGTCCAGCCCGCCCAGCAGGTTCAGAAGCGTGCTCTTCCCCGCGCCGCTGGGCCCCAGCACCACGATGAACTGCCCCTCCTCCAGGCTCAGGTTGACGCCGTCCAGCGCCCGCAGCTCGTGATCTCCGCTGGTGTAGACGCGCGTGACGTCCTTGAATTCGACGATTGCCATGATACCATCTCCTGCCGTAAAGGATTGTCCCTTGAAGTTATATGTATCTAACGGAATTCATTATAGTTATACTCATCTAACCTGTCAAGCGGTTTATCAACACTTAACCGTCTGTCAGAAATGAGTCAGTTGGGGACAGGTTCCTACTGACTCATTTTTGCAAATGAGTCAACAGGAACCTGTCCCCAAGTGACTCACTTTTCCGTCTCCCATTTGCCAAACCGGGACAACAAATGACATGCCCAGCCGTTTTCTTTTTCCGCCCTTGCGGTTACAATGGATATGCGGTAAAATAATATCGAATACGGAGGGCCGCCATATGCGCTACGGATATTTCGACGACAGGGCCCGGGAGTACGTGATCGACCGGGTGGACGCGCCGTTTTCCATGACCAACTACCTGGGCACCCAGCGGATGGGCGCGGTGCTCTCCCACAACGCGGGGGGCTACTGCTGGCTGGATTCGCCCCAGTTCCACCGCATCACCCGCTTTCGCCCCAACGGCGTGCCCCTGGACTTCCCCGGCCACTACGTGTACCTGCGCGACGCCGAGACCGGCGAATACTGGTCCATCAGCTGGCAGCCGGTGGGCCTGCCGCTCTCCGAGGCGAAGTATGTCTGCCGCCACGGGCTGAGCTATTCGACCTATACCTGTGAATACGCGGGCATTTCCGCCAGCCAGACGCTGTTCATCCCCCGGGAGGACGGCGACGACGACCCGGTGGAGATCTTCGACGTGCGCCTGCGCAACGATTCGGGCCGCCCGCGGACCATCGACGTGACCGGCTACGTGGAGTTCTCGTTCCACAGCATCGACATCGACAACCAGAACTTCCAGATGAGCCTGTACTGCGCGGGCTCCTTTGCCGAGAACGGCGCGGCGATCTGCGAGCTGCACTACGAGCCGGACAGCTTCCAGTTCCTGGCCGCCTCCTTCGACCCCGACGGCTATGAGGGCACCCGCGACGGCTTCATCGGGCCGTACCGCACCGAGCGCGACCCCATCGCCATCGAGCGGGGCGCGCTGGCCGGGGGCCATGAGAACGGCGGCAACCCGGTGGGCGCGCTGCTGAAAAAGCTGACCCTGGCCCCCGGCGAGGAGAAACGGGTGCTGTTCTACCTGGGCACGGGCCGGGGCGACGCCGCCGAGCGGGCGCGCCGGCGCTACGATTTTGACGGCGCGGACCGGGCGTTTGAGGCCCTGCGGCGCTTCTGGGACGACAAGCTGGGCGCGCTGACGGTGAACACCCCCCACGCCAACATGAACCGCAGCCTGAACCTCTGGAACCTGTACCAGAGCGAGATCAACGTGCTGTTCTCCCGCTTCGCCTCGTTCATCGAGGTGGGCGGCCGCACCGGGCTGGGCTTCCGCGACACCGCCCAGGACGCCATGTGCATCCCCCATGCCGAGCCGGAGGGCTGCCGGAGGCGCATACTGCAGCTTCTGAACGGCGTGACCTCGCAGGGCTACGGGCTGCACCTGTTCGACCCGGCCTGGTTCGAGGGCGCGGAGCAGGACGAGGACTGGTCCCCCACCGTGGTGCCCAAGGCCGCGGACAACAAGCGGGTGCACGGCATCGGGGACGCCTGCGCCGACGACGCGCTGTGGTTGATCCCGGCCATCGTCGAGTACGCGCGCGAGACCGGCGACGCCGCCTTCTTCGATCAAACCGTCCCCTACGCCGACGGCGGCGGCGACAGCGTGTGGGACCACATGAAGCACATACTGGACTTCTCCTACAGCCAGACCGGCAGCCACGGCATCACCAAGGGCCTGCGGGCGGACTGGAACGACTGCCTGAACCTGGGCGGCGGCGAGAGCGCCATGGTGGCCTTCCTGCTGGTCTGGGCCACGGAGCACTTCCTGGACGCCGCGCGATACCTGGGCCGGGACGGGGACGTGAAGGCCTACGCCCCGAAGCTAAAGGCCATGAAGCAGGCCTGCCAGGCCACGCTGTGGGACGGCGCGTGGTTCCTGCGGGGCTTTACCGCCGACGGCAGGGCCATCGGCAGCCGCGAGGCCGCGGAGGGCAAGGTGCACCTGGAGAGCAACGCCTGGGCGGTGGCCAGCGGCGCGGCGACCCGCGAGCAGGGCCTGTCGGCCATGGACGCGGTGTACGACTGGCTGTACACGCCCTACGGCCTGATGCTGAACGCCCCGGCCTTCACGGTGCGGGACGACGGCATCGGCTTTGTCACCCGGGTGTACCCCGGCGTCAAGGAAAACGGCTCCATCTTCAGCCATCCGAACCCCTGGGCCTGGGTGGCCGAGTGCAAGCTGGGCCGGGGCGGCCGGGCCATGGCGCTGTACGACGCGCTGCTGCCGGAGAACCAGAACGACATCATGCAGATCCGCCAGGCGGAGCCCTACAGCTACTGCCAGTTCATCATGGGCCGGGACCACAGCGCCCACGGCCGGGCGCGCCACCCGTTCATGACCGGCTCGGCGGGCTGGGCCTACTTCGCCGCCACCCGGTACATGCTGGGCATACGCCCCGGGTTCGACCGCCTGACCGTGGACCCCTGCGTGCCCGCCGACTGGGACGGCTTTGAGGCCGCCCGCCGCTGGCGCGGCGCCACCTACCGCATCCGCGTCGAAAACCCGACCCACGTGGAAAAGGGCGTCGCCGCCATCGAGGTGGACGGCAACCCCGCCGAATACATCCCCGCGTTCACATCGGGCGACCACGACGTGAGGGTGGTTATGGGCGAATTAGGAATGAGGAATGAGGAATGAGGAATGGAGGTTCAAATCCCTTCGGGATTTGTTCGATTTGATCCAAGAAATCCGAAGGATTTCCACCGGAATTCCTCATTCCTAATTCCTCATTCCTCATTACAATAATTCCTCATTCCTAATTCCTAATTCCTCATTACAATAATTCCTCATTACAAAAAAAGGAGCGATATAGCATGATCCAGTTCGGAACCGGCGGGTGGCGCGCGGTGATCGGCGACGGCTTCACCCGGGAAAACATTCAGAAGGTGGGCACGGCCCTGGGGCGCCGCATCCGGCGGGAGGGCGTCGAGCGGGAGATCTGCATCGGCTACGACCGGCGCTTTCTGAGCCGCGAGGCCGCCATTTGGTTCACCGAGGCCATCATGGGCGAGGGCGTGAAGGTGGACTTCATCAACCTGTCCGCGCCCACGCCGCAGATCATGTTCACGGCGAAGACCCGGAACCTGCCCTACGCCGCGGCCATCACCGCCAGCCACAACCCGGCGCTGTACAACGGCATCAAGCTGTTCACCCGGGGCGGGCGGGACGCGGCCCAGGAGATCACCGACGAGATCCAGGCCGAGGCCAACGCGCTGACGCCGTCGGACGTGCGCCCCCAGGACTTCGACGAGGCCCGGCGCGCCGGGGCGGTGGAATACATCGACCCCCGGGACGAATACCTCGATTCGATACTGGCCCGGGTGGACACCGCCGCCATCCGCCGGCGCAGGCCGCGGATCGTGCTGGACCCGATGTTCGGCGTGAGCCTGACGGGCCTTCTGACGATACTCTACAGCGCCCGCTGCGACGTGAACGTGATCCACGACACCCACGACGCCTTCTTCGGCCGCCGGCTGCCCGCGCCCACCATGGACACGCTGGCCGACCTGCAGCGCCAGGTGATCGAGCACAACGCCGACCTGGGCATCGCCACCGACGGCGACGCGGACCGGCTGGGCGTGATCGACGAGAAGGGCCGCTACGTCAGCGCCAACCAGGTGCTGGTGCTGCTGTACTACTACCTGCTGAAGTACAAGGGCTGGCGCGGCGCGGCGGTGCGCAACGTGGCCACCACCCACCTGCTGGACCGGGTGGCGGAGAAGTACGGCGAAAAGTGCGTCGAGGTGCCCGTGGGCTTCAAGCACATCTCCGCCGCCATGCAGGCACACGACGCGCTGATCGGCGGCGAGTCCTCCGGCGGCCTGACCGTGCGCGGCCACATATTCGGCAAGGACGGCCTGTACGCGGCGTCGCTGCTGGTGGAGATGCTGTCGGTGACGGGCAAGCCCCTGTCCGAGACGGTGCAGGACATATTCGACGAGTTCGGCGAGGCCCACACCGCCGAGTTCGACTGGAAGCTGACCGAGGCCCGCAAGCAGGAGATACAGACCCGCGTGTTTGAAAACCGCCAGCTGCCCGAATTCCCCCGGCCCGTCCAGCGCGTCAGCTACGAGGACGGCTGCAAGGTGTACATGGACGGCGGCTGGCTGATCGTGCGCTTCAGCGGCACCGAGCCCCGCGTGCGCATATTCGCCGAGGCCCCCACGATGGCCGAGGCCAGGGGGCTGGTGGGCGGTATGGCCAAGTACCTCAATCTGCCGTTTGAGGGATAGACAAGAGAGTGGAGAACAGATCATGCGCCTCTTCCGTAAGATTCGCGTCCAGCTGGTGATCTTCGTGCTGGTGTGCTACCTGGTGCCCGCGGTGGTGCTGGGGGTGTACACCGGCGGACCGGTGCTGGATGATCTGAGGGTCAGGAGCGAATCGTCGCTGCTGACGGGCATGGACTATTCCCTGATGCTGGCCGAGGAGAACATCGCCCGGCTGGTGGCCCTGGCCCGGGACGCCACCTACGACGGCGAGCTGACCGACGCCGCCGCCCGGCGGGACGCGGGCACGCTCTCGGACGGGGACTTTCTGCGGCTGGCCCGCAGCTACATCGAGCGCAAGTACAGCCGGGAGGGCATGCTGACCTTCGCGGCCTGCTTCACACTGGACGACCCGGACCTGCTGTTGACCACCCGCGGCAGCCAGAGCGCCACGGCGGCCTATCTGGCCTCGGCCCACGAGGCGGTCAAGGCCATGGGCGAGGCGCTGGACACCCAGTGCCGCTTCGTGCAGCTGGACGGCGGCGTGTACCTGGTGCGCAACCTGATGAGCCTTCGGATGAAGCCCTTCGGCATGCTGGTGCTGGGCGTGGACGCGCAGAAGGTGACCGCGCCCCTGACCGCGCTGGCCCGCGACTGGAGCGCGCGGCTGGACCTGCGGCTGGACGACGTGGCGCTGGAGGACATGACCGGCGTCGGCGCGGCTGGCCCGGAGGGCGGCTGGGACGCGCTGGACGAGGGCCGCATCGCCAGCGCCGGCGCGTGTCAGTACGCGCTGAAGCGCACGAGCGACAGCCGGGACTACGCGCTGCTGGCGGGGCTGACGCTGGGCCGGGCGCGGCTGTACGGCGAGATCGACGCCTTTCGGATGCTGCTGTTCGGCCTGCTGCTGCTGCTGATCCCGATACTGGCGGTGATCACCTGGTACGTGTACCGGCGCATCACCCGCCCCATCGCGCTGCTGTCGGAGGCCGCCGGGCGCATCGAGGCCGGCGAGCTGGGCGTGACCGTGCCCATGCGCGGCGAGGACGAGCTGGGCCGCCTGGGCCGGGCGTTCTCGGGCATGAGCCTGCGGCTGAAGGAGCTGATCGACAAGACCTACAAGGAGGAGATCGCCCTGCGGGACGCCCGGATCCAGGCCATGCAGAGCCGCATCAACCCCCACTTCATCAACAACGCGCTGGAGACCATCAACTGGCAGGCGCGCATCGAGGGCAGCGACACGATCTCGGCCATGGTGGAGTCCCTCAGCGTGCTGCTGAACGCGGGCATGTCCCGCAACAACCGGCGCATGGTGTCGCTGAAGGAGGAGCTGGAGGTGGCCCGGGCCTACTTCTACTTCGTGGGCCTGCGCTTCGGCGACAGCCTGAAGACCGGCATCGACGCCGCGCCGGACAGCCTGGACGCCATCGTGCCGGTGCTGACGCTGCAGCCCATCATCGAAAACGCCGTGGAGCACGGCATCGCCCCGGCGGGCGGCGGCGAGATCCGCCTGCGCTGCGCCCGCGGCGGCGACGCGCTGCGCCTGGAGGTCGTCAACAGCGGCCAGCCCCTGCAGCCCGAGGACCGGGCCCGCATCGACGCCGCCCTGCGCGGTGACAGCGAGGGCGGCGCCCACCTGGGCCTTGCCAACATCAGCGACCGCCTGCGCCTGATCTACGCCGGCCGCGCCGACATGCGCGTCTTCTCCGACCCCGACGGCAGGACGCGGGTAACGCTGGAGATACCGCAAGACGGTATTCAATGAGGATACGCTTATGAAACGACTGTTGATCATCCTTCTCTCCCTCCTCCTGGCCACCGCTGGCGCGGCGGCGGAGGGCGTTACGCTGCGCACGGTCAGCTGCTTTGCGGGGGAGGACGCCGCGGCGGGGGCCTATGTGGAGCTTCTGCACGCCTACGAGGAGCAGACGGGCAACCGGGTGGAGGACGACTCCGCCACCAGCGACGAGGGCTGGAAGACCCGGGTGCTCAGCGACTTCGCGGTGGGCAACGAGCCGGATGTGCTGTTCTTCTTCGCCTGCAGCGCCGACTCCGCGCCGATACTGCGGATGATGGTGCCCATTTCCGAGATCAACGCCGCCTATCCCGAGCTGAACCTGACATCCAGCGACATACTGCGGGAGGCGGACGGGCAGATCTACGCCATACCGGCCCGGCCCTACTACGAGGGGCTGTTCGTGAACACCGACCTGTTCGAGCGCTGCGGCGTGCCGCTGCCCGAGACCTGGGAACAGCTGGAGCAGGCCGTGGCGGCGTTCAACGCCCAGGGCATCGTGCCCATCGCGGCGTCGCTGTCGGACATCCCCCACTACCTGGCCGAGTGCGCGGTGCTGGCCTGCGCCACGCCCGGGGAGTACGCCGCCCGGCCCGCCGCTATCGAGGACGTGCCCCGGAGCTGGCTGGACGGCATGGCGCTGATCCGGCGGCTCTACACCCTGGGCGCGTTCCCGGAGGACGCGCTGCACACCTCGGAGGCCGTCACCAGCCAGCTGTTTCGCGACAAGAAGGCCGCCATGCAGTTTGACGGCAGCTGGTTCGCGAACACGATCCCCGAATCCGGCATGGACACCACCCGGGTGCTGCCGGTGCCCCAGGCGGGCGCGGGCGGCGCGGTGATCGGCGGCGTTTCGATGGGCTTCTACCTGACCCGCCGGGCCTGGGACGACCCCCAGCGCCGGGACGCGGCGGTGGGGCTGCTGGCCTGGCTGACCGCGCCGGAGAACGCGGCGCGGCTGGGCGCGGAGCAGACCTTCGGCGCGCTTCGGGAATCCGCCCAAGCGCTGATGGCGCACGCCACGGCGGTGCTGGGGCCGCTTCAGGACGACATGAACAAGGACGCCCGCGCCGCCTGGCTGCTGGACTGCGTGCCCGCCGTCGCCGAGGGCCGCATGACGCCCGAGGCTTGCTGGGAGAGCGTGATGGCGCTGTCGCCGTTTGACAGCGACGGCGAGTGAGAAGGGAGCTGGGGCCATGTACCGCGTGCTGCTGGTGGACGACGAACGCATCATACTGGACGGCCTGACCCGGGCGGTGCCCTGGCAGGACATGGGCTGCGCCGTGGCGGGCACGGCGTCCAACGGCCAGGAGGGGCTGCGGCTGGTGCGCGAACTGAAGCCGGACATACTGCTGACGGACATCCGCATGCCCAACATGGACGGCCTGAGCATGATCGCGGCGCTGCGGAGCGAGTTCCCCCGGCTTCAAATCGCGGTGCTGACCGCCTTTCGGGACTTTGAATACGCCCAGACCGCGCTGAACCTGGGGGTGTGCCGCTACCTGCTGAAGCCCAGCAAGCTGGACGAGCTGTACGAGGCCATCCGCACCATGACCGCCCGGCTGGACGCGCTGCCGCCCCCGGCCCAGGGCGCGGAGCCGGAGGACGACCCCGCCGCCGCCGGCAGCGGGGCCGGGAACTTCATCGTGCGGCAGGCGTTGGACTACATGCGCGCCCACTGCGACGGGCACCTGAGCCTTTCCGACGTGGCCGACCACGTGTACGTGAGCCAGTGGCACCTGTCCAAGCTGATCAACCGCCACGCGGGCCAGAGCTTCTTCGACCTGCTCAGCCGCATGCGGGTGGACCGGGCCAAGGCGCTGCTGGAGAACTCCGGCCTGCGGATCCACGAGGTGGCCGAGCAGGCAGGCTTCAGCGACGTGGCCCACTTCTCCAAGAGCTTCAAGCGCCTGACGGGCATGACCCCCGGCGAATACCGGGACAGCCTGGGGCGGTAAGGTCAGTCAGAGGACAGGCATTGAAAACCCCTTGGAATTGTGGTATAATACAGGAAAATATATCAGAGGAGGGGTACCGATGAGTCTGCCTGAAGCGATCATGACTGAAGTCATGAAAATGACCGACGCGCAGAGACATGAACTCCTCGATTTTGCGAAGGCGCTCCGCCAGAAGGAAGAACGTGAAACGACAGCGCTGATGGAAGCCATCGTTTCGGAAAACGAGGAAGCCTTCAAGGAGCTTGCGAAATGATCTGGCTGCCAAGCATTGAGCAGGTCATCGAGATGCACGGCATCCTGATCCGGCGCACAGGTGGTCTTGATGGCATTCGTGATCGCGGTTTGATCGAGAGCGCCCTCGCGAGGGCGTCCGCAGGATTCGGAGATTATGAGCGCTATACCGGCGTGGAAGCGAAGGCCGCTGCCATTGCACACGGCCTCGGCTCAAATCACGGTTTCATCGATGGGAATAAGCGTATCGGCGTTGCGGTTATGCTGCTGATCCTGAGGAAAAACGACATCCGCCTGACCTTCACCCAAATAGAATTGATTCGTCTGGGCCTGGACATCGCAACAGATCAGGTTGGCCCTGATGATATCATCAAATGGATCAGACAGCACCAATGATCACATGTCAGAGAGGTTTCTTTACAGCGACAAAAAACAAGTATATAATGGATCTGACAAACACACCAAAGGAGGACTTCCCCATGTCCATGTCCCATCTGCACCCGAAATACCTGGCCATGCGCGACGCGCAGGAGGCGCTGCTGTCCCGGAAGAATCGCAAGGCCGACTTCTACAACGGCATATACGACCGCTACGAATACCCGGTGCTGACCCGGGATCACCTGCCCCTGACCTGGCGCTACGACCTGGACGCGCGCACCAACCCCCACTTCATGGAGCGGCTGGGCATCAACGCGGCCCTGAACTCCGGCGCGATCAAGCTGGGCGGGAAGTACTGCCTGGTGGTGCGGGTGGAGGGCATGGACCGCAAGAGCTTCTTCGCGGTGGCCCGCAGCGACAGCCCGGTGGACGGCTTCCGCTTCGACGAGAAGCCCGTGCTGCTGCCGGACACCTGCCCCGAGGAGACCAACGTGTACGACATGCGCCTGACGAGGCACGAGGACGGCTGGATCTACGGCGTGTTCTGCTCGGAGAGCAAGGACAGGAGCGTCAGCGACCTGTCCGCCGCCGTGGCCGCCGCCGGCATCGTGCGCACGAAGGACCTGGTGACCTGGGAGCGCCTGCCGAATTTGGTGACGCTGAACAGCCCCCAGCAGCGCAACGTGGACCTGCTGCCGGAGTTCGTGGACGGCAAGTACGCCTTCTACACCCGCCCGATGGACGACTTCATCGACACCGGCAGCGGCGGCGGCATCGGGTTCGGCCTGTGCGAGGACATCACCCACGCCGTGATCGGCGAGGAGAAGATCACCTCCCCCCGGCGCTACCACACCATCACCGAGGCCAAGAACGGCGAGGGCGCCACGCCCATCAAGACGGAGAAGGGCTGGCTGCACATCGCCCACGGCGTGCGCAACACCGCGGCGGGGCTCCGGTACGTGATCTACCTGTTCGTCACCGACCTGAAGGACCCCTCGAAGGTCATCGCCGAGCCGGGCGGCTACCTGATCGCGCCGCTGGGCGGCGAGCGCGTGGGCGACGTCAGCAATGTGACCTTCACCAACGGCGCCATCGCCGACGACGACGGCAGGCTGTACATCTACTACGCCTCCAGCGACACGCGGATGCACGTGGCCGAGACCACCGTGGAAAAGCTGCTGGACTACGCCTTCAACACCCCCGCCGACCCCCTGCGCAGCCGCGACTGCGTGGCCCAGCGGATCGAGCTGATCGACAGGAACCTCAAGCTGCTGGAGGAGGAACGCGAGAATGCGCATTGACGAAACCTATTTCCGCTGGCTGGAGCGCGCGGACGCCTCGCTGCAGGGCGAGCTGGCGGAAATGAAGGGCAACCCGGACGCCATCGAGGACGCCTTCTACCGCGACCTGGCCTTCGGCACCGGCGGCCTGCGGGGCGTGATCGGCGCGGGCACCAACCGCATGAACCTGCACACGGTGGCCCGGGCCTCCCAGGGCCTGGCCAACTACGTGAACAAGCGCTTCCCGGCGGATCAGCGGCGGGTGGCGGTGAGCTACGATTCCCGCATACTCTCGGAGGCATTCGCGCGGATGGCCGCCGGCGTGTTCGCCGCCAACGGCATCACCGCTCTGATCTACCCCCGCCTGATGCCCACGCCCTGCCTGTCCTGGGCGGTGCGGGCGCTGGACTGCGCGGCGGGCGTGATGGTCACCGCCAGCCACAACCCGGCCAAGTACAACGGCTACAAGGTGTACGGCCCGGACGGCTGCCAGATCACCACCCAGGCCGCCGAGGACATACTCGCCGAGATCGACGCGCTGGACGTGTTTGACGGCCCCAGGGCGCTGCCGTTTGAGGACGGGCTGCGGGACGGGCGCATCCGGTGGATCGGCGAGGACGTGCTCACCGGCTTCATCGAGGCCGTGAAGAAGCAGTCGCTGCTCGGCGACGCCCCGGCGGACAGGTCGGCGGTGATCGTCTACTCCCCGCTGAACGGCACCGGCTACGAGCCGGTGACCCGCATCCTCACAGAGTGCGGCTACGACAACGTGACCGTGGTGGCCGAGCAGGCACAGCCGGACGGCCACTTCCCCACCTGCCCCTACCCGAACCCGGAGATCCGCGAGGCCATGCAGCTGGGCCTGGAATACGCCCAGCGGCTGAACGCCGACCTGCTGCTGGCCACCGACCCGGACTGCGACCGCTGCGGCATCGCCGTGCGCGACCCGAAGGGCGGCTACACGCTGCTCTCCGGCAACGAGACGGGCCTACTGCTGCTGGACTACATCTGCCAGCGCCGCTTGGCGCTGGGCGCGATGCCGAAGGACCCGCTGCTGGTGAAGACCATCGTCACCACCGACATGGCCGAGCGCGTGGCCGCGAAGTACGGCGTGGGCACGGTGAACGTGCTGACCGGCTTCAAGTACATCGGCGAGACCATCGGCCGCCTGGAGGAAAAGGGCCAGGCCGACCGCTACATATTCGGCTTCGAGGAGAGCTACGGCTACCTGTCCGGCGCGCACGTGCGCGACAAGGACGCGGTGAACGCCGCGCTGATGATCGCGGACATGTTCGCCTGGCACCGCGCCCGGGGCACCGGCCTGATGCAGCGGCTCAACCAGCTGTACGCCGAGTTCGGCTACTGCCTGAACGCGCTGCACAGCTACGAATTCGAGGGTGCGAAGGGCTTTGCGCAGATGCAGGCCGCCATGGCCGCGCTGCGCGGCGGCGTCGGGGCGCTGGGCGGGCGGAAGGTCGAGAAGCTGCTGGACTACGCGCCGGGCCTGGACGGCCTGCCCAAGTCGGACGTGCTGAAGTTCCTGCTGTCCGGCGGCGCGTCCTGCGTGGTGCGCCCCTCCGGCACCGAGCCGAAGCTGAAGCTGTACGTGTCCGTCTCCGCAGAGAACCGCGAGGCGGCGGAAAAAGAGGAAGCCCGCCTGACGGCGGACGTGGAGGCAATCATCGGGGTGTGACGCATGCGTCACGTGAGACAGCGGGGGAGCGATCGCTTCCCCGCCGTCTTTTGGTTTGAGTCATGGGGACAGGTTCCTTGACTCATTTTTGCCACGGGCTGTGAGTCACGGGGACAGGTTCCTTGACTCATTTTTTCGAACATGCTATACTGTTTCTGTATCATTGGATTGATGAACATACCGTTTTATTGTGAGGTGTCTGATCATGCCGAGAACCAGCAGAGAACGCAGCGCGACCGGTTACTACCACATCATCATCCGCGGCATCAACCGCCAGAGCATCGTCATTGACGATCAGGACAGGGTCAAGCTGATCGATACCCTTCGGCGCTATTTTGTCGCGCCGGACACCGCCCTCGTGGCCTATTGCCTGATGGACAATCACCTGCACCTGCTGATCCGGGCTGAGGGTGATATCGCCATGCTGATCAAGAAGGTAGCGTCGAGCTATGTATATTATTACAATCACAGGTACGACCGCGTCGGCCATCTTTTTCAGGACAGGTTCAGGAGCGAGCCCATTGATACCGAGGCATACCTTCTGACCGCCGCGCGGTATATCCTGCAGAATCCGCTCAAAGCGGGCATCTGCGGGGTGAAGGAATATCCATGGAGCAGCTGGAAGGATACCGAAACCGGCGCCGGCCTGTGCGATACGCGGCTGCTGTGCGAATGCGCCGGCGACCGACGCGCGCTGATCGAATACTGCCTGACCCCGAACGAGGACAGATGCCTCGACCTCAGAGAAGACAAGGTGCTGAAGGACGCGGACGCGCTGACCATTCTGCGCAGGATTTCACGTTTGACCAATCCGGCAGATATTGCTTCGCTTTCGAAAATTGCGCGCAATGCTATACTCGCAGAGGCGAAAAAGAAGGGCCTGTCTGTGCGGCAGATCTCAAGATTGACCGGCTTGGACAGGAATATCATTCAGCGAATATGAGTCAGGGAACCTGTCCCCGCGACTCATTTTGAACACGAAAATGAGTCAAGGAACCTGTCCCTGTGACTCATTGGGGGTGACTGACTGTGGCAAAGCTTGAACTGCGCGATATCATTGTCTCCTATGAGAAATTTACACTGTCAAACATCTCATTTTCATGTGACGGTGGTGAGATAATCGCCCTCATCGGCCGGAATGGCGCCGGAAAGACGACCACGATCGATACCATCATGGGCCTGACAAATTTTCGGAAGGGCAGCGTTTGTTATAACGGGCAGCCAGTGACGAAGGCGAACGAGCATCTGTTCAAGCAGAAAATCGGCTATGTCGGCGCGGCGCAGGACTATTATCCAGACATTCGCGTCAGCCGTTTTCTCCGGGTCGTATCCGGGTTTTATCCGCGGTGGAACGCGGCTGAAGCGGCGCGGTATTTGGCCCTGTTCAACATCGATCCCGGCAAAAAGCTGTCTCAGCTCTCAAGCGGCATGCGGGTTAAGCTGTCATTGGCCATCGCGCTGTCGCACGCCGCGGAGATCTTCCTGCTGGATGAACCCACGTCGGGGCTGGACCCTGTCGTTCGGGAGCAGGTGCTTGAGATATTGGCGCGTCTGGCCCGGGAAAAGGACGCCTGCATATTGTTTTCATCGCACATCACCCAGGATGTCGAGAAGATCGCGTCGCGCGTGCTGTTCATTGTGGATGGCGTGCTGGCGCTGGATGCCGATCCGAAGACCCTGAGCGAGCGCTTCGTCAAGCTGCGCCTGGATGATTCGCGCCCGTGCCCGGAACAATTGAAGCAAAAGGGCGTCATCCTCGACGGCAGATACGTCATCCTGAAGGAATCCGATGCGGCGTCCGAGGAGCTCAGCGCATGCGAAAGGGCGCCGTTGCTGATAGAGGACGTTCTGATTTTCCTGAACGGAGGTGCTCATAATGCTCCGGTTGATCTATAAGGACATCCTGTTCAATTGGAAATGGGCGCTTCTGCAGGTCTTGATCGCCATGCTGATCCCTGTTGTGGTTTTCATAGACCGTCAGGAGACGCGGTACATCCTATGGATCTATATCATCGGGAACGTACTGGCCAATACACATTTTGTCTCGAAATCCTGTTATTTGGATGACGGCATGCAGACGAGGCGGTTTCTGGCTTCGCTGCCCGTCAGGAAGGTCCAGCTTGTCACGGCCAAATATCTGTTGGGTCTGCTGTGCGCCGCCGTCTCAATCGCGCTGACTTCACTGTCGTCCTTTGTACTGGGGCTCTGCCCGAGCGTTCAGGGCGCGATGATTGCTTCCATCTACCTGCTTGTGTACTATGCCGTCTTTCTGGGCGTGTATTTCCGCACCAATTACAGCAGCGCCGAAAAGGCCAACACCGCTTTGATCATGCTGACGATCATGTCCGTTTTCATCCTGGACCGAAGCGGAGTACATTTGGACGGTATGGTTGTCGATCCCATCATGCTGCTTTCCGGGTTCGGGCTATGCGCGCTTATCCATGCAGCCTCCGCATTTCTCTCCATTCGTTCATTCTGTCATTATTAGAAATGAGTCATGGGGACAGGTTCCTTGACTCATTTTTTTTGGAAAAGTGAGTCAGGGAACCTGTCCCCGTGACTCACTCACTGCGGATCAGAGATATGCACGTTCGCCTATGCAGCCTCCGCATTCCTCTCGATTCATTCATTCTGTCATTATTAGAAATGAGTCATGGGGACAGGTTCCTTGACTCATTTCGCACAGGAAAAATGAGTCATGGAACCTGTCCCCGTGACTCAAACCAAGCCAAACAAGCGGCGGGAGAGCATTCGCTCCCCCGCCGCTTGTTTGTTTGTGCCTATCCCTTCACACCGCCGGCGGTGAGGCCTGCGGCCAGGTGCTTTTCGATGCACATGAACAGGATCACCACGGGGATCGTGGCCACCAGGGACGCCGCGAACAGGTATTGCCACTCGATCATGTTGAAGGACGAGAACTGGGTGATGCCCACGGTGATGGGCTTGTTGGACGCGGTGGAGATCAGCACGGTGGAGATCGTGTACTCGTTCCAGGCGTTGATGAACACGAAGATCAGCGTGGTCACGATGCCGGGGGCGGCCATGGGCAGCAGCACCCGCAGCATGGCGCTGACGGTGCTGCAGCCGTCGATGCAGGCGGCCTGCTCCATCTCGGAGGAGATGGACACGAAGGTACCCCGCAGCAGCCATATGGCGAAGGCCTGGTTGAAGGCGGCGTTGATGAACATCAGGCCCCACACCGTGTCGTTCAGGTGGATGGCGTTCATCAGGCGGGAGATGCCCACCAGCAGCACCACCGGCGAGAACATCTGGCTCATGATCACAAAGCCCAGGAACGCCCGCTTGCCCACAAAGCGCATGCGGGCCATGGCGTAGGCCGCCGGGATGCCGCACAGCAGCGCGATGGCCGTGGCGCCCACGGACAGCAGCAGCGAGTTCAGCAGGTAGCGGGGCACACCGCGGTTGATGATGTCCCGCAAATTGCTCCACACCCACTGGGTGGGGAACATGTGCGTGAAGTACATGTCCGTGGTCTCGGCGTTGCTGCGGAAGGCCGTGATCAGCATCACGTAGTAGGGGTACAGTATCAGCACGCACAGCGCGATGATGAAGCCGTACAGCAGCCCGCGGGTCAGCGCGTGGGCGGGATGGCCCTCGGCGGCGATCACCGCGGCCAGCGTGTAAACGCAAAGCAGCGGCAAAAGCGCCCACGCCGGCCACAGCGCCCTGTAGCTGACGCCGCCCATCAGGGAAAGGGTGTTCTCCCCCGCGCTGCCGCCGTACAGGAAGGCGTCCAGCCGGTGCAGCAGCGCGTCCAGGCCCGCCCCGGCGTAGCCGTCCGACGCCAGCTTGATCTGGCGGGAGAAGTCCACGTTGCAGCGCATCAGAAACAGCGGGATCAGCAACAGCGCCGCAAGCCCCAGCGCCGCGCCGCAGCGGCGCAGGCCGCGCTTTGAAGCGGGCAGCTCCGGCCAGTCCACCGTCCACGCGCCGGCGAGCCCGGCGCACAGCAGTATAAGCCCCGCGATCAGGCACAGCGCCGCGGCCAGCAGCAGCCATCCGGCCGCAAGCCCGGAGCGCATGAAGGCCCAGCCGCTGCGCCCCATGACCTCGCGGACCTCGAAGGCCACCATGCTGGTCTTCTCGCCCTTGGAGTTGACGCGCTCGGTGACGGTCTCCACGATCTCGGGCGTGCCGCCGTGCTCCGCGGCATAGACCGCGGCGGCCTCCTCCACCTCGGCGCGGACGGCCTGGTACTTCTCGTCGCCCACGAAGGTGTTGCCGGATTTCTTCGCGAACACCGTCGCGGAGAAGCCGTACAGCGGCAGCGACAGCGCGACCAGGCACAGCGCCGCGGCCAGCAGCGCGGCGATCAGCGCGCGCCGGTTCACGCGCGCAACGACATCAGGCGTGCTCGGCCTCATCACTGCTCCTCCTTCCGCATGGTGATCATCATGTACGCCCCCGCGCACACGCACAGTATGGCGAAGCCGATCACGCTCATGGCCGTGGCCGCGCCCTTCTGGTTGTCATAGAAGGCGCGCATGTACAGAAGCGTGACCATCGTGTCGGTCTTGTTGGCCGGCGCGCCCTTGGTGATCGTGTACACGATGGGGAAGGAGTTGAACACGTAGATGATGTTCAGCACCGTGCACACCGTCAGCGAGGGCTTCACCAGCGGTATGGTCACGTTCCACAGCTTCCGCCAGAAGCCCGCGCCGTCCACGGTGGCGGCCTCGTAGTAGGCGTCGTCGATGGACTGCAGGCCCGCCAGCACCGTGAACGCCACGAAGGGGATCGTGACGAATATGCCCACGCCGCACTCCCAGGCGAACTCGATCTGGTAGCTGGCGCGCCAGTTGACGGCGCTTCTGAGGACGCCCAGGTTCAACAGCACGTTGTTCAGGTTGCCGTACTCGGCCTTGATGATGTAGTTCCACACCGAGGCCTGGATCACCAGCGACGTGGCCCAGGGGAACACCACGATGGAGCGCGCCACCTTGCGCCCGAAGAACTTCGTGTTCAGCGCCATGGCCGTGATGAAGCCCAGCAGCGTGCTCAGGCCCACCACCGACACCACCCACACGGCGGTGTTCAGCATGACGGTGCCGAAGGCCGGGTCGCGGAACGCGGTGCGGAAGTTCTCCAGGCCGTACCAGCCGCCCACCACGCCCGACTTGGAGATCTGGCTGAGGGACAGCTTGAACACGATGCCGATCGGAAACACGACGAATATCGACATCAGCAGCAGGCTGGGCAGCAGCCACAGGTAGGGCTCCCACTTGTGCCGGATCGGTATGGTATTCATGGGCACATCTCTCCATTCCTCGGTGTCTATACGCCAAAGGGTTCGGCATTTGCCGAACCCTTTGGGTTCACGGTGTCGATCAGCCGGCGATCTCCTTCTGCAGGTCGTCCAGCAGCGTCTTCACGTCGCCGCCGGTCAGCGCTTCCTGCTCGACCTTGATGACGCCCTGCTTGATGGCATCCCAGTTGTCCAGCGCGGTGGGATAGAACTGGCAGCTGTCCAGCACGTTCAGCCAGGCCTCGAAGGACGGGTCGGACTCGACCAGCGCCGCGACGGAGCTGTTGACGGCGGGCAGGAAGCCCTCCATGGACACCCAGCCGACGTAGTTCTCGGGGGCGTAGAAGAAGCTCAGGAACTTGCCGATGGCCTCGTTGCGGGCCGCCTGATCCGGATACGCGTCGTCCTTGAAGGCCATCACGCGGTCCATGACGCCGGTGGCGCCGGGCTTCGCGCCCTCGTTCACGGGCAGCGCGGCGGTGGCGAAGTTCACGTTGTAGTCCTTGTCCTTCAGGTAGCTGGGCAGCTGGTTCGGGGCGATGACCATCGCCAGCTTGCCCGCGCCGAACATATCCTGCAGGTCATAGCGGGTCTGGGTGGCGGGGTTGGGGTTGGTGTAGCCCTTGTTGACCAGGCCGATGGCATACTCGATGGCCTCGACGTTCTTCTCGCTGTTCAGGGCCACGTTGCCGTCCGCGTCCACGAAGCCGCCGTCGTTGTTCCACACATAGTAGGAGAACGCGGCCTGGCCTTCGTCGGTGGTCATGTCGATGCCCCAGGGATAGACCTCGCCGTTGTAGAAGTCCACGATGGCCTGGCAGACGTCTTCCAGCTCCGCCCAGGTGGTGGGGATCTCCACGCCGACCTCATTGAGGATGTCGGTGTTCACGTACAGCGCGCGGGCGGAGGCCAGGTCCGGCACGGCCCACACGGTGCCGTCGATCACGGACTGCTCGATGAAGGACGGGAAGAAGTCGGCGAACAGCTCGTCGGGGCAGTAGTCCTTGACGGGCAGCAGCAGACCGTCCGCCGCGTAGTTGGCGAACACGTCGATGTTCAGGATGTCGGGGGCGTTGTTGTTCTGGATGCGGGTGGACACCTCGGTGTACACGTCGTTCCAGGAGACGACCTGCAGGTTCAGCTTGATGCCGGGGTTGGCTTCCTCGAACTTCGCGACGAAGTTCGTGCCGTCCATGCCGTCGCCCAGGAACCAGTTCTCGGTGTTCGGGCCGTACTGGCAGATGATGACGTCCAGCGTGATGCCGTCGCCCTCCGCGAACGCGGCGCAGCAGCCGAGCACCAGCAGCATGGCCAGGACCAGCGCAATCAGTTTCTTCATGACATAAGACCTCCTGTTCTGATTTGGTAACCTCGTAAATTATAGCACAGGAAGCCGGATATGTAAAGAAGGAATTAAAGGAGGGCGGCGGTCGTGGTTGATATTCCCCTTGCCTTTCTGCTTTTTCCATGCTACAATAACGGTGAAGGGCAGGTGTCGCAGATGGAACCTTTCCCAAGGCTTGAAGACCTCACGCTGATGGACGACTACATGTTCGGCACGGTGATGCAGGACCCGAAGCTGATCAAGCCGCTGATCGAGTTCATACTGGACATTCGAATCAAATCGGTGACCTACATCGAGCCCCAGCGGTCGATGAAGAGCGGCCTGAACGCGAAGGGCGTGCGCCTGGACCTGTACGTGGAGGACGAGAACGGCGTCGTGTACAACGTCGAGGTACAGACCACGCGCCGCAGGTCCCTGCCCAAGCGGATGCGCTACTACCAAGCGGCCATCGACATGAACGTGCTGTCGCCGGGAGCGGAGTACGCGAAGCTGCGCCGGTCGTATATCATATTCATCTGCAACCACGATCCCTACGACCTGGGGCGGTACGTCTATCACTTTGAAAACCGCTGCATCGAGCAGCCCGATCTGCCCTTTGGCGACGAGACCGTGAAGGTCATCGTGAACACTCAGGGCACGGTGGGTGAGATCAGCGACGAACTGCGGGAAATCATCAAATATCTGGACGACGGCACAGTCAGCGGCGCATACAGCCGCGAGCTGGAGGACGCCGTGAACCAGGTCAAGACCAGCGAGGAGAGGAGGCATGAATACATGATCATGATGGTGCGCGAGCGGGAACTGATCGACCAGGGCATTGAGCAAGGCCGTCAGGAAGGCCGTCAGGAAGGCCTTGCCGAAGGCCGTCTGGAAGGTCGGGCGGAAGGCCGTCAGGAAGGCCTTGCCGAAGGCCGTATCAATGAGCGTATTGAAACCATCCGCAAGCTGATCCACAGCATGCATTTCACGCCGCAGGAGGCCATGTCCTGGCTTGATATTCCTCCCGAGGAGCAGGCGGCCTATCTCGACAGGCTCGAGAATGGAACGACGTAATGAGACGAAGTCAAACTCAAGAGGGCCGGCGCCCTGTGCGATTATCGCACAGGGCGCCGGCCCTCTTGAGTTTGAATACAGCCTTGCTATTTCACCGTGATGGTGATGGAAGCCTTTTTGCCGTTCTGGGTGGTGACGGTGATCTTCGCCTTGCCGGCCTTCTTCGCCTTCACCACGCCCTTCGACGACACCGTGGCCACCTTCTTGTTGCTGCTGGTCCAGGTCAGCGCGTACCGGGCGTCCTTCGGCGTCAGCGTCGTCTTCAGCGCAAGCGCCTTGCCCGCCTTCAGCGCGGCATTCTTGCCCTGGGTGATTTTGACGGTCTTCGGGGCCTTCGGATCGGTGGCCTTCACGGTCAATATCAGCGCCTTGCCGCTGGTCAGCTTCACGGTGATCTTCGCCTTGCCGGCCAGCTTCGCGGTCACCAGGCCCGCCTTCGACACGGTGGCCACGGCCTTGTTGCCCGAGCTGTAGGACTTGGCCTTCGCGCCGTCCAAAACGATCTGCAGCTTCTTGCCCGCCTTCAGGGTCTTGGAAGCGCTCTTCGTCAGCAGATAGCCGTTCTCAGGGAGCGCCAGCTTCGCAACCTCCGCCTGGGCAACCAGCACCTCGCCGCACACGGAGCAGTGGCTGCCCTCGGTCAAGCCGGTCTTGGTGTAGGTGGCGGCGACGGCGGGGTCGATCACCGGGGTGTGACCGGTAGCGGGCACGACCTCCTGCTTCACCAGCACTTCGTTGCACACCGAGCAGTGGCTGCCCGCGGTCTTGCCGGTTTCGGTGCAGGTGGGGGCGACGGCCGTGTCCGTCATTGGCGTATGACCCAGGGCGGCGACCGCCACATTGCCCGACAGTATCACGCCGCACACCGAGCAGTGGCTGCCCGCGGTCTTGCCGGGGGTAGTGCAGGTCGGTTCTACGGCTTCATCGACTACGGTCTTGTGCCCGGTCGCAGGAATGACATCCTGTTTCACGAGTATCTCGTTGCACACAGAACAGTGGCTGCCCGCGGTCTTGCCGGGCATGGTACAGGTGGGTTCTACGGCTTCATCGACCACGGTTTTGTGCCCGGTCGCAGGAACAACCTCCTGCTTCACCAGCACCTCGTTGCACACAGAGCAGTGGCTGCCCGCGGTCTTGCCGGGGGTAGTGCAGGTCGGTTCTACGGCTTCATCGACTACGGTCTTGTGCCCGGTCGCAGGAACGACCTCCTGCTTCACCAGTATCTCATTGCACACAGAGCAGTGGCTGCCCGCGGTCTTGCCGGGCGTGGTACAGGTGGGTTCTATGGCTTCATCGACCACGGTCTTGTGCCCGGTCGCAGGAACGACCTCCTGCTTCACCAGTATCTCGTTGCATGCCGAGCAGTGACTGCCCTCGGTCAGGCCGGTCTTGACACAGGTCGGCTCGACAGCCTTGTCGGTTACAGCGATGTGATCGGTCTTGACCACATTGTAGTTACGCTCCTGCGCCCAGACGGTAGCCGGGGTATCGCACAGGGTGTGGAAGGTCGTCTCCTTGGGTACATCCCGGAAAGCCCAGTCAGCGATGTTGATGGAATCGCTGAGGATGGTGACGTTCGTCAGGCCGTAGCACTTTTCAAATGCAGAATCTTCAATTTTCCCAACACTTTTTGGTAAGGAAATGTTTTCCAAGTTCTTGCATTCACGGAATGTAGCTTCCTTTATGATTCCTGTCTTGCTCGGAAGAATTACACTCTTCAGATTCGAGCACCCATCGAAAGCATATGACTCTATCGAACTCACATTATCAGGTATAACAATCTCTTGTAGTGCTTCACAGTTTTGAAAAGCATTATTTCGGATTTGACAGACACTACTTGGAATAATAATATCCGTAAGCTTAATACAATCACGGAAACATGATTTTGGTATGATTGACAATTCATTTGGTAATACCACGCTAACCAGATTTGTGCATCCAGAAAAGGTTCCGCCGTTGATACTATCATCAGATATGCTTTTTACACTGTTAGGAATGACTATGCTCTGCAGGGACTGACAGTCATAGAAAGCATACCAATCAATGAATGTTACGCTATTTGGAATACTAACCTCTAATAATGATTTACACCCACGAAAAGCTTCACTTCCTATACTCTCTACGCCATTTGGTATGACTATTCTTTCCAGCGAACTGCACCCTGAGAAGGTGTCATGTTTTATCTCTTTGAGTTGATTGGATAGTGTTATTCTTTTGAGCCCTGAACAACTACCAAATACACCACCAAAGTATCCATCGTCTCCAATGGTTGTTACACTATTAGGAATCACGAGTTCTGATAAATTTCGACAGTATTCAAAAGCAGAACGATTAATAACCTCCAACCCTTCAGATAAGGAAACATTAGCCAGATTATAACAGAAAATGAACGCTCCCTCACATATAGTATGAACACTTCCCGGTATTCTGACACTGAAAAGATTTTTACAATTACTGAATGCATTTTCACCTATGCTCATAACACCGTTAGGAATAACAACACTTGTCAGATTTTCGCAATCTTTGAATGCTTCTTTTGCAATCGCCGTCACTCCGTCCGGAATCGTTACCGCGCCGCCGTTGCCCTTATACTCTACCAGCACGCCGTTGATGATCTCAAAATCATCCGATCCGGCCATGACCGCCGATTTTCCGGAAGCCTCGCCCCCTTGGACAAAATCGGCGTAAACCGTTTCCTCCGCTTCGACACCGATCCCGTCTTCGCTCAGCGTCAGCTCTCCGCTCTCTTCAGCGACAGGCTCCAGCGCTTCGGAGAATACTTCCGGCTCGCCGTCCGACATCTCCTCCGGTGCCATGACCGCGGCGACCTCTTCGTACTCGATCTCCAGTCCTTCCGCCAACGCACACAGCGGCAGCGCCAGCAAGCACAGACACATCAAAGCTGCCATCCATTTCTTCATGACAAGACCCTTCCTTCCAATAATCAATTCTTCAATCAAAGTATACACCATATCAGGTGTAAATGTCAATACGCCATATCAGGTGTAAATATACTTTCCGTGTAACTCTATACACGGAAAGCAGGTCATGATATGAAAGACTATTGGGTCATACTGCGCGAGCTGCGGGAAGACCGGGATTTGAAGCAGGAGACCATCGCCCGGGTCCTGGGCACCACGCAGCAGGTCTATTCCCGTTATGAAAACGGGATCAATGAAATGCCGATACGTCACCTGCGCACGCTGTGCGAATACTACGACGTCAGCGCGGACTACGTGCTGAGCCTGAAGCGCAGGTAGCGCATACGACGGCTGGACACAAAGGGGCCGTCTCGGAATGGGTATTGATGCATGAAGCATGTGTAGGGTCGGCCAATGGCCGCCCCTACGCATGCTTCACTTATCCAATACGCGTTTTGAGACAGCCCCCTATAAATGTGCTTTCCTTCGTTGCGTCCATCAACCACCATGTCCATGTCTGCTGCCTGCTCCCTGATCCTTTTCAGGCAGGGGACCGGATTGCCACGTCGCAGGCTCCTGCGTCGCCCGCTTCTCGCAATGACATCCCCGTTGGCCTATCGTCGTATGTCGTTGCGAGGCGGCCGAACACAGTGAGGCCAACGCGGCAATCCGTCTCCCGGCATCCTTCTGCTCCTAACTCCTCACGCCTCACTCCCAACTCCACTCTCCACTCTTCACTCTCCACTCTTCACCCTCAAACACACCGCCGTCATGTCGTCCCGATGCCCTCCCGCGGCCCTTCCGGCGGCGTCCAGGGCGCGGCGGGCCAGGTCGCGCATGTCTGGCGGGGGGTTGAGCAGCAGCGCCTCCAGGGCCGCGTCGCCGGCGGCGTCCATCACGCCGTCCGAGGCCATCAGCAGCACGTCGCCGGGCTGCAGGCGGAGCCGGTAGCCCCCGGGCTTCACCGTATCGAGTATCCCCAGCGGCAGGCGGCCGCCCTCCACGCGGCGCACGGCGCCGTCCCGGGCGATCAGCGTGCAGCAGGCGGCCAGCTTCGTAAAGCGCGCCACGCCGGCGGTCAGGTCCATGACCAGCATGTCCACCGTGGCGAACATCTCCTCGCCGCCCCGGTTCAGAAGCAGCGCGTTCACGGTGTCGATGGCCAGGCCCGCCGGCGCGCCGGCCTTCAGGAACCGGCCGATCAGCCGTACCGCCGTGGCGCTCTCCCGGGCCGCGCCGTCGCCGCTGCCCATGCCGTCGCAGATCAGCGCAAGCAGCCGCCCGCCCGCCATCCGGCACACCAGGTGGCTGTCGCCGCAGGGCGCGCCGGCCTCCCGGGACGCGCACAGCACGCCGGTCTCCACCCGCAGCCGGGGCCGCCGCTCAAACCGCGCCTCGCCCTCCGAAAGCCCGGCCACCGCGTAGTGCCTTCCAAAGACCTGCTCCAGCCGGACGGCGGCGCGGCGAGCCAGCGCCGGCGTCCAACAGCCGCGGGCCAGCGCGGCGACGATCTGCGCCTCCCCGCCGCCCAGCGCCATCACCGAATCCACCGCGATGCCCGACTGCGCCAGCGCCGCCGCGGCCCGGGCCGCCTGCCGCCGGCGCAGCTTCATGGGCCCGGCCTGGCGCTGTGCCAAGCCTTCGATCAACCGCCGCGCCTGCTCGAACTGCCGCGCGACCAGCTTGTTCTCCGAACCCCGCCTCAGCTCCGCCCGGCGGGCGGTGGCGAAGTCCTCCAGCGGCTCCTGCAGGCGCTCGGGGATCAGCCGCCCCCGGCGGCAGCGCCGGGCCAGCTCCGGCGGCCCCTCCCCCTCGAACAGGGGCGCCTCCCCGGACTGGGCCACCGCCCGGGCGATCAGGTCGCACAGCAGCCGCGCGCCGCCGTCCCTGCCGCCGTCCCAGCACTGGGCGTAGCCGCCGCAGCCCGCGCACAGCGCGTCCCGCAGCTTCTGGATCAGCGCCTGCTCGTCGGGCAGCTTCACCGGCGCGCGGTAGCCCTCCGCCAGGTCGCCGAAGGCCGCGCCCAGCGCGTACAGCCGCCGGGCGGCGTCCCGCTGCAGCCGGTCCGCCAAAAGCTGCGGGTCGCAGGGGTCCGGGTCGGGGCGCGCCAGATTCGCCGCGGCCCGGGCCCAGCGCTCGGGCAGCGCGACGACCGCCAGGCCCGCCGCGCCCGCGCCCACCAGC
>CACYTF010000025.1 GCA_902777335.1 uncultured Eubacteriales bacterium
TGCTGGGCAAAGGACGAGTTGGTACACGCGCCCATGCCCGCCACCACGTCGCGGAGCTTGAGGTCCGGGGAGATCGCGCCGGCGGAGCCGATGCGGATGATGTTGTCCACGCCGTACATGGTGAACAGCTCATAGGAATAGATGCCGATGGACGGGCAGCCCATGCCGGACGCCATCACGCTCACGGACGGAATGAGGGAGCAGGCGCGTAATTTCGGGGCCGATATCCGTCAGGGATCGGCAACTAAGGCCGATTTATCACAGCGCCCTTTCCGCATCACAATTGACGGGGAGAAAGAGATTGAGGCCGATACCCTCATCATCGCTACAGGCGCGGCGGCAAAGCTCGGGGCGCCGCCGATCTCTTCGACTTCCACTTCATAGGACTGACCATTCACGGTGATCGCAAACTTGCGCATAGTAATTTCCTCCTCGATTTTCTTCATTATAGTGAGGAATGAGGATCCGGGTGTGGAACGACGCGTCGGACGCATTGACTGTTCCCTGTTCCCTGTTCCCTGTTCCCTGAATCAGAACCGATAAACCTGCTCCGCGCGACCCGCGCGGTTCCAGCCGGACACCCGGCGCACCTTGCGCACCACCAGCTGCTTGTCGGAGTCGGTGAAGGCGGCGATGGCGGCGGCGATCACGGCGATCAGCGCGCTGTCGTCGACGACCTCCTCGACCACCGGCTCAGCTGCCGGCGCGGGCGCGGCGGCAGCGGCCTTGGCCGCTTCGGCGGCGCGGGCGGCTTCGGCGATGCGGGCGGCCTCGGCGGCCTTCGCGCTCTTCTTGCCGTCAATGGCCTTGAACGCCTGCGCCATCAGGGTAATGAATCCGATCAGTATGGCCAGGCCCAGGAACACAACGACCAGGCCGATGGCGGCCACCTGAAGGCCATACACGATCTTTCCGAGTATGCTCATTTCCACGCCTCCTTACAGCGGCATGTTGCCGTGCTTCTTGGCGGGCCTGGCTTCGCGCTTGCCGGAGAGCATCTCCAGCGCAGAGGCCAGGATCTGCCGGGTCTGGGCCGGCTCGATCACGTCGTCCACATAGCCCTTCTTCGCGGCGTTCACGCCGTCGGCCACGTCGCTCATGTAGGCCTGCTCCAGCTCGGCGCGCTTGGCGTAGGGATCGTCCGCGCTCTTCAGCGCATCCGCGCTGTTCAGCTGCACGGCGATCTTCGGCGTCACGGCGCTGATCACGGCGCCCGGCCAGGCGTAGACCATGTCCGCGGCGGCGCGGGAGGCCATCGCGGCGTAGGCCATGCCCACGGCGTTGCCCGTGATCAGGGCGACGCGGGCGTTGGAGGACTCGGTCAGCGCGTACATCAGCTGCGCGCCGGCGCGGGCCAGCTCGCCCTGGGGCGCGGTGGAAACCTTCATGCCCAGCGAATCCACGACGGTGATCACCGGAATGGAGAAGCAGTCGCAGAAGGCGGCAAAGCGGGACGCCTTCTTCGCGCCGTACACCGTGATGCGGCCCTCGTCCTTTGAGGGCTGGTTGGCGATGAAGCCCACGGTGCTGCCGCCGATCTTGCCCAGGGCGGTGACCATGGAGGGCGCGAAGCCCTCGCTGAGCTCCACGATGTCGTTCATGTCGGCCACGCGTCGGATCACGTCGCGCACGTCCTCGACGGCGTCGATGGCGTTCAGGTCGCCCAGCTCGCGGTTGACGTCGTCCACGGTGTCGCCGAAGACCTCGTCCATGTTGTTGGCGGGGAGCATGCCGGCCAGCTTGCGGGCCAGCGCGATGGCGTCCTCGTCGGTATCGGCGGTCAGTTGCGCGACGCCCGAGCGCATGGAGGCCTGCGCGTGCGCCAGCTCCTCCATGTTCACTTCCTTGCCGGTTACGGCGGAGACCACCTGCGGGCCGTTGACGAACAGCGCGCCGTTCTTGCTCATGATGGTGATGTCGCTCATGCCGGCGATGGCGGAGGCGATGCCGCCGCACTGACCCAGCACCAGCGCAACCTGGGGCACCACGCCGGACAGCGCGCTGGCCTTGCCGGCCATCAGCGCGTAGGCGTTCATGGCGTCCACGCCCTCATCCAGGCGCGCGCCCGCGGTGTCCAGCAGCGCGAACAGCGGCGCGCCGGTCTTCTCGGCCAGGCCCATCACCTTCAGCACCTTGCGCGCGTGGTCCATGCCCACGGAGCCGCCCTTCACGGTGAAGTCCTGGGCGTAGACGTAGGCGGGGTTGCCGTCGATGGTGCCGTAGCCCGTCACGACGCCCGCGTCCGCGTTCAGCACATCCAGCTCCACAAAGCTGGCGGCGTCCAGCAGCAGCGCGATGCGCTCCCTGGCCAGCAGCTTCCCGGCGTTTTTCTGCTGGGCGCAGAGGTCCGGGTCACCCTTCAGTATCGCCAGCTTGCGCTCGCGAACGATGGGCAGATTCTGTTCCACTTTCATAGTCATTCCCTCCATCATCTTAGAAACAGACTCCAAGGTCTCATTGAATCCCAAATTCAGATTTTTCGACATTTCCCCCTCTTTTCCTCTCGGAGAATGCGTTATTTTTTCGCGAATCACAGCATCTTCACGTTTGCAGAATTTCCTTGCATTTCCCCCGCTTTTGTTGTACACTATAATTGGTTGGAAATGACGAAGTTCCACCGATCCTTTCAAATAGCATGGAGGTATATCAATGGCCACGATCACAAAGCAGATGAGCATCGGCGAGGTGCTTGAAATCGACCGCGAGACCGCACCGATCATGATGGAATACGGCATGCACTGCATGGGCTGCCCCTTCTCGATGATGGAGAGCCTGGAGATGGGCTGCGCCGCCCACGGCACCGACGCCGACGAGCTGGTTCAGAAGCTGAACGATTTTCTCGCTTCGAAGGAAGCCTAAATGAATGAGGAATTCCTCATTCCTCATTAACAACGAAGGAGGTTGGATCCATGGAGCCCATGAAGCTTTACGAGCAGTGGCTGCGTGACTTCGCCGACGACGCGGAGACCGTGCAGGACCTGCTGTCCATCAAGGACGACCCGAAGGAGATCGAGGACCGCTTCTACCGCGACCTGGAGTTCGGCACGGCGGGCATGCGCGGCGTGCTGGGGGCCGGCACGAACCGGCTGAACAAGTACAACGTGCGCCGGGTGTCCCGGGCGCTGGCCAAGTACATACTGACCACGCCGGACGGCGCTCAGAAGGGCGTGGCCATCGCCTACGATTCCCGCCGCAAGAGCACCGAGTTCGCCCGGGAGGCCGCGCTGGTGCTGTGCGCCGCGGGCGTGAAGGTGTTCCTGTACGATTCGCTGCGGCCCGTGCCGGTGCTGTCCTTCACGGTGCGCCACCTGGGCTGCATCGCCGGCATCGTGATCACCGCCAGCCACAACCCCGCCCAGTACAACGGCTACAAGGTGTACTGGACCGACGGCGCGCAGATGCCGCCGGAGTCCGTCAAGGGCATCACCGACCTGCTGCCCCAGACCTCCTTCGCCGAATCCCTGCCCATGGACGAGCAGGCGGCGCTGGACAAGGGCCTTCTGACCTACATCCCCAAGGCGGTCGACGACGCCTACATCGCCGCCATCAAGAAGCTGGCCGTGAACCCGGAGCTGACCCGCGAGATGGGCGACGTGCTGAAGATCGTCTACACGCCGCTGCACGGCTCCGGCAACATACCGGTGCGCCGCATATTCGACGAGATCGGCATGAAGCACGTGTACGTGGTCAAGGAGCAGGAGCTGCCCGACGGCGAGTTCCCCACCGTGAAGGTGCCGAACCCCGAGGACCCGGCCGCCTTCACGCTGGCGCTTCAGATGCAGAAGGAACTGGGCGCGGACCTGTGCGTGGGCACCGATCCAGACTGCGACCGCGTGGGCATCGCCTGCATGACCGACAGCGGCCTGCGGCTTCTGAACGGCAACCAGATCGGCTGCCTGCTGCTGCACTACATCCTCAGCCAGAAGAAGCAGCGGGGCGAGCTGCCCGCCAACGCCGCCGCGGTGACCACCATCGTGTCCACCGAGATGGCCCGGGCCATCGCCGAGGATTTCGGCTGCAAGCTGATCAAGGTGCTGACCGGCTTCAAGTACATCGCCGAGCAGATCCACATCTTCGAGACCACCGGCTGCAACACCTTCATGTTCGGCTTTGAGGAGAGCTACGGCTACCTGTCCGGCACCGACGTGCGCGACAAGGACGGCGTGAACGCCTGCATGCTGATCGCCGAGGCCGCCAGCTGGTACAAGAAGATGTACAACAAGACCCTGGCCGACGCCATCGACATGCTGTACGAGCAGTACGGCTACTACGGCGACAAGGTGACCTCCTTCGTGCTGCCCGGCAAGGACGGCCTGGAGAAGATGCAGCACACGATGGCCGCGCTGCGCGAGAACCCGCCGAAGGACTTCGCCGGCGAGAAGGTCGTGGCCGTGCGCGACTACCAGACCAGCGTGCGCACCGCCTGCGACGGCAGCACCGAGGTCCTCACGCTGCCCAAGAGCAACGTGATGTACTTCGAGCTGGAGAACAAGGCGTGGATCTGCGTGCGGCCCTCCGGCACCGAGCCGAAGATCAAGCTGTACGTGAACGCCGTCTCCCGGGACCAGGAGACCACCAAGGCCCTGCTGAACGCCTATTCGGACGCCGCGGTAAAGCTGCTGGAAAGCCTGTAAAAAACCGGCTGTTGCGCTTTACAGGGGCGATTCCCGAAGGAATCGCCCCTGTAAAGTGAAAACCGATGGGAGGTAACCTAATGAACCGCGAGAGTCGCAGGATCGCGCTGTGCGGCGTGATGGTGGCGCTGGGCGCGGCGGTGATGATGGCGGGGGGCGTGATCCCGGTGATGACCTTCTGTTCCCCGGCCATCGCGGGGCTGACCCTGCTGCCCATCCTGCGGGAATACGGCGCGAAGTGGGCGCTCTCCGCCTGGATCGCCGTCTCCGCGCTGGCCCTGATGCTCTCTCCCGACAAGGAGAGCGCGCTGCTGTTCGCGTTCCTGGGCTACTACCCGGCGCTGAAGCCCCGGCTGGACGCCATGCGCCGCCGCCCTGTGCGGGTGGCGTGCAAGCTGGCCGTATTCAACGCCTCCGCCGGCACGATGCTGCTGTGCGTCGCGTTCGTGTTCGTGATGCCCGCCGTGATGGCGGAATACGCGGAGATGTCCCGCGCGATGCTGATCGCGTTCGCGCTGCTGGCGAACGTCACGCTGCTGCTGTACGACCGGCTGCTGGGCATCATGATGGTCGTCTACGAGCGGCGGCTTCGCCCGCTGATCCACAGGTGACGGCGCCCGCGCCGTCTCCCCCACAGGAGTTTATTCGATGAAAAAGAACGGATTCTGGACCATACCCAACCTGATGTCCTGCCTGCGGCTGTGCCTGATCCCGGTGTTTGTGATACTGTATCATAACGGGCAGACCCTCGCCGCCTTCGCCGTGCTGTGCGCGTCGGCCGTGACCGACGTGACCGACGGCATCGTCGCCCGGCGCTTCAACATGGTCAGCGACGTGGGCAAGATACTCGACCCCGTCGCCGACAAGCTGACCCAGGGCGCCGTGCTGATCTGCCTGGCCGCCCGCCAACCCATCATTTGGGCGCTGGTGGGCCTGATGTTCGTGAAGGAGGCGGTCACCGGCATCGCCAACTGGGTCATCATCCGGCGCACCGGCTGGGTGCATGCCGCCCGCTGGCACGGCAAGCTGGCCACGGTGCTGCTGTACGCGGCGATGCTCTCCCACCTGCTGTGGCCCGACATGCCGCAGGCGGCGTCCCTGGCGCTGATCGGCGTGTGCGCCGCCGCGGTGCTGCTGTCGCTGTGCCTGTACGGCAAGCGCAACCTGGAAACGCTCAGGACCGGAAAGGTCGATCCGCCGGGCCCGGAGGCGCGGCGGTGATCCCGCACATCGCCTCCGGCCTCATATATACAGAAAACCCGCAACACACGGCTGTTGCGGGTTTTCTGTTGGTCTGTCAATGTCAAACGCGGCCCGTCTTCCGGCAGCTGATCCGCCGGATATACACCTTCATTCCGGATTCGGTGAGGGCGAGATAATCCACATCCCGGGCGCCCGCCATGGCAAAGGGGACGGTCACCTTCAACCGTCGTTTTTCATTAAACTGGCTCCTGTATACCGGGACCTCATTCAAGGTCATCGCGCGTTTGAAGGCCGTGACGCGCAGCGTACACACCAGCGCGTCCTCGCCCGTTTTATCGATCTTCCGCATGGTCTTTTTGGGCAGCACCAGCTCGTAGGTCACCTCATAGCAGCCCTCGTACAGATCCGCCCTCGGTCCCTTCTTCAGGCGCTTGCCTGTGCCGTTCAGCAGCATGCCGTATTTGCCGTAGGTGAGGTGGTTCTGCTTGGCTGTCTTTTCAAGATCCACCTGCATCGGCGTGGACCAGTAATCCGTAAGGGCATACCGCGCTCCCAGCGCGTCGATGACGGCCGGATCCGCCGTGTACACGGCGTGCGCCTCCGAGATCTGCGCATAGCGGTAGCCCCTCTGGAAGAACACGTTGCGCTCCGACGCCGCGTCCGTGATCACGGTGGCCCCGTCGTACCGGGCCAGGTCCTCCCCCGCGAGCACCGTGGGGCGTATGCCGCCATAGCGCCGCATGTACACATTGGGCAATGTGTCCACATACACGCCGCCGGTCGCCGCGCCGACGACGGTCCTCATCGCCTCGTCCTCCGCCTCCAGCGTTGCGGCGCTGTCCGCCGTCGCGCCGGCGATGACCTGTCCGGTCCAGAGATAGCCGCCGGCACAGAGCAGCACGCACAACAGCGCCGATGCCGCCGTCCTCCAGCAAACCCTTCTGCGCGAGAGGAGCGCGAAGGCCAGGCTGTACGCCGCCCATACTCCGGCGACGATCGCCGCCAGAGCCAGCAGGATCACCGGCAGCGCCCGGCCGCCGCCCTGCCAGTTCAGCGCGTGGAACGCGGTGCGCAACCGCGTCAGCGCCCGCGGTCCCATCAGGAAGAACATGCCGGCCAGCGCCGCCACCGCGATGGCGGAAGCCTCAACGGCCCTCCGGCGCCCCGGCGCGCCATGCTCCGATTTGATCGCGTTGCCCGGCGCGGGCAGCGGGCCCGGCTCGGGCAGCGAGCCCGGCGCGGGCAGCGAAGCGAACAGCAGCGCCAGAAACGCGTTGTAATGGATTTCGATGAAGTGGTGCTCGATGATCGAGTGAAACGCGATCAGCGCCAGCGCAATGGCCAGCCGGCGGTGTCCGCAGCGTATGACCCGCACCGTGGCCGCGACCCACAGCCCGCTCAACGCGAGAAACAGCACCCAGCCATACCGCACGGGGATCAGCACATACGAGCAGTCGATGAACGTGTTCGCCAGATTCGGAAATGTGGAAAAGCCGAGGCCGGCCATGCTGAACTTCGCGCCGAAGGGCCGCAGACCGTACTTCTGAACGGCGTTCAGGCACAGCTGCAGCCGGTCCGTCAGCGCATCGTTCAGCCGCACCATCGCGGGATTGCCCTTCGCGTAGAGGAAAACCATCAGATAGGTCGCCAGGGCAAACAGCGGCAGCGCCGCCGTCAAAAAGCCGTCGACGCCGCGCTTCACCCACCGCAGCCGGGGCCGCCCATCGATGACCCGCCGTTCGAAGATCAGATACGCGATGGCAAAGAAGAACAAAAAGCTGCAGATCTGGCTGTTGCGGCTTCCCGTGACGCACAGCGACAGCCCGATGGTGATGAGGCTGATCAGCAGCATCGCCCAATCCGGCAGCCTGTCCCAGGCCGCCCACAGCGCGATCAGCGCGAACAACACATAGGTGGAGAAATCGGTGGGATAGCAGATGCCCCAGCTGCTGCGCACGCCTCCCCGACAGTAGACGATATTCTGGACGCAGCCCGTCGACGCTGCCATGAGTGCTATGGCCAGTACGCTCAGCACCGCGACGACGTGGCAGCGAAACAGCTTCCGGCAGTCGATGCCGATCATGCCAATGAACAGTATGCACAGAAAGTTCAAGAACATGTAGCCGCCCGCGCGATAGGAGAGGTAGCAGATGACAGCCACCGCCAGGGCGATCCATACCTTGACCCGTTTGAACCCGGTGCACACGACGAGCCTTGCCAATCCCACGCTCATCAGCGCGATCAGGAAAAAACGACTCGTGTTCTTTGGCCAGGGCAGCGCCAGCGTCGTCACCAGAGACGCACGGTTAAATATATAGCAGCCATACAGAACAGGAAACAGGGCATCGAGCCCTGTTTGAAGCCTGCGCAGGGCGATGTCCCGGCGCAACGTATCGGTTTTGACGCTCTGCCCATCTCTTTTTACTCTCATGGATTCTGCCCGTCTACTCCTGTTTTCCAATGACTTCGTGATTGATCATGCCGCCGAACACCGTCAGAAGGATGATCTTCATATCCAGCCCGAAGGACCAGTTCTCGATGTACCAGATGTCGTGCTCGATGCGCCGGGGAATGCTGGTGTCGCCCCGATAGCCGTTGACCTGGGCCCAGCCCGTGATGCCCGGCCGCACCTGGTTCTTGACCATATACAGCGGCACCGTCTCCCGGAATTGCTCCACAAAATACGGTATCTCCGGCCTCGGACCGATCAGGCTCATGTCTCCCCGCAGCACGTTCCACAGCTGCGGCAGCTCGTCCAGGCTCGTCTTGCGCAGCAGCGCGCCGATCCAGGTCCGCCGGTCGTCCACATCCGTGCTCCACGCCGTGTCTTCCCGCTCGTTCACCCGCATGCTGCGAAACTTCAGCATCGTGAAATGCTTCTTGTTCAGCCCCACGCGCTCCTGCCTGAACAGCACCGGTCCCGGGCTGGACAGCTTGATCGCCGCCGCGATGAGCAGCAGCAGCGGGCTGAGCAGCAGCAGCGCCAGCGCGCTGAACACGATGTCAAACGTCCGCTTCAGCACCGCGTTGAAGGGCTCGTCCAGCGGCGTGGTGCGCAGCTGGATCAGCTTGATGGAGCCGATGCTGTCTATGGTGGCCCGGATGGGGATCACGTCGTTGTAGAACGGGATCACGCTGACCTTCGTGCCGCTCTTCTCGCACAGCTGTATGACCTGCACCGTCACACCCAGCTCCTCCGGCTCCAGCGCCAGGACCACCTCGTCGATGCCCTCGCCGTGAAGCTGTGCCTCCAGCCACGTGGCCCAATCGCCCTTCGGGGGAATGATGGCGGCCAGATGCACGCCCAGCGTCTTGTCATCCGTCACGATTTTGGCATAGCGCTTCGCCAGGCTTCCGCCGCCCACGACGATGTTGTGCTTCAGGTTGTAGCCCTTGGCCCGGTAGCTGCGCAGCGCAGTGCGCAGCACCACCCGCTTGGCCACCATCGCCGTTACGGCGGTGACGTAGTAGATGCCCAGCACGCCTCGGGAGAATTCCTGCAGGCGGAACAGGTACAGCAGCGCCGCCGCTGTGACCAGGGCGATCAGGTTGCCCAGCACCACATTGCGAAGCTCCCAGCTGAGCTTCCTGTAGCGCGTCATACGGTATACCCGCATCGCGCCCAGCACGATCACCGTCCACAGCGCGTACAGCACCGCCGCCAGCCCCGCGCCGTTGCGCAAATTGGTCAGCGAGGCCATGTTCTCGTCCTGCTTCACCACGCCCAGCCACAGCCAGGAGGCAAAGATGTAGGAAAGAAACACCAGCACGGCGTCCGTGAAGACGTTCAGTCGATTCAGTTGTTTCTGATTGCGTCGTATCATATCAGCATTGTTCTGTCATCATTGGATATAGTAATTCTTCATGATGATCCGCATATCCTCATGGGCGGATTGCGCGTCACCGATGTACGCGTGGATGTAATAGATCCCCTTTTCACCGTGATCTTCCAGCGGAACCCGGCACTGCCACAGCCCCTCCGCGTCCGGCTCGCCGCGGTAATCCCGCACATCGTTTTGCCAGTGCGGCCTGCCCCACACCCGGAACCACAGGTATTGACCCTCCTGTACGTCGCAGCGGGAGGTGATGTACATCTGACTGCCATCCTCGGACAGCGCGATGTCGATGTCCCTGGTCCTGAAGCCCTGGTCCGACGGCATCGAAACCGCGAAATACTGAAGGATCCGGTTCAGTACCGCCTTTCTTTCCGAGCTTGGCACCTTTTTACCCGGCACCTTACCGGTTTTGCTCACGGAGGACCCGTCAAAGAAAAAGCGGTCGAAGGGCAATTCCTCGCCGCCCTCATCGGGCATGAACAGCGTTCGGCCCAAAAAGGCGTTTGGAGCGGACAGGTCGATGTAATCCAACAGCGTCGGCGCCAGATCCAGGCTGTTTCTGCCCTGCGCGTCGACGACCTCCGGCTCCACGCCGTTCCAGTACATCATCAGCGGAATCCGGTCCATCTCTGTATGATGGCGCCGATAATCCGGGAATGTATCGGTAAACGCGGCGTCGGCATAGGTGGCGTGGTCCGTGGTAATGACGACAATGGTATCATCCTTCAGATCACTCTGCCCGAAGCGCTCCATGAACCTGCCGATCTGCACGTCTATGTTGCGGAACTTGTTCAGCTCCGGATTGCTTCCGTCCCCGAAAACCTCGTCCGGGCTGTCGAAGGATACGTGGGTCCCCAGGGTGTAGACCGCGGTGAAAAACGGCTGACCGGCGCCGTGCTGCTCGACGATCATGTCGAACAGGCGGTCCAGGGCGTCCCGGTCGGTGATGTAGTCCAGCGTGGTGTACGCCTGGGTCACCCAGTCGGTCTCGGAGATAAAGCGGTCAAAGCCCATACCCTCCAGATAGCGGGTAAAGTCGGCGTTGTTGGGCTCGGTATTGAAAAAAGCGGTGCGGTAGCCCATGTCATGCAGCACGCTGTGCAGGGAGATCAGCTGGTTTGAGTCCCTGTCCGAAAACTGATGCCCCGAATACAACTGCCCGATCAGGCCCCTGTAGGTCGCGAACGTATGGTTGTAATAATTCTCGAAGAAGAGCGTCCGCCGCTCGAGGGCAGCGATGTTGGGCATGATGCTACGCTCGTCCTCCACCACGCTCTGGGACAGGCCCTCGATAAATATCAGCACGATGTTGGGCCGCGCGGGCAGCGCCTCCGGCTTCGCCCGGCCATCGTCCACGCCCGGGCGGTAGAACTGGGCCACGTCCGCGTCGGCCCCGCCCCGGTCCTGTATACCGGCGCGCATCCTGCTAAAGTCCGCGCCCTCCTTCACCAGCCTGTCCACCCCCGCCAGGGGAGACCATCCGGCGCCCAAGATCAGCAGCGCGCACAGCCACGCCCCGCCGGCGACACCCAACACCTTCCAATTCCGATGTTTTTTCATCGGCAGGGCAGGCATGGGCAGCAGCAATATCACCAGCATCGGAACGAGCAGCAAAAGATAGGTCGAGAAATCGCCGCTGAGGTCCTGCACCGAGACCAGGTTCGTCACCATCAGCAGTGTAATAAACGAGTTCCCGAAGCGCATCACCAGCATCTGGGCGTTGAACGCCAGCAGCAGCAGAAAATGCACCGCGTGCCCCACCGCCGGCAACACGTTCAAGAGCGCGTTTGAAAGCGCCCAGATCAGGCCCAGCTCCAATATCCCCACCGCAAAAAGCCGCCAATCGGAGACGGCGCAGGCCGCCATCACGGTGGTCATGACGGAGAAGGCGTATTTTAAAGTGGGAATGAGCACTTTGGCGCGATTGTTCTTAGTTGACATTTACAGCAAGATGGGAACGCCTGCAAAGCGTCCATGACGATGTATCGGCGATTCGGTTGTTTGGGGTACATTGGGTGTTTTTCTTCTCAACAGTCAAATCCTGAATGCATTGATCGTGTCGATCACGTGCGATATCTCTGCCTCAGTCATCCCATAATACATCGGTATACTGAGCTCTGTACGGCTGATTTCCTCGGCAATCGGGAAATCACCTTCCTTGAAGCCGAGGTCCGCGTAACACTTCTGCAGATGCATGGGGATAGGATAATGCTTGTTCGTTCCGATACCGGCGTCGGTCAGGAAGCGCTCAAGCTGGTCTCTGTTTTTGCAGCGAATCGCAAAGATGTGCCACACCGGAACATAGGCCTCTTCCACGGTGGGAAGCGTCACGAGCGGGTTGCTGATTTCGCTCATATACCTTTGGGCGATTCGGCGCCGTTCTTCGTTCATCTTGTCCAGAACGGGCAGCTTGGCGGCGAGGAACGCAGCCTGCATCTCGTCCAGTCTGCTGTTGTTTCCCTTGTAAATATGATGATACTTGTAATCAGAACCGTAGTTGCCCAAAGCCCTGATTTTTTGAGCCAACCCCTCATCATTCGTCACAGTGGCTCCGGCATCGCCGAGGGCGCCCAGGTTTTTCCCAGGATAGAAGCTGAATCCCGCAGCATCTCCGAATGTTCCCACCTTCCGGCCTTTGTACGTCGCCCCATGGGCCTGCGCACAGTCCTCGACCACCTTCAGATGGTGCACGCGCGCAATATCCATGATCGGGTCCATATCGCAAGCCTGTCCGTACAGGTGTACGGGCATGATTGCCTTTGTGTTACCTGTGATGGCTGCTTCAATTCTGTCAGGATCAATGTTGAAGGTCTCAATTTTGGGTTCCACGAAAACAGGCTTCGCGCCAACATAGGTAACTGCCAAGGCTGTAGCGATATAAGTATTGGACGGAACAATGACCTCGTCGCCTTCTCCAATCTCCAACGCCTTCAGGGCGAGCATGAGCGCGTCCAACCCGTTTCCCACGCCGACACAATAATGGACACCGCAATATTCAGCAAAAGCCTTTTCAAAGGCTTCGTCTTCAACCCCTTCAATATACCAGGAACGGCTGAATACCCTGTCAAACGCCTGCCTCAGTTCGCTGTCAAGTTCTCTCTCCATCGGAAGAAAGGAAACAAACGGTATCTTCATCACTTTACACCTCGCTTGCAGCGTTCTGCTCCGCGCATTCCTGCACATGTTTCAGAAACACATCATAGTCCCGGATATAATCTGATTCATCATACAGCTCCGACGCCAGGACCATCAACACGGCATCCGGGCTGAAATCGAACATTTCCCGCCACATGAGGTGGGACACATAGAGCCCTTCATAGGGTTTTTCAAGCGGGATGACCTTTTTCTCACTCCCATTGTCGAGCATGATCTTGCAACTCCCGTGGATGCAGATCAGTATCTGTTCAAGGGATTTATGGGCATGATATCCCCGCGTCACACCCTTTCCGGTATCGTACATGTAGTAAACGCGCTTGATTCTGAAGGGAATATCCTTGAACTCTTCCAGTGCAACCAATTGGCCTCTGTCGTCGCCGTGTGGCTGAAATACATATTTGACAACCTGCATCGTCCTCACCTCTGTTTATTGCGTAATGCCATTCTCATGTTCCCAAGCTTGATGTATAAGAAGAAGAGACCATACTTCATATAGGCCTTTGCCTTTTCCGCTGCACTGTATTTGCCCCATTCAGCCTTGGCCATATACGCCTGCAAGCCTCCGCTTTTCAAGGCGTTGTATACCGGCTGAAAAACGCCCATTCTCCTGTCGTAGGGAAAAATATAGTTCTGATAGATGATAAACAAGTCTTTCATGAACTGAACACCATAGCTCCCCGCGCTGGACACACCGTCCAGCTGATACCGGATCAGTACATCATCCATGAACCCGATTTTTTCTTGGTTCCTGCATAGTGTGATCCAATATGGATAGTCTTCGATCAGCTTCACGTCCTCATGGAAAAAACCGTTGCGCTCAAACAGCTCCCTGGTCGCGCACCAGGCGGGGGCAGGCAGGCAGTTGCGCGCACAGAGCCTGTCGCACAGTTGCTCACAGCTGAATGATCGAAGGAGATCGTAGTTTTCCTCGCACGAAGCAAGATGCTTCACGATCGTGCCGTCAGGCGTAATACCTTCAAGCTTTGAAAAAACAATCCGCACTTTGTGCTCTTCCAGATAGCGGGCATACCGGCTCAGCGCATCAGGGCAGGCCAATACGTCTCCGCCGCCCAACGCCTTAAAAAACTCGCCGTTGGCTTTATTCACCGCATTATTGATGTTCTTAACGGTTCCCTGATTCTGGGGCAGATGTGAGTAGACGATGTTTTCAACATTTTCAGGCTTATTGGCCTCAATGTAGCTTCTGATTTCATCTATCGCGTCGTAATAATTCTCGGAGCCATCATCAGAGAGTATCAACTCAATGCGGGGATAGTCCTGTTGAAAGACGCTTTCAACAGTCTTGATCACGCCCCCAAAACGCTTATAGGTAATGACGGCAAACGAAAACAGCTTCTCTTCACGCATTCTCTTACCGACCTCCTGTCATCGATTGACAGTCATCGTCTTACTGTGTAATCCCCGCATCACGCTGATCAATAGTATGAGCATAACGGTCATCATAACCACACCGTACAGCATCGCCGCACCGCCAAGCCCATAGCTCTCAACGAGAGGCCTGGATACGATCAGGCTGACAATGACCGCGACCGCATATGCGATGATGATCCGATTCTGTTTTCTCATGATCGTCACGACGACCGAGAAGAAAGTTGCCAATGCCGTTACGCCGCCCAGCAGCATCAGAGCCGACAACAGCTTCTTGTATACCCTCAAATCAACGCCATATACGAAGCCGAGTAATTCACATCCGCACAGATACCCTCCCGCAGCTGCCAGCAGTGTGATCAACAGCAAAACAAGCACATGAATGCGAACGCTTTTTATCAGCCTTCCCTTTTCTCCGGCAAGCCACCATTTCCCCATCTCCGCAACCACCGGATTGAAGATGAACATGCTTAAGACATTGATCGCAAAAACGGGTAAAAAAAGAATATTGAATATCCCTTGAATATCCGACGATAAAACCATGTCGATCGCATACTTGGGCGAATTTACAATATAATTTTGCAGCAGTGCGCTGACGCACAGCGGCAGGCAAGCCCAGAGCAGCTTACCCACATTCTGGAATTCAAAGCGAAAATCCAACGAAGAGAACGCCTTTTTCATGATCACCACAAAACCGGCCAGCACCACTGCGGAAGCTGACAGCATCAAGAGTGAGGTGAAGAACAAGTCCCTTGTGGCAACATATCCGATGATGAAAAACAGAGATGCGATCGCTATCCTCGCTGTCTTGGCAAAGGAAGCAATGTCCAATCTTCCCTCCTTCTGCACCAACCCATGCACCACATCTTCGATTCCATCGGTGATACGGTATCCGACAAAGAATAAGACAACGGAAACAGAGCGTACGTCGTGATAGCTGATGAGGCCATATGCGCATCCCACCACGAGCATCAACCCACAGGAAAGGATGCGCGAAGTCCAGTAGTTTCTGAATGTGTATTCATTTTTCGCGTCAGAAACCTGAAAATTGCGCATGTTATAGTTGCCAATGGACGACAGCATATGCGTATTGGCATATATCAGTGAAAAGACACCCGCTTCAATCAGGTTCCCACACCTTGTAATAACAATCAGCAGAACAGCGGATTGTATCGAATAGATTGCATTTGCGGCGAAGTTCCAAAAATACGTACTGCGAACAATACCCGCCCTGTTGTCATTCGTCAACCAGTTCCTAAACACTAAAAAAACCTACCCCTTAATGCATGTAGATACGTATTCCGAGAATCTCACTTCATTGTGTACTCTCATTTTCCCGCTTCCTCTTCCTGAGATATCGCGACCGACTGGATCGTTTGGGTGATCTGGGAATTCAGCTTGGAAATTTTCTGATCCTGTGAGAATATCTTGATCAGCAACAGGAAGATCACCACCAGGAAGACCAGATTTGCTGCGCTTTGTACTCCAATCCAATTCGAAACCGCGATGGCAATTCCAGGAAACACGCCCAATATAACCAGGACTACCGAAAAGAGCAGCCAATACACCGAGTCTTCCGTGCGCATCTTGCTCTTGCGAATGCGCCTGAGAACATATACGGTCGTCAAAACAGAACCGATGATCAGAATCACTCTCATTGCCCAAGACACTATAGCTCACTCCTCTTCCGCACCCACTGTATGAAGATGATATTCATGCACATCTGGGTCATATACTGGATTGACCGTCCGAGATTCAGATAGCTCTCTCCCGCCGTTCTCTCCCGCATCGACACCTGCATTTCCTGAACTCTCGCCCCGCTTCTCAGCAGATAGGCCACTGTATCCGGTTCGGGGGTGTAATTCACCCCATAGGCCATATGATAGAGCAGCCGCCTTCCATATAACCGCATTCCGGAAGTGGGATCCTTGATGGTCACGCCGGTAGTCAGCTTTATCGCTCGTTCAATAATCGCACTGCCAAGCATTCTCAGTGTGTTCGGCTTCTTCTGAGTGACAAAGCGCGAACCGATGATAATATCCGTCTTTGTCTCTTCCATCGTATCAATCATCTGTTGGATATAGCTCGGATCATGCTGACCGTCCCCATCGATCTGGATCGCGGCATCATAGCCCTTTTCATAGGCATATCGCATACCGGTTTGGACAGCGCCGGAAAGGCCCAAGTTGGCTGGAAGCGCCAGAAGATGATAGCCGTGCCCCTTGCAAATGCTGACCGTGTTATCCATTGAGCCGTCATTTACAATGATGTAATCGCATTGTGGAACCACAGCCTTCAGCTCTTCTATCACGCGTACGATATTTTCCGCCTCATTGTAGGCCGGAATGACAATCAGCGTTTTCATTCGCATCACCCTTATTCAGATTCACTGTATTCCTACGATAAAGACGTAATTTGTTGTGGCGCTGCCGCCAATGTTCAACATCATACCGTTTTGGGCGCCGACAACCTGATAATCACCGGCGGTCCCGGTGACCTGCTTATACAGATCAAGGAGCATTCGGGCCCCTGATGCGCCCACCGGATGCCCGCATCCAATGAGCCCACCGCTGGGATTGATCGGCTTGTCGCCATTGAAGGCGATCAGACCCGATTCCACGGCCTCATATTCTTTACCCGGTTCAGCCAGCCCGAAAGCAGAAATCGCGGCGTACTCGGAGGACGTAAAGCAATCATGGGTCTCAAACACATCTATATCATCGACATCCAGCCCGGAACGCCTGTAAGCGTCCAGACAAGCCTGGCGCGTCCAGGGCAGGACGAACAGGCTGTCTGCGTTATCTGCCATTTTCTTGTCAAAGAGCATCGGAGCTGTTCTATGGCCAAACCCCCGTATGGTAGGCTTGTTCTCAATGCCCCGTTCCCTGACAAACCTTTCGCTGCACAGCACAACAACCGCCGCGCCATCTGTCACCTGCGAGCAATCAGACACAGCCAGGCGACCGCCAACCAACGGATTTGTCTCGGTTCCTCTCATGCTGGCCTGCTCATAGCTCATGAACCACTTGCGCGTCTGAGCGAGAGGATTCCGCTTTGCGTTTCCATAATTGATAACACTGATCTTCGCCAACGCATCCATATAGCGGTTTTCGTCCAGATCCGGGTATTTTTTTAATGTTTCATCCGCAAGGCGGCCGAACAGCTTCGGAAATGGCAGATCAATCCCCTTGCCTTCCCTCTCATAGAAAGCTGCGCGCCCCAGGAAGTCACCGCCAACGCGGGATTCTACCGTTTTCATCAATTCCCAGCCGACCACGATCGCGACATCATAATCCCCAACCTTGATCTTGGTTTGGGCTGCGTCGATGGCCACCGAGGCACTTGCACAGGCCGCCTCATAGCGGGCGCTGGGAACCCCATAGAAAGCGGGATCGACCTCTGTGAGAAACGCTCCAAGGTGCCCCTGATCCACATATTTTTCCGCAATGAAATTTCCCACAAAGCATGCGACACGATTATCCGCATTGAGTTCTTTCAGATCATCGTAAGACAAGCCAGCGCCTTCCAGGCCATCAGCCACAGCCTCTTTCAGAAGCGCGACCATTCCCTTGCCCTCTTTGGTCCAGTTTCTTTCAAAATCGGTCTGAGCGCCGCCGAGAATATATACTTTGCTCATCTCATCTTCCTCCCGGATTTAAAGTAGATACGGTAGTCATACCTGGATGGCTTGACATCGGCCAACAGCTCGTCAAGATCAACGCTACCGCAGATCTCAGGAAGGCGCTCTCTTATCAGCGTAGGCACATCCGCAACGATTGACAGAGCTTGATACATCGCCAGGGGCGGACACCAATTAAAGCCGGTAGCCATGACATCGTCCGCTGCCTCGATCGTATAGCCAACTTCCCTTGTCGCGTAGAGGCTGTACACGATGTACTTCAGGAGGAATGAGAGGCAGATCTCTGCCTCTTGGGAACGGTTATTCACCAGCCGCTCAAATGCCCGCGCGTAATCGCCCTCTGCAATGCTCTTCTTCATCTTCTCGGCAAACGGGAACGCATATGGAATCAGATCCCGGTAGAGCCCCGTATTGATGTCGTACACCGTTTGCCGCTTCAGGCCATTGTCATACTTAACAAGCTGGTACAGGCCTCCGCCAGTCTTCCGACCCAGCTTCCCCGCCTCCACCAACCGTGTGACGAAGTCAGGCAGCACAAAGGTTTCATGAGCGTAGTCGTGCGTGTTCTCATAGATATTGTCAACAATCGCTTTGTGGACATCCAATCCGACAAAATCAGAGGTGACCAACGGAGCCATCGTTCGCCCTGTAAACGAGCCCAGGAGCGCGTCAATGTAGTCGATTCCGCCGTTGTCCTTGTATCTCTGAGCATACTGCAGCGTCTCATTGATAAACTGAAAGCCGATCCGATTGCCAAGGAAGGCAGGACTGTCCTTGACCTCCACGACCGTACGGATCAGTTTCTCGCTCAAATAGGCCTTCAGCTCCGCCTGAAGCGCCTTGTCCGAGTAAACGGTCGGCGTCAATTCACAGAGCGGCAGGGTATAGGGCGGGTTAAACATATGGATGCCGAAAAAGTGCCCGCGAAGCGCTTCCGGATAGCACTCCGCTATCCGGGTAATGGAGAGGCCGGAGGAACCCGTTCCGGAAATGGCGTGCGGTTGAAGCGCGGAACTCACCCGTTCGGCAATCTCCGTCTTCACGTCGATGTCCTCCTTGCTGCTTTCAAACACCAGGTCCGACTGCCTGACACATTCCTCGAGCGTAGAGAAATCCGCGGGAATGAGCTTCTTCGAGATGGCGTCCGCCTTGACGGACTTGACAATGCGCGGAATCGTCCTCCTGACCTTCTCAATGTCGCGCCCGACGCAATACACCTTCGCTTCTCCGAAAGAGGCAAATATCCCTGCAATGTTCGCGCCCATCGTGCCGGTTACACCTATCACGGTAACAGTGTTTATCTTCAACATGATCTCTGCCTCATTCCTTCAATTCTGCAAGAGCGTATCGCTTCTTCTCTTCAATATCAAGCGCAGCATACCAAGCCTCAAAGCCCGTCTCATCCCATGGCATGTAGTGGCTGAAATGCTCGCGCCAGGGATAGACATCCTCCCCGGTGATCTTGTTCTTGATCTTTCTCACATCGGAGATAACCTTCGCCGGGTTTCCGACGGCGAGCGCGTAGGCATCCACCGATTTTGTGACAATCGCGCCGGCCCCGATCAGGCTGTCCTGACCGATATCCAGCCCAGGCATGATCACGGCGCCTGTCGCGACTATCGCAAAAGGATGGACATGAACCCCCACAAAGTGTTCAGACGGAGGCGTAGGGTCGTTCGTCAGAACCACATACGGGAAGATCCACACAAAATCATCCACCACCGAGAGCTGCCCGATATGCACATTGCTGTGAAGCCGCACATAATTACCCAGCTTGCAGTTGCCCTGAACGTCTGAAAGCGTACCAATACTCACATGGTTGCCAATCATCGCCTTCTCGCGAATGGTAACCTGATGACCGGTCTGGAAGTCATCTCCAATGGTCGATCCGGCATACAGTATGGAACCACTGCGAATCAACGCGTTCCTGCCGATGGTTAAGGGATGGTCGTGCGGAGTGTGATCCCGGTAAAAATCCATCCAGTACTCTCCAATGATACAATTGGCGCCGATATTGCTGTCAGGCCCAATTGTCACATTGCTTCTGACGATGGTATTGCTGTCGATGTAGGTATGATCACCAATAACGGCGCCGTCTTCGATGATGCAATTATGTCCAATGTATACCCCATCCCCAATGGAAGCATTTTGGCCCAGTATAACGTTGCGTCCCCATTTTTCCGTATTCATCTAATACCCCTCCACAGACAGGCGCCTCTATATTGTACAAAATAACCCTGTATCCGTAATCAATTGTGTCCCTGCGCTACATGAAGCATTTGATAAACGGCCACATGCCAATCAACATAATCAACGCCTCTGCATATACAACTCTTGTCTTGAGCCAATTGAGTCGTATTTCCTTGTCATAATATACAGCAGGTCGAATGGCGAGCAGCATGGGAATAATCGCGGGCAACAGATATCGTTCCTGAAAACCACCAATAGACGAGCTTCCAACTTCTGTAAAGCCACAATACATGCTCGTCGCCGCTACGCAAATAGCTCCAAAGCTCACCACACACGTCATCAACTTAATCCAAATAGGAATACCTGCTTTGTAGTTTTCGTATTGATCATAAGAAAGCAGCCATGCAATAAAGACAATCACCAGATAAACCACGGCGGCCATCTCCGGGAAAGCCACTCCTTGTGCGTCAACGTAGGCGGTTGCCCGTACACAGCCAGTTATAGTGGCCATGATACTGGAAGGTTTGAAGTAAATCTCGAATATACTTCTCAGAAGAATGCCCGCGTACCACATCGGATTACCCAGTATATAGGCGATCTGGCCTTTCGCATCTACATTGACCCCTCCACGGGTATCGCTATAAAGGGTACTGCCATTGTTTCCAATCACAAATGGCGCTGCGATCGAGAATAACAGCAGCCCCATTGTCATAATGACCGCCCATCTATATCGTATGGAAGATGCTTTAGATGAAAATCTATTCTTCGGCAAGAACAGAACGATCATGGTCATTGGAAAGTATACCGTCTTAGGCAGGATTCCCATGACAAGCGCAATCAGCATGACCGTTGCTTTTTCGCCGGTCATCCTGGACTGTGGATTCTGATAAACCCCCAGCCAGATACAGATGCCAAGCAGTATAAAAGCAATACAAAAAGTATCATAAGAGTAGTTGCCTGCCAGAAACAATATCGTCGGAAGCAAGCATAGCGCACCAGCGAACAGCTTCCCGAATTTCAACTGTTTGATGGCAAAATACACCACTATTGCATAGCACAGCAGATTGCCAACTCGGCCGGCAATAAACGTGCTTGTAAAAGGAAACCCAAGTATTCTTGTCAACCATATCGCACCCGCAGCAGGTAGATATGAGACGGCCGCATAGTATGGAACAATCTCAGAGTTATTATCGCCTCCTCTTTCTCTGAAATGAAGTCCATTCAAATACTGTGAAGCCGTTTCTTTGTTTTCTATTGTAATCTGATTCGGAGCGCCACGCATTGCAACCTTCATTTCCGCCTCAGATATATAGGGCGTGTCACCATAACTCAAACGAAGCGCTCGCGAATAATGTATTTCATCATCGTAGGAAAGGTAAGACGATGCGGGTTCCAATACCGCGAACAGCAGTCCAATCCCCAAGGCAATTATAATAAACCCTTTCTCCGGACTAATGCCAATCTGTCGATGATGTGCAGCCAATAAACCAATCATCACGCAAATGTCGATATACAGAAAGATGGTATATCCGGATGATGAATTGGTAAGCTTCATGTTGTACATCAACACCCAAGCCACATAACCCAATACCGCGCATCCCAGACAGATGACGCATGTGCGTATCAGCGCGGCCTTGTTCTTCTTCGCTTTTTCCAGTGTTGCCTTTATGCTCTCAAGCTTCCACGCGATCAAAAGTGCTTCACACAAAATGATGGCGAGTGTTATCAGGAAGTGCCGAAAAGGAATGGGTGACCGCCCCTTTAGCACACTCTCAAGATAGCTCTTGCCGGAATATACTTCATTTCCTTTTTTGATTATTCCAATATCTTCGATCGTGTAGTTCGCGTCAATATCCAAGCGAAGCCCATCATAATAGTATGCTTCCGGCAATCTTATCACCAAGAGATCCGAGTCGGCCTGGCTCCTTCCCAACACGGAATACGATTCATTCCACCCTGAACCATCTTTTGAATAATAGAGTTGATAGACCGTACCATACGGTAGAGGTCTATCCAGATCAATGATCAGGGCATTTATCTCTTCCTCAATCCCGCCGATATACAGCTGAGCGTCCCCGGCTGTAATGACATAATTCAAGGTTTCATCCAATTCAGCGTTTACCGGATCCAAAGTGATGCTGCTTAAGACCGACTCTTCGGCTTTCAAACTGCTTTCTGGAACTGCGGTATCTGGCCGTGAAATCATTGAGACTATAACTATCAATACACTCAGTATAACTGCGGTAATGGTAGCAATCCAGTACTTTCTCAACTTCATCGTCCCCCTTCTCTCCAGATACACGAGAATCATCACTCAGAAATACCTGCTGCCTGCAGATACCTTCCCACCGCGTCCTTCCACCCCGGCAACGGCGCAAACCCATTCTCCGCCAGCTTGCCTTTGTCCAGCCGGCTGTTGAAGGGCCGCGCGGCCTTGGACAGGCCGTATTCGGCGGTGGTCACGGGAATCACGTTCACGCTCATGCCGGCCTGGCGGAAGATTTCCTTCGCGAAGTCCGCCCAGCTGATGAAGCCGCCCTCGTTGGTGGCGTGATAGACGCCGTACTTCTCCGTCCCGATCATGTCCGCCAGCAGCCGCGCCAGGTCCAGGGTATAGGTGGGCGTGCCGATCTGGTCGTCGACCACCCGGAGCGTGTCGTGGGTCTGCCCCACCCGCAGCATCGTCTTGATGAAGTTGTTGCCGTTCAGGCCGAACACCCAGGCGATGCGCACGATGAAGCGCTTCACCACCAGTTCCTTCACCGCCAGCTCGCCGCCCAGCTTGCTCTCGCCGTAGACGTTCAGCGGCGCGTAGTCCTCGCAGTCCGGCTGCCAGGGCTCATTTCCCTGACCGTTGAACACGTAGTCGGTGCTGATGTACATCATCTTGCAGCCCAGCGTCCTGCAGGCCTGGGCGATGTGCCGGGTGCCGTCCACGTTGATGGCCCGCACCTTCGGCCGGTTCTCCGCGTCCTCAGCGGCGTCCACCGCGGTCCACGCGGCGCAATGGATCACCGCGTCCGGCTTCACATCGTTCAGAACGCGGCTGACCGCTGCCGCGTCTGTGATGTCCAGCTGCGCATAGGGCATGCCGCACACGGCGCTGCCGTCCTGTATGCCGCTGTAGGCGGGGGCGATGTCGCTGCCCACGCCCGCGTGGCCGCGCTTCGCCAGCTCGTTCATCACGTCGTGGCCCAGCTGGCCGCCGACGCCGGTGACAAATATCTTCATGGCGCTCACCTGTTCCCGTACATCTTTTCGTAGTAGTTCTGATATTCGCCGCTGATGATGGTCTCCCACCACTCGCGATTGTCCAGGTACCACTGGATGGTCTTTTTGATGCCATCCTTGAACATCGTCTCCGGCAGCCAGCCCAGCTCGTTGTGGATCTTCGTCGGGTCGATGGCGTAGCGCATGTCGTGGCCTTTGCGGTCGGTGACGTAGGTGATCAGGCTCTCGGGCTTGCCCAGCTCCTTGCAGATCAGCTTCACGATGTCGATGTTGCGCATCTCGTTGTGGCCGCCGATGTTGTACACCTCGCCCACGCGCCCCTTGTGGATGATCAGGTCGATGGCCTTGCAGTGGTCCTCCACGTACAGCCAGTCGCGCACGTTCAGGCCCTCGCCGTACACCGGCAGCGGCTTGTCGTTCAGCGCGTTGGCGATCATCAGCGGGATCAGCTTCTCCGGGAAGTGATACGGGCCGTAATTGTTCGAGCAGCGGGAGATCGTCACCGGCAGCCCGAAGGTGCGGTGATAGGCCAGCACCAGCAGGTCCGCGCCGGCCTTGGAGCTGGAATAGGGGCTGGAGGTGTGGATCGGCGTCTCCTCGGTGAAGAACAGGTCCGGCCGATCCAGCGGCAAATCGCCGTAGACCTCGTCGGTGGACACCTGGTGGTAGCGGGTGATGCCGTACTTGCGGCAGGCGTCCATCAGCGTGGCCGTGCCGATGATGTTGGTCTGCAGGAAGATGCCCGGGTCCTCGATGCTGCGGTCCACGTGGCTCTCCGCGGCGAAGTTCACCACGATGTCCGGATGCTCTTCCTCAAAGAGCTTATAGACGCCCTCCCGGTCGCAGATGTCCAGCTTCACAAAGCGGAAGTTGGGATTGTCCATCACGGGCGCCAGCGTGGAAAGGTTGCCCGCGTAGGTCAGCTTGTCCAGGCAGATGATGCGATAGTCGGGGTACTTCTTCAGCATGTGGAAGATGAAGTTGGAGCCAATGAAGCCGGCGCCGCCGGTAACGATGATGGTCATATACATTCTTCCTTCCTATCAAATCTCTCCGTACACGAAATTGCAGTCGCTGTCGTCCAGCAGCGGCGAGGTGGTGTCCTTCGGGCTCAGCAGTTCTTCCTTGACCTCGCCCCAGTCCACGCCGATGGCGGGGTCGTTGAAGCGTATGCCCCGGTCGCATTCCTTGCTGTACAGGTTGTCGACCTTGTAGCAGAACTCCACGTCCTCGGTCAGCGTCTTGAAGCCGTGGCCGAAGCCCCGGGGAATTATCAGCATGCGCTTGTTCTCCGCCGACAGCTCCACCGCCACCCACTGCCTGTAGGTCGGGCTGCCCTTGCGCAGGTCCACTGCCACGTCCATCACCGCACCGCGGGTCACGCGCACCAGCTTGGCCTGGGCCATCGGCGCGTTCTGGAAGTGAATGCCCCTCAGAATGCCCTTCTGAGACGAATAGGATTCGTTGTCCTGCACGAAGTCGTAGTGCAGGCCCATCTCATCAAAGTTGCGCGTGGACCAGGTCTCCATGAAATAGCCGCGCTGGTCTCCGAATACCTGGGGCTCAATGATGTATACGCCCTCGAGCTTGGTCTCTGTCTTCTTCATCAGTACCTGACCTTCCCTTCCGCCACTGCCTTCAAATGATCGCCGTAGGGGCTCTTGCCGTACCGCTTCGCCGACTCCAGCAGCTTATCCTTCGTTATCCAGTCGTTCTTGTAGGCGATCTCCTCCGGCGCGGAGATCTTGATGCTCTGCCGCTGCTCGATCATGCGCACGAAGTCCGCCGCGTCCACCAGGCTGTCCATCGTGCCCGTGTCCAGCCAGGCGAAGCCGCGCCCCAGCAGCTGCACGTCCAGCAGCTCCCGCTTCAGATACATGTCGTTCAGCGTGGTGATCTCGAGCTCGCCCCTGGCGCTGGGCTTCACCTGATGGGCCATCGCCGATACGCCCTTCGGATAGAAGTACAGCCCCGTGATGGCGTAGTTGCTCTTGGGCTGCGCGGGCTTCTCCTCCACGGAGATCACCTTGCCGTCGTCGTCGAACTCCACGATGCCGAAGCGCTCCGGGTCGTTTACGTAGTAGCCGAACACCGTCGCGCGGCCGTCCTGCTCAGCGTCCGCCGTGGCGGCGCGCAGGATCTTGCCGAAGCCGTTGCCGTAGAATATGTTGTCGCCCAGCACCATGGCGCAGGCGTCTTCGCCGATGAATTCCTCGCCCAGCAGGAAGGCCTGGGCCAGGCCGTCCGGCGAGGGCTGGACCTTGTAGCTCAGGTGGATGCCAAACTGGCTGCCGTCGCCCAGCAGGTGCTCGAAGCGGGGCGTGTCCTCCGGCGTGGAGATGATCAGTATATCCCGTATGCCCGCCAGCATCAGCGTGGAGAGCGGATAGTAAATCATCGGCTTGTCATAGACCGGCAACAGCTGTTTTGACGTCACCATCGTCAGCGGATACAACCGAGTGCCGGCGCCGCCGGCCAGTACGATACCCTTCATGTCGTTTCCTCCCCGTATTTGCTTATCCTTTCGTACGTAATAACCTGTCGCTAAATCATACCAAGGTGTTTCAGATACATGACAACGCCTTCCTCCAACGTATGACACCTGACGCCCGTCGCGGTGATGATCTTGTTGTTGTTGGCAATATTGTAGCGCGCATCCACGTTTCTGGCGCTTTGGTAATTGACATCCACCTTGAAGCCCATGCGATTGAACATCTGTATGATCTCATTCTGCGAAGTGCCTATGCCTGTGGATATGTTGAAGGTCTGAAGACTGCCGTTGTAACGCAGCAGCGCTTCGATCATCGCGCATACATCTTCAATATAGATATAGTCCCGTACTACGCTGCCGTCTCCCCAAACCTCCAGCGTCTGTTGGTGAAGGACGCTCTTGACCACAGCGTCGATAAAGCCGACGCCCTTCATATAATCCTGGCCCGGCCCATAGGGGTTTGTGATGCGACAGGAAGCGAAATGGGTTCCCTGTTGTTCGTTAAACGCGCGCATGGCCGTCTCCACGCAGGCCTTCACGCTGCCATAATGGTTGATGGGGCGCAATGGATCGGTTTCCTGAAATGGGCGATCATTGTAACGCCCGTACACCGTACCTGCCGAGGACAAGAACAACAGCTTTCCGCCCGTTCGGCTCAAGCGGTCAAACAATTTGATGGTCTGAAAAAAATCACCGCCATACCCGCGCAGATAGTTCTGATTCGAATTACCGGGGTTTACCGTCGACAGCGCGTGTATTATCACGTCCTGGCCATCGGTCAGCACATCCAGCGCGCGATCTTCGAAAAAATCCCCTTCGATATAGCGCACACCGGAAACGCGAGTCGCCGGGGGCTGCCTGTCAAAAACCGACACACAATAACCCCTCTGGCTCAGGTAATACGACAGATTGTTCCCGATAAAGCCTCCGCCGCCCAGAATCATTGCATTACAGGTTTTGTTCATCTTCCTTAATCCCCTCAACGATACTCCGATAGACCTTGTCTGTCTCACGGTCCCAATCGGTTGCGGCCGCAAACTTCAGGCCGGCTTCGCGCAGCGCTTTCAGCTTTTCGGGAGAATTCAGGTAATGCTCCAGAGCCTGGGCGATGTTCAATGGATCATTATCGATGATGATGGCATTGCTCTCATTGACCATCCATGCATTGTTTTCATCGCCCTGGGTCGCTATAACCGAATTGGAAGCCATGACCTCCAAAGGCAGAAGCGATAGATTGGTCAACGACATCACCAGGCAGATATCGCACTGTGCATACAGATCCGACAGCTGATCCAGCGGTACGCTTCCCGCGTTCAGATGAATGAACGGAATATAGTAATTGCTCACGTCCCAGCCGGCAAATACCACCTCGATATCGGGTACGCGCTGGTACAGCTCAAGCAGCGCCAACAGACCCAGTTCAAAGGCGCGACGCGGTGTAACAGGGCGCGCATAGAAGAATATGCGTTTCTTGTTGTCCCTTTTTTCTGTGGCATGGTACAAATCCTTGTCATAGGAAAAATAAAAGCTCCGACAAGTCATGTTGAATTCGCTTTCCAATTTGTGCTTCAGCCAATCGCCTGCCGTGATTCCCCGGAAGCCGAATCGATAAGTATTGGCCGCCAGCATGTACTCTGAACCGACAGCATAGAAATACGACTCAAAGTCTTGCACAAAGTAGAATTTTGAGATCGTATTGTTGAAGCGCCGTACGAAATACGCTGTGGGCCACGACGTCGCGACTATACCATGACAAAAGGGCATGTTCTCCACAGAGCAATGCACCTCAATGCCACTGTCCAGAATGGGATAGGCTTCAGACAGGAAACTCTTCAATGCCGCGTCGCTCAGGTAATTGACCGGTTGATCTACGTAAATCCTGTTCTTGATCCCCTTTCGTTCCAGAGCAGAGATGAAGCGGAAGATGTTTATATGGCCGCCCGAGCCTCTGCCCATTTCGGGGATAACCCAGTTCAACTGGAGTTGACCTTCCTTGTTGGCTGTAAAATCCTTCTGGTTGAAGGGAAAGGTTTGCTTCTCAATCGCCATGCCAAACACCTGCTCGACATGCACAAGGGAAAAGCCATCCGGGCTGTCCATCACGGAATCAGGGATGCCGTGATGCTTCTTCAGATACCGTATACACTTCTTCAGAAACGCCCAATACTTCTTCATCATCGTGTATCACTCCCAGTCGACTCATTTCTTCCGGTTTCTCTGTTGATATTGCTGCGAGAACAGTTTGTCCATCCGCCGTTGGGTTTTTTCCGGCATATCCGCGTACTTTCCGCCCAGATATCCGGCAATGTGACGGTCAGTATCCCGTCGAATCGCGTAGACATACCAGTAGAGTTTATCCTTCAGCGACAGATCAGCATGATGAATGTACCGCAAATCACTGCGTATCAGCGCAGCTATGGCTCGAGGTAATGCTCTGCCCCCCGGCACAATCCGATAACCGTGCAGTTCATACAGCCCTTTGTATTCATCGAAATAGCGCTTAAAATACTGTCTCAAGGGATAATTATGGGAATGATATACCGGCGCATGAGGACAATAGACCTTGTGATAGCCCAATTCCATCATCTTCTTGGTCCAGATCTGATCCTCGGCAAACTCCACGTCTTCATAGGGGTATTGCTCGAAAACGGCACGACGGACACAGGCATTATTGTCCGATGAGTATGCGAGCAAGTGCCGATAGCCCTCGTCCTGAGCGTATCGTTGAGGATCGTCAAGCCAATAATAGGTATTATCCATGCCAAATCCATTGAAGTGCATGGCGATATCCCGCGCGTCCAACAGGTTGCAGCCCGGATAGGTGTAGTGAATACCAAAGCCCAGCACACATTTGTCATCGTTGCGAATGGCGCGTATCATCTGATCCATCCATTCGTCGGAAGCTGGCAGCGCATCCTGCGTTATGAACATAATAAACTCGCCCGTGCCATGGGACGCCGCCAGGTTTCTCGTCCGTCCATGGCCAAATTCCGAAGGCTGGATCTGTATAAGCTTCACCTTCGGATACTTCTGTATGATCTTCAGCGTATCATCCACAGAGCCGGAATCCACGCAAATGACCTCGTATTCCAAGTCTGTCTTTTGGTTGAAAACGGCCTCCAAAACCCGGTCAAGCAGTTTGCCGCCATTTTTGGTCGGAATACATACTGATACGTCCATTGCTTCCTCCGTCTTCAGCTGTCAATGTCTGCGCCAAAATGGCGTGCGCTTTCTGATGAGCTCCTCCAACTCTGCCCGCGTCGTCTGCAGGGCGGACTCCGCCGCAGAAATGCGTTTCCATAACTCATCATTGGCTGCGTGATATTCGTCGCGCTGCCGCGTCAGTTCCGCCGACGCTTCGCTCTGCGCGTCCAGCGCTTTCCGGTACTCGTCGCGCTGCCGCGTCAGCTCCGCCGACGCTTCGCTCTGCTTGTTCAGGGCCTCCCTGTAGATCTGCAAATCATCGCTGAACCTTTGGACCTTCCGAACCGCGTCCAGCATAACGTCTGTGGTAACCGACCCAGTCTGCTCCGAATATACCTTGTTCCTGAACTGCTCCAATTTGTTATTCTCTCCGGATACAAAGGATTGGAAGCGCAGCTCCATCCGGAAAAAGCCTTCCCGCAATCCCTCGTCAATCCCGATCCGATCCCATATCTGATCGCGCGTCTGTTCTGGGAATGCCACCATACTGGAATTGACCAACAGCGCCCGATACAGTATAAAGGACAGCGGTACGGCAAAGGGCATCACCCACTCATAATCGACGATCGCATAGCTCTTATCGGCCTTGACAAAGACATTGTCAAAGTTCATATCCAGATCTGAAACCGTCAACGCTTCAAGTCCCTCAGGCAACCGGACTTCACCAAACAGTTGGCGAAACGCATCGGTCTCATGAAACTCACCTGTGCCGAACGCTTCAATCAGCGCGTCCCTGAACCGGAGGATTGTCGCACAGAATCCATCCGCATCCGTATTGAGCCGGGACAGCACATCGCGAATCGTCTCTTCCGCAAAAAACGGAAAGTCCACTGTGCCGTCGTCGTTCACCCGACATGGCGCAATTTCAACGGTCGCCCCTGGCCTGAGCGCCCGAGCAAGCGCTTCGCGACACTTCTCCATATGGCGCAAATGCGCTTTCGCTTTCTCTGACGCGGCCTTTTTTCGCACGATCATGCCATTGGGGCTGTCCAAGATCAAAGTATGATGTCGATACTCCGGCTTCCGCTCAACCGAGGATTTTACGTATACAACCGTTTCGGTTTGCGTCGTTTTCCGTTTTGTCAGCCTTGCGAGAAAGGAATTCATGCATTCCGCGCCAAGGCCTGCTTCGATCAGCGTGTCCGCGACTCGTTCCTCGTCAAACAACTGCATGCGCGTGGCGTCAAAGTGATGCCAGTTGCGATTCAGTTCGCCCTTAACGGGTAATCTCGCATCTGAAAAAACCTTGATCGGGAATTTATAATCCGGATAGGGATAATAAAAATCATATTCAAAGCCACAGGCGGCGAACAGCTTCGCCAGCTTTTGACGGCTGAAGGTCAGGGGCCCGTCATGATGCGGGTAACCCTCCACGCCTTCAAAAAACCTCCCTGTATGGTCTTCGCGGCAGCCCGCCAGATACTTGAGCCCAAGCTGGTTTTCAATCGCCACCAGCATCTCGGCATCCGGGTTCATTATCGCTTTGATGCACTCGAGCATATGCTTTTGCGGCTCAGGCGCTTCCGAGAACATCGCCGCATACTCAAGAGCGCCGATCAACAGCACGTAGTCAAACTTCTCTTCTGCGTGCTTCAGTACATCTTCAATCGCGCCGACGTAGATCTCCAGCCCATCGCAGTCTGCATGTCTATAGGCGTTGATGCGGCAGCGCCGCAGGGAAAGGTCAACAGCGCAGACCTCCAGGCCGCGGTTCAGCAGCGCACCTGTAATGGCGCCACACCCTGCTCCAAGCTCCAACACCCGCGAACCTCTGCGAAACGGATACCAGAAAACAAGGTTTTCCCGTATCAAAGACAGGTGATACAGCAGAGGCCAGGAGCCCTCGCGCATGATGATCTCGTTAAACTCATCCGGCAGATGTTGCTGTACGATATCGAGCAGTTGGTTCTCTGTTTCGTCTCCATCGGAATACAGATCGTTGCCGTTATACCACTGCTTGTTCAATCGCACTTTACCGATTGTCTCGAAAACTTCCGTCATATTGATCATGCCTCTGGCCTTTTCACATTTTCATAGGTAACCGTCGATTCCACGTCATAGACGCCGATGGTATTGTAGTCGGAGATGACCTGCAGATGGCAGATATCATAGAGCCTGTGATGAACCTGAAGCTCCTCGCCAAGATAACTCGTCGCCCCAAGCGAAAGGAAGTATTGACCGCCCTGTAAGCGCATGACCTGTTTGAATCTGACCATACCGCTCATGCCGGCCTCGGTCTTTTCCAACGTCTGGCCCTCCAGCATGGTATTTGTCCCGCACAGATCGGTTCCCTTCGGGTCCTTGATCGTGAAGGCGAATATCGGGTTGTTCACCCTTTTGTTAAAGTGAAATTTCATCACGATGGCGTAGTTTGAACCTTTTGTCAAAATGCTGGATACTTCGCCGGCATCGTTGACAATGCCGAAATCGTCTATGACGATGTCCCGGTCGCCGTATTCGACATAATTCGGGTTCTGCAGCACCGCGTTTTTCATCACAACAAGCTCGGCCTTTGCAGGCTGATCGTCGGCTCGAACGCGCTCTTCTTTCACAGTGGCAAGGCCGTTATCCTCATCATATTGATCCACCAGTATCTTGCGATAAATATCCACCACCGTTTTACAATCGCCCAAGGCCACCTGCTTTCCCTTGTGAAGCAACAGACAGCGGTTGCAGTATTTGATGACGCTGCTCAAATCGTGGGAAACGAACAGTATTGTCTTTCCCTTTTGCATGAATTCATCAAACTTGCGGTAGCACTTTGTCTGGAAAAAGATGTCCCCGACGCTCAGTGCTTCGTCAATGATCAGTATATCCGGGTCCACGTTTATGGCGACCGCGAACGCAAGGCGCGCAAACATGCCGCTGGAATAGATCTTGACAGGCTGATTGATAAACTCGCCGATCTCCGCGAAGTCGGCGATCTGCGGTATGCGTTCGCGCATTTCCTCCTCGGAATAGCCCATGATTTTTCCGTTCAGTATGATGTTTTCAATGCCCGTGTACTCTCCATTAAACCCCGCACCAAGCTCCAGCAATGCGCTGATCTTTCCATCGACATAGACGGTGCCTCCTGTCGGTTGCAGCACGCCTGTGATGATCTTCAGCAGCGTCGATTTCCCAGAGCCATTTGTGCCGATAATGCCAAGACACTCACCCGTTGAAAGATCGAAGCTGATGTCTTCAAGCGCTGTAAACTGACTGTGGAGGCTGCGATGGCTAAAGGATATTGCTTCCTTGAAACGATCGCTGCCCTTTTTATAGGTATTGTAAGTCTTGTTGATATGCGACACTTCAATGATGGGCATCTATCCTTATCCTTCCTTATCATATGATATCGGCAAAATGCACCTGCAGCTTGTTAAACAGTTTATTGCCAATGTAGGTCAACAGCAGCGTGATGGCCCAGAAATAGAGCGTCATCCCGATATCCTCGAAGAACCATCCACCGTTCATGTATGCCTGACGATAGCCGTCGATCAGATAGTACAACGGGTTGAGCTTGAATATCATAACGATCTGTGGAGGCAGCATTGAGATGTCCCACATGACCGGACAGGCCCACATCAGTACCATGAGCAGGATCTCGAGCAGCTGAGTAAAATCACGAAAGAAGGGAACCACTGCGCAATTGATCTTGGCGCAGGCGATGCAGATGCAGAAGCTACAGATCATATAGTACGGAATCTGAAGCATGGACCAGCACAGCGGGAGCCTCCACAGCAGGTACAAAAACATAACAAAAACCACAAAAAAGCAGTGCACAATTCCGGAGGATACCACTTTTACCACAGGCAGTATTTCAATATCGAACTTCACCTTTTTAACCAGGTATGAATACTCCAGCAGTGCGTTAGCCCCAGACATTGCCCCGTCTGAGAAGAAAAACCATGCAATCATACCCGGAAGCAGCCAGAAGGCATAGGGATAGCTGTTCCCGGCCGGAGCTGCCCTTGCAATGATGGAAAACACAAAGATATAAACGCATGCCTGGACGATCGGCTTGATAAAAGCCCATGCCACTCCCAGCTGTGAGCTCGCATATTTGCTTTTGAAATCATTGCCCGCCAAAGAGAGTATCAAAGGCACCTGTGAACCGATCTTACGCGCCGGTTCCTTTCCGTTCTTATTCGATTCCAAAGCGGACCGAATCTCCTTTCCGTCGGATGAACTCCATTGTATTCTTCAGGGTTGCCGTCTGTCAGGACCCGCGCACTTTCCGCCATACCGCGCCGATCGCGCCCTTTACGCCATAGCCCTGGATCTTGGTGGACAGGCGCTGTTGCATGTTCCAAGCCTTCATCCAACCCAGGCCCGGGTGTCTGATTTCCCGCGCGGGCTTCAGCGCGACCGGCTCCGGCAGGCATGCCGCCAGCTGCGCGGCGCTCCGCGGAACGCTGAGCGCTTCCCGGGCGCACTGTATCGCCCGCTCGCGATAGCGTTCGCGCCGGTCCGGATCTTCGATCAACCCTTCTATCGCCCGGGTCCAGCTCTGCGGGGTGTTGTCGCAGAACACCGCGCATTCCCCAAAGGCCTTGATCCGGGTGTAGGGGTAGACCTCCGAGAAAACGCCCACGATGCCCGCCGCCGCGTACTCGCTGAACTTATTGTAATGCTTGCAGGCGTGAAACGGCGTGTCGGGCATCGGCGCAAGGCCGATGTCCCACTGAAGCGCGTTCAGCGTCTGACGATAGCCGTCGTAGGATTCCGTGTAGGGGATGCACCTGGCGCCCAGCTTTTCCGCGACGGACGGGATAGCGCCGAAGAACTCAAACGCCACCCTGTCGCCGTATTTCTCGTGTATCGCGGTCAGCGCCTGTCCCAGGATCCGGTCGATATCCTGGGGCCGGTCGATGGAACCGGCGAAGCCGATGCGGACCGGTCCCTCCGAACGTCGGGGCGTGTATTCCACCGGATCGATGGCCGGCTCCTCCAGCTGGATCGGCCGCTTTCCGTCCGCGGCGTATTTTTCCAGCAATCGGGGCGACGGCGAGATCAGGGCGTTGCTCCAGCCCAACATCCTCAGCACGTTGCCCCGTATCTTCTCCTGGCCGAAATAGGCGGCGCTGCTGGCATCCGGCGTGATATTCGGCAGGTCGTCGTCGAGTATGTAGATCAGGTACTTGCCGGCGCTGTGCAGCATCTCCGTCACCCGGTTTTCATACCAGCTGTCCAGCCTGCCCAGCAGCACGACATCCGCCCAGTTCATGTCCCCGACGGACAGTGCCAGCTCCTGAACCGCGCGGTATTCCAGCTTCCCTTGCTCCGCGAGCCATTCGAGCTGGCAATGGCCGCACAGGCGGATGGAGGGGATCAGCACCCGGTAGATCAACAGCACGTGCAGCTTGCGTCCCTCGGTTTTCGACGTCCCCGTCATGCGATCGCCTCCGCGGCGTGGGCGTCGCAGGCCTTCGGGAATCCGTTTGACGCCATCTTTTCCATTAAATCACATTTCTCCTCAACAAGCCTATGCAGCATCGGAACATCCAGTCGGGCGCTCCGGCCATGACGATGTCGAACACGGAGGTCACCGGGCTCAGGTCCCTGGCCCGCCAGACCTCCCCTCTCGCGCGGGTGTCTCCGGCATAGCAGCGCTCCCGCGCCCGCGTCCAATTCAGGGTCCTGTCGATGGCGGCGGACAGATCGCCCTGCCCCCGCATCCTCTCCCGGAGCCACTCCAGGCGGCGTATTGCCTTGCGGATTCTGACCTCCACATAGGTCTCTTTGTCGACCACGCCCGTCATGATCGTGGTCTGATTGTTCGCGTGAATCCGGTAGTTGATCAGCCGCTGGGGCAGCGATACGACGCTTCCCCGGGCCGCGCACCAGACCGCCAGATAGTGGTCGTGGACCATGTACGGGCAGAAGGGCACGGCCGCCTTCGCCTGCCCCGCGTTCACCAGCGTCGTACAGCCCGTGGCGAAGTTGGCGATCAGCAGCTGCGGCGCCAGGCCCTCCCCGGACTTGAAGACGTGATGCCTTCTGACCTTGGTGATGCTGTCCGCCGTCCGCGTCCCGTTCTCGTCGATGATGAACATGTCCGAGCACACCAGCTGGGCCCGCTGCGCTTCGATGGCGTCCAGGAGCGTGGACAGCTTATCCGGCAGCCACACGTCGTCCTGATCGCAGTAGGCGAAGTAGTCGCCGTCGGCCTCCCGGGTCAGCCGCTCGAACGTCGCGTTTGAGCCCAGCTTTTCCTCGTTGCGCCGCAGCTCAAACGGAAAGGAGCGGATGCTCGCGCGCGCGCACGCCTTCAGCGCGGCAAACGCGGCCTCGGAGGAATGATCGTCGCGGATGTACAGCTTGAGGTTCGGATAGGTCTGCGCTTCCAGGGAATCCAGCTGTGCTCTCAGCCAGTCTTCGCGCGGCTCATACACCGCCATCAGTATCGCGATCAGCGGTTTGTGCGATCCTTCTGTTTGTTTAGCCATCCGTTTCAAGCGCCTTTTTCTTATTCAGTTCAAGGGGCCGCAACGCGCGCGCCCGGTCAGATCACGGTTCGTCCAGAGCCGAGAGGTAGCGGTCCATCACCGTGGGGAACACCCGCTCCAGCGCATAGCCCGCGCTGTCCAGGCGGGCCCGACGCCCCATGTCGGCGCGCGCGGCGTCGTCCGCCATCAGCCGGCGGACCGCCCCGGCGAGGGCCGCCGCGTCCCCATAGGGATACAGCATCCCGTTCACGCCGTCCGAGATCAGGTCCACATGCCCCTTGACGGCGCTGGCGACGACCGGGAGAGCGGCGTGCATGGCCTCGATGATGTTGAAGGGCAAGCCCTCCGACCGGCTGGCGGCGACGCAGGCGTCCGCCATGCGGTACCAATCCGGCATGTTGTCGACCTGCCCCGGGAAGCGGACGCGATCCGACACGCCCAGCTCCCGCGCCTGGGCGCGGCAGGCCTCCAGCGTCGCGCCGTTGCCGCAGAGCACCAGCACGGCGCTTTGCGGCGCCGTCCGCATGGCCTCGATCAGCACCCGCTGGCTCTTGCGCGGCGAGAATTCCGCCGCGCAGACCAGCACGAACGCCTCCGGGGAAATGCCCAGCGCTTCCCTCAGCCGCTTCCCTTCCGCGTCCTTCGCGGCGTCCAGCCGGGAAAAATCCACGCCCATGCCGGGGATTTGTTCGATCCGCCCGCCGAGCCGGTGTTTCAGGGCCGTTTGGTAATCCCACGCGTTCATCACCAGCAGCAGGTCGGTCTGCGGCGCGGTCAGCTTCTCCGCGGTCAACAGCGCCTGCCGCTTTACGGCGGGCGTGTCGTCGTCGAACAGATAGCCGTGCATCACGTTGACGACCTTCGGGCGCTCACGCATCCCCTTCACCGCCAGCCTTGTAAAGCACGCCGCGAGCGTCGTATGGGTGATGATGAGGTCGTATCGCTCCTGCCGTATGCGCCGGCGCAGCATGCGCTTTGCCTCAAAATTGGCCGTCGAAGCCATGCGCTTCTCAAACGGAAGCGCGATGGCCGAATCCACATGGGCTGCGCCGTCGGGAATGCCCGCGCAGCCGACGTGCGTCTCCCACCCAAGCCGCTGGAATTCACGCAGGTATGGGAGATGGAAATTGCGAATATGCGACCATACCGAGGCCGTCATCAGAACCTTGCGCCTGTTCAAAATCAACTCTCCGAAGCCGCTACCAGCTCATATCCCAGCCACATGCATACCTTTTTGTCCTGAAAGTCCACGCAGACCTCCACCATTCGCTTCTTGCGGTTCACCCGGGTGACACAGCCCGTATAGTCTTTCAGGAATCCGCTCAGGATCCTGATCCGGTTCCCCTCGTCGAAGTACGCCTGGGAGACATCGATATTGCCCTGGGCGTCCAGCAAGACCTTCGCGAAGGCGTCGTCGGAGCCCCGCAGCCGCCAGTCCTGATTGGTATAGCGCAGCAGCTTCAGCACATGCGCCCCGCGCGAGAAAACCAGCAGGGCGTTTTCGGTGCCCTGCAAGGGCTGATCGGAGTGGTCCGACGGGGCGGCCTCCCGCGCGGCCTCCAGCTCGAAAAAAACATAGCAGGGCAGCAGTGCCACATGCTCTTCGACGGCGCCATCCTTCGTGCGCCGGTACCGCGTGCAGGTCGGAAATATGGCCCGGGAATCCGGGAACGCGTCCTGAAACCGCCGCACGACCTCCGCCTCTTTGCCGCCCCGGCAGAAGAAGCACCCTCTGTACCTGCTGTCAGTGATACTGTTCATTCGCGCAACCCACGTCCTGTATCGGGCATAGCTTCGCCCTTCAGAAGCGGTATACCCCCTGATCGTTCTTTCTATTCATATGCGGGCTACTTCGCTGGGACGCCATCCTCTTCCGTTTCCCCCGCATAAGCTGTGTCTCCAGATAATTAGAGGTATATCAATGATATCATAAATACATTGCAAAGTCCACTGTTTACGCCAATTCTTCACAACTAAGTCGCCTTACAGGCGCAATGGAACAGCGGCCCCTTGAGCGCGTCCCCGCATATGAAAACCCCGGGGGAGCATTGCGCTCGCCCCGGGGGGGAGAGGGGGTTGTATGCCTTACGCCACGGCTTCGCCGTTGACGTACAGCGTGTAGCCGTTCGTATTCACCCGGCTCAGATCGCCGGTGAAGGTGGTGACATAGCTGTCTCCGCCCAGCGTCCAGGTGCTGTTGCCGTCCAGATTCACGGCCACCGTGGAGGCGCTGTCGGCCACGATCGCGCCGGTGATGTCCTGGTTGGTGAGGTTCAGCGTCACGTTGCCGCCGTTGCTGCCGGAAGCGCCCCAGGAATCCGCGGTGGCGTCCAGGAACACGCTGCTGTCGGCGCTGTAGTTGAAGGCGACGCCGTTCAGGTTGACCGTGGTGGTCGTGTTGGTCACGTGGAACATGCTGCCGGTTTCGCAGGTCATCGTGCCGCCGTTCATCGTGAACGTGGAACTGCCCTCCGAGGCGTCGCCGGACATGGACTGGTAGATCAGCACGTTGGTCTTGTGGGTGGACTGGCCGTTCAGCTGCCCGTTGGAGCCGGTGATGTCCACGTTCTCCAGCGTGACCGAGTTGCCGCCCTCGATGACGACCGCCTCGGAATTCGTGGCCTTCAGGGTCGCGTCGGAAACGGTGATGTCGGCGGTGGAGTAGATGGCCGGGGAGCCGACGCCCGCGGTGTCATAGGTGCCGCTGGCCACGTTCACGGTCCCGCCGCCCCGGTCGGAGCGTATGGCCGCGGAGGAGTTGCCGGCGGTGGACACGGTCAGGTTGCTGGCGTTCATCGTCGCGCCGCCGGTGGTCATCAGGCCGCCGGAGCAGTTGCCGGTGGTGGTGATGGTGGTATCGGAGACATTCACCGTGGTGCCCGCGCCGTAGCTGAACACGCCGTTGGCGTGCATGCCGTCCGTGGTCACGGAGGCGTCACTGAGGGTGACGGTGGAGCCGCTGGTGGCCAGCACGGCCGCGTTGATGCCGTTGAAGTCGGCCTCGCCGCTGTTGCTGGAGCCGGTCTTGGTGACGGTGGCGTTGGTCAGGGCAACCTGGCTGCCGGAGATGAGCACGGCGTTCTCACCTTCGCCGGTGGAGCTGTAGGTCGCGCCGTCGGCGTCCTCGGTGACGGTCGTCGCGGAGGCGTACTCCACATTGCCGCTCTCGCCGGGGAAGCCGCCGGGCATTCCCTGGCCGCCGGGCATCTGCGCATTGTTGACCGTCGCCGAGGAGATGGCGTCACACTCCTCCTGGGTGAGTATGCCGGCATCCTTCAGGTCGCTCAGCAGGTCGGGCTGGCCGCCGTTCGGAGCCTGGCCTTCAGAGGGCATCTCCGGGGACTGCTGTCCGTCCGCGGGGGCCTGGCCGTCAGAGGGCATGTCGGCAGGCTTGTGCTCGTCCATGAAGGTCCGGATCTTCTCGCGGGTCTCCTGGGAGATCACGCCTTCGGTGACCAGGGCGTCAAAGTCGATCATGCCGGGGGCCTGCTGGCCGTTCATGGGCATCTGGGAACCCTGCTGGTTGTTCGAGGGCATCTGGGGACCCTGCTGACCGTTCGCGGGCTTCTCCGGGGGCTGCTGCCCGTCGGCGGGTTTCTCCGGCGGCTGCTGGCCATTCTCGGGCTTCTCCGGGGGCTGCTGGTTGTTCTCGGGGGTCTGGGGAACCTGCTGGTCGTTCGAAGGGGCTTCGGACTGCTCGCCGTTCTGCTCCTCGGGCTCCGCCGGTGCGTCCGCGGGCTTCTCGCCGCTGGGCTTCTCCGGGGGCTGCTGGCCGTCGGCAGGCTTCTCCGGGGGCTGCTGGTTGTTCTCGGGGGCCTGCCCGTCGGCGGGCTTCTCCGGGGGCTTCTGGTTGTTCTCGGGGGCCTGCTCATCGGCGGGCTTCTCCGGGGGCTGTTGTTCGCCGTTGCCGCCCATCTGCGGACCGCCCATCGGGCCGTTCATCTGCCCGTCCATCTGGGGATCGCCCATCGGGCCGTTCATCTGTCCGTCCATCTGCGGGGCTTCCTGCATCTGCGGGCCGCCCATCTGCGAGCCGTTCATCGCTGCGCCTTCCCCGCCATCGGCGAAGGCCGTGGCCGCTGTCATCAACATCGCGACCGTCAGAATCACTGTAAGCATCTTCTTCATGGGGATTGCCTCCTTTTCAGTATTTAAGCTGTTTCGTCGTCGTTCTTCATCAATCGGTCCGGAGAGTGTGCACGGTTCCCCGTCCGATGGTTGCATGATAACAGCCGTTCCTGAAAAGAACCTTGAAGAATTTCAGCTTTCTGTTTTTTCCCCGTGACTCACGACCATGATCTACCGGAGCAGCTCGGCCATCTCCTCCGGCGTCTCGCGGAAGTCCCGCCGGATCCACGCGTCCAACAGGCCATAGAGGCCGTGGGCGTAGAACTTCTCCCGGTAGCTGCTGAGGGTGTCCATCTCCCGGTCCGGCGGCGTCATGATCCGGTAGAAGGACTCGTGCAGGGCCTCCTGCTGGCCCGCCCTGTAGACCAGGGTCAGTATGTGCGCGATGGAGCGGTTGTAGCGGAAGAAATGCAGGGCGTTGTTCAGGTCGAAGCGGTCCCGCACCCGGATGTCGTTGCGCTCGGCATACCGCTCCCACAGCTTGATGAACTTGTAGGTGATGATCTCGCTCTTGCCGGTCAAGCTGCGGAAATAGGTGACGCGGCCCACCCCCGCCCGGGCGGTGAGCTCGTCCACGGTGATCTTCTCGATGGGCTTTTCCTTCAGCAGCACCAGCAGCGCGTCCGCGATGCACTCCTTCAGATAGTCGCTGCTCATATCCTCAACTCCTGATACTTTTTCGCCTTACCGTATCAATTTGCCCGCGCCGCCCCCCAGGGCGACATCATTTACTTGCCAAACAAAGCAACGGTAAGGAAGTCGGGATTCAGGGCGGCCTTAGACATTTTTGCTTTAGCGCTCATTCTACCC
>CACYTF010000026.1 GCA_902777335.1 uncultured Eubacteriales bacterium
TAAATTTGTCGTTCAAAACGTCGAAAACGTTACGGTATAGAGACCTTTTCTCTTGGAAACCAAGGGATTAGTAGCAACACTGTGCAAGTAAGGATTTATAAAAATACAAACACCGCGGAGTTCTCGCTGCCGTTTCTGTTGATCGCTAACTTCGCGCAGATCATCGACGACAGCAACGGCTACAGGAAGCTGCTGATCCGGAACATCGCCGCGGCGGCGGCGATCTGCGGGGTGTTCTACCTGTTCTTCTACCGCTATTTCATCGGCGGGATCCAGGCGCTGATCGACGACCCGACCCAGGCGATGCCCCTCGGAATGACGGTGGTCCGGGAGGTCGCGGCATACGGCTTCTACGACTTCAACATCTTCATCGACCTGCTGCTGTGCACGCTGGTGATGCTGTTTTTGAACTACCGGCCGAAGCGCGTGTTCACCGGCCGGTGGGTCCACGTGTTCCGGGCGTTCGCGCTGCTGCCCATCGCCTACGAGGTGGGCAGCATGGCGCTGAAGATCCGGGCGGCGATGGGCCAGATCGAGGTGCCGGTCTGGGTGTACCCGCTGCTGACGGTGAAGCCGCCGATGACCTTCGTGCTGTTCATCGTGCTCGCGCTGTTCGTCAAGACGCGGGAGCTGCGCTTCCGCAGGCACGGCAAGACCCACGAGGAGTACACGGCGTTTCTGCGGACACGGCGCAACGCGTGGCATTTCTCCATATTCCTCGCGATCATGATGGTCGTCGTCAGCGTCGTCGATTTCGGCGTCGTGCTGGGGTTCTCGGTGGGCGAGGGCGTGTCGTCGCTGGTGACCCGCATGGAGGACCTGGAAGGCGCGGAAACCGAAGTCGACGCGGCCCCGACCGACGGGGCTCCGACCGACACGGCCCCGGAAGCGCAGAAGATATCCGTCGAGGACATCATCGCGCTGCTGGAAACCGAGGTCTTGCCCTCGCCGACGCCGAGCGCGGAACCGCAGACCCGCCCGCTCACCGAGGAGGAGCGGGAAGCGGCGCTGCAGGAGTATATTGAATCCGAGGAGATGATGTCGGCCGTCGAGAAGGGCGCGCTCATCGCGACGGCGGTCGGCTTCGGCGGGTCCATCAACCTGATCATTCTGGCCCCCTTCGTCCTGCTGTTCTTCTACACCCGCAAGCCGAAGTTCCCGTGGATCAGCCTGCTGATCCCGCTGGCGGGCATCATACTGATACTGTTCGTCTACTTCGAGGGCGTCCACCAGCTGCTGCTTAACCTGCCAATGAAAAAGGTGAGCGTGCAGGAGCTCCTGGAATACCAGCAACTGCTGTCCGCCATGCTGATGTGAGGCTGAACGGATATCAAATCTCTGAGATAAACTGAAAGAGGTGACCCCCCGGTGTTCGCTTCCCTGCGAAAGAACCGTCGCAACGTCCCGCTGATCGGCGACATCGTCTTTTCCATGCTGACCCTGCCGGTGGCCTCGGCCTATCTGGATGAGTGGGTGAACGAAAACCTCATGGAGCAGGAGCCGGAAGCCAGCCTGTTCCTGCTGATGCTGGCGTTCTGCGTGGTCGTGGGCTTCGCGCAGCTGTTCCGGGCCTTCCGCCTGCGGGCGCGGGGGAAAGCGGATTTCAACCTGCACCTGATCCACGGGATCGTCTTTCTGGCCTGCGCCGCGCTGCTCGGCGTCTTCGGGTATACCCGGTGGGTCGTGATCGTCATCGGGGTCGCCTATTGGCTCACGCTGATCTCGGGAAGGGTCCTGTCCATCGTGCGCAGGCGCAGGGTGTGGAACACGATCGCGAACGTGGTGATGATCCTCGCGTCCCTGATCGCCCTGGGCGCGATGTTCCTCCCGGGATACGACGCGATCTTCATAGCGGTCATGTTCGAGTGCTTCCACGCGCTGCTGACGATCTTCGTCGTCGTCTTTTCGAAGCTGAAGCTGGGCGTGCTGAAGGAGATCATCAAAAAGACCTACGCGTTGGAGATCATCCTCTGCCTGCTGCTGCTGATCTTCTGCTGCGCGTGGCTGCTGACGTTCACGGAGGAAGGGCTCCCGACCTACGGCGACGCGCTGTGGTACTGCTTCGCGGTGGTGACCACCATCGGCTTCGGTGATTTCACCGTCACCACGATCTTCGGCAGGGTCATCAGCGTGATCCTCGGCATCTACGGCATCATCGTCGTGGCGCTGATCACGTCCATCATCGTGAACTTCTACGGCGAGATGAAAAAGACGGAGACCGGATCGAAGGACCCGGACGCGCCGGCATCATAGCGTATTCACCGAAACGGAAAGGAGCGCGAGCCCATGGCAGTATTCACATCGTCGGCCTTTGCGATGCGCAGGAATCTGATCCTCGAAGCGCTGCGGGACGCGGGGGCCGTCAGCCCGGAGACGGCGAAGGCGCTGGAGGAGACCGGGCTGGTCAACCCGGAGATGTTCGCGGAATACACCCAGCAGCTGGTCGACATGGGCGTGATCCGCAGCACGGCCGACGGCCGGTACTACGCCGACTGACGCCGCGTCAAAACCGCAATGGCATTCTATACAGGACAGGAGGGGCGATGACATGAAGGAATGGACGCGCGAGGCGCGATACAGGGTATTGAAGGACCCCGAGGAGATAAGGCCGCTGCACGCGCGGATCGCGGCCTCGGACTACCGTCTGCGCTACCACATCCAGCCGGTGACGGGCCTGCTGAACGACCCCAACGGCTTCCTGCGGCGCAACGACGGCAGCTGGCACCTGTTCTATCAGTGGTGCCCCTGGGGGGCGGTCCACGGGCTGAAGTACTGGTACCACGTGGTGTCGGACGACCTGATCATCTGGCGCAACCGGGGCGTCTGCCTGAAGCCGGACACGGTCTGGGACAACAAGGGCGCGTATTCCGGCTCGGCGCTGGTGGCGGACGACGGCATCTACCTGTTCTACACCGGCAACCACCGGGACGAGAACTGGGTGCGCACGCCCTACACCTGCCTGGTGGAGCTGATGGACGACGGCGGCGCGCGGAAGTACGAAAAGCCGCTGTTCGGGCCCGTCCCGGGCTATACCGAGCACCAGCGGGACCCGAAGGTGGAGTACAGCGAGCAGACCGGCAAGTACACGATCCTCCTCGGCGCGCAGAACGCGCAGAAGCAGGGCCGGGTGATCCTGTTCGAGTCGGAGCACCTGGACCGGGGCTGGCGCTTCGCCGGCGAGGTCAAGGTGCCGGGCTTCGAGGATTTCGGCGACATGTGGGAGTGCCCGTCCATCGAGCACATCTCAGGCAAGGACGTGCTGATCTTCTGCCCCCAGCACATCACGCTGCCGGGCCGCGGCGGCTCCCAGCACCACAACGGCTACATCATCGGCCGCATGGACTACGAGGCGCTGACCTTCACGCCGGAGGGCGGCTTCCACGTGCTGGACTTCGGCTTCGACAGCTATGCCGCCGCCTGCACCACCAACATCGACGACCCCGACCACGCGCTGATCGTCGCCTGGATGGGCCTGCCCGACGCCGAATACCCCACCGACGGGGAGGACTGGCAGGGGGCGCTGACGCTGCCCCGGGAGCTGACCATTCGCAACCGCCGCCTGATCCAGCAGCCGCTGAGCGGCCTGAAGCAGCTGCGGGACGGCGAGCTGGCCTTCCGGTCCGGCGGGATCCTGCCGCGGGTGAGCGAGCTGGAGCTGATCAGCCGCGGCGGCGACATGACGCTGGGGCTGTTCACGCGGGCCGACGGCTCGGGCGGGCTGCGCATCCGCTATGACGACGCGAAGCGCGAGATGACCGTGGACCGCTCCGGCATGGAGAAGCGCTTCAACGTGGACCAGGGCGAGGCCCGGACCCGCCCGCTGCCCAAGGGGCTGCACCACCTGCGCATCTACATCGACCGCAGCAGCGTCGAGATCTTTGTCAACGACGGCGACGCCGTGTTCACGACCCGCGCCTTCCCCACCGCCGACGAGGCGCATTGCGCCTTCGACGGCGACGCAGCCATCCACATGTGGCGGCTGAAGGACGCCGTGACGGACGACTTCACGGTATAGGCGCAGCAGTTGTGTATGGATCGTGTCCCCGTGACTCATTTGCTACGCGCAATCCTCGAACATCTCCCGGGCCTGTTCTCTGGTGATCAGCACGTCGCGGGGCTTGGAGCCGTCGGCCTCGGACACGATGCCGCGGCGGGACATCTCGTCGATGATGCGGCCCGCGCGGGCGTAGCCGATGCGCATCTTGCGCTGCAGCATCGATATGGACACCTGGCCCAGGTCGATGGCGATGTCCACCGCCTCGGCCAGCTTCGGGTCGTATTCGGACTCGACCTCCTCCTTCTCGGCGTCGCTGCGGGTGGCGTTCTCCATGTGCTCGATCATGTCCGGGTCGTAGGAGGCTTCGCCGGACTGCTTGATGTACTCCACGATGGCGTGGACCTCGTCGTCGGACACCCACGCGCCCTGCACGCGCATGCTCTTCATGCCGTTGGGCACGAACAGCATGTCGCCGTTGCCCAGCAGCTTTTCCGCGCCGCCGTGGTCGATCATCGTGCGGCTGTCCACCTGGGAGGCCACCGAGAAGGCGATGCGGGTGGGAATGTTGGCCTTGATGATGCCGGTGATCACGTTCACCGACGGCCGCTGCGTGGCGATGACCAGGTGCATGCCGCAGGCGCGGGCCAGCTGGGCCAGGCGGCAGATGCTGTCCTCCACCTCGCCGGGGGAGACCATCATCAAATCGGCCAGCTCGTCGATGATGATGACCATCTGGGGCATCAGCTTTTCGCCGTCCTTCAGCGCCTTGTTGTAGCCCTTGATGTCCCGCACGCCGCGCTCGGCGAACAGCTTGTAGCGCTTGGTCATCTCGGCCACGGCCCAATCCAGCGCGCTGGCGGCCTTCTTCGGGTCGGTGACCACCGGGCACACCAGGTGCGGTATGTTGTTGTAGACGGACAGCTCCACCACCTTCGGGTCGATCAGGATCAGCTTGACCTCCTCGGGGGAGGAGCGGAACAGGATCGAGGTGATGATGGCGTTGATGCACACCGATTTGCCCGAGCCCGTCTGGCCGGCGATCAGCACGTGGGGCATCTTGGCGATGTCCGCCACGATGTAGCGGCCGGAGTTGTCCTTGCCCAGGCCCACCGCGATGCGGCTGGGGTGCTTGCGGGCGTCCGGGGACTCCAGCACGTCGCGCAGGCGCACCATTTCGACCTTGTCGTTGGGGATCTCCACGCCCACGGCCGCCTTGCCGGGGATGGGCGCCTCGATGCGCACCGACATGGCCGCCAGGTTCAGCGCGATGTCGTCGGAGAGGCTGGTGATGCGGCTGACCTTCACGCCCGGGGCGGGCTGCAGCTCGAACCGGGTGACCGCGGGGCCGTGGGCGATGCCCGTCAGCTTCGCGGAGATGCCGAAGCTCTTCAGCGTCTCCTCCAGCAGCTGGGCCTTCTGCATGTCGCGGTTGTTGTGGATGGAGGTGTCCTCCACCTCGCCCTGAGACAGCAGGTCCAGCGGCGGATAGTTGTAGGGCGGCACGTCGTCCGCCGGCTCGGCTTCCTTCACCCGCCTGATCTTCGGGAAGACCGGCTTCTCGGCGATGCCCGCCGCCACCTTCTCTTCGCGCTTCGGCTTCGCCTGGGGCAGGTCGAAGGGCGGCTCGTCGTCGTCCGGCGCCTCGTAGGCCTCGGGCTCGATCTTCAGGTCGTCGATGGACACGTTGCTCTTCTTGTCGGCCTTCACCACCGGCACGGCGCCGGGGATGTCCTCCGGCGGGGCGTCGGGAATGTCCACGATGCCCTCGCTGACCGCCCGCATCGAGGAGGGCCGGTCGATTTCAAAGCCCTTGCGGCGGGCCTTCTCCGGCTTCGGCTCGGCGTCTGCCTTCAGCGCGGCGGGCCGGTCCGGCTCAAAGCCCTTGCGGCGGGCCTTGCCGTCCTTTTCCAGCTTGTCCAGCGCGGCGCTCTCGGCCTCCAGGCGGTCGAAGTCGTCGAAGCCGTCGAACAGTGAGTCCTTTTCGGCGGCGGGCTCGACCTCCTCGTTGTACAGCTTCTTGCGCCGCCGCGGCGGGTTCGCCGCCATCGCCGGGGCGGGGGCCGCCGGGGCGGAGCGCCGCCTGCCCTGCGGCTGGGCCGGGCGCGCGGCATTATCGACTGAAGCGCTGGCGGCCTTTTTGCCGCGGGACGCAACCGCCGGCTGCGCCGACGTTCTGGGCGCGCTTCGGCGGGGCATATTCGCGGCAATCGCCGCGCCGCCCGTCAGCGCTTCGCTGAAGGGATCGCGGCTCACACGGCTCCGGGAGGCCCGGCGGGGGCGCGCTTCCTCGGTTTTTTCGAACATCTGTTTGTCTTCACGAGTCTCCTGGCGCGCATCGCCCCGCTTGCGGAGCCAGCGCACCAGGCGGCCCACCCGCCCGGTGGCGGTGAGCAGCAGCACGGCCAGCAGCAGCACGGCCAGGAAGCCGCCCGTCACGCCGAAGTTGCGGTACAGGGGCCAGCTCAGCAGCGCGCCCAGCGCGCCGCCGCCCTTGCCGTAGCCGTAGGATTTTGAAACGAAGTTGGCAAAGCCCTGTATGGTCATCTTTTCCAGGCGGATGCGCTCGGCGAAGAAGATATGTACCGCCGTGAACAGGCACACGAACAGCAGCGCGTCGCAGGCGGCGACCAGGGCGTTGACGCGATGGCCGCGGGCGGATTTCAGGCACAGCACGCCGGCCCAGATCAGCATGGCGGGCAGCGCCACGGCCAGGCTGCCGCCCAGGCCGCAGAGCACATTTCGAATGGCGCCCATGCTGGTGCCCGGCTGGGGGGCCGCGACGCAGATGTAAACGAGCAGCAGCGCCACGCCAAACAGCGCCACTGCCGACAGTATTTTCATGGAACCGTTGGAGCCGTTGTCGTGCTCCTCAAATTGACGGGGATTCATGGTCCTCGCAGTCATCGGCACAACACCTCCATTTTCATTTTTTGTTTCAACAGACGAAAACGCCCGTCTGACCCGCGTTTAACGGTGTCAGACAGGGTTTCGTCACATTTCCGGCCCGTTTGATCAACCGCCGATCAGGCTCGTGACCAGGTTGCCGACGTTCAAAAAGTCCACCTGGCTGACGAAGCTGTACAGCGCGGAGCCCGTTCGCAAATTGTCCGCGAACTCCGGGGAAACAATCTGCACCAGCGCGGGCAGCAGGCACAGCACCAGCACCACCATCACCAGGCCCCGGGCCAGCCCGAACAGGCCGCCCAGCAGCCAGTCGAAGCCGCGCACCAGCGGGAAGGAGATCACGTGGTCCAGCAGGTTGACCACCAGGCACACCAGCACGTACAGCGCGATGAAGCACAGCAGGAAGGCGCCCACGTTGAACACGGCCTGCCAGATGGTCTGGTCCAGGTAGTCCGCCAGGGTGTTGATGCCCAGGCGCTGGAACATCTGTGCCCGCACGTTGGCCTCAAAGGCCTTGGACACCACCGACACCTTGCCCGCCACCGACGACACGGCGTTCTGTATGGCCGATTCGCCGCCGGCGATCACCTCGGAGACGGTGCTGACGGCCTGGGCGTGGGACTCAAAGAAGTTCTCCGGCTCCAGGTACTGGTTCAGCACGGCCATCAGCGTCTGGTTGGACAGGGCCAGCTGGGCCACCCGCGGGTAGAGCTGCTGCGCCCCGAACCACGCCCCCACGAACCCGACGGTTCCCAGAAGCGAAGTGATGAACCCGCGGTACATGCCCGATATCAGGTAGAACGCGAGTATCACGATGATCGTGATGTCCAACAGATTCAGGTTCATTGTTTCATCCTCCTTTGAAGGAAGTTTGCGCATGTCATAGCCTGTCCAATTTTTGGCTGTTCATGCGCGGCGTATTACGACAGATTCAGCACGTAGATGATGTTGCCGTTGCCAAGTATCGCCATGTTGTTGGCGGTCACGCCGTAGACCTTGTCAAACAGCATCGGCAGCGCGTAGGCGTTCACGGTCTGGCTGCCCTGGGTGGCGATGGACACATAGCCCTCGGTGGAGAAGCCGTACACCCGGTCGTTCCGGGCGATCAGCGACTGGCAGCCGTAGGGCATGCGCACCTGCTGGTCCAGGTTGGCGCGGATCATGCGCACATCCTGCATGCCGTTCGCGGAATCGTACTGCGAATTGGGCACGAAGGCCATCATCGGGTCGTCCAGCACGCTGCCGTCCAGCGCGGCCATGTACCAGCCGTACACCTTCGTCCGGCGGCTCCTGTCCTCCTTGCCGGTGTAGTCGTACACCTTCAGGAAGGTGTCGCCCGCGCAGCAGAAGTAGGAAGACTGGAACACCACGCCGTACATCAGCTGCTCGTTGTCGTGGATGGAGCCCACCATCTCCTTGCCGGGGCGGTAGGTGTTCACCGTGCAGCTGGGCACGGTGCCGCTGGTGTCCAGGCTCATCACCCACAGCAGGGAGCCGTTTGAGAAAAATCCGTATTCGATCACCGTCTGGTTGGTCAGCGTGATGCTGTTCACCCGCCGGCCTCCAGGCTCCATCAGGACAATCGTGCTGTTGTATTCCGGCCCCAGCAGTACGGCGGTGTACTTGCTGCCGATGCGGGCGGAAAGCACATCCGTCTCCATCGCGCCGCTGAAGGTGGGCGTGCCGGTCTGCGCGTCGATCAGCGTCAGCGATTCGCCGGTCCAGGCGGCCACGCCGTTGGCGTTGGCGTCAAAGTCCGCGTTTCTGCCGATCAGGTAGGACCACTTCACGCGGCCCTCCGTCGTCACCGAGCCGATGTAGCTGCCGTCGTAGTACACAAAGCCGTCGTCCACCACCTCAAGCCCCAGGTTCGAGGCCAGCTGTACGGCCTTATAGTCGTAGGAGCTGCGGTGGGTGGCGCTTCCGATGAGGCGCCCGGCCGCCAGCGCGATGACGCTGACGAACACGACGATCAACAGAGCGATTGCCCATGGAAGCCGAGCCTGTCGGTTGCTTTCCATGGAATCCTCCCATTATTATGTTTATCCGTGGCAGGGGACAGGCCCCCAAAAGCGGGCCCTTCGCCGCGTTTTCGCCCGTGCGGGCCTGAAAAACGCCAATATCCCTTGTATGCCATACCAATTCTTATTATAATGGAGGACGACCCCCGTTGCAATGACGCTGTTGTAACAAAACCGGGCAAAAGAAATACATTTCAGAGATAATCTTCAATCCGTCAACACAATGCCGTCCGTTTTGTCGCAACATCGACCAATTTGAAAGGAAAAGCATGGCAACCAGGCTGAAAAAGAACAAAAAACCCGGCAAGGGCGGCAAAATCGCGCTGAAGGTGTTCGTCGCGGCGCTGCTAATCGTGCTCATCACCATTGCCGCCGGCATGATCAACGCCTCCGTGGTGCGCATCCGCCGGGCCGAGGTGCGGCTTACCGACCTGCCGCCCGCCTTCGACGGCGTCACCGTGCTCTACGCGTCGGACATCGACCTGTTCGGCCTGAACACGCCCCGGAGATCCGGCGAGCTGTTCGACCGGCTGCAGTCGCTGAAGCCGGACATACTGCTGCTGGGCGGCGACTACACCTCCGCCTCGCTGCTGGAAATACTGAACCGGTCGGGCGAAAAGGGCGCCAATTCCGACATAAGCCGGAAGGCGCGGACGGATTTCTTCCATTATATAGCGTCGTTTGAAGCGCCCCTGGGCAAGTATGCCATCGCCGCGCCCGAGGATCAGGACCGCCAGGACCTGGCGAACACGCTGTCGAGCGCCGACGTCAATCCCCTGTTCAACCGGCGGGCGGAGCTTCGCCGCGGCGGCGATGTACTGTACCTGGCCGGTATCTGCGAGGAGAGCGCAAACCTGAATTCCGCGGGGCGCGTCTTTGACCGGGGCGACTGCGTGCTGGCCGTCGCGTACAGCCCGGCGGTGCTGCCGGTGCTGCTGACCGGCGAAGCGGGCGACGGCGGAGCCTGGGCGGACCTGGTGCTCTCCGGTCACACCCACGGCGGACAGATCCGCCTGTTCGGGCGGAGCGTACTCCCCCTCGCCCGCGAGGAGCTGCGCCGCCTGTCCGGCTGGGGATATGAAAACGGCCTGCCGGTGCTCGTCACCCAGGGCGTGGGCTGCGAGGGCGTGAACCTGCGCCTGGGCACCGCGCCGGAAATATGGCTGATCACGCTGCGCCGCGCTCAGCCGTAATGTTTCACGTGAAACATCGCGCATGCCGTCGGATTCCCCGCGAAGCGGACGGAACCGCGCCGCATCCGCCCGAAAATATTGTTTCACGTGAAACATTCCCGACGGATGATAACAATGCCGGTGTATAATGGACCGGACGACAAGCCAGACCCGGAGGAACGCGCCATGACCCCATATGTCTGTTCCGACTGCCCCAGGCAGTGCGCCGCGCCGCGCGGAGAGACCGGCGCGGGCTTTTGCCGCATGGGCGCCGACCCTGTGATTGCCCGGGCCGCGCCGCACTACGACGAGGAGCCCGTGATCAGCGGCACGAAGGGCTCCGGCGCGGTGTTCTTCTCGGGCTGTGCCCTGCGCTGCCGGTACTGCCAGAACTTTCCGATCTCCCATCAGGGCTTCGGACAGCGGGTCAGCGTGGATCGGCTGCGGGAAATCTACTTCGAACTGATCGACCGGGGCGTGCACAACATCAACCTGGTCAACCCCACCCACTTCGCAGCGGCCATCGAAGCGTCGCTCGACCCGGGGCTGCCGGTGCCTGTGGTGTGGAACACCGGCGGCTATGAACGGGTGGAGACCCTGCGCCGCCTGGAGGGGCGGGTGCAGGTGTATCTGCCGGATATGAAGTACATCGAGGCGTATTCCGCTCGCCGGTACTCCGCCGCCGCGGACTACTTCGACTTCGCCGGGCCCGCGTTGAAGGAGATGCTGCGCCAGACCGGCCCCGTGGAACTGGACGGCGACGGCATCATACGGCGGGGCACCATCGTGCGCCACCTGATACTGCCCGGGCGGGCGCATGAGTCCATGGCCATACTGGACTGGATTGCCGAAAACCTGCCCGGCGCGTGGGTCAGCCTGATGGCCCAATACCTGCCCTTTGGACAGGTGGAGGGGCTGGACGCGCTGGACCGCCGCCTGACGCCCGATGAGTACGACGCCGTGGTGGACCACCTGATGGACCTGGGCCTGGAGGACGGCTTCGTGCAGGAGCTTTCCTCGTCGGACGAGAAATACATTCCCGCCTTCGACCTCACCGGCGTGGAGAAGCCCCAATAGAGCGTTTTTTCAGCTTAACAAAGGAAAAGAGAGGAACAAGAGCAGATGGAACTTCGCTTCTCGCCGCTTTTCAGCGGGTCGAGCGGAAACGCGACCTACGTGGGCTGCGACGACGCCCACATACTGGTGGACGCCGGCATGTCCGGCGCGCGGGTCTCCGGCGAGCTGATGCAGGTCGGCGTGGACCCCCGCTGCCTGAACGCGATACTGGTGACCCACGAGCATTCGGACCACATCCGGGGCATCGGCATACTCTCCCGGAAGTACGACCTGCCCGTGTTCGCCACGGAGGGCACCTGGGAGGGCATGTACGACAAGATCGGCGCCATTGCCGATAAAAACCGGGTGATATTCGACCCGGAACAGGACTTTTTCATCGGTTCGATCAACGTGACGCCCTTTTCAACGCCCCACGACGCCAACCAGCCGGTGGGTTTCGCCTTTGAGGTGGACGGCGCGCGCATGGCCGTGGCCACGGACCTGGGCTGCATCCGCGAGGGCTGGCTCAGCGCCATTGCCGGCGCGGACGCGGTGATACTGGAGTCCAACTACGATCAGGACATGCTCCGGGCCGGTCCCTATCCCTACGACCTGAAAAAGCGCATCATGTCCCGGCACGGGCACCTTTCCAACGACGACGCGGGCATGGTGGCCGTGGAGCTGGCGCGCCGGGGCACCCGGCAGATCGTGCTGGGCCATTTGAGCAAGGAGAACAACTTCCCCGAGCTGGCCATGCGCTCCTGCGAGCTCACGCTGAAGATGAACGGCATAGAGCCTCACGAGGACGTGATGCTGTACGTCGCTCGCCGCGACGGCAACACCGGCATGTTCAGCATCCGCGCCGAGATGGTATAATTATTCTAATCTATGAATATAAATTCAATATCAAAAAACAAAGGAGTCATTCCATGAAGCGAATCCTACGGCTCTCCCGCCTGCCCGACCTGTTCATACCCGCCGCACTGCTCGGCGCTTCTGCGCTGGGCCAGCCGAAAGGCGCGGCGCTTTTTTTCGCCTGCCTGACGGCCCACGCGCTGCTGTCGCTGTTCGCCGGCCAGGCCCTGCGCGTCTGCTTTGCCGCCCAGCCCAGTCTGCGCGGCGTGCGCGGCAGCGTGAAGCTCACGCTGCTGCTCCAGGCCGCCGCGCTGCCCGTGGCGCTATTGATCGCCCGCTTCACGCGGCTGAATGAAATATCGGCGCTTTGGGCTTACCTGTGCGCCGGATGCCTGTACAATATCGAACATACGTTCTATGAATATCTGGACGCCCTGGGAGACAGGCACGGCGCGGCGCTGTGCGAGGGCATATCGGCGCTCCTGCTCATGACGGGCCTTTGCCTGACCGGCGGCCCCGATGGCACCGGCAGCGGTTTGCAGCCATTGTGGCTGATCGCGTTTTCCGCGCTGTCGGCGCTGATCGCGGCGGCGGCGGGCCTGGTCTCCGGCGCGTTCTCAAAGGGAAAAGTGAACGCCAAGGTGCTATCCGCCTCTCCCCGCGCGGCGCTCCAGACGCTGCTGTACCCCGCGGCGTTCGTTCCGACGCTCTTCCTGCCCCTCGGGTGCGGCGCCTCCGTCGCGTTCTTCGGCGGGCTTGCGCTCTACGCCCTCTGCCGGACGCCCTTCCGGCGCTCCCCGTCGGAATCCTCGCCGATGAACCGCGGCCTGGCCCTGATCTGCGCCGCCTGCGCGCTGCTCTCGGCGCTCTCCCACCTGACAGGCTTTCTGAAGCCCGCTCAAGAGACGAATATTTATGCAGGCTTCAACCTGACCTACGCCTGCCTCGCCCTGGCCCTGGCCGCCCTGTGCGCCTTTGCACTGTACGGGAATATCAGCAAGGCGGAACGCTGAGCGGTCGGAGGCCCCTCTCCGCCCTTCGGGCACCTCTCCCCCCTCGGGGGGCGAGGCAAGGGGGTAGTGCAGAGTTCGAGGATAGCACCCACGCGCGGTAGCCTTGGCTCGCCCCGGTGACGGGATAGCGCGGAGTTCGAGGATAGCACCCACGCGCGGCAGCCTTGGCTCGCCCCGGTGACGGGCAGCGAACGCCCGGAAAACAGCACAGTGTGCTGTTTTCAGTGGTTCGAGCGCCCGGAAAAATGTCCAGTGGACATTTTTCAGCGAGAACGGGCCGGCAGGCCCCCGTCGCTGGGGCCGAGGCAGGCCCGTGGGATGAGCTGGCGCGCAGCGCCTGAGAGGGGTATCCTGTAGGAAAACGCGCAGCGCCTGTCTACTTTCCGACGCAGAAATCCCGGAACACCCGGTCGATGACCTCTTCGGTGGCGTTTTCGCCGGTGATCTCCGACAGGTCCGACAGCGCGGCGCGGATGTCGATGGCGGCGGTGTCCAGCGGCAGGCCGCCTTCCACGGCCTCCACCGCCTGCCTCAGGTGGTCCGCCGCCCGGTGGGCCAGCTCGATGTGCCTGAGGGCCGTCATCTGTCCGGCGCTCTCCTGCTGGGCGGACACCCGCTTTTCAAGCTCCGCCACGAGCTCGGGGATGCCCCGGCCCGTCAGCGCGGAGGTCTCCAGCACCATGGCCGGCGTCAGCGCGGCGATCGCCTTCCGGGTGACGGCCTGGCCGGCGTCCCGCTTGTTCAGGCACACGACGGTCCTGTCGTCGGCCCCCTTCAAAAGCGCTTCGTCCGACGCGTCCAGGGGCTCCGCGGCGTCGATCACGATCAGCACCACGTCCGCGCCCTCCGCCGCCCGCTGGGCCCGGTCCACGCCGATGCGCTCGATGGGGTCCTGGGTGTCGCGCCGCCCCGCCGTGTCCGAAAGCTCCGCCACCACGCCGCCCAGGCTGATCCGCTCGGTCAGCACGTCGCGGGTGGTGCCGGGAATGTCGGTGACGATGGCCCGCTCCTGGTTCAACAGCGCGTTCATCAGCGACGACTTTCCCACGTTGGGCCGGCCCGCCAGCACGATGGAGGCGCCCTCCCGCAACAGCCGCGCGCCCCGGGCGTCGCTCTTTGCCTCGATCTTTTGGATCACGCGCCGCAGCCCCTCGGTCACGTCCTGGGCGGCGACCTCCTCCTCGACCTCCTCGGGAAAGTCGGTAGAGGCCTCCAGCAGCGCCAGCAGGCCCTTCAATTCGTCGGAAACCTCCCGCACAAAGCCCGAAACGCCGCCCTCCAGCTGCCGCACGGAGGCCCGCGCCGCCGCCGCGCCGTGGGCGCCGATCAGCTGCATCACCGCCTCGGCCCTGGCCAGGTCGATCCGGTGGTTCAGAAAGGCGCGCTTCGTGAACTCCCCGGGCTCCGCCATCCGCGCGCCCAGCTCCAGCGCCCGCGAAAGCACCGCCCCGGCGCTCACACGGCCGCCGTGGCAGTGGATCTCGGCCACGTCCTCCCGGGTGTAGCTGGCCGGCCCGCGCATGATGACCGCCATGACCTCGTCCAGCGTGTCGCCCCGCGCGTCCACGGCCCGCCCGTAGGTCAGCCGGTTGGACTCAAAATATTCCCGCCGGGTGGCGGGAATGAATATCTGCTTCAATATGGCCTCGGCCTCATCGCCGCTGACGCGCACAATGGCGATGCCGCCCGCGCCGGTGGCGGTGGCGATGGCCGCTATGGTTTCACTCATGCTGACCTCTTTTTCAGTTCGTCGCGCCCGTGCGCACCGGCAGCACCAGGTGCACGTAGTCCGGATCGCCCACCGGGGTGATGATGCAGGGGCTGATGGCGTTGTTCAGGTTGATCTCGATCTGCTCCGCTTCGATGAAGCGCACCACGTCGGTCAGGTACTTCACGTTGAAGGCGATGTTCAGGTTCGCGCCCTCCTGCTGTATCTCCAGCTTCTCATAGGCGTCGCCGATCTGGGAGTGGGCCTCTATGGCCATCTCGCCGTCCGCGATCTTCAATATCAGCAGGTTGTTGTTGCCCTCCCGGGCGATCAGGGCCGCGCGGTCAATGCCGCGGCGGAAGGGCTCCAGGTCCACCACCGCGCGGGTGGCGAAGCGGGGCGGCAATATCTGGCGGTACTGCACGTATTCGCCCTCCACCAGTATCACGAATATCTCCGTCCTGTCCAGCTTGATGTGCAGCTTGCCCCCGCCGAAGGACAGCGTGGCGAAGGCCTCCGGATCGTCGGAGAGCAGCTTGCCGATGTCGCCCACGGCCCGGCCCGGTATGATGGCGGACAGCTTCTCCAGCACGTCGCCGCACTTGGCCCGCCGCAGCGCCAGCCGGAAGCCGTCCAGCGCCACCATGGTCACGTCGCCGCCGGCGATCTCCAGCAGGCAGCCGGTCAGCACCTCGCGCATGTCCTCCGCGGCGATGGCGAATTCCGTCTTCTGGATCATGTCCTTGAGCATGTCCTGGGGCAGGGAGATCTCCTTTTCGCCGCTGACGGCGGGCAGGGCGGGGTAGAGGTCCGCGTCCTGGCCGGAGATGTTGGTGCGGTTGCCGCCGCCGCGGATCGTGAACACGAAGCGGTCGTTCATGGACACGTCCACCTCGCCGTCCGAAAGCCGGCGCACGATCTCGCTGAACAGCTTGCCCGGCACCACGCCGCGCCCGGGCTCGCTGACGCTGGCCTCCATGCGGGTGACGATGGTGATGCGCTCGTCCGAGCAGGTGAGTATCACCTCGTTCATGTCGGTCTCGATCATGATGCATTCCAGGATCTGGTTGGTGGTTCGGCCGGGCAGCGCCCGCGTGACCGTCTGCAGCGCCTCGATCAGCGCGGAAGCGGGACAGTTGAATCGCATATCGTCTCTCCTCCTTGGTGGGGTTCCGTATTCTTTGGCGCAGCCGGGTGGGGCGCGCCGCATCGTTGTGTCTTTATATAAATATATATATTTAGTCGAAGAAGTAGTACGTGTGGATACTGTGGAAAACCCGCCAAAGCCCCGTCGCCGCGGGGAATGAACCGTCCACAGCGGCTGTGGAACGGGTGTGGAAAAGCGGCGGCTTATCCACAGGGCGCTCCCGTCAGCGGTTTTCGATCAGCCCGATGATCTCCTCCACGCGCTTTTTGAAGGCGAAATCCGCCTTCATGGTCTCCTCGATCTTGTCGCAGCCGTGCATCACCGTGGTGTGGTCCCGCCCGCCGAAGGCGTTGCCGATGTTCGTGGTGGACAGGGAGGTCATGCGCCGGCAGATGTACATGGCCACCTGGCGGGGCAGCGCGATCTGCTGGCTGCGCCGCTTGCCGGTGATGTCCTCGGGCGTGGTGTCGTAGGAGCGGGCCACCATTTCGATGATCAGCTCCGCCGTCACGCTCCTGGGGGCCTGGGCCCCGATGCGCCCGGACAGCGACGTGCGCGCCATGTCCAGCGAGATCGGGGTGTTCATCAGCTCCGCGTGGGCGTTCAGGCTGGTCAGGCACCCCTCCAGCTCGCGGATGTTGGAGCTGACGCTCTGGGCGATGTACTCGATGACCTCGTAGGGCACGTCGATGCCCATCTCCTCGGCCTTCTTCATCAGTATGGCCACGCGGGTCTCGTAGTCCGGCTTCTGGATGTCCACGATCACGCCCCACTCGAACCGCGAGCGCAGGCGCTCCTCGATCTCCGGCAGCTCCTTGGGCGGCCGGTCCGAGGCGATGATGATCTGCTTCTTGTTGTCGTGCAGGCTGTTGAAGGTGTGGAAGAACTCCTCCTGGGTGGCCTTGGTCCTGGAGAGGAACTGCACGTCGTCCACCATCAGCACATCGACATTGCGCAGGCGGCTGCGCAGCTCGGAGGTCTTCTTGCGGGCGATGCCCTCGATCAATTCGTTGGTCATGGCCTCGCTGGTCATCAGCAGCACGTTCATCTTGGGGTTCCGGGCGATGATGTAGTTGCCGATGGCGTTCATCAGGTGGGTCTTGCCCAGGCCCACGCCGCCGTAGATGAACAGGGGGTTGTAGACCTCGCCCGGGTTCTGGGCCACCGCCTGGGAGGCCGCGTAGGCGAAGCTGTTGGAAGCGCCGGTGATGAAGTTGTCGAAGGTGTAACGGTCGTTCAGCGTGGACGGGCGGACCTGGGAGACCACGTTCGAGATCTCGGACTCGGTGTAGTACTCCAGCTCGTACTTCTTGCCGAACACCTGGGGCACCGTGCTGTAGAGCATGGTGCCGTAGCGGCTCTTCATGTAGTTGAGATTGAAGGCGTTGTCGCCGCTGATGTACAGCGTGTCCGAGGTGACCGCGTACAGCTTCAGCGGCTTTATGAACGTGACGAACATGGAGCGCTGGGCCGTATCGGTCAGCGTCTGTTCCATCATGTGGATCAGCTGATCCCATTTCGCCTTTTCCTCAGGCGTGTAATTCATGGCGCTTCTTTCCTCCGTCAGACCTGTGGACAACTGTATAAAGCCTATGCACAGGTTGTGGATAACATGAATATTGTATCATTCGGAGCCCCAAAAGTCCATAGAACGCCTTGTAAAACACGTTTTTTGTCTAAAACAGATAATATCCACAGCCAGGGTGATGACTGTGGATATTATCTGTTTTGGCCAAACCCACCGGCGTCAGATCTGCCGGCACAGCTCCCAGAAGGCCACGGCCCCGGCGGCGGCCACGTTCAGCGAGTCCACGCCGTGGGCCATGGGGATGCGGGCGGTGAAGTCGCAGCGGGCGATGGTTTCAGGCGACAGGCCGTCGCCCTCGGTGCCCAGCACCAGCGCCAGCCTCGGCTGGGCCTTGAGTATCGCGTCGTCGATGGAGACGGACCGGTCCGTCAGCGCCAGCGCCACACTCCTGTAGCCCAGCGCCGACAGGCGGGCCAGCCCGGCCTGGGGCCAGTCGCCGGGCGCGTCGCCGATGTAGGTCCAGGGCACCTGGAACACCGTGCCCATGCTCACCCGCACGGCCCGCCGGTTCAGCGGGTCGCAGCAGGAGGGCGTCAGCAGCACGGCGTCCACGCCCAGGGCCGCCGCGGATCGGAATATCGCGCCCAAATTCGTGGCGTCCACGATGTTCTCCAGCACCGCCACGCGCCGGGCCGCGCCGCATAGCGCCTCCACGCTTAAAAGGGGTTTTCTGCGCATCGCGCACAGCACGCCCCGGGTCAGCGGATAGCCGGTCAGCGCCTGCAGCGCCGCGCTTTCGGCAGTGTACACGGGCACATCGCCCAGGCGGGCGATCAGCGCCGCGGCCTTTCCGGCGATGTGCCTGCGCTCCGTCAACAGCGACACCGGCGCATAGCCCGCGTCCAGCGCGTAGCCGATGACCTTCGGGCTCTCCGCGATGAACAGCCCCTCTTGGGGACGCAGCCGGTTTCTCAGCTGCGCCTCGGTCAGGCGGGTGTAGACCGCCAGCTCCGGCGCGGATATATCCGTGATTTCAACGATTATTGACATAGCATGTGAACGACGGATCATTGAAAATGCATTTTCAATGATCCGTCAGTATTCTACGACAGCTTTTCGAGCGAAGCCTTCAGCCTTCTCAGCGTCTCGTCCTTTCCCAGCAAATAGGCGATCTCAAACGCGCCGCCGGGGGTGGACATCTGGCCGGAGATGGCGATGCGCAGCGGCCACAGGAACTGGCCGTTCTTCATGCCCAGGCCGGGGATGGCCTCCATGACCCGGTCGTGCAGCTGTTCCTCGGTCCAGTCGTCGATGCCCTCCAGCAGCGGAAGCGCCGCCGTCAGCGCGGCCTTCGCGCTCTCCAGGGTGGACTTCTGCTTCTTGTTCACGTACAAATCGCTTGAAAACTCCGGCAGCCCGGCCAGGAAGGCCACCATGCCGGGCAGCTGGTTCAGCACGTCCACGCGGCCCTGCAGCAGCTCGCACAGCCGCCTGAAGTCGAATTTTGCCGGGTCCAGCGCCTTCGAGAGCCAGGGCGTGGCCAGCTCCAAAAACTTCTCCGGGCTCAGCTTGCGGATGTACTCCGCGTTGAACCAGTTCAGCTTCTGGATGTCGAACACCGAGGGGGACTTCGACAGGCCCTCCAGGTCGAAGACCTCCTCCAGCTCCTTCAGCGTGAAGAACTCCCGCTCGCCGCGCGGGCTCCAGCCCAGCAGCACCAGGTAGTTGATGACGGCCTCCACCAGATAGCCCTCGGCCAGCAGGTCCTCGAAGGAGGGGTCGCCCTGGCTCTTGGACATCTTGCGCTTCACGATGGCCTTCACCGGCTGGCCCTGCTCGTCCAGCACGGGGTTGCCGGCCTCGTCCACCGCCATCTGGTACACGCCGGTCTTCTTGTCGCGGTAGGTGCCCTCCACCATCACGGGGGTCAGGTGCACGTAGGTGGGCGGCGTCCAGCCCAGGGCCTCGTACAGCAGGTTGTACTTCGGTGCGCTGGACAGGTACTCGTTGCCCCGCATCACGTGGGTGATGCCCATCAGGTGGTCGTCGATCACGTTGGCGAAGTTGTAGGTGGGCAGGCCGTCGGCTTTGATCAGCACGTTGTCGTCCAGCGTGTCGCAGTCCACCTCCACGTGGCCGTAGCTCACGTCGTCAAAGCCCGCCTTGCCCTCGGTGGGAATGTTTTGGCGGATCACCCAGGGCTCGCCGGCGTTTAGCTTCGCCTGGACCTCTTCCTTTGAAAGGCGCAGGCAGTGCTTGTCGTAGCGGAAGGTCTTGCCCTGCCTTTCCGCCTCTTCGCGGCGCGCGTCCAGCTCTTCCTTGGTGCAGAAGCAATAGTAGGCGTGGCCGGACTCCACCAGCTGCTTCGCGTAGGGCATGTAGGTGTCCTTGCGCTGGGACTGCACGTAGGGGCCGCAGGGGCCACCCACGTCCGGGCCCTCGTCGTGGGTCAGCCCGGCGATCCTCATGGAGTTGTAGATGACCTCCACCGCGCCGGGGACCTCGCGCTCCTGGTCGGTGTCCTCGATGCGCAGTATGAACTTTCCCCCCGTGCGCCGCGCGTACAGATAGGTGTACAGCGCGGTGCGCAGGTTGCCCAGGTGCATGTAGCCGGTGGGGCTGGGGGCAAATCGGGTGCGAACTTGCATAGGGCCGTTGTCTCCTTTGATGAATTATTCCGCCACGTCAAAGGCGAATATGGTGGTGAAGTCGTACTTCTCGCCGGCGTACAGCACGCTGTCCACGAACTCCGGGTGGTTGATGGAGTCCGGGGCGAACTGGGTCTCCAGGCAGAAGCCCTCGCGCTTGCCGTACACGCGGCCGGAGGTGCCGGTGTTAATGCCATGCAGGTTGTTGCCGCAGTACAGCTGCACGGCGGGCATGTCGGTGAACACGTCCATCACGCGGCCGGACTCGGGGTCGGTGACCTCGGCGGCGAAGCGCAGGCCGGCCTCGAAGTCGTTGATGTTGAAGTTGTGGTCGATGCCGCTGCCGTAGCCCAGCTGCTCGTCGGTGTCGGTCTTTTCCAGGCTGTCGCCGATGCGGGTGGGCTTGCGCAGGTCGAAGGGCGTGCCGGTCACGTCGCGCTGCTCGCCGGTGGGGATGCAGTCGGCGTCCACCACGGTGAAGGTGTCGCAGTTCATCTCGAAGATGTGGTCCTCGATCTTTTTGCCGCCGGCCTCGCCGTTCAGGTTGAAGTAGGTGTGGTTGGTCAGGTTGCACAGCGTGTCCTTGTCGCTGACGGCCTCGTAGCGGATCAGCAGCTCGTTCTCGTCGGTGAAGGTGTAGGTGACCATCACCTGAAGCGTGCCGGGATAACCCTCCTCGCCGTCGGGGCTTGTGTACTTCAGGATCAGCATGTCCTCGCAGATGCCCTCGATGGGGGTCACGTCCCACAGCTTCTCGTTGAAGCCCACCTTGCCGCCGTGCAGGTGGGTCTTGCCGTGCTCGTTCTTCGCCAGGTGCAGCTTTACGCCGTTCAGCTCGCACTCGCCGTTTGCGATGCGGTTGCCCACGCGGCCGATCAGCGCGCCCAGGTAGCCCGAGGTGGGGCAGTAGCCCGCCACGTCGCTGTAGCCCAGCACCACGTTGGCGATGTTGCCGGCCTTGTCCGGCACGTTGATGGCCCGGATGATGCCGCCGTAGTTGGTGATCTCGACGCTGGCGCCTTCGCTGTTGGTCATCACGTACAGGTCGGCCTCGCGCCCGTCGGGCAGTTTGCCAAAGCTCTTCTTGACAATGCTCATAGTGTTACCGCCTTTCACGGCCCCGCGGTTTTTCCGCGGGGCGGCATATTTTCTTATTTTATATAATACAACCTTTGGTGGGGAAATTCAAGGGGATGGAACAACTTTCGGGCCCGAGGTCCGCGGCACTTTGCGGGCAATGCGGGATTGTCAAAAAAATGTTAATATTTTATGACATTTCAAAAAACAGGGAATTTTCCCGCCATTAACTGTAGATATGGATATTTGAATTGTGTTATAATGTAACCGTGTAAATATAGAGTAGTGTTTTATACCCATCCCATGGAACCCATTGAACCAGTAGACATATACCCGGAAAGAGAGGTATGATCACATGAAGAAGCACCTTAAGCTGTTGGGCCTTTGGCTGGCCCTGGCCCTGGCGTGCGCCGCCCTGTTCTGCGGGGTCGCGCTGGCGGACGGCGCGCAGCCGTCTGTTACACTGTCCGTTGAGGGCGTCGTGTTTGACGCGAACGGTGACGGCGTCGCGACGGGTTCACCCAACTACAGGGTCAACGTCGTTCTCGAGAACGCGGATACCTTTGAGTGGACCTGGGAGGTCGACGACAACGGCCATCCCGTCAACTGGTGGGAATACAACGCCGATTGGCTCAGACAGGACGACGACGGCCTTTACTTCATCACTTATCCGGACGTGCGCACCGGCGAAGAGGATCCCGTTGAGAGCGACGTGGTGTTTGTCCGCGCGCCCGGCGCGGAGGAATACGCGCAGAAGCTCACGTTCAACTATGAGACCTGCGCGGCCTCCGCTACGATCACCAACGAGGATGCGCCGAGCCTGATGACGCCCTTTACCCTGACTTGGGGGAATCTGACGGACGTCCCTGAGGGAGATTATGAGATTTCCTATCAGGTGTGCTGGTGCACGCCCGACGGCAGAAGATTTGTTTCGGAAGATAATACCGGCGACTCTTTTACAATCGACGACAGATGGGACGGGGGTCTTGAGAATACCCTCAGCGTTCCCGGACAGTATCAGGCGGCTGTGATTCCCATCGTCGACGGGTGCGTGGGCAAGGCGACGTGGAAGACGTTCGACGTAAACGCGCCCGAGGCGGATCCGCGCGTGGTGCTCAACGTCGAAGGCGTGAACGAGCAGGGCGAGTGTGCCGTCGGTCTGCACGATGATTTTGAATACACCGTATATGCGCCCGGCGCGGACGACAACCGGGTCGAGATCTGCTATGGCGACGGCAAATGGGATGAGAAGCGGCCGAACGACAATCCCCGGGACGAAGAGCAATACGGCTTTGACTGGGGCAACCATGCCTACCACGATGAAGAACTGCCCGAATACGACGCGGGCGAAGCCCATCGCTATACCGTGTATGCCCGCGCGAGTTTTAACGGCCAGTGGGTGTTCAGCAACAGCGTTGATATACTGGTCAGCGCCGATCCCGGCCTGGCGCTCGTGGGCCCGGTGACCTATACCGTCACCAATACCCGGGTGGCCCGCGACGGCCTGGTCCAGATCGAGGTCGATCCCGTTCAGGGCGCGGAGTTCTACGAGGCGTTCATCGACGGCGATTACGGCTGGATCACCTGTTCCCACTGGGTGGACGCCGAAAAGGACGGCGCGACGCTTTTGACGATGCCGGTGGCCGCCTGCGAACCGGGCGAATACAAGGTGGGCGTATACGCCGGCAGGCGCGGCCGCAAGTACCTCTTCAGCGAGGATGAGACGACCATCACGGTGACCGGCCCCAGGAAGAACAGCGACATACTGTTCAGCATGAAGAACAGTTACGAGACCAACGAACCTCTGAAGATCGCCGCGTACTACAACAACGAGGAGAACTTTGACAACCTCTGGATGGAAGTGCGCGTCAGCCCGAAGGACGATCCGAATGACGAAATCTATCATGAGGGCGAAGGCATCGATTTCCGCGACGACGGATTCAGCATCGCCTTACCCGGCAGTTACGTGGTCGAGGCGACGGTGCGGCAGAACGTCGAGAACGAAGAGCCCCAGCTGATCAGCCGCGCGACCCACGAGTTCGCCGTCGTCGCTCCCAACGGAAAGATGGACATCGAATATAACATCGATCTTCCGTCCGTCATTCCCGTGACCGGGGACGAAGAGGTGTATACGATCCACGTGCCGTTCCCCGACGCACCCGTTGAATGGATGGACGTCAAGATATCCGACAGAGACGACAACCCCTGGAACGAGGATTGGGGCATTTGCGAGGGCCGCGATTTCTCCTTCCACACCTGGCCGGATCAGAACGTCACGGTCGAGGTCTGGGGCTTTGCCCGCGGCTACGAGCCGATGTACTACCGCTCGCCCAGGATCCCCGTGGGCGAACTGAACAACAAGGTTCACCTGACCGTGGACGACGAGAGCCTGCTGGACGAAGCGGGGGTCGTCCACGCGCAGATCGATCAGAACGTGGATATGACCGTCAGCGCCGAGGCGGGCGAGATCCAGACCGTCCGATTCTTTGGCGGCTACGATTTCTGGGACGACGAGGACCCGGACGACGACGGCATGTATCGCGCTGGTCCCAGCTTCGGCGACGAGGGCCCGCATACCGTGTATGCCATGGTCACCTTCGATTCCTGGAAGAGAGAGTACGACGCTCTGGACTACGACCCGAGGACCTGGTACGTCAGCAATTCCGTCGAGGTGGACGTGGACGAGCCCGCGGGCGAGGTTCCCGCGTTCAGCATCGCCCTCGACAAGAGCAGCGCCGCCCGCGGCGACGAGGTGCGCGTCACATTTACCCGCGATGCGGTGCCCGAGGTTGACGTGGAATACGAGGTAAACCTCTGGCATGACTTTGAACAAGGCGAGAATTGGTTCGATTATGACTGGCACTGGCAGTGGGCGGGCGACTGGACCGACGCCGGCAACGGCAAGCAGCGGCGCGAAGCCATCGTGATCACCGCCGGGCTGCCCGAGGTCGAGTACAAGGTCGCCGGCACGGGCCGCTACATCGGCTATGCCCAGTATCACACCAATTGGGACGGCCGGGACGCCGAAAATCTGACCATCACGCAGGCCCAGGTGCCGGAGAACAGCGTGCGGTTCACCGTGAGCAGCACCGAGGTCGAGACGGAAGAGCAGATCGGCATTTCCATCTTCGCGCCCGGCGCGGATTGGATCGACCTCTATCTCGACTATGAAAATGACGAAGATCGGTGGGACAGCTGGGGCGGCGACTCCGTTTCGGACAGTCGTTCCTATAGCGACAGCGGCGAATATACCTTGCTGGCGCGGGCCTGGTATCCCTGCTACGAGCTGGATGAGTACGACGAAGTCGTCACCGACGAAGAAGGGAATCCCGTGCCGCTGATGAAAAAGGACGAAAACGGCAACGAGTACCATGAGCATTGGTCTGTCGATTCCGAGCGCGTCACCGTGAAGGTCACCGCCGATAAAGGCGCCCTCGACACGCCTGTGGCGGAGCTGCCGGCGGCGCTGTACATCAATTCCGACGGGACCGTGATCGACGATCTCCCGTTCAGGGTCTACCGGCCTGAGAACGCCGAGGGCTACGGCATCGACGTCAATATCGAGGACCGGGGCGGTGACGAAGGCCACCTGCTTCACATGGATGAATCGCAGGAGCAGACGGACGACGAGGGGAACGCTTTCATTGAAGGCGTCGTTCCCGGCAGCCTGATGGCAAAGCGCGGCGTGCGTCAGATGGACGTCATCCGGGTTCACTTCTATGCGGAGGCCCGCGGCTATGAAGGCGCTGGCAATGAAAGACGGATCGCTGTGACGCCCGCGGTGAGCGACAAGGCCAGCATTGTCGCGGTGGATGTGGACGGCGAGATCAACATTCTGAGCCACGACAATCTGGAAGTCCGCGTCGCTTCTTCCACCAATATCAAGGGCGTGCGCCTCTTTGACGGCAACCGCCTGTGGGAAGAGGATGGCCCGGACGATTGGGAGAATCCCACCTATTTCCAGCGCGGCATTCAGTTCGACCGCGGCGGCGATTACGAAGTGTACGCCTTGGTGACCTTTGATGACGCGCCCGAAGACCACGACTGGGAGAATCTGGGCGATCCGCGCACATGGGTCGCCACCAATACCCTCCCCGTGCACGTCGAGCAGCTGGGCCGCACCGGCGCGTTCACCATCTCCGCCGACAGAGATGAGACCACCTGCGGCGATTCGGTTGAGGTTACGGTTACCAAGGCCGAGAACGGCGAAAACTACGGCGTCGACATGTGGGACGATGTGAACGAGGACAATGACTACAATCGCCGGTTCGATTATGACTGGGCCTGGAAAGGCGATTGGTACGAACAGGACGGTCAGATGGTTCGCACCGCCACCCTCACCACGGGCGGCCTGCCCGCGGGCAATTACAGCTTCAACTTCTGGGCCGACAAGCCCGGTTATGAGGGCCGGAGTTCGAACACGCTGCGCCTGAGGGTCAACGATCCGCAGAACAAGCCTGAGGTCCTGTTCGTCGTGGATCGAGACCAGGTAAGCACCTGCGAGGAGTTCACCTTCTCCATTCGCGCCGACGGCGCCTACCGTGTGGAGATCAACTACGACTATCCCAGCGACTGGTGGGATTCCAGAGACCGCGCGCAGTGGTCCAAGCCCTACAGCTACGCCAAAGAGGGCGAATACACGCTGCTGGCGCGCGCGCACTTCTTCCAGATGGACAAGGACAACAAACCCATCCAGGACAGGAACGAGGACGGCAGCCTGAAGTTCTGGGATGACGGCAATCCCGCCCTGCTGGAATATACCAGGGATTCCGAGCCCGTCACCGTGAAGGTGACGGCAAAGAACGGCGATCTGGCGTTCGGCGCCGTCGATCTGGCGGACTGCCTCATCGGCACGGCGAACAGCGACGGAACGCTGAGCTTTGGCGACGGCTTCGGCTTTACGATCGCCCTGCCCGAGAACGCGGACGACATGGACGCCGGCGTTTCGATAGAGGGCTGGAGAGACGACCTGCGCAACGAACAGATCGAGCGCGACGGCGAGAACCCGGAGAACAACGCCATAGGCATCGGCTTCAGCGCTGAAGATTTGAACGAACTCAAGCTGCGCGACGGCGACGTGATCCGCGTGTGGGCATACGCCCATGGGCGCGGCTACAACGAGGCGCACTTCGAGCGGCAGATCCCGGTGATGGCGGCGGCGGAGGTCAGCGCGACCATCGAATTCAGAGACCACACCGAGACAGATACGCTTGAGGGCCTGGCCGTGAACGAATGTGTGGACTTTGTGGTCCGGCCCGAGGAAGGCAAGACGCTTCAGAGGATTCATTTCTACAACGGATACGGCTATCGCAGAGACGACGAGGAGTCGGACGGCGACGGCAACTACTATACCGGCGAAGGCTGGGGCGAACCGGGCACATACACCGTGTTCGCGCGGGTAACCTACGACGATGTTCCCGAGGGCTGGAATTGGGATGACGGCGACCCCAGGAAGTGGATCAACACCAACGTGCTGACGGTGCAGGTGGACGCCCCCGAAAGCCAGGTCGGGCCCTTCTCGATCGCCGTCGACCCGGTCCGCGTGGCCAGGGGCGACACGGTGACGGTCGCGTTCGGGGGATCTGAAAACGCGGAATTCTACGACCTGTATCACGAAAGCGTGGACCGGCAGGATTACGACCTGCAGTGGCATTGGGTCGATGATAACGAAACGTTGACCTTCTCCACGGCGAACATGCCGGAGGGCACCTACCGGCTGTGGGGCCATGCCAGCGGCGTCGGCTTCGCGGGCCGGGAATCCGACTACGTTGACCTGACGGTGACCGAGTACGAGGGCAACGACATCCAGCTGAAGCTGGAAAAGGACGTCATCGAGACCAACGAGTGCCTGCACGCGACGATCATGGCCCCCGGCGCGAAGCGCATCGGCTTTGCGACCAACGGATTCAGGCACGACCTGGATGTAAACGACGGCCATTACATGTGGGGCGACGGCGACAGCATGGTGATCGACTGGCCCACCTGGAACAATCCCGAAACGATTACCGCCGTCGCCTACGCCCAGTATGAGGACGACGGCGAATGGGTGGCCGGCGACGAGGTGACCTTTGAGGTCGTCGCGCCGAAGGGGCCCGCGCCCATCGACGCCTCCGGCGTCCCCGCGTTCCTGACCGCCGGCGAGGGCGGAGACATCTTCGTGCCGTGGCAGGAGGGCACGCGCTACATCGGCTATGATTATCGGATCAACGACGATAAAGAGCCGAGGGAGCGCTGCGACAATACCGAGGGCGGCAATGTCGATCTGCACATCGACGGCCTGAACGAGGGCGACATCGTGCACTTCTCCGTCTGGACCAACATCGATACGGGCTATGAGAACGGCCACTACAACTACGACATCCCCGTGGTGGCGGGCGCGAGCGGCGACGTGAACGTCGAGGTCGACACGCAGCTGCTGCGAATGATCGACTACACCGCGACCGTCAACGCGCCGGGCGCGAAGAAGATCAAGTTCTACGACGGCTATGGCTTCCGCAGCGAAGGCGGCGAAGAAGAAATCGACGTGGACGATTCCGGCAAGCGCGAATTCAGCGTGAACTTTGATCGGACCGGCACCTTCACGCTGTACGCCATGGCGAAGTTCAGCGCGGACGGCGAATGGGTGACCGGCGCGCCCGTGAGCGTCACGGTCGGCGCCGAGGGCAAAGCGCCCACGACGGCGGTCACCGTTCCCGCGAACGTGTTTGAAGGCGGCGACGCGGTCATTACCATCGCCAACCCGGATGGAGTGGGCAGCTGGTACCACGTCAGCATCTGGCCGCAGAACGAAGACAATATCTTCGACCTCCAGTACCATGACGACAATGGATGGGTGAGCTATAGCGACGATCACAGCGGCGATGTAACGATCACGGTTCCGGCGGACAGGCTGGCGTCCGGCAAGACCTATGTCGTGGATGTCAATTACGACCACGACGGCGGCTGCGACATGAACTCGGTCCGCAAGACCTTCCAGGTCGTAAAGCCCAGCGTGAAGCTGAGCACCGACAAGAAGATCTACAACTACGGCGACACCGTGCAGTTCACCGTCACCGCGCCGCTGGCCAATAGCGTGGAGGTGTTCAAGGGCGACCAGAACCTTGGCGACGCGCGCGGATGGGATGCCGACGAGATTTCCAACGAGATCACCTTCACCGCGAAGGCGTATTTCGACGGCATGGACGAGCCGCTGGTGAGCGCGCCCGTGAGCGTCAAGGTTCGCTCCCTCGGCGCCGCGCCCCAGCCCGCCGTGTACTTTGCGGACAATTATTCCGAGGGCGATGACGTGGAGATCTCCATTGAGGGCGGCGATGTCGATCGCTATGAGCTGACCGTCACCCGGAATGGAGAGAATGTGCTCAGCGGGGCGGGCAATGGCGAGGACAAGACTTTCACCGTGGCCAAGGTCGCCGCAGGCGACTACGACGTCGTCGTGACGTACGACAAGACGGGCTATGACGAGGGCAGGTATGAGAGGGGATTCACCGTCGCGCACAACTACAACGATCCCGAGTTCAACTGGAACGACGAGAGCGAGACCTGCACGGTGACGGTCACCTGCAGTACCTGCGATTTCCTCGAGACGCTTACGCCCAGTATTTCGCGCAAGGTGATTCAAAAGCCCACCTGCACCGAGACGGGCACGAGGCAGCTGACCGCCACGGCGGAATTCAACGGCGAAACGTATTCTAAAGAACACAACGTCGATATCGCCGCCGCCGGCCACAAGCCCGTGGACGTGGACAAGCTCGATCCCACCTGCACCGAGGACGGCCACGAGGCCGGCAAGAAGTGCTCGGTCTGCAACGAAACGGTCGAAGGCATGGCTGTCATTCCGAAGCTGGGCCACGAGCCGGGCGAATGGCATGTCAAGCACGCGGGCGAGGGTTCCTACATCTACGGCAACTGCATCCGCTGCGGCGAAGAGCAGGTGCCTGATCAGGAGGATGGTAATGTAAGCGTCGAGGGTCCCGAACCCACCTGTACCGAAAACGGCTGGCATATCTACACCTTCGGCGGTACAGAGAAGTATCGCTGGGAGAGTGTCTCCGACACCTGGACGGATGACCTTCCCGCGCTGGGCCACGACTGGGGCGATTGGGAGACGACCAGGGAACCCACCTGCAAAAGCTACGGCGAGAGGAAGCGCACCTGCGCCCGCTGCAAAGGAACCGAAACCAAGCCCATCGGCAAGAAGGATCACACCGTGGTGACCGACGCGGCGGTCGCGGCGACCTGCACGGAAACCGGCCTGACCGAGGGCAGCCATTGCAGTGCCTGCAATACGGTGATCGTGGCGCAGGAGGAGATCCCGGCGCTGGGCCATGACTTGGTGGCCCACGACGCCAAGGCTCCGACCTGCACCGAAGACGGCAACGAGGCGTACTGGGTGTGCGCGCGCGAGGGCTGCGGCAAGCTGTTCGGCGACGCTCTGGGCGAGACGGAAATCACCGCGGTGCCCGTGATCGAGAAGCTGAACCACGATCTGGAGCATCACGACGCCAAGGCCCCGACCTGCACCGAGATCGGCTGGGACGCCTACGACACCTGCAAGCGCGATGGCTGCGACTACACCACCTATGTGGAGAAGGCCGCGCTGAATCACGACCTGGAGCACCACGACGCCAAGGCCCCGACCTGCACCGAGGTCGGCTGGGACGCCTATGACACCTGCAAGCGCGAGGGCTGTGACTATACCACCTATGTGGAGAAGGCCGCGCTGAACCACGACCCGGAGCATCACGACGCCAAGGCCCCGACCTGCACCGAGATCGGCTGGGACGCCTACGACACCTGCAAGCGCGAGGGCTGCAACTACACCACCTATGTGGAGCTTCCCGCGAAGGGACACACCCTGACGGCGCACGCGAAGGTGGAGGCGACCTATACCGCCGCCGGCACGGAAGCCTATTGGGAGTGCACGGCATGCCACAAGCTGTTTGGCGACGAGGCGGCCAAGAACCCGATCGACCAGCCGGTGGTCATTCCGATGAAGAGCTCGAGCGCGGCCAACAATGCCATCGAGAAGATCAACGCGCTGTCCGCCAACGCCGGAACCGGCGACAAGGCCGCCGTCGAAGCGGCGCGCAAGGCGTACAACGAGCTGACGGAGGAAGAGAAGGCGCTGGTGAGCAAAGAAGCGCTGGAGAAGTTGAAGGGCGCGGAGGAACAGGTGAAGGCCGCGGAAGAGAAGGAGAAGGCCGCCGCCGAAGCCAAGGCAGCGGAGGAAGCCGCCAAACAGGCCGCCGCCGAGAAGAAGGCCGCCGAGGACAAGGCCGCCGCGGACGGCGCGGCCGCGAAGATCGGCGCGCTGTCCGACAACGCGGACAAGGACGCCGTAGCGGCGGCGCGCAAGGCGTATGACGCGCTGACGGACGACCAGAAGAAGCAGGTCAGCGAGGAAGCGCTGAACAAGCTGAAGGCCGCGGAGGATCAGGTGAAGGCCGCCGAAGAGAAGGCCGCCGCCGAAGCCAAGGCCGCGGAGGAAGCCAAGGCCGCCGCCGAGAAGAAGGCCGCCGAGGACAAGGCCGCCGCGGACGACGCCATCGCGAAGATCAACAATCTGCCCGCCACCGCCGGGACCGGCGACAAGGATGCCGTGGCGGCGGCCCGCGCGGCGTATGACGCGCTGACGGACGACCAGAAGGCGCTGGTGAGCGCGGAAGTGCTGGCCAAGCTGACGGGCTCCGAGAGCCAGGTGAAGGCCGCCGAGGAGCAGGCTGCCGCCGAGCAGGCCGCGGCGGAGAAGAAGGCCGCGGAGGACAAGGCCGCCGCGGACGCCGTCATTGAGAAGATCAAGGCGGTGCCTGCCGAGGCCGGAACGAACGACAAGGCCGCCGTCGAGGCGACCAGGGCCGCGTACAACGCGCTGACGGACGATCAGAAGGCGCTGGTGGATGCCGCCATAGGCAGCAACGTCGAGACGAAGCTGGCGGCGGCGGAGAGCCAGGTGAAGGCCGCCGAGGAGAAGGCCGCCGCCGAAGCGAAGGCCGCCGAGGAAGCCAGGGCCGCGGCGGAGAAGAAGGCCGCGGAGGACAAGGCCGCCGCGGACGCCGCGATCGAGAAGATCAACGCGCTGCCGTCGAGCGCCGGAGCGAGCGACAAGGCCGCCGTCGAAGCGGCCAGGGCGGCGTACAACGCGCTGACGGACGACCAGAAGGCGCTGGTGAGCGCGGAGGTCGTGAGCAAGCTGACGACGGCGGAGACCCAGGTGACCCAGGCTACGAGCCGCAAGAAGCTGACCAAGTCCAACACCAAGATCACGGTCAAGGACCAGACCTGGAGCGGCAAGGCGAAGAAGCCGAAACCGACGGTGAAGGTGGACGGCAAGACCCTGAAGAAGGGCACGGACTACAAGGTCAGCTACAAGAACAATGTCAAGGTCGGCAAGGCCACTGTGACGATCGAAGGCAAGGGCAAATACACCGGCAAGGTCACGGCCACGTTCAAGATCAACCCGAAGAAGGTCTCCAGCCTGAAGCTGAAGGTGGACGACGGGAAGCTGATCGCCACCTGGAAGAGCGTCAAGGATGTGACCGGCTATCAGATCGAGTACAGCCTGACGAAGGATTTCAAGACATCCACGAAGCTGAAGGTGAAGAAGTTCAAGACCGTCAAGGCCCAGCTGAAGAAGGCGAAGGCAGGGAAAGCCTACTACGTGCGCATCCGGGCCTACCAGACCGTCAAAAAGCAGACCTATTATTCCGCCTGGTCCAAGACGGTCAAGAGCAAGAAGATCGAGGAGTAAGCGGGATTGACCCCAGGGGGCTGTTGCACGAACATATCGTGCAACAGCCCCCGCGTCTTTTTTGGGATTTTGCGTAAATTTGTGGATGAATTGAATAGTTACCTTGCATTATATGATTTGTCTGCATATAATAAAAGGTAGTAATATAACGAGGTATACGAGGAATCCTTTATGGATATCAAGGAAATCCAGAAACTGGCTTTATCGCGCAGAATACAATGGACCAACCATTGCGCAAGGCAGATGGTTGAAAGGGATATCAGCAGAAAAGATGTTGTCCACTGTATTATGAAAGGTGAAATCATAGAGGATTACCCGAATGATTTTCCTTATCCAAGCTGTTTGATATTCGGATATTCCGAAGATGGCAGAACGATTCACGTCGTAGTCGGATATGATGATGAAGAATTGTACATCATAACCGCATATGTCCCGAATATAATCAAATTTGAAGCAGACCTCAAGACAAGGAGGAAATAGCATGTGCGTGTTCTGTAAATGCAAGGATAGCAAGCCAAGTCTCGATACCTTTGTGGCAAACTATAAGGACAGTATTCTGATCGTCAAAAACGTACCCTGCGAAGAGTGTGAACAATGCGGCGCAAAATACTATTCGGACGAAGTGATGCAAAAGCTGGAACATATCACCAATGAAGCCAAAAAGCAGATGCAGGAACTTACTGTAACGGATTATTCCAGGGTTGCGTGAACCGTGAGAAACAGAAGAACGGCTTGTGTGAAAATTGGCGTTTTTCACACAAGCTGTTCTTTCTTTTCTCAACGCGAAGCGAACAGATTGTTCTTGTCTCATCCTTCATATTATGGTATGCTATTGGTGTGATTCCGTCACCGGAGGCGCGCGGAATGGGAATTGATCTGAATTCCGGCGGCTTGTTTCGGTGAACGGTACGGATCGGAGGCAACGGGCGACCATGAAGCTGACATTGCAGGGCATACAGAGCGCCGCCGGGTGGGAAGGGGCCGGCATCAGGCTGCCGGGCTACGACGTGCGGGCGCTGGCGGAGCGCACGCGGCAGTCGCCCGTGTGGGTCCACTTTGGCATCGGCAACATATTCCGGATATTCGTCGGCAGCATCGCCGACCGGCTGGTGGAGGCCGGCTTGCTCGACCGGGGCATCACCTGCGCGGAGACCTTCGACCCCGAGATCGTCGAGAGGATCTACCGCCCGTTCGACAACCTGTCGCTGAGCGTGATCCTGAACGGCGACGGCACCGTGGACGAGAAGGTGATCGGCGTGTTGGGCGAGGCCATCGACGCGCGGCGTTCGAACGCGGCGCAGTGGAATCGGCTGAAGCAGGTGTTCGCGGCGCCGGGGCTGCAGCTGGTCAGCTTCACCATCACCGAAAAGGGCTACGCGCTGCGCGACGCCCGGGGCGAGTACTACCCGTTTGTCCGCCGGGACATCGAAGAGGGCCCGGACCGGGTGACCGGCGCGATGGGCGTGGTCGCCGCGATGCTGTACGAGCGGTTCCGGGCGGGCGCCGCGCCGCTGGCGCTGGTGTCCATGGACAACCGCTCGCGCAACGGCGAGGTGCTGCGCGACGCCGTGCTGGCCATGGCGGGCGCGTGGCTGGAGCGGGGCAGCGTGGAGCCGGCGTTTATGGAGTACGTCGGCGACGAGCGCCGGGTGGCGTTTCCGTGGACCATGATCGACAAGATCACGCCCCGGCCCGGCGAGGCGATCGCCGGGAGGCTCGAGGCCGCGGGCGTGCGGGACATGCGGCCCATCGTCACCTCGAAGCAGACCTTCATCGCGCCTTTCGTGAACGCGGAGGGGCCGCAGTACCTGGTGGTGGAGGACAGCTTCCCGGGCGGCAGGCCGCCGCTGGAGGCCGCCGGGGTGTACATGGCGGACCGGGAGACGGTGAACCGGGCGGAGCGCATGAAGGTCACGGCGTGCCTGAACCCCATCCACACGGCGCTGTGCACCTACGCCTGCATGCTGGGCTACGAGATGTTTGCCGATGGCATGGGCGACCTGGAGCTGAACGCGCTCGCCCGCCGCGTCGGCTATGTGGAGGGCATGGCCGTGGCGCCGGACCCGGGGATACTGTCCCCGAAGGCCTTCCTGGACGAGGTGATGAACCAGCGCTTCCCGAACAGGTACCTGGGGGACACCTCCCAGCGCATCGCCACGGACATATCGCAGATGGTGGGCATACGCTTCGGCGAGACGGTGAAGGCCCACGTCCGCAGGTCCGGCACGGCGGAGGGGCTGGTGGGCATCCCGATGGCCATCGCGGGCTGGCTGCGCTACATGCTGGCGGTGGACGACGCGGGCGAGCCCTTCGAGCTGGCCCCGGACCCGATGGGGCAGCCGCTGATCAGCCGCGTGCGGGGCAGCTTTTGCCTGGGCCGGGAGGGCGAGGTCTCAGGCGTGCTGCGCCCGATCCTCGAAAACGCCGAAATCTTCGGCACGGACCTGTACGCCGCCGGCATCGGGGAGAAGATCGAGGCCATGTTCCGCGAACAGCTGGCGGGCCCCGGCGCGGTGCGCGCCACGCTGAAGAAATACCTCCCGGCCGACCGGACGGCTTGACACGGTTTCGCCGGGAAAGTATAATGGAGAGCGATCAATACTGCGATCAATACGAAGGATCATAATTCCTTGAAGGGGACAGCGCATGAACGGTCGAAATACCAACTCAGCGGATCGGGGCTACGCCGCCCGCGTGGAGAAGCCCAGCAAGCCGCGCGCCGTGTCCGGCAGGGGCCTGGCGGGCCTTGTGCTGACGCTGCTTCTGCCGCCGGTGGGGCTGTTCTTCCTGTGGCGGCAGGGCGTGTTCCGCACGCGGGGGAGGATGCTGCTGACCGTGCTGGCCACCGTGGAGATGACGCTGCTGTTCGTGTGGCTGACCCCCCACCAGGAGCTGACGCCCCGGGCGCCGGTGCCCGTGACGCCCGCGCTGGTGACCGCCGCGCCCCAGGGCGAGACGCTGAACGCCCTGTCCAACATCGAGCAGCTGCTGTACGAGCAGAAGCTGGCCAAGGTGGTGGAGGCCGGCGGCAGCGCGCGCGACCTGCTGACCGAGGAGGAAAAGCTGGAGGCCCAGAGCGCCCAGAACGAGGCCATCTACGAGACCACGGTCTACAGCGTGTTCAACAACGCCAAGTACTACCACGCCACCAAGGTGTGCCGCACCCAGACCAACGGGCGCGAGCTGACCGTGCGCGACGCCATGCGCGAGGGCCTGACGCCCTGCCCCTTCTGCAATCCGCCCGCGGTGGAGGGGTAGCGGCCGCAGGGTTATCCTGGCAAAATATCTAATTAAAGTCATATTTATTCCCTTGATTTCGCGGATAAACCATCCTATCATATATGATAGGATGGTTGTATTTATAGAATTACTCCACACGAGGAGGCCAAGCCATGTTTTGCTCCAGATGCGGCAAGACCCTGATGCCGGAAGACAATCAATGCCCCCACTGCGGCAACCCCGTAGGGGAGAGCCGGTTCGAGGGCACGCCCTATACCTCGGCACAGGCCCACATATTGCCGAATACGCCCGCGGGACAGGCTTCGGCGGCCTATACCCGCACCAGCTACACCACCATGCCCGAGGCGCAGCAGCAGGAGGGCGCGGTGGACACCCGCACCACCTACCGCCCCGTGTATGAGGAAAGCTCCGCGCCGGAGGACATCCGCAAGGACATGCGCTCGGTGATCGAGGGCGAGGACCGCGAGGCGCCGGAGGGCCAGGCCACGCTGGAGGATCTGTCCGAGGACGCCCAGAACACGCTGAGCGCCGTGGACGAGGAGCTGAAGATGGAGAGCATGGACACCTCCGAGCTCCACTCCAGGCCCATTGAGTCCACGGGCCGCGCCGGCATCAGCACCGAGGTGGAAAACTACATCCAGAAGCTGGAGGCCACCCAGAACCGCCGGGCCGCCCGCCGCCGCCGCGCGGTGGACGAGGGCGAGGAGGCCTATGTCACGCCCCAGGACGACGCCGTGTACGACGATACCAAGGTCGATACGGACGAGGAGCAGAGCGAGGTCTTTGAGGACATCGACGAGGAGCAGTTCGACGAGATCCGCTACGGCCGCGCCATCGGCGTCAAGGAGATACTGCGCGTGGCGCTGATCATGGTGGTCGCCGCGGCGCTGATCGTGGGCGGCGTGCTGGGCTTCCGGTACTTCCGCCAGCGCGCCCGGAACACCAGCAAGATCGAGGGCGTCACCCAGTCGCTGTATGAGAGCGGCGTCGAACTGATCAAGGGCCATCGCGAGGACACCTACATCAACGAGCTGGTGAACGTGTACCGCAGCGACGGCGTGCTCAGCTTCACCGAGCGGGTGAGGAACGATGCCTCCGCCTTTGACGCGCTGCTGCCCGAGGAGCCGGCGGTGAACGATTCGCTGTTCATCTCCGCGCTGCAGACCATACACGGCAACATCGGCAACGCCATACTGATGGACGCCACCGAGTCCGACAACACCGCCGGCGATTCCGGACAGGATTCCGCCGCCCGCTGGGACATCGTGGACGCCGCCATCACCCAGGTGGAGAACGCCACCACCGCCCAGGAGCTGACCGCCGTGCTGAACGGCGAGCGGGTCTCCGTGGCGTCGTCGCCGACGCCCACGCCGGTCCCGGAGGTCAACTACACCACGCTGTCCAAGGGCGACAAGAGCGACGAGGTGCTGGACATGCAGAACCGGCTGTTCATGCTGGGCTTCCTGCTGGATGACCGCGACGGCGCCTTCGGCAGCAAGACCCAGACCGCCGTTAAGGCGTTCCAGCAGGCCGCGGGCCTGGAGGTCACCGGCATCGCCGACAACGAGACGCTGAAGCGCCTGTACGCCGACGACGCCCCGATGACCGAGTACGCCCAGGCGACGCCCACCCCCAACATAACGCCCGAGCCCACCCCCGAGCCGGCGGCCGAACCCGAGGCCGAGGCTGAACCGGCGGCGGAAGGATAGTATACGCACACAGTGCAGGGCGGCCGTTCGGCCGCCCTGCACTGTGTGGAAGTGAGGAATGAGGAATTAGGAATGAGGAATTCAGGTGGAAATCCTTGCGGATTTCTTTGGATTTAAGCCGCTGCGGCGGGGACCTCTGAACATATCGTCGTGCGCTGCGGTTCGTCATAAGTGCCCTATCCCCCGCTTCGCGGGTACTTCCCCATCTGCGGATGGGGAAGCAAATGAAGGGCCGATAGGGCACTCTTGCGAATCGTTGACCGTTTACGCGATGTAGAGGCGCCCTATCCCCCGCTTCGCGGGTACTTCCCCACTGCGGTGGGGAAGCTCAGGTGTGCGAAACGGTTTGTTTCCACGCAGACCGTCCCCAATGACGCGTTGAATTCAAACAAATCCGAAGGATTTGAACCACAATTCCTCACTCCTAATTCCTAATTCCTCATTCCTAATTCCTCATTCCACCCCCTCCCCTCTCCCAATACGATACAAAGGAGCCCTGAATATGCCCACGCCCATCGTTGCGCTGATTTATGATTTTGACAAGACGCTGTCTCCACGGGACATGGAGGAGTATTCCTTCCTGCCCGGCATTCGCGTGGATGCGGACGTGTTCTGGGGCAAGTGCGCGGAATTTGCCCGGGAGCACGACATGGACGGCATACTGACCTACATGTACCTGATGAAGAAGATGGCCAGCGGCGAGATGGAGCTGACCCGGGAAAACCTGACCGCGCTGGGCCGGGACGTGGAATTCTTCCCCGGCGTGACCGAGTGGTTCGAGCGCATCAACGCCATCGGCCGGCAGCTGGGCGTGTCCGTGGAGCACTACATCATCTCCTCGGGCCTCACCGAGATCATCCGCGGCTCGCAGATCGGAAGGCACTTCAAGGCGATATTCGCCGCGTCCTTCTGCTACGACGGCGACGGCTGCGCGGTGTGGCCCTCCACCGCCGTGAACTACACCAGCAAGACCCAGTACCTGTTCCGCATCAACAAGGGCATACTGGACGTCACCAACGACCGGGACCTGAACGCCTTCACCCCGGAGTACATGCGCCGGGTGCCCTTCTCCAACATGATCTACGTGGGCGACGGCCTCACCGACGTGCCCTGCATGAAGATGACCAAGCAGAAGGGCGGCTATTCCATCGCCGTGCACGCCCCGGGACAGACCGAGCTGGCCGACGACATGCTGCTGCAGGGCCGGGCCGACTTCTCCGTGGAGGCCGACTACTCCCCCGACAGCGAGATCGAGCAGGTGGTCACCATGCTGATGCGCCGCATCCGCGCCTCCCACGAGCTGACGCTGCGCCACGCCGAGCAGGTGCAGCGCGCCCACCGCCGCCGGGGCAACTACGTGCCGCTGGACATCCCGATGCGCGGCGGCCTGGAGGAAGCGGAGGACATGGAGTAAGCGCCGGTCATTCGCGCCGCCCTTCCTCCAGCTTCAGCTTCTCCAGCACCTCGTCCCCGCGCATGCGCTCGAAGCGGCGGGCGCGGCGGGCGTCCATGCGCGCGTCGAAGCGGCACACGGCGTGCCATTCGCACCAGCTGCAGGGGTCCTGCTGGCGGCAGCGGGCCGGGGCGGCCTGGGCCAGCCCCGAGCGTATGCCGTCCAGATGCTCGCTCACCTTTGAAAGCGTCCTGTCCATCAGCGCGCGAAAGCCGTTCGCGTCGGTGGCCAGGGCGTTTTTGTACAGGCCGCCCTGCCGGGTCACCTTCAAGTTGAACAGCTCCTGAAAGTTGGGGGACTGGGCCTCAAGCACCTGCAGATCGTCCGGCGCGAGCCCCTTCAGCCGGAAGCTCTCCCGGCGCTGCTTCTCCACCTCGTCGGGGTCGGTGCTCTGGGTGGCCATGATGCCCTCGCCCAGCGGGAAGTAGTAGACGCCCGCGCTCTGCTCGTTCCGCCGCTTCATCGCCGCGGCCAGGTAGACCGGCAGCTGCAGGCTCAGGCCGTGGTACACCTCGTCCAGCGCCAGCGCCTTGCCGCCCCGCTTGTAGTCGATCACCCGCAGGTAGCCGCCCGCGGCCCAGTCGTCGATGCGGTCGATGCGGCCCTCCAGCGTACACGCGCCGCCGGCGGCGTTCACCGTCAGGCGGGCGACGCCGTCCTCCACGCCGAAGTCGGTCTCCAGCGCGGCGGGGGCAAAGCGGCTGCCGCGCATCTGCTCGGCCAGCACCTCGGCGCAGGTGTGGGCCGTGGCCTTCAGCCGGCGGCGCTGGGCCAGCGACACGGCGCTGTCGCCCATCGGCCCGCCCTCGGCCATGGCGTCCAGCAGCCGATCGGCGATGCCGTCCATGCGCCGCCCGGCCGCGCCCACGTCCAGCGCGTTCAGGTCCTCCATGCTGGCCAGCAGGAATTCGTGCACCGCGTCGTGGAAGAAGGTGCCCTCCAGCTTCGCGTTCAGCGCGTAGGGCTCGATGCGCTCCGGGCGCAGGCCGTACTGGGTGAAGTAGGCGAAGGGGCAGCTGGCGTAGCGCTCCAGGCGGGAGATGCTCTGCCGGCGCAGCGCGCCGTAGAGGGCTTTGGCGGTATCGGGCTTCAGCGCGTCGGCGCTGTCGGCGTAGCACAGGGCGGCGCGCACCTGCTCCAGCGCGCGGCGCAGCCCTGGCACCGGCCCGTCCGCCGCCCGGCGCAGGCCGGACAGCGCCGCCGCGTCCCAGGGCCGGACCGGCTCG
>CACYTF010000027.1 GCA_902777335.1 uncultured Eubacteriales bacterium
CTTGACGGACGGTATCAGGTTGTAGACCACCAGGTTGATCACGGCCAGCACCACGAACACCATGATGCCGATGACGGCGGCGATCTTGTAGTTGGTGTCCGAAACGGTCATGCGGTACAGCCAGGTGATCAGCAGGTCGGTGTTGCCGGCGTTGCCCGCCAGGCCCATCGGCTTGCCGCCGGACAGCAGGAATATGACGTTGAAGTTGTTGATGTTGCCGGTGAACGAGGTCAGCAGGTACGGCCCGGTGACGAACAGCATGTAGGGCAGCGTGATCTTGCCGTACATCTGCATGGCGTTGGCGCCGTCGATGCGGGCCGACTCGTACAGGTCCGCCGGGATGTTCATCAGTATGCCGGTGGCGATCAGCATCAGGTAGGGGATGCCGATCCAGATGTTGATCAGTATGATCGTGAACTTCGCCCAGTTGGGGTCGGTCCAGAACGGAACCGGCTGGCTGATCCAGTGCCACTTCATCAGATACGTGTTGATCAGGCCGTCCGCCGCGAACATCTTGGACACGTACAGCAGCGACACGAACTGGGGAATGGCGATGGTCATGACCAGTATCGTGCGCCACATCTTCTTCAGCTTGATGCCCTTCTTGTTGATCATGATGGCCACGAACATGCCCAGGAAGTAGTTCAGGAATGTGGCGAAGAAGGCCCACACCAGCGTCCAGAACAGCACCTGGCGGAACGTGTCGCCGTAGCTGGCCGAGCCCGAGGACAGCAGCGTCTTGAAGTTCTCAAAGCCCACCCAGGTGAACAGCTTCGCCGGGGGCTGGTGGTTGTAGTCGAAGTTGGTAAACGCCACCAATATCATGAAGAAGATCGGCAGTATCGTGAACACGAACACGCCCAGCGTGGGCAGCGCCAGCAGCGTCTTGTGAAACTGGCTGTCCATCAGCGACTGCAAATCCTCCTTGGTGCTCTTCAGCTTTTTGCCGGAGGCCTCGATCTGCTGGGAGATCTTGTTCTGCTTGATGTTCGCGTACCAGGTGTAGATGAACGCCAGCACGAAGAACAGCGTCAGTACGCCGTACAGCAGTATCAGGAAGCTGTTGTCGCCGTAGACGGTCTTGCGGCCCTCCTTGTAGGTCTCGATCACGCCCAGCGTGTTCAGCTTCGACAGGTAGGCCATGCCGAAGTTCACCATGTACAGGTTGAAAACCGTCTGGAACAGGAAGAACAGTATGCCGCGGCCCCACTGGCCCCGGGCCATGCTGCCCGAGCCCATCACCAGATAGGACAGGCGCGTCTTCCAGTCGCCCTTGATGAAGGTGGTCACCAGATCGGCGATGGCCAGCCCCAGCCCCTTGAACAGGCCGATTATGGCCAGCCCCAGCTTCATGAATCCCCCGCCGATCCTGCCCGGCAGCGCGGCGAAGAAGCCGCCCAGGTCGTGCAGCAGCTTGCGGGGCTTGCTCATCTTCAGGTAATTGAGATCGACCATGTCTGCATTTCCCCTCACTCAATGTGTCGTCCGAAAAAACCTATAATCGAAAAGGACCGGGGAAAAGCCCCGGTCCGTTCTGCGCGCGGCTTAGCCGACGTAGGAGATGCAGGTATCCTGGAACTCGGTCAGCGCCGCCAGAATGGCCGCGTCGTCCGCGTCGTCGAACTCCTTGCCGATGATCCGGTCGCCCAGGCCGGTGGCCAGGCTCCAGTAGTCGCCCGGATACTGGCCCTGCGGCACGGTGTAGGCCATCTGCTCGCCCAGGGCGGCCAGGGCCACGTTGGACTTCACGGCCTCGCTCTGCTGGGCCGCCAGGTTGGACGGACCCCAGCCGACGGCCTCGAAGCGGGCCAGCTGCACGTCGCCGGAGGACAGGAAGGCGGCCAGCGCGTCGCACGCGGCCAGCTTGGCGTCGTCGGTCTGGGGCTTCACGCCCAGCAGCTTGAAGCCGCCGAAGCCGGACAGCTGCCAGCCGTCCACGGTGGGCAGCTTGGCGGCGGCGTAGTTCTCGCCGAACAGCTCCTGAGCGGCCTCGGAATCCCAGGTGCCGTCCACGATGGCGCCCACGTTGGTGGCGTTGGAGATGGAGGAGCCGTTCTGGAACGCGGGGCTCTTGGACAGGGCGATCATGGCCTTCATGGCCTTCACGCCGTTCTCGGAGGCGTAGTCCGCGTTGCACTTGACCAGGTTGCCCTCGTCGTCGGAATCATAGGTCAGCGTGCAGCCCGTGCCGAAGAAGAACGCGGTCTGATACCAGCCGGAGTTGATCTCCATGTAGAAGCTCTTGCCGGCGGCTTCGCAGTCGGCCAGGATGCCTTCCAGCGTGGAGGGATCGGACACGACGCTCTTGTCGTAGTACAGGAAGTAGCCGTTGTCGCTGGTCAGCGGATAGGCGTACATGGTGTCGCCCATGGTGGCGGCGCCCACGGAGTAGGCGTCGTTCTCGGCCTTGACGATCTCGGCGTTGCCCTCTTCAACCACTTCCAGCGCGCCGGCGGCCACCAGGCGGGCCAGCTGGTCCTGCGCGAAGTTGAAGATGTCGGCGGCGGCCTCCACGTCGGTGATGGCCTTGCTGGCGGCGTCGCCCTCGCCCACGGGCTCGATGGTGACGTTCATATCGGCGTACTCGGGATTGGCGGCCTTGAAGGCGTCAATCTGAGCGGCGGTGAATTCCACGGTGGCTTCCGGGACCCAAACCTTCAGGTCTCCGCTGTAGCCCTCTGCGAAGGCACAGCTCATGGTCAGCACCAGCGCGACGGCCAGCACCAGAGTCAACAGTTTCTTCATGGAAATCCTCCCTTTCTGTTTAGGCGGCCTGAACAGGACCGCCGCGATGGGTCGTCCCATCTTTGCGCCCACTATTATAGCACTGTGTTACCCAAATGTCAAAACAAATCCATAACTTTTTTAACCGCAGCGTGAAAGATGGGGGCGATGGGTGTTGCAGTGCGCGGCGAAAAGTGATATAATAACATGTAGTATTCCCGTCACAAAGCGGAACGGGGCGCATAAAAAGGATATTTCAGGTACGAGCATGCGAGGTTTACGCATTCTGTTGGTCATCGTGGCCCTGGTCTGTTTCGCCGTGGCGGTGTCCTACCCGATCCGCTACCGCATGAAGCAGAACAGCAACATCGCCACGATGGAGGATCTGGCCGCCCTCCGGCGCAAGGCGCTGCAGGAGAACGGCGTGTCCCCGGGCGAAGGGCCCGGCGCGACGGCGGCCCCCCGGGTGAATGACGTGGAAGCGGGGGAGGAAACCGAGGCGCCGGAGGTCAGCCTGCCGGGGGCGGAGGGGACGGAAGCGCCGGAATACATAGCCACCGAGGCGCCGGAGATCAGCCTGCCGCAGGCGGAGGTCACCGAAGCGCCGGAGGACATAGCCACCGAGGCGCCGGAGATCAGCTTGCCGCAGACGGAGGCGACCTCATCCGTCAGCGCTGACGCGCTGCCACCTTCCCCAGAGGGGAAGGCTGAGGTTAGCCTGCCGGGGGCGGAGGTTACCGAGGCACCGGAGATCAGCCTGCCGGGGGCGGAGGTCACCGAGGCGCCGGAGATCAGCTTGCCGCAGGCGGAGGAGACCTCATCCGTCAGCGCTGACGCGCTGCCACCTTCCCCAGAGGGGAAGGCTACTATACTGGAGGCCGAGGAAACAGGCGCTCCCGCGGAGACGGGCATTCCCGCCCCGACAAGCGTTCCCGCGGAGACGGGCATTCCCGCCCCGACGAGCGTTCCCGGGGAGACGGGCATTCCCGCCCCGACGAGCGCTCCCGGGGAGACAGGCATTCCCGTTCCGACGAGCGCTCCCGGGGAGACGGGCATTCCCGCGGAGACAAGCGCTCCCGCGGAGACGGGCATTCCCGCCCCGACGAGCGCTCCCGGGGAGATCGCGCCGGAGGCCACCCCGGCGGGGGGCTACTGGCGGGAGATGATGCTGGACATCGACCCCCACGCCAGGCGCACGCCGATCCCCACGGTGGAGCCCACGCCCGCGCCGACGCCGGGGCCCACGGTCGACCGGCTGGCCTACGACGGCCCGATGCCCTTCCCGATGAAGGAAAAGGTGTTGTTTGACGAATCGGCGATACTGCCGGAGCTGCGGGACATCTACGAGCTGAACCGCGACCTGATCGGCTGGCTGACGATCCCGGGCACCATCATCGACTATCCCGTGCTCCAGGCCGAGGACAGCCAGTACTATCTGGAGCACGACTTCTACGGCAACTCCAACATGAACGGCCAGATCCTGCTGGACTACAACTGCGATCCGTACACGCCCAGCTACAATCTGGTGATCAGCGGCCATCACATGCAGAACGGCACCATGTTCGGCGATCTGCCCCTGTACCGGGAGCAGCGCTACTGGGAGAAGCACAAGTTCGTCGAATTCGACACGCTGATGGACCGGAAGCAATACGTGATATTCGCGGCCTTCCTGTCCGCCGATTATGACGAGGACGAGAAGGGGTTCCGCTACAACGCGGACATCCAGTACAAGCTGGAAACCAGGCACTGGCTGGATGAAATCGAGGAGAACAAGCTGTACGACACGGGAATCGACGTGGAGTTCGGCGACGAATTCATCACGCTGACGACCTGCTACAGGGTGGTTCACAGAAACGGCAGATTTGTCGTTGTATGTCGAAAAATTAGGGAAGGGGAGACATTCGAATGAAGAAACTGATTGCACTGATCCTGGTATGCCTGATCTGCCTGACCTCGGCCTATGCCGCCGAGTGGCGCGAGGGGCTGAGCCCCGCCAAGCCGTCCACCCACAGCCAGGAGGCCGACTTCAGCAAGAACCTGGGCTACCTCATCGCCTGGCCCAGGCCCAACATGCCCGCGCAGCGGTTCTGCGACGTGTTGGAGATCTACATGCCCCGCGACGACCTCGCCCTGGGCGAGGGGAAGATCAGCCTCTGCGACGGCAGCGGCGTGGTCGCGGAGATGGACTGTGCCGATCCCGCGCAGGTGGAGCTGCGCCCGCTGGAGGAGTCTGAGCTGGAGCAGCTGATGTGGGGTTCCGGCTCCTGCCTGGACGTGCACCTGCCGATCTCCCTGGAGTTCAACAAGGAAGACTACTATGTGATGATGGACGAGGGCGTGCTGTTCGATCCCGCCAACGGCGTCAAAAACCCGCCCATGGGCGAGCAGTCCGAGTGGCACCCGCTGCTGCAGGACGAATTCGGCGTGAGCCGCCTGTACTATGCCAAGGGCGTCGAAAAGCCGGCGGATGGGGAAGAGGACGAGGACGCGCCCAAGGAGAAGGACGAGGAAGCGGTGGAGTACACCTATCGCCCGACCGCCGGCGACACCGTCACCTTCGACCTGGTCCTGGGCGGCGACGCGAAGGAAGCCATCATCTTCAGCGAGAACGATTCCGTGTACTTCTCGCCCTTCCAGTTCACCGAGTCCGGCACCATCACCGGCGACGTGACCGGCGAGGACGTGAACTGGGGCATCGTGTTCCTGGACGGGGAAGGCAAGCAGCTGGATCAGCTGACGCTGAGGCGGGGCAACGTTGCCGAGGCGGCCGAGGCCGGGAACTGACATACCTGCCCTGATGAAAAACGGGGGCCCTCCCACAGCTCCGGGAGGGCCCCCGCGTGTATCTATCCGCGGCGGCGGTCCGGCGACGGACGCCCGCCCATGAAGCGCGCCGGGGCGGAAGCCCGGCGGGAGGCCCCATGAAGAAGCAGTTTTTCACGCGCCTGACGGCGCTGCTGACGGCGGCGCTGCTGTTTGCGCTGCCCGTGACGCTGGCCGAGGCGGCCCCGGACGTTGAAACCGGCGCCGTCGACCAGTGCCCCCCGGAGCGCGGGGACATCGCGCTGGACGTGGCCGTCGACCCCATGGTCCCCCCGGCCACGGAGGCCGGCGACACCGGCCTGTGGGTGGAATACGCGCCCGAAGCGGAACAGGCGGCCGTCGAGCTGGGCGAGATCGAGCTGCCCGCGGACGGCGAAGACGGCCCGGCGCGGGAGGCGGCCGGGGACGAGACGGTGCTCGCCCGGCTGTGGACCGAGCCGGGCTACGCCGCGGTGGCGGACGGGGCCCAGGTCTACGCCGACGCGGCGCTGCAAGGGCTGTACGGCGCGTTCCCGAAGGGCGCGACGGTCTACGTGGAGGCCCTGCAGGACGGCGGCGCGCTGCTGCGGATACGCTTTGATACCGAAGGAGCCCGGGCGTGGGGCGAGGCGATCCCCGCCGGCTACGTATTGGCCGGGGACACGCTGCCCCTGAACGCGCAGGAGACCGCGGCGCTCACCGCGGCCCTGGGCGCGGACCCCCGCACCCGCAGGGCCGGGGACGCCTTGGTGCCCCTGGCCGCGTTCGACGCGCAGGCCCATGCCGTGTCCACCGGGGCGGACTCGGAGGACGCGGGGGAATCGGGCGACGGGGCCGAGGCGCAGGCGGCGGAGCCCCTGGTCCAGGGGCTGGGCGTCTACGCCCGCACCCAGGACGAGATACAGGCCTTTGCCGACGCCAATCCCTCCTACACCGCCCAGCTGAACATCTACACCAAGGCGGCCACGGACGACCCCTACACCGTCGGCTATCTGTCGGACGTGAACCAGCGTTCGGCGCTGAACCTGCTGAACCAGGTGCGCTACATCGCCGGTCTGGACGGCAACCTGACGCTGCTGCCGGAGCGGGAGGAGATGGAGGCCGCCACGGCGCTGGTGCTGCGGCTGTTCGGCGGCCTTTCCCACTACCCGCCGCGGGCCGAGGCGCTGTCAGACGCCCAGTATGACGCGCTGTACAGCCTGGGCTACGCCGGGGCGAGCCGCTCCAACATCGCCATGGGCTACACGGCGACCAGCGCGATACTGGCCTACATGGCCGACAGCGACGAGGACAACATCGCCAAGGTGGGCCACCGGCGCTGGATACTGAACCCCCCGCTGGGCCAGACCGTCATGGGCGCCAACGGCCGGTTCTCGGCCATGTACGTCCACGACCAGAGCGCCCCCGGCGGCCAGATCCGGGTGGCGTGGCCCGCCCAGCAGATGCCGGTGCAGTACTTCTCGGCGGAGGATCCCTGGTCCGTGTCCTTCGGCACGGTGCTGGACGCCTCCCGGATCCAGGTGGACCTGGTGCGCCAGTGGGACGGCAGGACCTGGCACTTCTCCGAGGCCGCCTCGGACGGCTTCTTCGTGGTGAACAACCAGGCCTACGCCCAGCGGGGCTGCGTGATCTTCCGGCCGGAGGGCCTGGACGGCGTGATGATCGGCGACGCCTTCAACGTCAGCATCACCGACGGCGCGAACAACACGGTGACCCGCTACACGGTGAACTTCTTCAGCCTGAACACCGCCGCCTCCGCGCCGCTGAGCCGGCCCCAGGTGACCGCCGTGAAGACCGACGCGGGCAACGTGATCCAGTGGAGCGCGGTGGAGCGGGCCGTGGGCTACTACGTGTGCCGCAGGACCATGGAGAACACCTCGCTGTACGCGATCATCGCCGACGTGGAGGGGGAGACCCGCTACGTGGACCGGGCGGTGGACGACGACCAGGTGTACTACTACCAGGTCTATCCCCATACCAACTGCGTCACCTGCCCGCTGATGTCCGGCGTGAAGGCCACCGCGCCCCTGCCGGACAAGATCCGGCTCAGCCCGGGCGATACCCCCCGGGTGTACGTGGACGACACGCTGCAGCTGGAGGCCCTGCTGGAGCCGGTCTACGCCGAGTCCGGCCTGTTCTGGAATTCCACCAATGAGTACGTGGCCGAGGTGGACCAGAGCGGCCTGGTGAAGGCCAAACACACCGGCGTCACCACCATCTCCGCCACCACCGACAACGAAAAGACCGCCAAGGTCAAGGTGCGGGTGGTGGCCCGGCCCATCAGCCTGAAGGGCGCGACGGTCACCGCCGCGGACAGGACCTGGACCGGCAAGTCCCTGAAGACCACCGTGACGGTGAAGGTGGGCGGCAAAACGCTGACCGAGGGCACCGATTACACCGTGCAGTATTCCGGCAACAAGGCCGTCGGCAAGGCGCGGGTGACGGTCACCGGCATCGGTAAGTACGCCGACGCGAAGAAGGCTTCCTTCTGCATACTGCCGCCGAAGGTCTCCGGGCTGAAGCTGCAGGCGGGCGCCGGGAAGCTGACCGTCACGTGGAAGAAGGGCTCCGGGGTCAACGGCTATCAGCTGCAATACGGCACGCGGAAGAGCCTGTCCGGGGGCACGCGGATCACCGTCGCAAAGCCCAAAGCCGTCAGCCGGACCATACGGTCCCTGAAGTCCGGCGTGAAGTACTACGTGCGCGTGCGCAGCTACAAGACGGTGAACGGCAAAAAGTATTACTCCAAGTGGTCCGACACGAAATCCGCGCGGACGGAGTAGGCCTTGCCGAACGGGGAATCCGACCGAAGGGAGCGATGCGCTATTTCCGCTCAGGCACACATCGATACGCTGAACGACCTCTTCGCCGCGCTGTTCAGGCCCGGCGAGGGGGAGAGCCCCGCGCTCCTGGAGCCCCGAAAGCCGCTGCGGGAGGCGCTGTTCGCGCTGTTCTTTCCGGACGCGCTGGTGGCGATGTTCGACGGGAAGTCCAAGTCAAACCTCACCTGGTTCTTCACCAGCGACGCCCGGAACAAGTCGGTGCGGCGCGCGCTGATCGGGCTGCTGCAGGGCGATCCGCGCGCCGTGGTGGACCAGACGCACCGCAAGTGCCACGCGGCGCTGTGGCCCAGGCCGGGCCAGGCGGCCTTTGACGCCGCCGCGCTGCGCAAGGCGCTGGACAGGGTGCGGCTGCCCGCGGCGACGGAGGAGCGGTTTCACATCGTGCGGTCCGCCGACGGCGCGCCTGCCCGGCTGGACGTGTTCTTCGACGTGGACGAGGCCGCCGCGCTGGCGCGGGTGATACTGACCCTGGCCGTGGCGGGGGACGCCCCCGCGGACGTGATGGAGGCCGTGTGGAGCCCGGAGGCCGGCGGCGGCGACTTCATGCGCGGCGACGACAGCGTGGCCGGGCGCGTGCGCTACTGCCGGCTGCTGGATATGCAGGGCCGGGCCGACCGGGCCTTCGAGGGCTTCGAGCGCATCGCCAGGCAGCTGAACCGCCCGGCGCAGACCCCGGACGAGGCGGCGATGTACTGCCGCATGGGCGAAATGCTGTTCAACGGCGAGGGCTGCGCCCGGGACGAGCGCTCGGCCCAGGCCTACGACCGGCTGGGCTGCCTGGACGCCTATCCGAAGTCCTGGTACCAGCTGGCGCAGCACATCAGCGGCGCGCCGGCCCGCGAGGCGCTGGAGCGCGCGGCGGAGCTGGGCTACGGACCGGCCATACGCCAGCTGGGCGAGGCCTGGTACAACGGCAGCGCGCGGCTGGCCTGCGTCCGGAGCCTGGAGGCGGCGCGGCGCTGGTTCCAGCGGGGCATGACCCTGTCCGGCCCGGACGGCGCGCACTGCGCGTTCATGGCCGGTCAGATTCACGAGGCCCTGAACGAGCGGGACGCGGCGGTGAACGCCTACCGCGCGGCCCAGGCCTGCGGCAGCACCGAAGCCGCCGAGCGCCTGGCGCGGCTGGACTGGGTGATCGCCCCGGAGCGGGAAGCGCCCGCGAAGCTACAGACCGGCGAGGCGCGGTACTGCCTGACCAACGGCGCGGACGGCTGCAACCGGCTGTTCCTGGACGGCCTTCAGGGCCGCTGGGAGGTGACGGTGTGCGCCGGGGCGGGGGCGGACGCGCTGCCCAAGGGCGCGAGCCTGCGCCGCTGCGCGCCGGAGGCGGCCCTGCGGGAGATGGCCAAGCTGCTGTACTGGGGCGGCGCGGCCCGGTTCCCGGAGCTGACCGTCGCGCTGCTGTCGCCGGACGCGCAGAGGAACCTTACCCAGGCGGTGGCGCTGCTGGGCGAGCTGCGCCGTCTGGCGGAGGGGCTGGGGGAGCGCCGCTGGGACCTGGTGGACGCGGTGCGGCTGTACGTGCTCGCCGGCCATGACGACGCGGCCCCGCTGCTGGACGCGGCCTTTGCCGGCATGGGCGGGCTGTACTTCCGGCTGCGGGTGTGCGACCCGGCGCTGGACGCCGCGGACCGGCTGCTGGCCGCCGCGCCGCTGTTTCTGCCCCGGCTGCGGGCGGCGGCGGACGCGCCGGTGCGGCTGAAGATCGTGGGCTGCGGCGACGCGGCCATGGCCGTGCTGCGCCGGGCGCTGGCGCTCGCGCTGCCGGAGGCGGCGGAGTTTACCATAGACGTGTACGGCGACGGGGCCGAGGCCATGGGCCGAAGGCTTCTGCAGCTTTGCCCCGGCCTTCGGGGCCGGGAGGGGGCCCGCTTCGGCGCGCCGCCCCGGTTCCACCAGTGCCCGCCGGAGGAGGCGCTGATCGACGCGATGGACGGCCCGGAGGGGCTGGCCCAGGGCAACTACTTCGTGGTGGCCGCAGGCCCGGACGCGCTGAACCTGCGGCTGGGCATGCTGCTGCGGGGCGAGCTGATGAAGCGCGGCCTGGAGGCGGAGCGCCCGCCCTTCATCGCGGTGCACACGGCCCATCCCGTGGCCGCGTGGCTGGGCGGCACATTGCCCGCCGGCGCCCAGAATCAGGCGCAGCGCGGCCCGCAGGGGGCGCAGACCCAGTGGCACAGCCACTACGAGCTGTTCCCCTTCGGCGCGCTGGACATGTACGCGCCCCAGGCGCTGGAAGACGACATGCTGGAGCGCCGGGCCCGGCAGGCCCACATGCTGTTCATCGGCCTGCCCAACACCCGGGACGCCCGCCACACCGCCATGGGCGGCTACTACCGGCGTCAGTTCACCCGCGACACCGCGCGCCTGGTGGCCCTGGGCCTGACGTACCGGATGCACCTGGCCCAGATCAGCCTGCCCGCCTGGCGGCTGTACGGCGTGGCGTCGGAGGAGGCCCGGCTGGGCGCTGAATACACCCGCTGGCTGAAGGACGGGGAGCACCTGAAGCAGGCCGTCGCGGACGAGCACCGGCGGCGCTGCCGCATGATGATCGCCCTGGGCTGGGCCCCGGCGACCGCGGAACAGGTGTCGGCCTACGTGCGCCGCGGCAACCCCGGCCACCTGCTGTATCCCGCGCGCCTGGACCCGTTCATCTGCCCCTGGGAGGCCCTGGAGGAAGGCGACCTGCTGCGCAGCGTCCGCGACATCGTCCGCACCCGCTTCCCCGAAAAGTCCGTCCCCGACCCCAGACGCGACGAAGAAGCCTCCGTGCGGGATACCGAGGCGATGCTGGGGGAGTAGGGGTTGAGTGTGGAGAGTGAAGAGTGGAGTAGCCAGTTGTCAGTAGGGGCGCCGATGCGGCGCCTGCCCAGGGGGCTGCGGGCACGGTGGGGGATGGGGAATGAGGAATTAGGAATGAGGAATTAGGAATTCCGGTGCAAATCCCTGGCGGGATTTGTTTGATTCAAGGGGACCGGATTGCCCCCGCATGTCATTGCGAGGCGGCCGAACGGAGTGAGGCCAACGTGGCAATCCGGTCTTTGAGTCACGGGGACAGGTATTTTGACGCATCGGGTGCCCCTCTCAGGGCCACGCGTGAGTCACTTGGGGACAGGTTCCTCCTGACTCATTCAGGTGGGCGCAATCGTATGCCGGGGGAACGGATTGCCACGTCATCCACGCTGCGCGGGGATTCCTCGCAATGACAGGCAGGGGCAGTACCTCCCGCTTTGTCATTGCGAGGAGCGATCTCGTGCGCGGTGCGCGAGTAAAGCGGTGCGCGCGCGATTCCAGTTTGGTCGCGACGTGGCAATCCGGTCCTTTGTCGTGATGGATAACAGGACACTGGGGACAGACACAGTAGAACCGTCCCCAATGTCCCGGCGGGGAGGCTGAATTAGCTTCCCCATCCGCAGATGGGGAAGTACCCGCGAAGCGGGGGATGGGGCGCTCCGGGCGAACCGCCGCGCACGGCGATATGTTCAGGGACCCCTACCCCCGCAAGCGGTCCCCCCCGCTGCGGCGGGGGGGCTCGAACAGACGCCTCACTTATTTGAGTCACGGGGACAGGTTCCTTGACTCATCGGGTTCCCCTCTCAGGCGCTGCGCGCCAGCTCTCCCCGTCACCGGGGCGAGCCAAGGCTGCCGCGCGTGAGTCAAGTCACTTGGGGACAGGTTCCTACTGACTCATTTTGGCACCAAAACAGGGGACCGGATTGCCACGTCGCGACCAAACTGGAATCGCGCGCGCACCGCGTTACTCGCGCACCGCGCACGAGATCGCTCCTCGCAATGACAGGGCGGAAGGTGCTGTCCCCTGCGTGTCATTGCGAGGCGGCCGAACGGAGTGAGGCCAACGTGGCAATCCGGTCTTTGAGTCACGGGGACAGGTATTTTGACGCATCGGGTGCCCCTCTCAGGCGCTGCGCGCCAGCTCTCCCCGTCACCGGGGCGAGCCAAGGCTGCCGCGCGTGAGTCACTTGGGGACAGGTTCCTTGACTCATTTTGGGTACCAAAACAGAGGACCGGATTGCCACGTCGCGACCAAACTGGAATCGCGCGCGCACCGCGTTACTCGCGCACCGCGCACGAGATCGCTCTTCGCAATGACAGGGCGGTGGAAGGTGATTTCCCCTGCGTGTCATTGCGAGGAGTTCCCGCGCATGCGGGGACGACGTGGCAATCCGGTCCTCTAAAATCAAAGAAATCCGTCAGGATTTCAACAACAATTCCTCATTCCTGATTCCTCATTCCTCACTGCGCCCATGTCCACCGGGCGGGCGCCGCATCGGCGCCCCTACTGCCTACTCCCATCCTCACCCCGTGATCGTGAACACCTTGTCCAGGAAGTACTGGCAGATGCCCACGTTGCGGGAGTCGCGGCCGGCCTGGGCCCAGGAGAGGTCCAGCCTGCAGACGAGCAGCGTGCGCTCCATCAGGGCCCTGCGCACCTCCTCCAGGAAGGCGTCGCCGAGCGCCTCGATGCCGCTGAGCACGATGTGGTTCATGCCCGAGCTGCACATCAGGTTGTACAGCCCGAAGGCCAGCAGACGGGCGGAGTTTTGCAGGGCGGCCATCAGCGCCGGCTCATCGGCGCAGCGCCTCGCCGCCTCCTTCAGGTCCGCCGGCGGCTGCGTGCCCGCCTCGACGCAGGCCTTTTGGGCGTCCTCCAGAAGCGTGTCCTGGTTGACATAGCGCTCCAGGCACCCGCGGTTGCCGCAGTGGCAGGGCCTGCCCTGGTAGTCGATGGTGAAGTGGCCGAGCAGCCCGGAGATGTTGTGCGGCCCGGTGTAGATGCTTCCCTTGGCGATGACGGCGCAGTTGATGCCCTTGTGGATGTCCGCGTAGAGCATGTATTCCGTCTCGGGGGCGTCGGGATCGCGGGCGTCCAGGAAGCGCTTCTCCGCGTAGGCCTTGCAGCGGGTGCTGTTGATCACGCACAGCGGCAGGCCCATGCGCCTTCCGAAGTCCTCGAAGATGCCCTCGGGAATGCTCACGTTCAGTTCCGTCCCGGAGCTGTACGTCTTTCTGTTCTCCAGGAAGACGCCCGGGAAGCAGATGCCGATCATCAGCGCGCGGGCGCTGTCGAACCGCTTGGAGCGGCGCTTCAGGACCTGCTCGAACAGGCGCACGTAGGCCTCGCCGGCCTCCGCGTCCGTCAGCCCCTCGATGCTCAGCGGGTAGGTATGGCTCTCGACGACGCGGCATTCCAGGTCCAGCAGGCAGTACCGCACGCCGTCGCGGGAGAGGGCGAAGGTGGCCATCTGCCGCGCGTCGCTGTTCAGCCGCAGGCTGATGGGGCGGCGGCCCGGCATGGTGGTCTGCGCCGGCCCGACCTCTTCCACCAGGCCGCGGGACATCAGCTCCTCCACCAGCACCGATACGCTGGTGGCGCTCAGGTTCATGCAGCGCACGATCTCGGCCCGGGATTTGCACCTGCCGAACCGCACCAGGTCGAATATGCGCTTGATGTTGGTCTCCTTCACCTGTTGCTGGTAGCCGATCCGGCCGGTTTCAACCCGTTCTATGGGGATATATTTCATAAAACCACACTCCCTTGCGTGGGCGGAACAGCGCCGTGTTCGCCATGAATGCCTGTCGGGAGAGCAAGCGTGAAAGTACATAGAGTCACTCAAATACTATCATATTAATTTGAGTTTTTCAAGAGATTTAAAGTAATTTAATAATGGAAACGCGTAAAAGGGGCAGCCCGGTTTCGTAAACCGGGCTGCCGGAGTTTGTGGACCTTGGGGGCGATCAATACATGCCGCCCATGCCGGGGTTGGCGGCGGGGGCCGCCGGCTCGGGCGCGGGGATGTCGGTGACCAGCGACTCGGTGGTCAGCACCATGGCGGCCACGGACGCGGCGTTCTGCAGGGCGCAGCGGGCGACCTTGGTGGGGTCGGCGATGCCGCGCTCCATCATGTCGGCGTACTCGTCCTTCGCGGCGTCATAGCCGAAGGTGGCGGACTTGCGGCCCTTGATCTTCTCGACGATCAGGCTGCCCTCGACGCCGGCGTTTTTGGCGATCTGGCGGACGGGCTCCTCCAGCGCGCGCAGCACGATCTGCACGCCGGTCTTCACGTCGCCGGCGGTCTCGGTGACCAGCTTGGCCACGGACTTGCTGGCGTTGATCAGCGCGGTGCCGCCGCCGGGGACGATGCCCTCTTCGACGGCCGCGCGGGTGGCGGCCAGGGCGTCCTCGATGCGCAGCTTGCGCTCCTTCATCTCCACCTCGGTGGCGGCGCCCACGTTGATGACGGCTACGCCGCCGGACAGTTTGGCCAGCCGCTCCTGCAGCTTCTCGCGGTCGTAATCGCTGGTGGTGTCTTCGATCTGGCTGCGGATGGAGGCGATGCGGGCCTTGATCTCGTCGGAATCACCGGCGCCCTCGACGATCACGGTGTTCTCCTTGTCGATCTTCACCTGGCGCGCGGAGCCCAGCATGTCGATGGTGGCCTCCTTCAGCTCCAGGCCCAGCTCCTCGGTGATCACCTGGCCGCCGGTCAGGATGGCGATATCCTGCAGCATGGCCTTGCGGCGGTCGCCGAAGCCGGGGGCCTTCACGGCCACGCAGGTGAACGTGCCGCGCAGCTTGTTCAGCACCAGGGTGGCCAGGGCTTCGCCCTCGACATCCTCGGCGATGATCAGCAGCTTCTTGCCCTGCTGCACCACCTGCTCCAGCAGGCCGATGATCTCCTGGATGTTGGAGATCTTCTTGTCGGTGATCAGGATCAGCGGGTTGTCCAGCACGGCTTCCATCTTCTCCATGTCGGTGCACATATAAGAGGAAGCGTAGCCGCGGTCAAACTGCATGCCCTCGACGATGTTCAGCTCGGTCTTCATGGTCTTGGACTCTTCGACGGTGATGACGCCGTCCTTGCCGACCTTCTCCATCGCGTCCGCGATCAGCTCGCCGACCGTCTCGTCGCTGGAGGAAATCGCCGCGACCTGGGCGATCTCGTTCTTGCCCTCGATGGGCTTGGACTGGGCGATCAGGCTCTGCACGGCGGTGTCGGTGGCCATCTCGATGCCCTTCTTCAGAATCATCGGGTTCGCGCCGGCGGCCACGTTCTTCAGGCCCTCGTGCACGATGCTCTGGGCCAGCAGGGTGGCGGTGGTGGTGCCGTCGCCGGCCACGTCGTTGGTCTTCACGCTGACCTCGCGCACCAGCTGGGCGCCCATGTTCTCAAAGGGGTCTTCCAGCTCGATTTCCTTGGCGATGGTCACGCCGTCGTTGGTGATCAGCGGCGCGCCGAACTTCTTGTCCAGCACCACGTTGCGGCCCTTGGGGCCCAGGGTGATTTTAACGGTATCGGCCAGCGCGTCGATGCCGGCCTGCAGCGCCTTGCGGGCGTCCTCGCCATACTTGATCTGCTTTGCCATTTTTATTCCCTCCCGATATTATTCAACCACGGCCAGTATGTCGCTCTGGCGGACGATGATGTACTCCTCGCCCTCGAGCTTCACTTCGGTGCCGGCGTACTTGGAATAGATGACCTTCTGGCCTTCCTTCACGTTCATCTTGATTTCCTTGCCGTCCACGTTTCCGCCCGGGCCCACGGCCAGGACTTCCGCCATCACGGGCTTTTCCTTCGCGGAGTTGGTCAGGATGATGCCACCCTTGGTGGTCTCCTCGGCCTCCAGATTCTTGATGACCACGCGGTCGCCCAGCGGCTTGATCTTCATATGCTTTACCTCCCAGGTTTAATTCTGCTTGTTAGCACTCTTGAAATCTGAGTGCTAACCCTTGCAGATGATAGTTTAACCGTTATATATGGAAAAATCAAGTCCCTAATGGCCGGATTTTGTGTTAAATATTGGGAAAATGGGGTGGGGGAAGGGGGGAATGCTGGAATTTGGAGAGTAGGAAGGAGTATTTGAAGAGTGGAGTGTGGAGAGTGGAGTTTCGGTGCAAATCCCTGACGGGATTTGTTTGATTCAAGAGGACCGGAGTCACTTGGGGACAGGTTCCTACTGACTCATTCCAAGTTTCCTCCCGTTTGTGCCCGTTTTGTAAAAAACCCATCATTCCAGTTCCGATGTTCCAAAAAGGTTTGTGACAGTTGCCTATTTTTCAAAGTGCAATTTCACATGAATAATCTTGCAAATTTACCGATGGATTGCTACAATATTTGCAGCATAATGCAAACGGCGTTGTGCACAACATTGCAGACAGGAGGCAACGATCATGGCCAAGATCAATCAGCAGATGACCCTGCAGTTCAACGGTCGCGAGTTCGACCTGGGCGCCGTTGAGGCGAACGTGAAGAAGGACTGGAAGGATGCCGGCAAGAAGCTGTCCGACATCGTTGACCTGGACATCTACGTAAAGCCCGAGGAAGCCACCGTGTACTACGTGGTCAACAAGCAGGTCGAGGGCAAGGTGGAGCTGTAATTCAGCGCATCCCCTCGAAAAGCCGGTTCATTGCGAAGGCAATGGGCCGTTTTTTTGTGCGAAAACGGGGCTGCCAAAATCAAGGGGACGGTTCTCTGTGTCAGGTTCATCCGGTCCTCTGTGTTTGGCACCCAAAGCGAGTCAGTAGGAACCTGTCCCCGTGACTCCGTTCCCCTTCTCCGGTGCTAAAAGTGAGTCAGTAGGGACCTGTCCCCAAGTGACTCACTCACGGCGCCTGAGCGGGGGACCCCATCTCCAGTGAGTCACGGGGACAGGTTCCTTGTCTCATTTTGGGTACCAAAACAGGGGACCGGATTGCCACGTCATGGCAATCCGGTCCTGATAAAATCAAAGAAATCCGTCAGGATTTCATCAACAATTCCTCATTCCTCATTCCTAATTCCTAATTTCTCCCTGTGCCCATTGGGTGACCGCCGCGTCAGCGCCCCTATTGCCTATTCTTCTTCCACGCCTCGATCTCCTCCAGCCTATCGGCGAAGGCGGCCTCTTCGCCCTGGCGGGTGGGGGCGTAGTAGCGCTTGCCGGCCAGGGAATCGGGCAGGCAGGTCATGGCGGTGAGCTTTTCGTCGTAGTCGTGGGCGTACTGATAGCCCTTTCCGTAGTCCAGCTCGCGCATGAGGCCCGTGACGGCGTTGCGCAGGTGCAGGGGCACGGGCTCGGCCAGGGCCTTTTCGGCGTCGTCGCGGGCGGCCATGTAGGCGACCTCCATGGCGTTGGACTTGGGGGCCAGCGCCATGTACACCACGGCCTGGGTCAGGTGCACCGAGCACTCCGGCATGCCGATCAGGCGGCAGGCCTGGAACGCGGCCACGGCCTGCTCCAGCGCCCGGGGGTCCGCAAGGCCCACGTCCTCGCTGGCGAAGCGGGTCACCCGGCGGGCGATGTAGATCGGGTCCTCGCCGGCCTCCAGCATGCGCGCCAGCCAGTACACGGCGGCCTGGGGGTCGGAGTTGCGCATGGACTTGTGCAGCGCCGAGATCAGGTTGTAGTGCTCCTCGCCGCTCTTGTCGTACAGCAGCGACTTCTTCGACACGCACTGGGCCACGGCCTCCTCGGTCACCTTCACGGACCCGTCCGCGTCCAGCTCGCCGTTGAGCACCGCCATCTCCAGCGTGGACAGCGCGGTGCGGGCGTCGCCGTTGGCGAAGGCGGCGATGCGGGAGAGCAGCCCGTCCGGAAGGTCGATCTGCTGGCCGCCGAAGCCCCGGGGGTCCGCAAGGGCGTGCTTCATCAGCGCCGTCAGGTCGTCGGCGGACAGCGCCTGCAGCACGAACACCTTGCACCGCGACAGCAGCGCGGCGTTGACCTCGAACGACGGGTTCTCGGTGGTCGCGCCGATCAGTATGATGCTGCCCTTCTCCACGAAGGGGAGGAAGGCGTCCTGCTGGGCCTTGTTGAAGCGGTGGATCTCGTCCACGAACACGATGGTCTTCTCGCCGAAGCGCCGGTTCTCCTCCGCCTGCTGCATCACGCCGCGGATCTCCTTGATGCCGCTGGTGACGGCGGAGAAGTCGATGAAGGCGGCGCGGGTGCGGTTGGCGATGATGCGGGCCAGCGTGGTCTTGCCCACGCCCGGCGGCCCCCAGAAGATCATCGACGAGATCCTGTCGTCGTCGATCAGCCGGCGCAGCACCTTGCCCGCGCCCAGCAAATGGCGCTGGCCGACGAAGTCGTCCAGCGTTTCCGGCCTCAGCCGCGCGGCCAGGGGCTGGTTGTCCCGGGCCTCAAACATGGTCAGTTGTTGCATGCTTCACTCCGACTTATATTATCCGGATGCCGTAGATGCGGCTGGCGCGGGTGCCGACGACGATCATGTCGTCGAACACGGCGGGGGTGCCCTCGATGTTGCCCTTCAGCTCGACCTCGGCCACGGTCTTGCCGGTGCGGCCGTCCAGCAGGCGCAGCAGGCCGTGGGAGTTGCCCACCAGCACATAGCCCTTGCCGGAGGGGCTGTACAGGCAGGTGGGGGAGGACCAGCCGTAGCGGGTCATGGACCTGGACCACACGGTCTCGCCGGTCTGCTTGTCCAGCGCGTACAGCATGCCGTTGGTGTCCTTGGTGCGGGCCACGTGGTAGTACACCAGGTCCGACAGCTCGCCCTTGCCCACGGCGGGCGTGGCGAAGCTGCCGCCGCCGTTGTCGTCGTTCTGGTGGATCGGGTCGGAATCCCGCGCCCACAGCAGCTCGCCCGTCAGCGCGTTCAGCTTGAACATCTGGCTGGTGCCGTTGCTGCCGCGCTTGTCCAGCTCGTTGGCGGCGTACAGGCCCACCAGGCCGTCGGCCTCGGGCTCTATGACCAGGCTGGCGTCGATGTCGTCCTTGCCGTCAAAGCACCAGACCAGCTCCATGGTGTTCAGGTCCACGCACTGTATGATGCCGATGTTCGTGGCGAAGTAGGCGTAGTGGTTGTAGACGGCCACCGAGTTCTCGGTGCCCATCTTGCCCCCGGCGGACTGCTGGTAGACGTAGCGGGATATGGCGGGGGACACGGCCACCGAGCCGGTGTACTGCCGGGTGTTCAGCGCCACCTTGTACAGCACGCCGTTTTCGCCGCAGGTGATCATGGTGTCCGAAGCGCCGTCCACCACCGGCGAGCAGTCGAAGGCCCACCAGCCGCGCAGGGCCGCGGGGTCCTGCCCGTCCAGGAAGTACAGCAGCTTCTGGTCGATCAGGCTCCAGATGCGGGTGCCGCAGGCCACGCGCTTGCCGCCCACGTCGTAGATGCCCTGGCCGCAGTACAACAGCGGCACGCCCCGGGGGTCCACCGTCAGGCTGCCCTTGATGGGCGCGCGGATGTTGATGGGGCTGCGGGTCTCCTCGCCGTCGTCCAGGTCCAGGAAGTAGATGTGGCCGTCCAGCGTGGCGTAGAGCACCTCCACCAGGCCGTCCTTGTCGCGCTTGGCCGCGTCGATGTTCATCTGGGCGCGCAGGTCGGCGGGCCAGCGCACCAGGCTGCACTGGCCGGTCCAGCCCACGCCGCTCCACTCGTCCAGCCCGCCGATGCCCTTCTGCCAGACCACCTTCATCCTTCTGGGGTTCTCGGGGATCTCGCCGTAGGCCCCGCCGTCGCGGTAGTTGCTGCCGCGGAAGGTGGTCACGCCCTCCAGCCGGGCGTAGTCCGCCGAGGAGCCCATCTGAATCTCCTTCGCGTCGGTCATGAATATGCCGTCCGCCTGCTCCGCCGGGTAGCTCCGGGTCATGCTCAGAAGGCCGTTTTCCGCCGGGTCGGCGTAGGTCGCGCCCGGGGCCGCCTGCTGCGAAAACACCGAGGCCGCCAGGCTTTCCGCCGGCTTTTCCTCCGGCTGGGGCGCCGGCTGCTGCGTGGCGGTGGGCGCCGCCGTCACGGCCCGGGTGGGCTCGGCGGCGGGTGCGTCGGTCGCTTCGGGGGCGGGTTCGGGGGTCGCCTCGGCGGCGGGCGTTGCCGTGACTTCGTCCATGGGTTCGGCGGTCGGGCCGTCCGCCCGCGGGGGGTCGCGGTACATGTCCCGCAGCGGGGCGGCGACCTCCACCTCCGGCTTAAAGCCCTGGGCGCGCCTGGGCAGCAGCGATACCGCCAGCACCGCCGCGCCGCCGATGGCGATCAGCAGGCACAGCGATGCCGCGGCGATGTTGAGCGCGCGCCGCCTTCGGGCGCGCCGCCGTTGCGCCCTGCGCCGGTTGGTTCTGTCCGTCATGTCTGTCCGTCATCCTGTCATCAAAATGTTGTCAAAAAGAAATCATATTTCATTATACACAATGATCTTTGAGCGCTATTTAAAAATGTATTTCAAATGTATGAAGTTGACGGGGCCAAAACCTGACACGGGGACGGTCCTGTTGACAGGAAAAGTTGTCAACAGGACCGTCCCCGTGTCAGGTTTTTGGCGGCGCTACGCCTCGGCGATGCGGCGCGCCACGTACACGCCGCTGGCGCTGGTTTGGCTCAGGGAGTGGGTGACGCCGCTGCCGTCGCCGATCACGTACAGGCCCCTGTGGCAGGTCTGCAGGTCGTTGTCCAGGGCCACCTCCATGTTGTAGAACTTCACCTCCACGCCGTAGAGCAGCGTGTCGTCGTTGGCGGTGCCGGGGGCGATCTTGTCCAGGGCGTAGAGCATCTCGATGATGCCGTCCAGTATGCGCTTGGGCAGCACCAGGCTCAGATCGCCCGGGGTGGCGGCCAGCGTGGGCTTCACGATGCCCTCGCTGATGCGCTTGGGGGTGCTGCGGCGGCCCCGCTCCAGGTCGCCGAAGCGCTGCACGATGGCCCCGCCGCCCAGCATGTTGGACAGCCGCACGATGCTCTCGCCGTAGCCGTTGCTGTCGTGGAAGGGCTCGGAGAAGTGCTTGGACACCAGCAGCGCGAAGTTGGTGTTGTCGGTCTTGCGGCCCTCGTCCTCGAAGCTGTGGCCGTTCACGGTGACGATGCCGTTGGTGTTCTCGTTCACCACGATGCCCCGGGGGTTCATGCAGAAGGTGCGCACGTGGTCCTCGTACTTCTCGGTGCGGTACACGATCTTGCTCTCATACAGCTCGTCGGTGATGTGGGAGAAGATCACCGCGGGCAGCTCCACCCGCACGCCCAGGTCCACCCGGTTGCTCTTGGTGCCGATGCCCAGCTCCCCGCAGACCCGCTCCATCCACTTGCTGCCGCTGCGGCCCACGGACACCACGCACTTTTCGCACTCGGCGGCCTCGCTGCCGAAGCGCACCCGGTAGCCCGCGTCCTCGCCGATGACCTCGATGGCGTCCACCTGGGTGTTGAAGAAGAAGTCCGCCCGGTCCTTCAGACGGTCGAACAGGTTGCCCAGCACCACGTAGTTGATGTCGGTGCCCAGGTGGCGCACCGACGCCTCCAGCAGCGTCAGCCGGTTCTGCATGCACAGCTTCTTGAAGCGGGTGCCCGCGGTGGAGTACAGCACCGTGCCCTCGCCGCCGTTTTCCACGTTGATGCGGTCCACGTAGCGCATCAGGTCCATGGCCGCGCCGCGGCCGATGTACTCGTACAGCGTGCCGCCGAAGTCGTTGGTGATGTTGTACTTGCCGTCGGAGAACGCGCCGGCCCCGCCGAAGCCGTTCATGATGGCGCAGGTGGGGCACTTCACGCAGGCCTTCACCCGGTTGCCGTCGATGGGGCAGCGCCGCTTGTCCAGCGGGTTGCCGGCCTCGAACACGGCCACCTTCAGCTCCGGGCGCAGCTGGGTCAGCTCCCAGGCGGTGAATATGCCGCCGGGGCCGGCCCCGATGATGATCACGTCATAATGCTTCATAGAATCCTCCGGGGGTTTGTCGTGGGTTCCGCTTTTTTCTACGCTTCCCGGAAGATGCAGATGTATTCCACCTTGCTGCTCTTGTCGCTGACGTAGTTGTTCTTCATGTGCAGGCGCATGCTCCGGCCCTCCTGCAAATTGACGGTGAAGTCGAACTCCAAGGGCTTGTGGTCCTTCAGGGCGTTCATGGTCACCTCGCCCAGCTTCGCGGCCGCCTCGGGAGCCATGTTGCGGTACAGCTCGCCGCTGTTCAGCAGCTTCTCAAAGCCCTTGGCGTTCAGGCCCATCCTGTCCTCCAGCCCGTGGATGATCACCCGGTACTTCCAGCTGTCGCCCTTCTTGCGCACGAACACCACGTCGTCGGTGATGAACCGGCTCAGAAGCCGCATCTGGTTGCGCAGCTTCATGACCTCGGTGACGTCCACGGCCACGTTCTGCAGGCAGACCTGGCCGTCGACCTCCACCAGGCGGCTCTGGTTGACCACGTAGATGTAGCCGCCGTCCTTGCGCTTCAGGCGGAAGGGCTTGTTGGCGGGCAGCTTGCCCCGGCGGATGTCCTCCAGGCGCCGCTCCAGGATTTCCCGGTCGTCCCGGTGCACCATGTCGATCAGGCGGTTGTCAAAGCCCGACGCGATCTCCTCGGCGGTGTAGCCCACCATGTCCAGAAAGCCCTGGCTCACGTAGTAGAAATCGTAGGTGCCGTCCGCGGCGCAGCGGGAATAGCCGCCGGGCAGCTCGGTGTTCACGTACTGCATCTCGGTCACGTCGCGCACGGCGCAGTAGAACAGCGCGCCCTGCTCGCTCTGCTCCATGAAGTACATCTGCAGCGCGTACCAGGCCAGCGTGCCGTTGGGCTTGTACACCCGCACCACGCAGCGCGCGCCGTTCACCCGGTCCGCGGCGGCGCGCTTCATCGCCTCGTTCAGCAGCGGCGCGTCCTCGGGGTAGAAGAAGCTCTGTATGTCGGTGCGCCGGGCCTCCATCTCGTTCAGCGCCATGCCGCACATCTGGTAGAACTGCTGGTTGTAGCGCACGATGTCCACCTTCTGGCCGTCCCAGCGGTAGATGGCCACCGCGCCGAGTATGTTGTTCAGCATCACGTCGCTGAACACGTTCTCGTCCAGGAACTCGCGGGTGTGGAACTGGGAGTTGGCCTTGAACTCAAAGCCGTTGGGGTCGATGCGCTTGCCGTCGCGGATCAGGTTTTCAAACTCCTCCACCGGCATGGGGCGGTAGAAGTAGTAGCCCTGCATGTACCGGCAGCCCAGATCCGACAGGAAGCTGATCTGCTCCTTGGTCTCCACGCCCTCCACGATGATGGGCAGCGTCATGGTCTTGGCCATGCTGATGATCGATTCCAGTATGTTCAGGCCCTTGCGGACCTCGCCCTCGTCGATGTGCAAAAACTGGGCGTCCAGCTTCAGTATGTCCACGTTCAGGCTGTGCAGCATGTTCAGCGAGGAATAGCCGCTGCCGAAGTCGTCCATCAGCACCAGAAAGCCCGCCTCGCGCAGGCGGCGCACGGTCTCGCGCACCACGGCGGTGTCCTCCACATAGGCGGACTCGGTGATCTCGATCTTGATCAGGTTGGCGGGCAGGCCGTACTTCTCCAGCAGCGCGCTGAAGTGGGCGGGCACGTCGATGCTGAACACGTCGATCTGCGACACGTTCACCGAGATCGGCACGGCCCGATGGCCCGAGTCGATCCAACCCCGCAGCCACCGGCACACGCCCTCCCAGATGAACTTGTCCAGGTTCGTGACCATGCCGTACTTCTCCAGGATCGGCACGAAGCGGGTGGGCGGGATCATCTTGCCGGCGGCCGTGCGCCAGCGGGCCAGCGACTCCGCGCCGACCACGTTGCCCGTGGACACCCGGCACTGGGGCTGCAGGCAGAAGAAGATCTCGCCGTCGTCCAGCGCCTTCTGGAACTTGCAGATGATCCGGTATTCCTCGGTGTTCTTCTCGTGGATGGTGGGGCTGTAGATGCGTATGCGGTTCCTGAAATCGCCCTTGATCTGCTCGGCGGTGAGCGCGGCGTGGTTGTAGGCCGCCATGATCTCGTCCTCCGGCGCGTCGATCAGGCAGATGCCGAAGGCGGGCCTGAAGCCCACCGCGTCGCCCTGGGAGGCGATCACGCCCTGGATCTCGTCGAACAGCGCGTTGATGCGCTTGATGTCGTAGGGGTACAGCAGCGCGAAATCGTCCTGCCCGCGATAGCCGGCCAGGCCGCCGGTCTCCCGCTCCTCGCGCTGCAGGATCTCGCCGATCTCCGCCAGCAGGAAGTGGCCCACCTGCTGGCCGTACCAGTCGCAGTACAGCTTGAAGTTCTCCACGTCCAGCGCGATCACGCACCACTCGCCGGCCAGCGCGGGCAGCCTTCTCTGGGCCACGTCGAAGAACTCGCGGTCCAGCAGCAGCCCCGTCAGGTCGTCCCGCCGGGAGGCGGCGGCGCTGGAGGCGGTGGGGGCCAGGCGGCCCTGCTCCCGCAGCTTCTGGGCGTTCACGTCGTAGACGTAGCAGCGGAGGATGCCCTCGCCCAGGCCGTTGCGCGCGCCGGACACCACCACCTGGCGGATCCAAAGCCAGGCGCCGTCCACCGCGCGGTACCGGAACTCGGCCTGCACCACGCCCGGGGGATCGGCCTTCTCCAGCCGCCGGGCGATGGTGTCCGGGTCCATCAGGTCGTAGTAGATCTGGCGGTCCTGCGGGTGCACCATGTGGTCCGCGCTGTAGCGGAACAGCTCGCTCCAGCTGCCCTTCATGATGGGCACGAAGTACTTGCCGTCGATGTGGTAGAGGTTGCGGCAGCGATCGTTGATCAGGTCGATCTCCACCAGGTCCTCGAAGGGAGAGGCGTTCAGACGGTCTGTCAGCGTCTGGTAATCCGAACCCTGGGTGCTCAGGTTCAGCCAATCGGGCTTCACGGCGGCGCCTCCTTCCCAAAATGTACCGGTCGACAATACAGTGATTTTATCACACATGCGCAATCGATGCAAGGGACAGAGCACACAAAAAACCGCAAATCAGCGGAAAAAACGCCGTGCGGCGCGCGCGCCCTTGAAAAAGGCGGCGGCTTGGTCTATAATGGGCAAAAACCGTATGGGAGAGGAGCGCGCCGTATGCAATACCGCAAGAACCTCAAAAACGGCGACGCGCTGTCCGCGCTGGGCTTCGGCTGCATGCGCTTTACCCGGCGCGGCGGCGGCATCGACCAGGAGAAGGCCGATCGGGAGATGGGCCTGGCGCTGGATCTGGGCGTCAACTACTTCGACACGGCCTACGTCTACCCCGGCAGCGAGGTCTGCCTGGGCAACTTCATCGCTTCCCGGGGCTGCCGGGACAAGGTGCGCATCGCCACCAAGCTGCCCCACTACCGGGTGAACCGGCGGGAGGACCTGGACCGCTACTTTGCCGAGGAGCTGCAGCGGCTGAAGACCGACCACGTGGACTACTACCTGATGCACATGCTCAACGACGCCGAGAGCTGGGCGCGGCTGCGCGGCCTGGGCGTGGAGGCGTGGCTGGCGGAAAAGCGGGCCTGCGGCGCGATCCGCAACGCGGGCTTCTCGTTCCACGGCGGCACGCTGCAGTTCAAGGCGCTGGCGGACGCCTGGGACTGGGACTTCTGCCAGATCCAGTTCAACTACATGGACGAGCACAGCCAGGCCGGCGTCGAGGGCCTGAACTACGCCGCGGAAAAGGGCCTGCCGGTGATCATCATGGAGCCCCTTCGGGGCGGCCGGCTGGCGGACGGCCTGCCCGGTGCCGCGAAGCGCGTGTTCGAGGCGGCCCGGCCCCAAAGAACGCCCGCGGACTGGGGCCTGCGCTGGGTCTGGAACCACCCCGAGGTCACGGTGGTGCTCTCCGGCATGAACGACGTGAGCCAGGTGCGGGAGAACTGCCGCATCGCCGGGGAGAGCCTGCCGAACGCCCTGACGGCGGATGAGCTTGCCGTCTACGACCGGGCGCTTCAGGCCATCCGCGGCGTCACGAAGGTGGGCTGCACCGGCTGCGGCTACTGCCAGCCCTGCCCCAGGGGCGTGGACATTCCCACCTGCTTCTCCGCCTACAACGACAGCTATTCCGAGGGCCTGGCCACCGGCATGCGCGAATACCTGATGTGCACCACGCTGCGCAAGGTGCGCAGCAACGCCGGCCTGTGCGTGAAGTGCGGCAAGTGCGAACAGCACTGCCCCCAGCACATCGACATCCGCAACCAGCTGAACAACGTCAAAAAGCGCCTCGAAAACCCCATCTATAAGATCGCCGCCTGGGGGGCGGGGCGGGGGATGAAGTATTGAGGACAGTGAGGAATGAGGAATTAGGAATGAGGAATTGTTGTTGAAATCCTGACGGATTTCTTTGATTAAATGGGGACTGAGTCACTTGGGGACAGGTTCCTATTGACTCATTCAGTTTGGCAAATTGAAGATGACAGCGGGGACGGTTCTCACTGTCATCTTTTTGGCTGAAAAGATGACAACGAGAACCGTCCCCGCTGTCATCCAATCTAACAAATCCCGTCAGGGATTTGCACCGGAACTCCACTCTCCACTCTCTCCACTCTCCCCCTGCCGCATCACCCCGGCAGCGTCACCGTAAACGTGGCGCTCTTGCCGGGCACGCTCTCGGCCTGTATGCGGCCGCGGTGGGCCTGCACGATGGTGCGGGCGATGGAAAGGCCCAGGCCGTTGCCGGCGACCTCGCTGTTGTGGGAGGCGTCCTCGCGGTAGAAGCGGTCGAATATCTTCTCCAGGTTTTCCGGGGCGATGCCCTGGCCGGTGTTGTACACGGTGATCACCGCGCCGCGGCCACGGGCGGCGAGCGACAGCCGGATGAGCCCGCCGGGGTCGGAGTACTTCAGGGCGTTGCTCAGCAGGATCACGGCCAGCTGCTGCAGCATGGCCTCGTCGCCCTTCAGATAGATGCCCTCGGGGATGTCCGTCTCCAGCGTCCGCCCGGCCTCGAACACGGTGCTCTCAAAGGGCAGGGCCACGCCCAGCAGCGCGTCGGAGAGGTTGAAGCGGACAAGCGCCGCGGCCACGGTGCCCTTGTCCATGCGGGCCAGCGTCAGAAGGCTCTGTACCAGCGAATCGGCGCGGCGGACCTCCGACTGGATGTAGCCCAGGTACTCGTTTTGCCCGATCTCCCGGCTGAGCACCTCCGCGTTGGCGGAGATCACGGCCAGCGGCGTCTTGAACTCGTGGCTGGCGTCCCAAACGAACTGCTTCTGACGCTCGAAGGCGGCCTGCACGGGCCGCAGCATCTTGCGGATCAGCAGGTACGCCCCGGCGCAGAGCAGCAGCCCCGCCAGCGACGCCACCAGCGCCGTGGCGCGCAGCATGCGGTCGGCGGACTGGAATTCCAGCCGCGCGTCCAGCACCACCAGCAGCCGCCCGTCGGGGGATTCGCCCTCGGCAAAGGCGTAGTACTGGGTGTCCACCCGGCCCGTGGACGCGCCCGAGGCCAGCGCGGCCTCGGCGACGGCGGCGATCTGCCGGTCGGTGTACAGGTCGGCGCGGTCGCTGTCCCAGCCCGTCACCTCGCCATCGGCGTTCAGGCGGATGGTGTAGGCGTTGGCCTGGCTGGCCAGGGTGCCGCCGGACATCTCCAGCCCCGGCTTCTGCCGCCCCTCGCCCTCCGGCAGCGGCGGCGGCGTGCCGTCGGGCTTCTCCGGCGGCGCTTCGCCGGGCGTGCCGTCGGGCTTCTCCGGGGGCGTCTCGCCGTCCTCGGCGGGGGGCCGCTGGCCGCGGTTCTCGCTGAGCACCTGCAGCGCCTGGGCCGCCGTGGCGTCGATGTTGCGCAGCGTGATCAGCCGTATGGACAGCACGATGCCCAGCGTCACCAGCACCATCACCCCGATGACCAGCAGCGTCAGCCGCCGGCGCAGCTTCGCGATCACTGCTCCGCCTCCAGGGAATACCCCAGGCCCCGGGTGGCCTTCAGCTTCACGCCCGCGCCGATGAAGCTCAGCTTCTTGCGCAAAAACGACACGTAGACCTCCAGGTTGTTGTACTCGGCCTCGCTGTCATAGCCCCAGACCCGCTCGATCAGCGTCTCCTTGGGCAGGATCTGGCCCGGGTTGCGCAAAAACACCTCCATCAGCTGGTACTCCTTGGCCCCCAGCTTCACCGACTGGCCGGTGGCGTCGTTCTGCAGCTTCGCGTCCTTCTCCGACAGCGACACGCCGCCGAAGGCCAGCGCCATCACCGGCGCGCTGTCGCCCCGGCGGGTGATGGCCCGCAGGCAGGCGACGAGCTCGCCCATCTGGAATGGCTTGGGCAGGTAGTAGTCCGCGCCGCCCTCCAGCCCGCGGATGCGGTCCTGCAGATCGCCCCGCGCCGTCAGCATCATCACCGGGGTCTTCACGCCCGCGCCCCGCAGGCGATTGAGCACGGTGAAGCCGTCCATGCCGGGCAGCATCACGTCCAGTATGATGGCGTCGTAGCCGCCGGACAGCGCGCAGTCCAGCCCGTCCGGGCCGGTGTACGCCGCGTCCACGACAAACCGCTCGCCCTGCAGCAGCCGGCAGACGGCCGCCGATAGGTTCTTTTCGTCCTCGACCAACAGTATGCGCATGGGAACCTCCGGTTGAGAGTGGAGAGTGGAGAGTGGAGAGTGAAGAGTGGAGAGTGGAGAGTGGAGAGAACTGGACAATCGCATTCCATAGCTTCCCCACCGCAGTGGGGAAGTACCCGCGAAGCGGGGGATAGGGCCCCCGGACGAATCGCAGCGCACGGCGATAGGTTCAGGACCCCCACCACCGCAAGCGGTCCCCCTCCCCATCTGCGGATGGGGAGGCACGGTTAGCGGGGGATAGGGCACTCTCCGCGATAATGACACATCCGCCTGGGTTCCCAGGCGGATGTGTTTGTCGCAAATCGTCAGAACCGGTCCGTATGGTACACGGGGTTGGCCTCTTCGACCCAGGCGTTGACCTGGTCGTTGTAGGTCTGGTTCACCTTCTGGCTGAGGGCGTTGGAGCGCACGGTCTCCTCCAGGTCCTCAAAGGGCACCGGGCCGGGGGTGATGTCCTTCAGGTAGTAGATGACGTGGATGCCGTACATGCCGTACACCGGCGCGCTGATCTGGCCCACGGCCTCGATGCTCATGGCGCCCTCGGTGAAGGCGGGGTCCCAGGCGGTGGAGTCGGCCGCCACGGCGTAGCCCTCGGTGGCGGTGGGCTCTTTCTGCATGCCGGGGTCCGCGTTGTACTTTTCGATCAGGCTGTCGAAGTCCGCGCCGCCGTTGAATTCGTCGATCACCTGCTGGGCCTGGGGCAGCAGCTGGCTGTACAGGGCCTCCTTTTCCGCGCCGATGCGGCCGATCTCGGCCTGGATCTCCTCGCGGCTGCGTGGGGCCTCGGTGGGCTCGGCGTCGGCGTCGCCCTCGGCCTTCTCCTCGGCGTCGGCGTCGCCCTCGGCCTTCTCCTCGGCGGGCTTGTCCAGGGCGGCCAGCTCGTCGTTCAGGCTCTTCAGGGTGTTCTGCAGCGTGGTGAACTGGGTGCTCTGCTCGTCGTCAAACTTGATCAGCACGTGCTTCACCGCGCGGTAGCCCTCCGGGTTCCAGGCGATGGTCGCGCCGCTGCTGCGGGCGCGGTTGTAGGCGGTGTCGTTGTCGGCGTAGCTGCTCTCGTTGTCGGCCACCATGGCGTCGTACTCGGCCTTGACCTCCTCGTCGGTCACGGCCACGTCGCCGGTCACGTAGGTGTGCAGCTGCTCGTCCGCGTAGCTCTTAAGCATCTGCTCCAGCAGCGACTCCTGGGTCACGCCGTATTCCGCCATCGCGGCGATGGTCTGCTCCCGGGCCTCCTCGTCGCTGGCCCCCTCGGTGGCGAAGTAGGTCTTGTAGGTGTCGATGTACGTTTCGAAGTTCGCGGCGCTCTCCGCCTCCAGGGCGGCGCGCTGCTCATCCGTCATCTGGTCCAGGCCCAGCTCGGCGGCCTTGGCGTCCAGCACCGCCTGCTGCACCAGCATTTCAAGGATGCTCTGCTTGATGCTGTCGGCATAGGCGTCGATGCTCATGCCGTTCTGGGCGTAGTAGCTGGCCGCGGCCTCGTATTCCTTCATGGCGTCGTCGCGCCAGATGATGCCGCCGTCGCCGTACTCGGCCACGATCTGCCGCTCGTAATAGGGCCTGTACAGCTCTACCTCGGCCTGAAGCGCCTCGATGCGCGCGTTGGCCTCGTCCAGCTTCGCCTGCAGATCGTCGCCCTCGGCCAGCGCCAGCGCGCTCATGCACACCGTCAGCGCCAGCACCAGGCACAGCAGCTTTTTGATATTCATATGCGTTGCCTCCATTTCTTCTCCGCCCGTTGGCGGAACATCGAAATGAATTATAGCATATGCGCCGCGAAATCACAATGAGATGAGGGAAGAATTCAAAGATCATTCACAAATAGAACAAGAACGCCGGAATCATACGGACACCGACGTTCCCATGTTTCTCTTGTGTTCAAGAGCGTACAGACGTGCGCTTCTCGATGTAAGCCTCTTAAACACCAACACTTTTAATCCTTCGGTTTTATATTGATCCTAAGGGATCAGTTATATTGCCGTCTGCGACGGCAGTGATATTATATTCGCCTCCCAAACTGCGCGGAGCGCAATATCACTCGGCGTCAGCCGAATATAACTGCGAAGCAATATAACTCGCCGCAGGCGAATATAACTGAAACAAGCGCTTTTGTCAGCAGACAAAAGCACTTGTTTCGTGGCGACGCGGAAGGGGCTCGAACCCTCGACCTCCAGCGTGACAGGCTGGCATTCTAACCAACTGAACTACCGCGCCATGGTGGGCCTTCAGGGATTTGAACCCCGGACCGATCGGTTATGAGCCGACTGCTCTAACCACTGAGCTAAAGGCCCTTAACCTTTAATCCACAGCTGAAAAAATATGGCGACCTCTACGGGACTCGAACCCGTGTTACCGCCGTGAAAGGGCGGTGTCTTAACCGCTTGACCAAGAGGTCGCATGGTCGGGGTGACAGGATTCGAACCTGCGGCCCCATGCTCCCAAAGCACGTGCGCTACCAAACTGCGCCACACCCCGATTATGGAGGCTGTGCCTCACAAGCAAAAGATATTATACAGGAAAATCGGTGGGGTGTCAAGGGGGCGTGCGGGATTAACGGAAATGTAAAGGATGCCCGCGATGCGCGTTCACAGGGGCGGCGGCGTGCGCGCCGCCCCTGTGAAAAGGTCAGTGCTCGACCACGGTATAGGGCTTTGGGGAATCGGTCTGTACGGTGATTTTCCCGTTCCGCCGCGCCACGGTGTAGGTGGCGACGGGGCGGCCCTTCAGGTCGTACAGCGTGACGGTGCGCGCCTGGCCCTCCGGGAGGGCGAACACGTGCAGCTCGACGCCGTCGGCGTAGTCGTAGTCGGGGCGGGTGTCGCAGGCGCCCAGGGGGAGCACCGTGCCCGGGCGAACCATCAGCGGCAGGGACATGAAGTCGTGCCGCTCGCGCTGCCAGCGGCCGCCGGCGGCGCGGGCGCCGGTGATCAGGTTCTGCCAGTCGCCCTCCGGCAGGTAGTAGTCCACGCGGCCGTCCTCGCGGAAGATCGGGGCCACCAGCAGGCTGTCGCCCAGCATGTACTGGCGGTCCAGCGCATCGCAGGCGGGGTCGTCCGGGAACTCCAGCAGCATCGGGCGCAGCATCGGCGTGCCGCATTCGTGGGCCTGCACCATCGCGCCGTACAGGTAGGGCATCAGGCGGCACTTGAACTTGGTGAAGGCGCGCACCACGTCCACGCTCTCCTCGTCGAAGGCCCACGGCACCCGGTAGCTGCTGGAGCCGTGCAGGCGGCTGTGGCTGGACAGCAGCCCGAACTGGACCCAGCGCTTGTAGACGTGGGCCGGGGCGGTGGACTCGAAGCCGGAGATGTCGTGGCTCCAGTAGCCGAAGCCGCTGCAGGCCATGGACAGGCCCGCGCGCAGCGTCTCGGCCATCGAGACGTAGCTGGCGCTGTTGTCGCCGCCCCAGTGCACCGGGAAGCGCTGGCCGCCGGCGGTGGCGCTGCGGGCGAACAGTATGGCCTCGCCCTCGCCCCGCGCCTCGACGAGGGTGTCGAACACCATCTTATTGTACAGGAAGGTGTAGTAGTTGTGCATGTGCAGCGGGCTGGAGCCGTCGAACCAGGCGATGTCCTTCACCGGGATGCGCTCGCCGAAGTCGGTCTTCAGGCAGTCCACGCCCTGCGCGAGCAGCTTCTTCAGGTACCCGCAGTACCAGGCCCGGGCGTCGGGGTTCGTGACGTCCACGATGCCCATGCCCGCCTGCCACAGGTCGGTCTGCCAGACGTCGCCGTTGGTCTTCTTCACCAGGTAGCCGCGGTCCATGCCCTCCCTGAACAGCGGCGACTGCTGGGCGATGTAGGGGTTGATCCAGCAGCACAGATGCAGGCCCCGGTCGTGGTAGCGCTTCAGCATGCCCTCCGGGTCCGGGAAGGTGTCCGGGTCCCAGGCGAAGTCGCACCAGTTGTAGCCCTTCATCCAGTAGCAGTCGAAGTGGAACACCGACAGCGGTATGTCCCGGGCCGCCATGCCGTCGATGAAGCCGCTGGCGGTGGCCTCGTCGTAGTTCGTGGTGAAGGACGTGGACAGCCACAGCCCGAAGCTCCAGGCGGGCAGCAGCGGCGGGCGGCCCGTCAAGGCGGTGTACAGGCTCAGCGTGCCCTTCGGGGTCTTGCCGTAGATCACGTCGTAGACCAGCGTCTCGCCCTCGCAGGAGAACTGGACGCGCTCCACCTTCTCGCTGGCCACCTCGAAGCTGACGTCCGAGGCGTCCTCGACGAATACGCCGTAGCCGCGGTTGGTCATGTAAAAGGGAATGTTCTTGTAGGCCAGCTCCGACGCGGTGCCGCCGTCGGCGTTCCACATGTCCACCGTCTGGCCGTTCTTCACGTAGGGCGTGAAGCGCTCGCCCAGGCCGTACACGCACTCGCCCACGTCCAGCATCAGGCTGTCGCTCATGTAGGCCTTGCCGGTGTTCTTGTCCAGCGCGTGGCCCATGCCCCGAAAGCCCGAGGTGGTGACGGTCGTGCCGTCCGCGGCCACGTAGTCCACCTGCCACGCGCCCTGCCTTTTCAGCACCCGGGCCGTCAGTTCGCCGCTGGTGAATTCGGCGCAGGCGTCGTCCTCGCGGGTGCGGGGGGCGGTCTCGACCTCGTTCAGCTCGAAGCGGGGGGCCTTCAGCGCCTTGCCCGCGAAGTGGGTCAGCGTCACGCGGATCACGTTTTCCATCGGGGCGGTGAAGGTCACGTCCAGCGCGCCGCCGGCGAGTATGTCGCCCCGGCCCCGCACCGGCACGCAGGACGCCAGCACGTGCATTTTGTGTGCGTCCCGCTCCACGCGCACGCACTGCGTGGCGTAGCTCATCGTGAAGTTCTCTCGGGTCAGCCAGTAGCCGCGGGTGAATTTCAAATGGATCGCATCCTTTCGGGGGAGAGTAGGGAGTAGGGAGTAGGGGATTCCGACATCATTATCATAACCGGGCGGCGGCGGGTTGTCAAGGTTGTGGCCAAAATCAAGGGGACGGTTCTCTGTGTCATTGACACAGAGAACCGTCCCCTTGATTTTGGGCGGTGGTTCAGCGCACTTCTCCGTCCGGTTCGCTCACGCGCTCGCGGAAGAGCAGCGATATGCACCACAGCGCGGCGATGCCGACCACGGTGTAGATGATGCGGCTGACGGTTGCCGCCTGGCCGCCGAACAGATAGGCCACCAGGTCGAAGCGGAACAGGCCCACCAGCAGCCAGTTGATGCCGCCGATGATGCTCAGCAGCAGGGATATGCGATCCAGCATGATAACAACATCTCCTTCTCTTTGCCGGTTTCCCGGCGGGGTGTTAATAGCATGGGCGTTTCCTCGCAGAATATACCGCTAACGGTAAAAAAAGGGCGGCGGGGCTGTGAATTCTTGCCGCCCCGGCTTGACAAGCGCCGGGGGGATGCTATACTGGGGACAAATCCAAAACGGAGGTACATATCATGAGAAAGCATGTTTTGAAGATCGCGGCGCTGATGCTGGCCCTGATGATGATCGGCTGCGCGGCGCTTTCGGAGGTGGTGACCACCGCCAACGTGTGGCTGCGCTCCGCGCCGAACCTGAACGCCGAGCAGGTCACCAGCTACAAGGAGGGCAAGTCCCTCACGTTCCTGGGCGAGACCGCCGAGGATGACCGGCCCGTGCTGTGGTACAAGGTGACCGACGGCAAGAACACCGGCTGGATCTCTTCCAAATATTCCAAGCTGGTCAACGAGGAGCTGCCCGCCCCGGCGGCCACCGAGGCGCCCGTGGAGCCCGTCGCGGCCCCCGTGGATCCCACCGCGGCCCCCGCGCAGCAGCCCGAGCCCGAGGGCGACGGTGCGGGCGACGACTCCGCCGCCGCAAACGCGCTGAACGCCGGCAAGCTGTTCGTGGACAGCGTGTTCCAGACGCCTGCGGACGATGCCGGCGCGGTGGAGCTGTCCGGCTTCTACCTGGACGACCTGGTGACCGCCGCCAACGACATCGGCCTGATCAACTACCGCGAGGTCGAGTCCGAGGTGCCCTTCCAGTACTATAACGAGTCCGTCATCATCGCCGGCAACCAGAACGTGGAGCACGTGGAGGTGTTCGGCGCGGGCTACGCCGTGTTCGGCGTGCAGGTGGGCATGACCGTTGGCGAGGCCATGGCGTGCCTGAACGCCGCCGGCCTGGACTACCTGCCCGGCCTGAACGGCGTGACCTACGAGCACCCCGCCGCCGAGAGCGCCGGCTACGTGGACGAGAACGGCCACGATTCCTGCGTGAACCTGTACACCGACGACAAGAACGTCGTGATCGAAATCGACTGGTCGACGTATACCGGCTGATTCTCCTCCTGAAAAGAAATCGTAAAATGCTTGACAAGCCGTTTCGGGCATGCTATAATATCCCTTGCGTTGAACGAAACGCGCTGTCGCGGGGTAGAGCAGTCCGGTAGCTCGTCGGGCTCATAACCCGGAGGTCGAGGGTTCAAATCCCTCCCCCGCAACCATCGTCAACCACGGGTTTCCCTGTGGTTGACTTATATGCCGGCGTATCTCAGTTGGCTAGAGAATCCGGTTCATACCCGGAGTGTCATTGGTTCGAATCCGATCGCCGGTACCAGCAAAAACTGTGCAGTTCGTTTGAACTGCACAGTTTCTTTTCGTGCAGTTCGTCCATGTTTCACTGCTTCATCGATTAACGTCCGTTCAATACTCATACCAATCGGCTCTTTAGTACACAAAGCGGTGCTCGGATTCAGTGATGCTGAACCTGTAGTTCAGCATTACTCGGCGGCGATTTCGCCGGGAAACCGCCGCCTGACGGGGATTTCTGTCCATTCCATCCCACTGATTAATTCAGTTTTTCGTCTCCAGCAGCGCCTTCACGCCCTGCACAGCCGCTCGCTTTTTACCGTCCCTCGGGTGGCAGTAACGATCCGCCGTGGTCTTGAAGTCTGTCTGACCGATGATGGCCTGGATCGTCTTGACATCCGCGCCGGCATCATACAGCATCGTCGCGTACGAGTGCCGAAAGACGTGTGGACACGCGCCGTGCATATTCAGCGTTCGTCGGATGCGCTCCATGCGCCGCCGATGCATGGACAGCGTGGTTGGCTGTTCGCCGCCCAGCACGAAGCCTTCTGTCCCCAGAGGCTTCAGATAGTCAAGCAGCATGGGCATGATGGGAATATCGCGCACACCGCTTTCGGTCTTGGTGGTGCCGATGTAGGGCCCGTTTGCGCCCTTTGGGAAGGTTACGTTCCGCCGGACGTGAATCACACCCCTTGGCAGGTCAATGTCCTCCCAGCGCAGCCCCAGCACCTCGCCGCGCCGCATCCCCGTGAAGATCAGCAGCGCCTGGAAGCGTCGGTCATCGAGGTTGTCGAGGACGCAAATGTGATCGATAATGTCCTTCACATCCTCCACCGGCAGGGCGTTCCGCACGGTCTTTTTATAGCTGGGGTTGGTGATGCGCCGATCGTCCGCGGGATTCCTGTCGATCAACCCGTCCCGCCGGGCCGACTCGAGGATCGCCTTCAGCAGCATCAGTATGTCCTGTATCGTTTTACGCGCCCGATCCTTCCGGGTATTCAGGAACTCCTGTATCTCCCTGGTCGTGATCCGATCGACGGGCACATCGCCCCACCTCTCATACAGGTGCGCGTTCAGCACCGTTCGATAGCCGCCCAACGTTGTGGGCTTGATCTTCCCCACCTTGTAGGTGGCGAGCCATTCCTCCGCGTAATCCCTGAATGTCGGCGCTTACTTTACCGGCAGCGGCTCCATTGCCTCGCCGCTCACAAACTCACCTCTTCGCGCCGAGTTCAGGATCGCTCGCACAATGCTGTCGGACAGTTCAATCTCTGTCCTCCCGCTCACCTGCTGCACCACTGGGCTGCCGTCGTCGTTGAAACCCACGCAGACCCGCGCTCTATGCTTTACCATCGTCAGTTCTCCTTCCTCCGGTAAAGGCATTTGTGTTTCGCCTGTACAGTTTTCAAGGAGCCCCGGGCTTCCCGTCCATGATTGTATCACATTTGCCTGCGCCACGCAAATCGCCATGACGCGGGTCAGCCGTTGCTCAATGCGCCGTAGTCTGGCATCGTCCCAAGCGTCCGAATCCTCATGTTTTCCTTCATTTGTACCATCGTTGTTGCCGGAGCGTCCCGTTTCCGCATATTCCAATGCCGCCCGCGTATTCTCGGTAGCGGTATCCCTGGCCGTCTGTCTTTGGGCCACCTCATCATCTCCGCGCTATATTTCCATATATGGATCATCACGCTTTTTCCCTCGCTTTCGTCTGATAATCTGAACGAGCCTGTCCTTTCGCTCACGCTTCTGTCACCATCACCTCCCGGCATGAACAAAACAAAATAAAAAGCCCTTCACTTATAAAGCCGAAAAAACGGCATGTCTACAACCGTAAATCAGAAATTTAACAAATCACGTTCCTTCACGGCCTTTGAATTGCAACTTTCCCCCATCTTTGATATAATCAATTCATAGCTACGATTTTGAAATGAGGCATGTTGACATGGCACGCATTACCATTATCAAAGACAAAATACGTCAAATGAATCAGGCGAGTTTTCAAATCATGTGTGATGATTATCTGAACAAAAAAGGATATAAAAACATCGTTTCATTGGGAACAATGACAGGCGCTGAAAAAACAACGCGGGGAACGCCTGACACTTATGTCTCATTCTCGGACGGGAAATATACATTTATTGAATATACTGTCCAACAAAAATCTGTGGCAAAGAAAATAAAAGAGGATATAGAAAAGTGCCTTGATGAGAACAAAACAGGAATAGCTCATGACTTGATCTCAAAAATAGTATACATCCATAATTCATCAAATTTTGCAGCGAAAGATGATCTTTCGCTTAAGGAATATTGTATGTCTTTTGGTATCCCTCTCACTCTGATAGGAATAGACACGCTTGCAGCGGACCTCATGCAGCATTTCCCATCCATTGTCTATGATCATTTAGGAGTATCCTTTGATACCAGACAAGTTCAAGGAATAGACGACTTTGTCGAACAGTATGACAATAACAAAACAGTAGCTCCCCTTGATACTGTTTTTATGTTCCGCGAAAAAGAGATGGAACAAGTTGCTGAAAAACTGGAAGCTGTAAATATAATCATAATCACTGCGCCTGCTGGAACAGGCAAAACTCGTTTTGCCCTTGAATATGCCAGGAGGCATGCACAAGAGCATAATGAACAGATTATTTGTATCCATAATCAAGGCTTGGTAATTCACGAAGACTTCCACATGACGTTTGAAGATCCCGGAAGCTACTTTGTCATCATTGATGACGCCAATCAATTATCGGATTTAGACATGATTATCCGTCTCTTCAATTTGTTTCCAAGTGATCATATATACAAAATCCTGATTACTGTTCGTGATTACGCAAAAGAGAGAGTCGGAGAAATTTTGAACAAGATAGTAAGGTATGACTTGATCGAACTACATCCACTAACTGATGACGAGATAGGGAAATTGATTAAGCAGCATTTTGGAACATTGAATCAAAAGTGTCTTGATCGTATCGTTGTAATCTCAGACGGAAATCCCAGAATTGCAATGCTGGCGGGTAAAACCGCCATGGAGGCAAACACACTTGATTCCATCAGGGACGTTTCCGATCTATACGATGCCTATTATGGATCAGCTCTTCGGGAATCCACCATTCCCGAAAACTCAACCCGTTTGATCAGCGCGGGCATAGTGGCATTCCTTGGCGTTATTCACCTGGAACACATCGTTCCCATCTATAAAATGCTTGAAAGCAAAGGCATTTCCGAAACAGTATTCAGAGCAGCGATGCAGGAACTGCATTCTGCGGAGATGGTTGACATATCTCATGATACAGCCGTCAAGATATCCGACCAATGCCTTGCGGATTACATCTTAAAATATGTTTTTTGCGACAGAAAACTCATCTCATTGGGAGAGATGATTCTTACATGTCTTAAGCCTTACCATGGACGCACAATCCGCGCTATAAATATGCTCTATGGAAAATATCAGAATAACGAAATGCGCGCTTTCCTTGATGAAGAAATCAGGAAGGTATGGAATCAATTGAAGGCCGAACAGTCAGATTTGTTTTGGGATTTTTTAAAAGCCTTCTTCCCTGTAAACCCTTTGGAGACATTGGTGATTCTGAAAGAAAAAATCCATCAAGTTAACCGCATTTCTATACCCGCAAGTCAGATTGACACCAATGATGGGAAGAACAATGTCAGCATCAGTGACGACTATATTGCCATATTGAGTGGTTACAGCGGAACCACAAGTCTTGATGCCGCTTTGGATTTATTCTTTGCCTACTATTTGAAGAGGCCTGATCTGTATATGCAGTTTTACCATTCCTCATGTAATTCTTATGGAATCAACAAGGGTTCCCATGAAAATGGCTTTTATACACAACTACACTATATCCAAAAAGCATTCCAGTATTCTGAAAACTGGAACAATGATTATATAGTAATTCTATTTCTGGAAGTCATGCAAAATTTCCTCAAACTGCATTTTGAACCAGTTGAAAATGGCCGGAATAATAACTTGGTTATCTATCAAATTCCGCTCTATCCATCTGAGGCAACTGCTGCTTACCGCAATCTTGCTTGGTCACATCTCATCGCCATCGCTCGGATGGGTAAGCAACACGATAGACTGCGTGAACTGCTAAAAAACTATGGAGACCGTACTGAAGAATGCAGCTTTGATGTGGTCAAGAATGATGCTCCTTATGTTTTCCAGATTATCGATCTGGTCTTGTCAACAGATTGTTTGTTGGATTGCCTGATGGTTAAGAATATATCGGAAAAACTAATGCGCATCGGTATCGATACCTCGATTCTCGGTCCCTATCTGTCTGGCGAAAAGATAGAAAAATTCCACATCCTTGTTGGTCCGGACTGGAGGAAAGATACTCCATATGATGAAATGCAGAAGCTCCACCGACAGAACATCGAAGGGTACTTTAATGGTTCAAAGAACCGAGCTGAGACATTCAACGATCTATATGAAATATCCCGTGAACTGATACCGCAGGATTATGGTATCGTTACCGGCATCAACTATGCTTTGGAAGAACTGTCATCTGATCAAGAGGGGTTTGTTGCCGTGGTAAAAAAGATCATGTCCAGCGCAGAGCCCGGTGGAATCAATCTTTCTTTCATAGTGCACACTTTATTCAAATTCATGTGTCCCGCAGAAGTGAAGTATATAGTCGATAGCTATGCAGACACCCAAAGAGATATTTGGATGTATCTCTATTTTCTGGAAATGCCTTCAGAACTGATTGACGAAGGGATTGTTCGTGAGCTCTATACGTTTTTAACGGAAGAACAACCGGATTTCTCAAAGGGCATTCCCATGAGAAACCATCGCTTCCTGGAAAAATACACGATCGTTGATGGCAAGGTCTTTGTAAAGGCAACAGAGATATTATTTGGCAAGCGCATTCAACAACCTTATCTTGTAATAAGCTACTTTGGAGGAATGTTCGGAGACAAGAAGAACCCTTCGAAAATTATTAACGCTTATTCTGATAGCATTCAACTACTATGTGACCTGTACATTTTTCTGTATGTGTCAGGCTGGAATATGGATCATGATGGCATATATCTCTGCAAGCTACTGGATGCTGATCTTGGTATGATAGAAAAACTTGCCGATGCCATCATCGAATTTAAAAGGCGTAATCCATACAATGACACCGATACGCGTTTTTGTGCTCTGTTTTACACAGATAAATATATTGAAACAATATCCTATATAGTGGATAAAGTCATTGAACATACTGAATACTCGACTATTTTTGTTCCTGACACATTGTCCGCATTTTTCCTGATTCCGCAGAAAAAACCTGACATCATCGACTTGCAGCAGCAATGGGTAACAACCTATATCAGACGATATGCAATGAACACCGAAAAAATGGAGTGTGTCTTTCGTACTGTCGCAAACCACAGATTCGATATGATGAAAAGCTGTGTGGCTGCATTCATAGAGCGTAACAAGGATTTCGATGTTTTCAAGAATTTGGTGATTACACCGACATCATATGAAGCATTCGGCAGTTTTGTTCCTCATTATTCCAAATGTATTGAAGTTTTAAAATCACTGCTTCCGCTCTTCACGGATATTGATACTATACAACATAAGTATGCGGTTGAGCAGGAAATCGAGGTATATAAAAGAAGAATAAGGGAAGAGGAAATATCCAATATCATCACTGGATGACGCATACTACTACAGGGTTTTAGGGGCAGAGCCCCTAAGCACTTTGGCTCATTTGAGCCACGGCATTCGGATATCCGAATGCGATGCTTGCCAGATCATACCCAAAGGAGAGTGCGCCTTCGAAGAGTATGAGCAGCCATATCAGCGCACTGCTGTTTACATAAAATTAACCTTGTGTCATTTGACACAAGGTTAATTTTTTGATTTAAAATCCCATTTGCTATACCGCCATCACATTGTCCGTCCACAGCTCGCACTGTGTCATGACTGTTTGGATCGCGTCGTCGTAGCCCTCCGGTGGATACTTGTACTTCTTGAGCAGGCGCTTTATCATCATGCGCATCTTGGCGCGGGCGGATTCCCGCTTCTGCCAGTCGATGGTCTTGTTTCGGCGCAGGGTTTCCGTCAGCTCGCGGGTCATATCAATCAGCTCACTGTTTTCGTAGAAGTCCTTGACGGCCTCCGGCTTGGTCAGCGCGTCGTAAAAGGCTATTTCCTCCATCGTCAAGCCCAGCTTTTCGCCCTCGCTGCGCGCCTGCTGAATCTGTTTCGCCAGCTTCATCATCTCGGCGATGACCTCTTCATTGGTCAACATGCCGTTGAGGTAGCGGTTCAGGGTCTCCTGCATGATGACGCTGAACTTTTCCGACTTCACCACGTTTGTCCGGCGGAAAACGTGAATCTGCTCCTTGATCAGCTTTTTCAGAATTTCCACCGCCAGATTCTTCTCCTTCATCCGGGAGATATCCTCCAGAAACTTCGGGTCGAACAGCGAAAACTCAGAGTGCACGTCGGAGAATAGGTTGATGACGCCGTCGCTCCTGATACTCTGCTTCAACAGCTCGTTGATGCGGGCGTTCATCTCCGGCAGGGAGATCCTGTGCCCCTCGCCACCGTTCATCAGCCGCACCACCAGCACGCGGACCGACTCGAAGAACTGTGCTTCAAAGCGCGCATCCGCCGGCGCGATGGACGCGCACAGCGACAGCGACTGTCTGAGCATCAGCGCTTCCTTGACGAAATCTTCCTTTTCCCGCTGCTTGTCCTGCGCGACGATGTAGTTGACGCCGCCGGTGATCGCCCTCGCCCGCTGCAGATCGCTGCCGGTCATGAACAGCGAATAGTCGTAGCCGTGGAATAGATCGCGGCAGACGGACAGCTTTTCCATAAACTTCGGATAGGCCGCCTTGGAGATGTCCGTGTCGCCATAGTTGCTGCGGTCGCGCTTGGTGTAGTCGCTCATGGCCTGCTTGAGCGCCTGCGCGATACCCACATAATCCACCACCAGGCCGCCTTCCTTGTCCCTGTAGACGCGGTTCACGCGCGCGATAGCCTGCATCAGGTTGTAGCCCTGCATGGGCTTGTACACATACATCGTGGCGAGGGACGGCACGTCGAAACCCGTCAGCCACATATCCACCACGATGGCGATTTTCAGCGGGCTGTCGTCGTCCTTGAACTGCTGCGCCAGCTGGTCCCGGTGGGTCTTGTTGCCGATGACCTTTCGCCAGTCCTCCGGGTCCTTGTTGCTGTCGGTCATCACCACGGCGACCTTCTCGCCCCATCCGGGCCGCACCTCCAATATGCGCCGATAGATCTTCATGGCGATGGCGCGGCTGTAGGCCACGATCATGGCCTTGCCCGTCAGCAGGCCCGTGCGGTAATTCTCGTAGTGATCCAATATGTCGTCCACGAGGGAGCGGATGGTGTTCTCGTTCCCCAGCACGGCCTCCATCTGCCCCAGCTCTCGCTTGCTCTTTTCGATGACCTCTGGGTCGGCGTTGTTCGCCATCAGGTCATACTCCGCGTCGATCAGCGCGAGGGTCTGCTCGTCCAGCTTCAGCTTCATCACGCGGCTCTCGTAGTACACGGGCCGCGTCGCGCCGTCCGCCACAGCCTGCGTCATGTCGTAGACGTCGATGTAATCGCCGAACACCTCGCGGGTGCTGCGATCCTTCAGCGAGATGGGCGTGCCCGTGAAGCCGATGAACGTGGCGTTGGGCAAGCTGTTGCGGATGATCCGCGCCGTGCCCACCACGCGATGGGTGGACACCACTTCCCCCGCGTCGTTTTTCACGAGCTTCACCTTCTCCGTCAGGCCGTACTGCCCGCGGTGCGCCTCGTCGGCCATGACCACGATGTTCTTCCGCTCCGACAGGCACTCGAAGGACTCCTCGAACTTCTGCATCGTGGTAAAGATGATGCCGTTGGCGACCCTGCCGCCCAGCCACGAGCGCAGGTGCTCGCGGCTCTGGGCCTGCACAGGCTCCTGGCGCAAAAAGTCCTTGCAGCGGGCGAACTGCGCGTACAGCTGGTTGTCCAGGTCGTTCCGATCGGTCAGCACCACGATGGTCGGGCTGTCCAGCGCCTCCTGCAGCAGATGGGCATAGAACACCATCGACAGGCTCTTGCCGCTGCCCTGCGTGTGCCAGAACACGCCGCCCTTGCCATCACCGTCCCCGGACGCCGCGCGGCGCGTGGATTCCACGGCCTTCTTCACGGCGAAATACTGGTGATAGCCCGCCAGTATCTTATTGCGCTTCGCGCCCTCGCTACTGAAACAGATGAAGTTTTTGAGGATGTCCATCAGCCGCGCCTTCTGGAACATGCCCTCGAAGAAGGTGTCAAACGCGGCGAAGGCGCCGTCTTCCTGCTCGCCGTCCCGCGTCTTCCACTCCATGAAGCGGTCCTCGCCGCTGGTGATGGTGCCGGCCTTGCTGACCAGCTGATCGCTCATCACGCAGATGGCGTTGTAGACAAACAGCGAGGGAATCTCGTGCATGTAGTTGCGCAGCTGCAAATAGGCCTCGCTGGCGTCGGTTTCCTCGCGGGAGGGCGATTTCAGCTCCATGATCACCACGGGCAAGCCGTTCACAAACAGCAGTATGTCGGGTCGCTTGGTGCTGTTTTCCACCACCGTCCACTGGTTGGCGACGATGAAGCTGTTGTTCAGGGGCGCGTCGTAGTCCGCCAGGCGCACGACGGCGGAGCGCTCCTCCCCGCCCACAAAATACCGTACGGGCACGCCCGCCTGCAAATACTCCATGAATGCCGCGTTCTTCTGCACGAGCTCGCCGATCTCGAAGTTGCGCAGCCGGTGCAGCGCGTCCTGTATGGCGTCCTCCGGCAGCGTCGGGTTCAGCCGCCGCAGGCTCTCCTCCAGCACGGCGTCGTAAAGCGGGCTGGTGAAGTCCCGGTTCACATCCGGCCCGTACACATGCACCCAACCCATCTCCTCAAACAGGGCGATGATGGCGTTTTCATAGGCAGCTTCGTTGTAGGTGAGCATAGTATAACCTCCAAAGCCAATATTGTTGCACCTGTTTTATGGTAGTGGCTTCGGGTTTAACAGATACAAGCCACGCAGATAGTTAAATGAAAAGTATGAACATAGATTGGTTGATAACTCTTTTTTTGCTGGTTGGTTGGTACTATTCTTATCAACTTCTTGAGAGCCATATAATTCTATTACAAGTAAGGATGCAAGCGCATAAATACAGTTCCTAAGATTCGCTTCCTCAAAATTCACATATCGGTTATGTTTTATATCCGTATAGCCTGTCCACCAATCAATTCCATCAACTTTATTTGTTGTTGGGTTTTTCTTCCAATTCTTTAGTGGTTGAATGCTGATATGTGGCAACTCCACTTCTGCGCTTCCAATATTCGGACAATACATAAGAATACAATCTGTAATCTGGCGTATATCGGCTTTAGAAGTGTTGAAATTACTATCAAAATACTCACATAACTGCTTGCTGACGTTTTCAAATTCAACTGATGCAGAAAGCAGAATCATGGCAAATTCATTTGAAAAAGTATTTCCATTGATGAAATCCCCGTTACCGTCGGTTTTATCATCTACAAACTGAATTGTATTCTCAAAACGACTACAGAGATTGCAGAAATATCTCCAATTATTCACCTGCTATCATATGTCAGCATAGTTATCCCCCCCCGCTATTTCTTTCCAGCAAAAAACGTACTAAACACATCAAAGTAGTCAGGATGACAATAAACCTCTTGATCTGAATTCTCCACTTGTTTTAAGTTTATTTCAGTAACAAACCTTATATCATTGTTATTCATATACAGCCTTTCATCGGAGCTGTCTTTTCCATCATTCAGCCACGTCGGAAAAAAACACAGCATGATTCTACTACAAATCGGATAATACACTAATGTTTCCGCTCTGCCAAATCCATTATCACGGCTCCCAGTTGTTTGGTGCCGAACACTATATAAAAGCACCGGATTATCGCTTGTAAAGAAAGGAATATCCGAATCATTGTATAGTATTCGCCATTTTCGTACACATAATACTTTCGCGTATTTTTTCAATCTTTCGTCATCAGATAAACCGTCAAGCTCTATATCCTTAATGGAATCTCTTTCCAGTAAGATTTTTTCGATTTTTCCCATTTGCTGAGTTGGAATTTGCGCTTTCATGTTTTGCTGAATCCAATTCCAATACTCTTCGCCTATACCCATCCCTCTGATAATGAGGCTATCTAAAAACGCTGGCACCCTCATAGCCTGAAAGGCAACGAGCTTACCTATATCTTCTCTATCCTTCTCGTCCAGTACTGGTTTCCCGGTCTGAACAAGCATCGTTTTACTGATTACTCTATCAAGAGCACCGATATAACCCTGTTCTATGTTTTGCGAAAAAAACTTTTCCCAATACTTAGGGTCTTCTCGTGTTGTAACATCATAGTAATTCTTTTTGAAGCCGACATTATGTGTTCCATTAACAAGCACTTTATTTGATTTCTTGTTATAAACACATATGTCATAGGTTCCTTTTTCGTTTCTCTTCTTCCCAAAATGGCGCAAATATCCTTGCGATACTACATGCTGTTTAACATAATCTTTGCCCATTGATTATCCCTTCTGTGCATCATTGGCACTCGTTCTATCAAACAGTTTTGTCAATAGAAATACACCAATACCGTATGTAAAGTATCACTGGTCAAGGCATTGTATGTTTGATTCATGGCCATAGGGACACCTGACAGGGTTGGCACTACTTATACACAAGTTTTATCCTGACACAGCAAACCGTCCCCTTTATATCAGTTTTTCAACTAAATCTTGCATAGCATAAGAAATGCTTCTTATTTCCTTGTCTTTTGTTGATGCCCTTGCTTGAATAGCATCAGCAAAAGACGCTATATTGATATTGTAGTTCTCATTGTATACAGTCTCTCCATCTGTATACTCAATATGTGCTGAGAATGATTTGATGTCATCATCATACAGCTTTTCCGGCTTTATCATAGTGAGTATCTTTTGTGACGGAGCCAAAAAAGTGTTCTCAACATGGCTAAACGGCTTACTTGCTCCAATAGCTGCGGTATACTTTGATATGTCGATATCGAATGATAATGCTTTTATCGTTGCACCTGAAGAGCCATAGTTTTTAATGACAATGTACGTATATAAGTCTTGAAAAAACGTAGTAGCTATAGTCAGCACAATATACGGTCGTGTGCTGTTTTGAATCATCCTATTATTTTGCCTGATAGTGATTATAACAGTAACAACAGATACTGCTGCTAAAACAAAAGAAAGAATACACAGTACAACATTAATCCAATCTGATATTGACATAATTATCCCTCCAATGATATATCCCCGCATATAAGTCTTGGAAGCAATGTATCTCTCATTTTTGACAAACGGCTATTCTCCCTCTTGTTATTCTCTATGCCTTTCAAGAATGGTTGTGCAATGCGATTATACTTCTCTACTTCATCTGCTGTCGGAATATAAACAGGAAAACGCATGATCTGCTGCTTATCTCCCATTGGCATCTTTGTACCTTTTGAGCCCGCAACCATATATTCAAAGAAGCGATCATTGTACAATGTATTATAGACATAAGCAGACAGATCTGGCTTTCGTGGCCTGAAACACAAAACATCTGTTGAGCAACCACATTCCTGTACACAATAAACTATCTTCTTGAAGTATGGCCTGATATTTGAAACGAGAGTATCACCGATTTGACATTTCGTAGTACAGCTAACCTTTGGCAATGATGTTGCCCGAACTGCTCCCTCTTTATTGGGAAGCATATTTTCCGTCGAATAATAACTACTGGTATTCAATATACTTAAGTCAATTCTTTCCGTAGAATACTGACAAATATCACTCAACATACCCATTTCAGATTCAATTTGGTTTCTATGAAATTTCATTTGATGGATCGCCTGTGCCTGCTGCTGCAAGTTCTCGTTGATCTGATTATTCAATTCGATTTTATCATCAAGGCTTGATAGAATTGTTGCAACTCTATTCTGATAGTCTTTCGGCGGAATATGTAAACGGATACTCTTTAGCTTATCGCCCGGTAAATGCTGAATAGTAGTACCAGTGAAGTAACTTTTCAAGAAGCCTCTTTGCCCTGCCCATAGGAACCAATAATACAAATATACATTGTTGACATCATCACAAGTCCGTATTCGATGCAACGCTTTCTGAATCTTAATGTTTGGCAACTGTTCTTTCCAAATAGCACATCTACCTGGCTCTCCGCCTTCGCAGAGCACAATATCTCCATATTTTAATCCATATCGTTCTTGCTCACTTTCTTCAAAGCGCATAGTTGGAAGGTTAGACAGATCAAAGCCACCCCATCTGACATTGACATTTGCGAGGTAAGGCTGATATTCTCCTTTATTCTTCGACTTGTCCAACATTTTCCCAAGACAAGAGCTCGTTATTTCACCTATGGTGACCTCTTTCCAATCGTGGTTCATACTCCGTTACCTCTGTTTGCGGCTCACTTACATTCCATTAGAAAGCACTCTTTTCATGGCTTCCTGTAATAGATGTGTGATGCCCTTACGTTCCAACGCGAAAAGCGCGATATTTCTATTGAGATAATTCAAATCGTCCCAGATTTCCTGCGTTGTTTTAGGTATTGGCTGATTCGTTACAGTCTTTCCATTTCCGCGCTGTATAGCCATCGCATTGATTTCCAATGAATACTTATTAACCAGCTTCGAAATCTGTTCACGCGCTTTACATTCGTCAAATGGTTGTGAGCAAAGAATTCTATGGTTCTCTTCCCGTTCTTTTCTGAATTCTTCAAACTCCATCGCTTCTTTATAGGATTCAAACATCAATTCGATTTTTCTTGAATCAAACATCATAGCCAAGCTCCTTCAATATATTTCTAATCACCTGCTCCAGCTCATGCGATTTCTTGAACAGCTCGCCCAGCTCGCCCGTCAGGCGCGCCATCTTCTGCTCGAAGGGCTCGCCGTCGTCCTGCTGCTCCGGGATGCCCACATAGCGCCCGGGCGTGAGGATGTAGTCCTGCGCGGCGATGTCCTGCAGGGTCGCCACGGCGCAGAAGCCCTTTTCGTCCGCCAGCCGATCCTCCTGGAAGGCGGCGACGGTGTCGGCGATGCGGGCGATGTCGGCGTCGGAGAGGTCGCGGTGCTTGCGGTCCACCATATGCCCATGTTGCGGGCGTCGATGAACACCGTCTTGCCCTTGTTCTTCTTGCCTCGCGTGATGAACCACAGCGTCACGGGGATGGTCACGCTGTAGAACAGCTGGGTGGGCATGGCTACGATGGCCTCCACCAGGTCGTCCTTGATGATCCGGCGGCGAATCTCGCCCTCGCCGCCGGACTGGGTGGACAGCGCGCCGTTTGCCAGCACCAGGCCGATCTTGCCGTTCGGGGCCAGGTGGTGGATCATGTGCTGAATCCATGCGTAGTTGGCGTTGCTGGCGGGCGGGATGCCGTATTTCCAGCGCACGTCCTCCTTCAGCTTGTCCTGCCCCCAGCCGGAGAGGTTGAAGGGCGGGTTTGCCATGATGAAGTCCGCCTTCAGGGTGGGGTGAAGGTCGTTGAAGAAGGTGTCCGCGTGGTGGGGGCCGAAGTTGGCGTCGATGCCGCGGATGGCCATGTTCATCTTCGCCATCTTCCATGTGTCGGCGTTGGACTCCTGGCCGTAGACGGCGATGTCTCCCCGCTTGCCGCTGTGCGCCTCCACAAACTTCTTGCTCTGCACGAACATGCCGCCGGAGCCGCAGCAGGGGTCGTACACGCGGCAGTTGTCAAAGGGCTTCAACACCTCCACGATGGTGCGCACCACGCTTGCGGGCGTGTAGAACTCGCCGCCCTTCACGCCCTCGTAGGCGGCAAACTGGGCGATGCAGTATTCATAGGTGCGGCCCAGAAGATCCTTGCCCGCGTCCGCGGAGCCCATGTCCATGTTGGTGAACAGGTCCACCACGTCGCCCAGCACGCGCTGGTCCAGGTCGGGGCTGGCGTAGTTCTTCGGCAACACGCCCTTGAGCGACTTGTTCACCGTCTCGATCGCCCGCATGGCGCCGTCGATCACCGTACCGATGGCCGGCGTGTGCGCCGCGGAGGCGATGGCCTGCCAGCGCGCCGCCTCCGGCACATAGAAGATGCTGTCCATCGCGTAGGCGTCGGGGTCGTTCTCGAAGCCGTCGCCCTCCGCGAGCAGCTTCTGATACTGTGCGTCAAAAGCGCTGGAAATGTAACGCAGGAAGATCAGACCCACGATGACCTTCCGGTATTCCGCCGCGGGAATGTGCCCCCAGAGCACACACGCGGCGTCCCAAATCTGCTTCTCAAAGCCGATGGTGGCGTTGTTGGTGGTTGCCATGCTGTAGCCTCGCTTGTTCAGGGTACAGATGCCCCGTTTATATGTTAAATTATAGCATCGTTTGTCCCACGGTGCAAGATAAAAACCGGGCGCTTGGCAACGCCCGGTTCAGGGTTTATGGGTCGTTTTGCAGGCTCAAATGCTCAACCAAATAGCGAACCTTCTGGTAGGCGTCCTGCCGGACGCGCGCCGCCTCTTCCGGGTCGCGGATGTCCATGAACGAGGCGATGTCCGTCGGGCCGGCGTGGTCCGGCGAAGCGAATTTTTCTGACAGCTTCTCGCGCATCTGTTTGACGAGTTCCCGGTCCCGGTGCGGGATAAATGCCCGGGTCAGCTGGCGAATGCCGCCGTCAAATCCGTTGATGCAGCAGTAGATGTCGTATGCATCCTTCGGCTTTCCGCGCCCCAGCGCCAAGGCTTTCATCACGATATAGGGGACGATGGAAACGATGTTGACGTGCCCGACGTCCTTCGCCCCGTCCGGGCGGGTGTAGTCGATGGCGCGGCTGACGGGCGGAAACTCAAAGGCATAGTTGCCGCCCGTCGCGGGCAGGGTTTTGATGCCGTCCACATGCTTGCTGAAGCTACCGTCCTCGCCGCCGTATTTCCCGGACAGGAAATCGACACCAACGTCATATTTTACTCCGGCAACGGTCACGCTCTTTATATATGTAAAATAGTGCTTGGGATCCGAGCTCTTCCGATACCCGTTTTTTTCAAGTATCTCCTTGATCGTCGCGTAGCCCTGCTTCTTCTGCACCTTCTCCTGATTCAGCAGCACGTCGACGTCGATCGAGCCGATATGCTCCCTGTCTGGATAGAGCAGGCTGGGGATCCAACCGCCGACGATTCGCATGTCGTCCGCGAAGGGCTCCAGAAGGTTCACTATCTCGCCCAGCACCGAATAGGCGGCGTCCTTCTGGCCTTGGGAGTAATCCGTCGCCTTGAGCAAATTCTCGTCTCTGATCATTTGTCACTGAACTCCTTTTGAATGATGGCCTCGGCGGCTTCCTCACCTCTGCCGGGACGGGTCATCAGATCCAGTACGGTCTGAACGGGTGATGTGACTCCCGCGCCGTCGATTTCGCGCGTGTACATCAGCTCTGTGTCGTCCGTCGGCAGCATCACCAGCACATTGCCGCCCGATGAAACCGCCTTAAGTTCCATGTCCTCGATGAATTCTCTCAAATCCTGATAGTCGACGTAGACCTCCGCGCGGTTGTAGCGCACGACCGGCGCGTATCGCGCGGCGGCGGAGAAGCCTCCGAGGCACGCCACGCCACCGTGCCTCTCACACCATTTTTCCACGCTTCTCTCGAATTTCGGGACGGAATCCAGCGTGTAGTACTCCCGCACATCACCGCTGTGCTTCCCGTACTCCTTTGCCCACGCCCTGAGCAGCTCCCCGACATTGCGCAGCCGAAAGCCCACCGCACGGCCCTCAGCGGCAGGGTTTTTGATCTCCTCCGCCCAAGCATTGTCGATCAAAAAGCGCTTGACATTGGACACCGTGCCGAGGCTGGTATCCGAAGCCTCGACGAGCTGCTTGACCTTCCACGCCTTGTCCGGGTCGTCCAGCATCGTCCGCAGCACCTTCGAGGCCGCGTTGCTGCTCCGGTCAAAATACTTGCCGGGCTTCTTCTCCGAAACATACTTGTTCGGCTGCCCCGAGACGTATATATAGACGGATTGCGTCGCAATGCGGCAGTTGCCGGAGAGGTCCATATAATTGTAGCCCTGATCTTTCAGCAACGCGCAGGACTGTTCGGAGAGATATGGCGCAATGAAGACGCAATCGCCCGGCTCGGCGCGGTTCTTCATCCGCATAATATATGATTCAACGAATCGTCTTTCCCCTCGATCCTTGATCTCAACCAACAACCTCTGAATCAACCCTGTTAGAAAGTGGATGCAAAACTCATAATCATAGAATGTATCTGCTCGACCAGGGATTACCTCGACATCCGAAATACTGGGAACGTTGCTCAAGAGTCGGCATAATATCTCGCATGCCTCTTGTTCAGTCCTTACATATGGATATATCTTTACCATCTGCTATCCTTTCATTGAAAATAAATATTTCACCGATTCGATGAAATTATTATAATCGATGAAAATTGTTTTGTCAAGGGCCTGCTTCCGTCTTCAGGGCGACATCATTTACTTAGCGAGGAAGAGTGAGCGCGATAGTTAACAATGTGTTAACCAAAAGGATAAAACGAGAAGAAGTCGAAACATTCAG
>CACYTF010000028.1 GCA_902777335.1 uncultured Eubacteriales bacterium
TGGGCCTGCCCCGCCAGCCCGGCACCCGCGCGCCGCCCTCTGCCGCGGCCTGCCGGGCGCAGGACAGCAGCGCCGGCGCCTGCCCGTCCAGGCGCACCAGCGCCTCGTCCGCCGCCGCGCTCCGGCGGCGCAGCCGGTGCGCCTGATCCAGGCGCGCCTCCAGCCGGTTCAGCGTCCGCCGGTCCAGGCCGAGGCGCACACGGCGGCCCGGGGCGTTGCGCCCCGCCAGCCGGCGCATGAGGGCCGCGTCTTCGGATGCCTCGCAGTCCGCCGCGGGCATCGCGTCCAGTTCCCGGTCCAAGCTCATAACCATCCTCCAAACATGACACAAGATATCATGAGTATGGACCGTTTCTGTGTTGATTATGACCGCAGCCGGTCGCAAAAAACGGGAGACCTCCGATTGAGGTCTCCCGTTTTTGCGACCGGCTGCGGCGTTACTCCGCCTCTTCGCCCAGCTCCGCGCGGCGGCGGCGGATGTTTTTGCAGGCCTCGGTCATCTGATCCTCCACCGAGGAGAGCAACTGGTAGGCGTCGTGCTGGGCCTTCAGGCGCATCTCGCTGGCCTCCACGCGGGCGTCGTTCTTGATGATGCGGGCTTCCTCCCGGGCCTGGCGCAGTATCTCGCTCTCGTCGATCATGTGGTCGGCGCGCTCCTGGGCGTCCTGAAGGATGGCGTGGGCTTCGTTTTCGGCGTCCAGCACGCGCTGCTCCGCGTCTTCCCTGGCCCGCTCCAGCGCGGCGTTGACGCGCATCTCGGCGGAGCTGATGCGGCTCATGGCCTTGCTCTCGGCCTCGTTCATGATGCGCTCCTGCTCGGAATACATCTGCAGACCGTACTGCACGGCGTCGGGCAGGTTCTTTTCCATATCGTCGATAATCATCAGGCATTTTTCCGCATCGATGATCTTCTTGCCGGTCAGCGGCAAGCTGGTGCCCGCGTTGATCGCCGCGCGTATGTGCTTTAACAGCTCGAGGAAGTAACGCATGTCGTTGACTTCTTCGCCCTGCTGCGCCTGCGAGGTCTCGCGGGTATCCTGCTCCTCATCCTCGTAGAATTTTTCCTGATCGCGATCCATCGTTTAGCCCTTCCTTTCCGCACCCGGCGACCGCCATGATGCAGCTTAGTCTACCCGGGTATACCGGTTTCATCCACTTCCGTGTGTAGCGTCTATGCTTCCATCGGTCCGATCTCGATAAAATCCACCGCCGTATCGCCATACAGCCGCGTGTCCACCACGCTGAAGGGCTTCGGCAGCGGCACGACGGCCTGCTTCAGGCGCTCCAGCACCACCATGCAGCCCGGCGCCAGCATATCCCCGGCGTAGAGCCTGGACAACGCGTCGCCGTAGGCCTCCACCATGCGATAGGGCGGGTCCAGGAACACCAGGTCGAACAGCCGGCCCGCCAGCGCGCCGATGGCGACGCGGTAATCCGCGCACATCACGCTGGCCCGAAGCTCGAAATCGTCCTTCAGCACGCTGCGCGCGTTCCGGTCGATCATCCGCCGCGCCTCGCGGGAGCTGTCCGCGATCACGGCCGATTCCGCCCCGCGGCTGAGCGCCTCCAGCGCCAGCGCGCCGGTGCCGCCAAACAGATCCAGCACCCGCGCGTCCATCACGCGCGCGCCGATGATGTTGAACAGCGACCCCCGGATCTTGTCTGACGTGGGACGCGTTTCAAGCCCCTTCGGCGCGAAAAGCGTTCGCCCGCGGGCCTCTCCGGAAATGATACGCATAGCTCTACCTATGATATTGCCGCAATTATATCATAATTGTGCAATATTTGCAATCGGTTTTTCGAAAAAATATCAAATTTCAGGTCTCTGTGATCTCGGAACCGGTTTTTTGCGCGCCACGCGAGACTTTGCCTTGGCCCTGCGCTTGCCCTCGGCCATGGCCTTTTCGGACTTTTCCCACAGCTTCGGCCCCTGCATATAGCCCGCGAAGAGGCTCAGCGGCAGCACGAAGGGCGAGATCATCAGCACCGCGGCCACCACGCCCGTCAGCCGGTCAAAGGTGCTGTACCAGGGCAGCACGACGGGCCAGTAGGGCGAAGCCAGCAGCCAGGAGGCCAGCCTGAGGGGCATCTCCACGTTCTCCGCCTTCAGCAGGGAGCTGATGATGTAAGCCGCCCCCACCAGGTAGGGCACGAGCGCGCAGGCCATCACGCCCCGCAGGCCCAGCGACACGCTCCAGGCCCGCTTGATCAGCTTTTCGTCCAGCTGGCCGTGGGTGGGGCTCTGCGGGTCCATGGCCCGGTCCACGGTCTTGCGGAGGCTGGCCGCCTCGTGGCCGAAGGCCATGCCCTGGCGGTAGGCCAGGAACAGCGCCCCCGCCAGGCACAGCAGCCCCAGCACCATCCAGGGCGTGTTGCCCAGCGTGAACAGGCCCAGGTTGATCAGTATCAGCATGGCCAGCGTCACCGCGTTGATCTTGAACATATCTCCGATACTCATAGGAAAGGCCTCCCGGTCCGTCTCATTCCGTCACCCGCACGGGGATCCGCGCGGAAAAGCCCAGCATGATCTCGTAGGGGATCGTCTGCGTCAGCTCCGCCAGCTCGTCGGCGGTGATGCGCTCGCCCCCCTGCGCCCCCAGCAGCACCACCTCGTCCTCGAGGGTGACGCCCGGGATGTCGGTGACGTCCGCCATGACCATGTCCATGCACACGCGGCCGATCAGCGGCGCGCGCCTGCCCTTCACCAGCACCGGCGCGCGGTTGCTCAGAAGGCGCGGATAGCCGTCGCCGTAGCCGATGGGCAGGGTCATGACCAGGGTATCCCGGCGGGCCGTGAACGTGCGGCCGTAGCCCACCGTGTCCCCCGCGGCGATCCACTGCAGCCGTATCGGGCGGGTGGACAGCGTCTGCGCGCCGGTCAGCTCGCCCGCCATCTGCTTAACGCAGCTGCCGTACAGGGCGATGCCGGGGCGCACCATGTCGTACTGCAGCGCCGGGTCCAGCATGGCGCTGGAGGCCGCGGCGTGGGCGATGGGCGAAAAGCCGGAGCGCCGCACCCGCTCCAGCGCGGCGTCAAAGCGCGCCTTCTGCAGCGCGGTGAAGTCCGGGTCGCTGTCCGCCACGCAGAAGTGGGTGAACATGCCCTCCATATCCACGTTTGGGCAGCCCTGCCAGCAGGCCAGCATGGCCTTGAGATCGGCCTCGCCCCGCACGCCCACCCGGGACATGCCGGTGTCGATCTTCAGATGCGCCGCGGCCCGCCGGCCGCAGCGCGCGGCCTCGTCCTGCAGCACCTGGAGCATCCTGGGCGTGTAGACCGCCTGGGACACTCCGACCCGCACGGCCTGGCGCAGCGATTCCTCGCTTGCCCCGCCGAGGATCAGTATCATGCCCCCGACGCCCGCCTGGCGCAGCGCCTCCGCCTCCTCCACGATGGCCACGGCAAAGGCGTCCGCGCCCGCGGAGGCCAGCCGCCGCGCCACCTGAACCGCGTCGTGGCCGTAGGCGTCGGCCTTCACCACGCACATCATCCGAACGCGCGCCGGTATGCGGCGGCGTATGGCCTGGGCGTTGGCGGCGATCGCCCCCAACGACACCTTCATGATCGTATCTCTCACGGCGTCCTCCCCCGCTGCCCGCGACGCGGCCAACCGCGGCGCGATGCGGCGCTCTCATGCTGTTTTGATTCCGGTTTGCCGGAATCGGTTCCATACCAATCCCGCTTATTATATCTTATTTTTGTCTAATTTGCAATATGAATGTCCGATTGCCGTCATTCTTAATCTTTTCTGTTGCAAATCCGCCCGTTGACGTGTATACTAAATGGCGTGTATAATGGATAAAATCGTCGGATCACCGCGACGACAGGGAGGCTGCCTATGGGACTGCGCAACATGATGAACAACTACTTCTACGGCAAGCAGGGGAAGGGCGATTTCACCGTTGAAAACCTTCCGCAAAACCGCCGCCAGCTCTTCACGGAGGTGCTGAAGGTGCGCTGGAGCGCCATGTTCGGCGTGAACCTGCTGTACATGGTGGCCTGGCTCCCCGCGATCATCTGGACGATACTGAACCTGGTGACGCTGTACACCATGCTCTCCGATACCGCCGGCGCCTACACCGGCGACGACATCGTGGGCATGTTCGCCACCTATCTGCTCATCATGATCCCGTGCGTGGCCGTCACCGGGCCGTTCAACGCCGGTGTCACCTACGTGCTGCGCAACTGGGCGCGGGACGAGCACAGCTTCGTGATCAGCGACTTCAAGGACGCCGTGAAGGCCAACTGGAAGCAGGCGCTGCTGGTGTCCGTGATCGACGGCCTGATGCCCTTCTTGCTGTACACCTGCTGGCGCTTCTACGGCGCCATGCTGGCCCAGAGCTCGTTCTACGTGGTGCCCATCGCGCTGGTGGTGCTGGTGTTCATCATCTGGCGGCTGTCCTGCATGCTGATGATGCCGATGCTGATCACCTACAAGCTGCGGTTCAGGGACGTGGTCCGCAACAGCGTGCTGATGACCATCGCCAAGCTGCCCTTCGCGGTGGTGATCAAGCTGGCCACGCTGGCTGTGCCCGCGCTGGCCCTGGGGCTGGGGCTTTTGATTCCCAGCATCCAGATGCACATCATCATGATCGTGTCGCTGCTGTACTTCATCTTTCTGGTGGCGTTCCACAAGCTGATCACCGTGTCCTATGCCAACTGGCTGTGCGAAACCTATCTGAACCCCCGCATCGAGGGCGCGCGCACCAACATCGGCCTGCGCCCGGAGAACTGGGACGACGTCACCTACATTCCCGAGGACGACGAGGACTGAGCGCTGACTTCCGATGAATCACAAGCTTGAACTGCTCTCCCCCGCGGGGGACATGGCCTGCCTTGAAACCGCGCTGCGCTTCGGCGCGGACGCCGTATACGCCGGCGGTCCCCGGCTGCAGCTGCGCGCCGGGACTGCCGGCTTTTCGATGGACGAATTGGCCCGGGCCGCCCGCGCGGCCCACGCCCGGGGCAAGCGGCTGTACGTGGCCGTGAACGCGTTTCCCACCAACCGGGAGATCGACGCCCTCGGCGACTACGCCCAGGCGCTGCAAGCCGCCGGCGCGGACGCCGCCATCGTGGCCGACCTGGGGGCCGTGGTCACGATGCGCCGCTGCGCCCCGGGGCTGGCGGTGCACATCAGCACCCAGGCCAACTGCCTGAACTACGCCGCGGCCCGGGCCTACTACGAAATGGGCGCGTCCCGGGTGGTGCTGGGCCGGGAGATGACCCTGGAGCAGATCGCCGAGCTGCGGCAGAAGACGCCCCCCGAGCTGGAGTTGGAGGCCTTTGTGCACGGCGCGATGTGCATGGCCTGGTCGGGCCGCTGCATGATCAGCGCCTATCTGACCGGCCGCAGCGCCAACCGCGGCGCCTGCGCCCAGTCCTGCCGGTGGAAGTACCGCCTCGAGGAGGAAAAGCGCCCCGGGGAGTACTTCCCGGTGGAGGAGGACGCGGGCGGCACGACGATCCTCAGCTCCTTTGACCTGAACTGCATCGATTTTCTGGACGGCATCATCGACGCCGGCGTCACGTCCTTCAAGATCGAGGGGCGCATGAAGACGCCCTACTACGTCGCCACCGTGACAAACGCCTACCGGCGGCGCATCGACGGCATTGTGAGCGGCGGCGCCTGCGAGGCGGAGCTGGCCCTGCTGCGGCGGGAGCTGGACGCCGTCAGCCACCGGGCCTATGCCTCGGGCTTCTACTTCGGCGAGATGAAGCGGCACGCGCCGGAGGACGGCCATTACCTGCAGGACTGCCGGTTCGTGGGCACGGTGCTTCAGCGCCTGCCCTCAGGCCGCGTCCGGGTGGAGCTGCGCAACCGGTTTGTCGCCGGGGCGGCGCTGGAGGTGCTGTCCCCGAACAGCATCGGCCTGTCCTTTGTCGCGCACAACCTGACCGGCCCGGACGGGACCCCCGTGGAATCGGCCGGCGTGCCCATGTCGCTGTACGACCTGGACGCGCCGGAGGCGGTCCAACCCGGCGACCTGCTGCGCGTCCGGTCATAGCCCCCGCCGGTCCGACCCCTTGACAATCATTTCAGAAACACGAATTCCTCCAGCTCAAACAGCCGGCGTCCCTCGAAGAACTGGCCCATCCAGCCCGGGACGCTGTGCTCGGCGACGAAGTAAACGGCGTGCCGCCCGACCACAGGCCTGGTGCGGGCGCGGAAGACGCCGTCGCCGGTGCCGATGTCGCACACGCCGATCTGCTCATCGTCCGCCAGTATGCGCACCCGGCAGTTGACCCCGCCGCCGCGCACCTTCAGCGCCGCCGTCATGCCGTTCCCGGTTTCGTCCGCGCCGAAGTCAAAGTATTTGTAGCCGATGACGCAGCCGTCGGTGATGTCGGTGACGACCCGCGTGAACACATCCCTTTCCGCGATGAAGCAGCCGCCCTTCAGCACGCAGGCGATCTCCGCCCGGGTGGGCCGGTAGGGGTCCAGCGCCGCCTCAAAGCCCAGGGACGTCATCTCCACCGGCGGGATCGTGCCGTCCGGCAGTATGTCGATCCTCTCCACGCAGGCGCGCCGGGAGGTGATGGAATGGTTGGTCATGCGGTGGTAGAACACGTACCACTGGCCGTTGACGCAGGCCAGGGACCCGTGGTTGTTGCCGGCGGGGTAGTCCACGCCGTTGTCGATGATGTAGCCCCGATAGGTGAAGGGCCCGGTGGGCGCAGGCGCGGTGGCGTAGGCCAGGCGGCTGCCCCTGCGGGGCGAGTAGATCAGATAGTACAGGCCGTTGATCTTGCGGGGCGAGCTGGCCTCGTAGAAGCGGCGCTCGACGGGCACGTCCCCTCCGGCGTCCATCACCTGCCGCTTCAGGCTCCCGGGCAGCACCCGGTTCATCCGCCCCGGGTCCAGCTCGTTCATGTACGAGCCCTCAAAGCCGTAGTAGACGTACGCCCGCCCGTCGTCGTCCACCAGCACGCCGGCGTCGTTGAATATGCCGCCGTCGCCCGCGTCCTCCGGCGCGCAGTCGTACTGCCCCATCAGCCGGAACGGCCCCGTGGGGGCGTCGGAAACGCCCACGGCGCCCTTCGCGCCGACGATGTAGGCGTACAGGTAGTATTTCCCGTCCTTCTCCACCACGTCCGGGGCGTACAGCTCGTGGTCCGTCCAGGGCGCGTCGGCGGGAAAGGGCCGGGTGCGGAAGGACACGCCGTGGCACTGCCAGTCGTTCAGGTTGTCCAGGCGGGCGGACCACACCTTCAGCTTGTAGTCGCAAAACGCCTCGCCGGCCGCCCGGTCGTGCGAGCCGTACAGGTACACCCGGTCGCCGAATACCCTGGGCTCGCCGTCGGGAATGTATTCCCACAGGGGAAGTATGGGGTTGGGCATGGCATTTCCTCCGATCTGTCTTTCGTATGTCGCTTATCAAGGAGAAACCCCTCCCCGCCGGGGAGGGGTTTTGAGGTATCGGTTTACTGCTGCGTCAGCGCCGCCTGGGCCTGCTGGGCCGCCCAGCACAGGGCCGCCTGCTCCTCGCACCAGGCCACGCAGTCGGCGTAGCCGTAGGCGTTGCAGTCCTTGATCATCTGGTTCAGGTGGAAGTCGAACTCGCCGTCGTTCTTGGCGTAGATGGCCCGCCAGCTGTAGGTCTTCACGGCGGTCTGGATCTGGCTCCACTTGGTGTCCAGCACCTGGTCGCGCTTGGCGGGGGCGTAGGTGCCCTTGTCCAGCATCACCTTGTAGGGGTGGTTCTCCAGGTACTGCTGGGTGGAGGCCGCGCCCGCCCACTCGCACCAGGCCTGCTGGATGGGCTTCAGGTCGGCGCTGAGCACGCTGACCCAGCCCTCGCGGTCCAGGGTCTCGGCCTTCTGGCTGTCGGGGTTCTGCTGGCTGGCGGTCAGCGTGGTGTTGTTGATCTGCAGTGCGCCGTCGTTGTAGGTGCCGCTCTGGGGGTACTCGGTGCCGGTGCGGGGACCGATGAGCACGGCGCCGGTCATGTCGTAGGCGGGGTCCTGGCTGGTCTTCTCGCCCAGCTCTGTAAAGTACGCGCCGCCCTCCTCGTCGTAATCCCAGGTCAGGCCCTTCGGCCCGTACCACATGGTCAGGCTGCCCTCGGGGGTGGCCAGGTAGTCGATGATGGCCAGGCACAGCTCCGGGTATTCGGCGTCCGCGCCGATGGTCCACAGGCGGTTGCCGCCGGTCAGGGACAGGCCGTAGGCGATGGGCGTGGCCTCCTCGGGCACCATCGTGTACATGTACTTGCCCGCGTCCAGGTGCTCGGTGGTGTTGAAGATGGAGGAGCCGGCGAAGTTGAAGATGCTCCAGAAGGTGCCGCCCGCCTTCACCTTTTCGCCCATGGTGGCGTAGGTCTGGCTGGCGGAGTTCGGGTCCAGCAGGCCCTCGCGGTACAGCTTGTTGAAGAAGCGCAGGCTCTGGATGTACAGGCCGTCGGGCTCCAGGCAACCCTGGAACCGGCCGTCCTCGGTGTTGATCAGGCCCATCTCAAACTCGTCCCAGCCGTAGTAGGCGGTGGCCAGGGACTTGGGGTACATGACCATGTTGCCGTCCCAGTCCGGCCAAATGGACACCGCGTAGGTCTCGTTGCCGTTCTCGTCGGTGGGGCAGATCTCCTTCATCTGCTTGAACAGGTCGATCATGCCGTCCAGGTCCTTCACCTCGGGGCAGCCCAGCTGCTGGTACAGGTCCCAGCGGATGTCCCAGGTGTAGAAGAAGTTCTCGTGGCTGCCGCTCTTCAGCGCCACGTTGTGGCCGAAGCCGTGGATCTTGCCGTCGGGGCTCTTGGCCCGGTTGGCCTTCAGCGCCGTCTGGTAGTTCGCCCACACGTAGGGCGCGTACTCCTCGGCCAGGCCGTCCTCCTCCCAGTCCAGCAGCAGGCCCTGGGTCACGGCGTCCTGATACTGGTCGCCGTCCGCGCCCCAGACCACGATGTCGCCCAGGTTGCCGCTCTCCATGCGGGTGGCGAAGGTGCCGTCGGACTCGGGGATGATGTTGATTTTCACATTGAACATGTCCAGCAGCAGGTCGGCGCTCCAGTGGGCCTGTATGCCGCTGTAGTTGGCCAGCTGCGTGTAGACGTTGATGGTGATGGGCTCGCCGTCGTACACGCCGATGTCCTCAAGCTTTGCGTAGATGTCGTTCTCCTCGGCGACGGCCGCGGGCATGAGCACGGCGAACAGCAGCGCGGCGGCCACAAGCAGCGTCCAAATCCTCTTCATATCAGGAAACCTCCTCGTTGTTCCGGTCGTTCTGTGTTTCAAAATCAGCCCTTGACAGCGCCCAGCATGATGCCCTTGACGAAATAGCGCTGCATGAAGGGGTATACCAGCAGTATGGGGATGATGCTGACCATGGACACCGTGTACTGGATCACGCGCTGGTTCAGCATGCTCTGGGCGGCCTGTTCGCTGATGGTGCCGCCCTGGCTCATCATGGCGCCCAGGTTGCTGGAGGAATTCAGGTAGATGTACAGCCGGTGCTGCAGCGTGTACAGGTCGGGCCGGTTGTTCATCAGCAGCAGCGAATCCTGGAACGAGTTCCAGTTGCCCACCGCGCCGAATATGGCGATGGTGGCCAGGATCGGCACGCTGAGGGGCAGTATGATCTTCAGCCACACCTTCAGCGTGGACGCGCCGTCGATCACGGCGCTCTCCTCCAGAGAGGCGGGTATGGACTCGATGTAGGTCTTCACCAGTATGATGTTGTAGGGGGCCACCAGGCCGGGGATGATGTAGGCCAGGAAGTTGTCCGTGAGGCCCATCATCAGCATGTTCATGTACCAGGGCACAAGGCCGGCGTTGAAGTACATGGTGACCACCAGGAAGCGGTACCAGAACGAGCGCTTCCACATCTTCTGCTTGGTGATCAGATAGCCCGCCCAGGCGGTGGTGACCACCATCAGCGCGGTGCCCAGCACCGTGCGGGCCACCGTGACCAGCACGGAGGAGCCCAGGTCCTGCACGTTCCTGAGGGCCGTGTAGTTGCTGATCTGCACGCCGAACACGGCCTGGCCCGCCGCGTTCTTCAGCATCGGGAAGAAGTTCACCCGGCCGCTGGTGACCAGGTCGTTGTCCGAGATGGTGTTGATCAGCAGGTAATAGAAGGGGAAGATGCAGATGAGCGTGAACACGCTGAACAGCACGACGACAGCGATGTCGAACACCCAGTCTCCGGCGCTGCGCTTGATGTACAGGGAAGAAGCCTTCTCTTTTCTCCTCATGTCGCTCCCCTCCCCTCAAATGATGCTGTCGCCGCGGATGGCCTTGGAGATGCCGTTGGCGGCGAACAGCAGTGTAATGCCGATCAGCGACTTGGAGATGCCCACCACCGTGCTCAGGGAGATCCGGTTCTGGCCGATGCCGATGTTGTACACGTACAGGTCGAGAACCTCGATCACGTCCTTGTTCATGGCGTTGGAGAACACCAGGTACTGCTCCATGCCGTTGGACAGTATGCCCGCGATGCTCATCAGCAGCATCACCATGTAGGTAGGGATCAGCCCGGGAATGGTGATGTGCCAGATGCAGCGGAAGCGGTTGGCGCCGTCCACCCGGGCGGCCTCATACAACTGCTGGTCGATGCTGGAGATGCCGGCGATGTACACGATGGCGCTCCAGCCCACGCCCTTCCATGTGCCCCACAGCAGCATCTTCAGCCAGGTGTGGTCGGCGATCTGCAGGTAGTTCGTGTTGGCCCCGGAGACGTGCAGCACGTTGCTCAGGAAGCTGTTGACGAAGCCGTCGGTGGAGAACAGGCAGATGGCGATGGCGTACACCAGCACCCAGGAGATGAAGTTGGGGATGGTGGTGAAGGTCTGCACGAAGCGCTGGAACTTGTTGGAGCGCACCTCCGCCAGCAGCACGGCGAAGGCGATGGGCAGCCACGAGGTGGCGATGCCCAGGCCGCTCATGATCAGCGTGTTCCGCAGCACCCGCAGCAAATCCTTCGTGGTGGCCGGGTCGCTGAACAGGAAGCTGAACCACTTGAAGCCCACGTAGTTCTCCGCCCCGATGCTGCCGCCCGCCGAGTAGTCGAAGAACGCGAAGCGCCAGCCCCAGATGGGCAGATAGGCGAACACGAAGGTCAGCAGCACCACCGGCAGCAGCATCAGAAACAGCCGGTACTTCTCGTCCATGTCCATCTTCACGGCGGGGTCGGTCTCCCTTTCCGTGGTCAGAAAGGCGATCAGCGCCGTCAGAAACAGCAGCGCCGCGAAGGCGCCGAACACCCAGAAGCCCCCGGGGATCATCATGCCGATCTTGTCCAGCTTGCCGGCCTCCTCGCCGTGGGCGAGCATCCGGCCGTGCACATGGCGGATCATCAGCAGGCCCGCCGCCATGACGGGCGCGCCGCCCAGCGGGAACAGGAAGCCCCTGCGCCGCATCCTGCGGTTGCCGAGGCTCATGCAGCCCCCGACGCCGCACAGGATCACCCCCGCCATCACCGCCGCGCAGGCGATCATCAGCAGGGTGATGTCCTCGTTCCGGATCCACTGGGAGCGCAGTATGCGGCCCATGCTGTTGGTGATGGTGCCGTAGCTCACGCCGTTGGTGAACAGGCTGGCCGACTCGTTGATCTTCTCGCTGATCCGGCCCGGGTTGGCCGGCGGGAAGAACATGGCGACTCCGGCCAGCAGCGCGACGATGCGGTACACCCACAGCGGCAGGCGGCGGCCCAGGGGCAGCCGCTCCTGCTCAGGCGCTCTTGCGGCGGTGTTCATCGCGTCTCACTTCCTCGATCTTGGTCGTTGGAAAACAGCCGGGGCGCGCCCCGCGAACAGGGCGCCCCCCGGGCCGGTAAGGTTACCAGTTGCTCACGGTAAAGGTGATGGCGACGGTCTCGTTCGCGCCGGGCACCGAGTAGACGATGGCGGGCGCTTCGGCCTGGTTGTACACGTCGATGATCTTGATGGCGACGTATTCGCCCTCGGTATCGACCTCGGTGTACTCCTGGGTCGCGCCGGAGCCGAACTTCACCTTCACATTGTCGATGGTCAGATAGCCGTCCCGCACCAGGCCGCTGGGAATGTCGGTGGACACGAACAGCATGTTGTAGTCGGCGGTGTCGCCCATGCCCATGTCGCCGGTGGTGAAGGACACGGTGTACTCGCCGTCGCCGCTGATCTGGGCATCCACGAAGCTTCCGCCGTAGTCCACGGCGTTGTTGTCGGCGTCCCAGCCGGTCAGGCGGCCGAAGAACTCCGGATGCTCCGCGCTGTCGCGGCCGTAGTTGGCCTCGTCCCAGCTGTTGCGGAACACGTAGGTGTCCTTGCCCTGCACGCCGATGTAGGCGTTGTAGGTGTTCTGCTTCAGCGCGTCGGCCTCCTCCTGGGTCAGGGGCGCGGCGGCGTCCTTGACGACGGGCTTGCCGTAGATGAAGTTGAAGGTGATCTCGACGGACTTGACGGCGGCGAAGGCTTCCTTGTCCACGATGATCGGGGCAGCGCCCTCCAGGTCGCCGTCGGCGCGGCGGGCGTCGGCGGGCAGCTCGCTCACCCACTCGTTGTAGATGTTCTCGCGCATCTCCACGCCGTCGTCGGAGGAAGTGTAGCCCTTGCCGAGCGCGATGGGCTCGCCGTTTACCTTGATCTCGGTGATGTCGATGAAGTAGCCGTTGAAGGTCTTCTCACCGGTCTTGACACCCAGGGCGGTGAAGGCCAGGCCCTGGGCCTCCTCGTTGAACTCCAGGCCCACGGTGTACTGGCCGGGGCCGGTGATCTCGGCGGTGGTCGCCTTCACCGGGTACTCGTTGCCGTCCATCCAGAAGCAGCTGGACCAGTCGGCGTTGGCGTACATGATATAAGCGGTGTCGGTGACGGGCAACAGCGAGAAGTCGATCTCAAAGCTCTTGACCGAGGCGAACAGCGCCTTGTCCACGATGATGGGCGCGGCGTCGTCCAGCGTGCCGTCGAAGGAGCGGGCGTCGGTGGGCAGCTCGCTTACCCACTCGTTGTAGATGTTCATGCGCGTCTCCACGCCGTCGTCGGAGGAGGTGTAGCCCTTCGTGAAGGCGATCGGATAGGTCTTCTCGCCCTTCACGATGCCCAGGGCCGTGAAGGCCAGGCCCTCCGCAGGCTCATTGAACTCCAGGCCCACGGTGTAATCGCCGAAGCCGTCGATGTCGGCGACCTTCGCGTTCACGGGATACTCGTTGCCGTCCATCCAGAAGCAGCTGGACCAGTCGGCGTTGGCGTACATGATGTAAGCCCTGTCCACGCCGAACTGATGCAGTGTGAAATCGATTTCAACCGACTTCACGGCGGCGAAATCGTCCTTGTTCACGATGATCGGGCTGGCGTCGTCGATCGCTCCGTCGTAGGAACGGGCGTCGGTGGGCAGCTCGCTTACCCACTCGTTGTAGATGTTCATGCGCGTCTCCACGCCGTCGTCGGAGGAGGTGTAGCCCTTCGTGAAGGCGATCGGAGGTGTAGCCCTTCGTGAAGGCGATCGCCTCGCCGTTGACGCGGATGGCGTTGATCTGAATGGTGTAGCCGGGCAGCAGGTTCTCGCCGTTCACGATGCCCAGCGCGGTGAAGGCCAGGCCCTGGGCCTCTTCGTTGAACTCCAGACCCACGGTGTAATCGCCGGGGCCGGTGATCTCGGCGGTGGTCGCCTTCACGGGGTACTCGTTGCCGTCCATCCAGAAGCAGCTGGACCAGTCGGCGTTGGCGTACATGATGTACGCCACGGGGGCGGCGGCCTCCTCGGCCACGGCGGGCAGCACGCCCAGCAGACCGATGATCAGCGCCAGGCTCAGGATCGTTGCCAATACTCTCTTCATGGTGGTTCCTCCTCCAATCGTCGTTCGGGATCGCATCTATCGCTTCTGCCGCGCGGCAGATAAGCTCGTTTACTTCGCCTCGCCCAGGGTCTCCCCCGGCAGGATGGCGCCCGCCACGGTCAATATCCTGGGGCGATGGGTCTGGGGATGTTCGATGGCGTCCAGCAGCAGGGCGATGGTGCTGCGCGCCAGGTTTTCGGCGTCCTGCCGGTAGCTGGTCAGCGACGGGCTCATCATCCGCCCCAGCCGGATGCCGTCAAAGCCCGCCAGGCTCACGTCCTGGGGCACCCGCATGCGGCGCGCCTCCAGCGCGCTCAGCGCGCCGATGCAGCTGAAGTCGTCGGGGCAGAGCACGCAGGTGGGCGGGTCCGGGCCGTCCATCAGCGCGTTCACCGCCTGGGCGCACACCCTGGGGTTGTGGAAATGGCCCGGGAGGATGTATTCGCCCGGCACCCGCACGCCCAGCTCGGCGCACTGCTTGTAGAAGCCGGCCAGCCGCTCCCGCGTCACCACGCTGTCCTCGCCGTGGATGAAGGCGATCTTGCGGTGGCCCTTCTCCCAGGCGTAGCGGACCAGGGCCTCCATTCCCCCGCGGTTGTCGTTCATCACGCAGTCGCAGCCCTCGTAGGCGTGGTCGATCACCACCGTCGGGATGCTGCCGGCGGCCAGGCGGATGATGTCCGCCGAGTTGAAGTCGGCCTGCACCACCACCACGCCGTCCAGGCTGCGCCGCCTGGCCCGCCCGTCGTAATCGCCCTCCTCGCCGTGCCGGGAGTGGCGGATGAAGGTCATATCGTTGTCATGCGCCTCGGCGCTGGCCCGCAGTTCGTTCAGCAGCAGGCTGAAATACTCGTGATCCATCCGGTCTTCATACAGTATGCCGATGTTGTGCGAGCGCCGGGTCTTCAGCGTGCGGGCGGCGGCGTCGGGCACATAGCCCATATCCCGGGCCTTCTGGCGGATGTGGGCCGTCTTCCCGTCCGCCTTGGTCCGGCCGTTCAGCGCGCGGGAAACCGTGGAAACGGATACGCCGCAGGCCAGGGCGATATCCTTCATCTTCACCACATGCGCTTCCCCCTTCCCAGAACCCGCAAAAAGAAGGTGCAATCGTTTGCACCTATAATATAAGCACATTTTTCCGTGATTGTCAACTGTTTTTTTCAAAGCGCGCCGACGCGGCCTATCAAGGCCAAAGACAGACGCGCCCGCACCGGCCTCGGCCGGTGCGGACGCATAATTTATTCCGCTTCGATCTGCTTGATGATGAACTCGTTCCCCTGCTTGAGCCACGTTTCACCGCTGCCGCAGCGCGGGCAGATCTTCCCGTGCGGTATCGTCGGATAATCCGTTCCGCACGCGTCGCAGTGGGTGATCGCGGGGATGGGTTCGATTTTAAGCTCGGCCTCGCGCATGACCTCGGTGCGCTTCACGGCCCACTTCCAGCAATCGATCAGGTATTCGGGGATGACGCTGGAGACCTCGCCCAGGGACAGCGTGACCGACTCCACCCGCGTCACGTCGTTCTCGGCGGCGATCTCCTCCACCTGCCGGATCACCCTGAACACAACGCCCAGCTCGTGCATCAGTCCCTCGGCTTGCGCTTCAAGAGCAGCCTGATCCCCTGCTTCGCGCCGTTGGGCAGTATGTACTTCAGCTTGTCCTCGCTGCGGCGCATGGTGGAGCATTCGGGCCGCTCCCGGAAGATGTGGATGGCGTCGAATTCGCACTTGGTGGTGCAGACGCCGCAGCCGATGCACTTGTTCTCATCCACCACCGACGCGCCGCACTCCATGCAGCGGGCGGTCTCCGCCTTCACCTGTTCCTCGGTGAACACCTGCAGCGGATCGCGGAAGGAGTGCTTTTGATCGACGGCCTCGTCCACGCCCGGCGCCTGCCGCTTCGCGTGGTCGTAGTTTTCCACGCGGATGTCGTCCTTGTTCAGCTCGATGTAGTCGTTCCGGTTGCGCCCGATGGTCAGCGAGGAATGCGGCTGCACGAAGCGGTGGATGGAGATGGCCGCTTCCTTGCCCGCCGCGATGGCGTCGATGGCAAACCTGGGCCCGGTCACCACGTCGCCGCCGGCGAAGATGTCCGGCGCGTCGCTCTGACAGGTCAGGCCGTCGACCAGAGCACCGTTGCCGCGGCCCGTCTTCACGGCGGTGTCCTTGATCAGATCGCCCCACTCGATGCTCTGGCCCACGGCCACCAGCACGGCGGAGCAGTGCACCTTCATGGTATCGCTCTCGTCGTACTTCGGGTTGAAGCGGTGGTCCTGGTCGTATACGGACAGGCAGCGCTTCAGCACGATGGCCCTGACCCTTCCATTCTCCTTGACGATCTCCTTCGGGCCCCAGCCGCAGCTGATCGACACGCCGTCGGCCCTGGCCTCGGCCACCTCCTCGTCGGAGGCCGGCATCTCCTCCCGGCTCTCCAGGCAGTACTGGCGCACCTTTGCCGCGCCGCAGCGCACCGCCGTGCGCGACACGTCGATGGCCACGTTGCCGCCGCCGATGACCACCACGTCGCCGGACAGGGGCCACTTCTCGTGGATGGCGGTCTCGCGCAGGAAGTCGACCGCCGTCACCACGCCCTCGGCGTCCTCGCCGGGCACGCCGGTGAGCCTGCCGCCCTGGCAGCCGATGGCGATGTAGAACGCCTTGTAGCCCTGCTCCCGCAGCCCGGCGATGGTGACGTCCCTGCCCACCTCCACGCCGCAGCGGATGTCCACGCCCATCTCGCGGATGATGTCGATCTCCGCCTGCACGACCTTCTTCTCCAGCTTGAAGGCCGGTATGCCGTAGGTCAACATGCCGCCGGGCAGCGGGTTCTTCTCAAACACGGTGGGGTGGTAGCCCTTTTCCGCCAGGTAGAACGCGCAGGACAGGCCCGCCGGGCCCGCGCCGATGATGGCCACCTTTTCGTCGAATTCCCCCTGCACCCTGGGAACCACCTTCTCGGGGATGTAGCGGGTCTCGGCGTTCAGATCCTGCATGGCGATGAACTTCTTGACCTCGTCGATGGCCACGGCCTGATCGATGGTCCCGCGGGTGCAGGCCGCTTCACACCGGCGGTTGCAGATGTGGCCGCAGATGGCGGGCAGCGGGTTGTTCTTCTTGATCAGCGCCAGCGCGTCGCGATAGCGGCCCTGCGAGGCCAGCTTCAGATAGCCCTCCACGGCGATGTGGGCCGGACAGGCGGTCTTGCAGGGCGCGGTGCCGGTGTCGTAGCAGTTCTTCCGGTTGTTGTCGCGGTAGTCCCAATCCCAGTCCTTCTTGCCCCAGAAGTGGTCGCCGGGCAGGGCGTGCTTGGGGTAGGTCTGTTGGCTGCCGTCGGCCTTGCACAGCTTCTGGCCCAGCCGCACCGCGCCCGCGGGGCAGTATTCCACGCAGCGCCCGCAGGCCACGCAGTTCTTCGGATCGACGTGGGCCACGTAGGCGGAGCGGCTCATATTGGGCGTGTTGAACAGCTGGGAGGTGCGCAGGGCGTAGCACACGTTCACATTGCAGTTGCAGATGGCGAATATCTTGTCCTCGCCGTCGATGTTGGTGATCTGGTGCACAAAGCCGTTCTTCTCGCCCTTCTCGAAGATCGCCAGGGCCTCCTCGCGGGTGATGTAGCGGCCGCCCTTGTTGGTTTCGACCACGTAGTCGGCCATGTCGCCCACGGCGATGCACCAGCCCTCCTCGTCGTCGGCGCAGCCCTCGTCATAGGTCTTGCGGCTGCGGCGGCAGGAGCAGGGCGAGGCGGCGTATTTGCCGTCGTACTTGTCCAGCCAGTGGGAGATGTGCTCGATGGAGATGGACTGATCCTCCATGCGGATGGCCTTCTCCACGGGAATGACGTGCATGCCGATGCCCGCGCCGCCCGGCGGCACCATCTTGGTGACCTTCTCCAGCGGCAGGCGCGTCATGTAGTTGAAGAACATGCCCAGCTCCGGATGCGCGCGCATCAGGTCCGGATTCATGTTGGAAAACTCGCCGCTGCCGGGGACGAACATGGGCACCAGGTACTGCTTCTCGTGCTGCGGGTTTTCCCAGTTGTATTCCAGCACGCCGGCCCACGCCATGCGCTCCAGCTTCGGTTCCAGCTCCGCCTCGGGCATGCCGGTGATCTGCGCCATCTGCCCCAGCGTCTTAGGCTTGCGGATGCCGCCGAACTTGAGCGCGATCCCGGCCTCCTCGTCGGTGATCATCAGCGCCAGCGCCCAGTATTCCGGGTCGGTGCGCTGTATCTTCTTCAAGCCCAGCTTCTGCGGGATGCGGTCGGTGATCATCTTGCCCAGGCGCGCAATGGGCTCGCGGAACGGGCCCTCCATGACCTCCGGCGGGTAAAAACCCTCGGTGCGTTCGGTGATCTTATCCATCGCCCTTCCCCCTCTGTCTTTCCGTGTCGTCTGTCGTGCTACGCGTCAAAGTGAACCGGCGCGTCCAGCTTCCCGCCCCTGAATTGCGAAAGGGCCTCCCTGAGCCAGTCGGTCCACGCCTCAAACCCTTCCCCCGTCTTGGCGGAGATGAAGAACACCCGGCACGTCGGGTTGCGGTCCAGTATGCGCGCTTTCACGCGCTCACAGTCAAAATCGTCGAACACGGCCAGCGTATCGCACTTGTTGATCAGCGCCACCTGGCAGTTCTTGAACATCAGCGGGTACTTCAAGGGCTTGTCGTCGCCCTCCGGCACGCTCAGCAGCATCACGTTGCGCATCGCGCCGGTGTCGAATTCAGCCGGACACACCAGGTTGCCCACGTTCTCCAGCACCACCAGATCGAACGCCTCGCTGCCCAGCGCCGCCAGCCCCTGCCGCGTCATATCCGCGTCGAGATGGCACATGCCGCCCGTGTGGATCTGGACCGCCTTCGCGCCCGCCGCCTCGATGGCCCGCGCGTCCACCTCGCCGTCGATATCCGCCTCCATCACGCCCAGCTTCATCTCGTCCCTGATGAGGGCGATGGTGCGCCTGAGCAGCGTGGTCTTGCCCGCGCCCGGGGAGGACATCAGGTTGATCAGCAGCGTGTTCTCGCGCCTGAGCTGGTCCCGCAGCCGGTCCGCGTCCCGGTTGTTGTCCTCAAAGATGCTGCGCTTCACCTCGATGACACGCAAATCTCCCATATTCCCACCTCGCAGCGCCCCTGGGGCTGATTGGCTGAGGCAGCGTCAGCGCCTGGGGATTGTTTCATGATCTGTGCGCCGGGGTAAACAGCGGCCTTCTGTAGGGCGTCAGGCCCGGTACAAAGCTGCTGTGGCAGTAGAGGCGGACTTCCTCCAGCGTTCCCCGGCTGCCCAGATCCGCGACGACAAACATCGGCACCTGGTCGATCATGCCATCCACCTGGAAATTGAGCACGACCTCGGTCACGGACCGCCCGCCGCTTCGGGTTTGGAACATGGGCAGAACCGTCAGGCCGGCGGCGTCAAACCGCTTGACAAAGCCCTCCGCGAAGGACCGTATCCGTTCCTTCCCTCATTTTCCTGATTGTCATGACACTTCTCTCCATTCATGCAGGCGCACCGTCATCTGAGATTCTGGAGCCGTCCAAGGTGGAAGCCTCTGCCGCCCTTTTCTTCAGAACCACAATACCATTATAACGGATTGGCATCGCATTGTCTACATGAAAAGCGATCGCAGCGCAGCCCATGGCATGAACAACCGAACGCGCTGTGCGTGCGGCTGGTGTTCTGCCTGTACGCGGAGGACGCGGGCATTTTCGGCCAGCATCTGATGTTTCATGATTATACAGGCCCGCCCCTGTCAGGATATCAGTTTTATTCGAGGCTCAATGTCATTGCATATTTGAACTGTATGATGTCCTTTGGAGCGGTCTCTGTGTAAGCATCCTCTTTGTGCATCATATTGACAATATCATCCTTTGGTTTGCGTCCAAAGCGTTTGATGACTGCGTCAAGGATATCGGTATCGTCCTTAGTCAGATGAGGATATGTCTTGCGACCGGTTGGAAGGAATCTGTACCCTGTTCCATCGCCCATATCGACCTCTTCAAAGTGTATCGCGCTGAGATCAATAATGGATTCATAAGCTACCGGTGCAGCGCCCATTGGCAGAGCACGGTATACCAGGCCAGATATTGCCTGTCCTCTGCGCTTGTAGGAAAGCGCATCCGCATACCACAGCATCTTCAGCAGCTTGACCAGGTAAAGACTCGTAACGTATGATGAATCGGCGTAGTAATGAATCATATCTACAACCTTATCCAGAGAAAGCGCTGTGTTCCCGGAAAACTCCGGATTTCTCAGGAAACGCACATATCTGGACATGATCGCGCTCTTCAGATAACGATCGTGATCGGCCTCAAACAGGGCTGTTCCCGCTTCCAGATACTTGGCGTAGGAAGCGGGAGAAAGCGCGCTCTCCGATGCGCGGAGCAGCGACAGAAACCATTCGGGATCTGAAGAGAGTTTGCGAAGGATCGTGTCATGTGCGATGTCCTGCACCTGATGGCTCTCGTATCTGGTGATGGTTTTTGCACCCCAACCCAGCAACAGGCACAGATCGCTCTGGCTGATACCATATCTTGTACGGATGTCCGCAATCTGGCCGGATGTCAAAAGTCCCATGGTCAAGCGATAAGCATTTTTCATGGCGATATCATTGGCTGAGATCTGATTCTCCTCGGCGTAGGTCTCGTCCGCCTGATCGCAATAGAAATACTCCGCATCGTAGTCAATCTCGATACCCTTGAAGATATTATGCTCCCGAACAACGATGGTCTTCACCTCGTGTTCTTCCATGCAGCAGGGGCAGAGCCTCTTTTCCGTCCGAACGATCTTCATATAGAGTCACCTCCTCGCCGTTTTCTATGGGGGAACATTTCTGGCGCAAATGGAATCTCGGCATAGTGAAAAGACATCACAAATGTTGTGTGATTGCCATACTGCGACAACAGTTCCACTCTGATCTTTATGTACACGTCGCCTTTACCATCATAGACCTTGCCGAATTCGCGCATTTCACTTCGATTGGGGAAATGAAGGTCTTTGACGGTCTGCATGTATTCTTCGATAGTCAGCTTTTGAAGTTCGCGCTTCAGTGCCGTCACAGGATCTTCATCCGGAAACAGATCGGCCACGGTATATTTGTTTGTGTAGCGCACGTCCCGATTCTGATCGACGCGACGTTCCATCTGGAATGTAACTGTTGCGCCGTGCTCCAGCGCGTACTTCAGATCCTGAAGATAAGCCTGTACTTCCAGCGCGCTTTCAATTCTTGCTTTGGTTTGCTCCAATGTAGACATCCTCCACAGACAATGGTATCAACTGATACTATTATACAGCTTCGAGATACATTTGTCAAGCACAAAGAAAAGAGGGCTGGCGCCACTTTAACTGTCAAAGACCCGCGCACCTGAAAAACGATCGCAGCGCAGCGTGGGTATGTGAACCGGGGCTGAACGAAGCCAAATTCACGGTTGATAGAGCCTTGGATTTTTGGTATAATTATATTGGATTTTTATGGAAGCGAGGCACATGCGCCATGAATACACGCCCGATGTCAGATGTGGAGAAGCGGAGCGCGGCAAAAGCCTTTGTCAAAGCCTGGACTGGTCGCGGCGACGAAAAGCAGGATGCGCAAAACTTCTGGCGCGATCTGCTTCATGATGTATATGGGGTCGAGAATCCCAGTTCCGACGTCTCTTTCGAATTCCGCGTGAAAAATGATCAGACCGGTTCCACGATATTCATTGACGCGTACATCCATGAAACCGCCGTGCTGATCGAGCAGAAGGGCATGGACGTCGACCTGTCCAAATCCTACCGCCAATCGGACGGCTCTATGCTCACGCCCTTCCAGCAGGCGCGCCGTTATGCCGGTCTTTTGCCGCACAACATGAATCCGCGCTGGATCGTGGTCTGCAACTTCCAGGAATTCCGCATCCATGACATGAACAACCCGAACGCGGAGCCGTATATCGTGCTGCTCAGGGATTTGGAGAGGGAATACACCCGTCTGAACTTCCTGGTCAACACCGGGTCAGAGAACCTCCGGCGTGAGATGGAGATTTCCATCAAGGCCGGCGAGCTGGTTGGGAAGCTGTACGACGCGCTGCTCAGGCGATACAAAGACCCGACCAGCGAACGCACGCTCAAGAGCCTGAACGCGCTGTGCGTGCGGCTGGTGTTCTGCCTGTACGCGGAGGACGCGGGCATATTCGGCCAGCACCTGATGTTCCATGATTATGTGCAGGCCCGCCCCTGTCAGGATACCCGAAAGCGCCTGACAGCGCTGTTCCGCGTGCTGGATCAGAAGCCGGAGGAGCGCGATCCCTATCTGGCCGACGACGACCCGCTGCTGGCGGCGTTCCCCTATGTCAACGGCGGGCTGTTCAGAGACGAGAACATCGAGATCCCGCCCATCACCGAGGACATCTATCACCTGCTGCTGCGCGACGCCAGCGAGGACTTTGACTGGTCGCAGATCAGCCCCACCATATTCGGCGCGGTGTTTGAGAGCACGCTGAACCCGGAGACCCGCCGCAGCGGAGGCATGCACTACACCTCCATTGAAAACATCCACAAGGTCATCGACCCGCTGTTCCTGGACGATCTGAAGGCGGAGCTGGACGCCATACTGGCCGAGCCCATCCAGAAGACGCGCCGCCGCAGACTGGAAGCGTATCAGGACAAGCTGGCTTCTCTGGTATTCCTGGACCCCGCGGCCGGCAGCGGCAATTTTCTCACGGAATCCTACCTGAGCCTTCGGCGACTGGAGAACCGCGTTATATCGGAGATGACCGGCGGCCAGATCATGATGGGCGCGGCCATCAATCAGATCAAGGTCAGCATCGCCCAGTTCCACGGCATCGAAATCAACGACTTCGCGGTGACGGTCGCCCGCACGGCCCTGTGGATCGCGGAATCGCAGATGATGAAGGAGACCGAGGACATCATCCACATGCCTCTGGATTTCCTGCCGCTGAAAACCGCCGCGAACATCGTGGAAGGCAACGCGCTGCGGCTGGACTGGAATGAGGTCGTGGACAAGAGTCGGCTGAATTATATCATGGGAAATCCGCCGTTTGTGGGAGCGCGAATGATGAACGCCGCACAGAAGGACGACGTATTGTCCATCTTCGGTGTGAAATGGCAGAACGTCGGCAACCTTGATTATGTAACCTGCTGGTACAAGAAAGCATCTGATCTCATGCAAAGCACGACTATACGCGCCGCGCTGGTATCCACGAATTCCGTCACACAGGGCGAAGCTGTCGCGAACTTATGGAAACCGTTGATGGAAAGCGGTGTACACATCGACTTTGCCCACCGCACCTTCCGCTGGGACAGCGAAGCATCCATCAAGGCACATGTCCATTGCGTGATCATCGGATTCAGTACAGCCCTGAGTGAAAAACAAAGAATCATATATGATAATGATACTGAAATAGCAGTAAATAGAATCAACGCATATCTCTTTGATGGGCCAGATGTTTTTGTTGAAAACAGAAAAAAGCCGCTTTGTAATGTGCAAGAAATGGTATTTGGGAATACTCCAATTGATGATGGTAACTTGATTATTGAAGCGGATGATTTAAATACATTCATTCAGAAGGAACCTTCCGCAAAGGCTTTTATTCGTAGGCTTGTTGGTTCAAAAGAGTTTATCAACAAACTGGATAGATACTGTTTGTGGCTTGTTGGTGTTTCCCCCACAGATATTAGGAGAATGCCCGAAGTCATGCGGCGAGTGGAAGCAGTCAAGGCATTCAGGAGTGAAAGCAGACGTACAGCAACTCAAAAGCTTGCAGCTGTTCCGTATCTATTTGGGGAAATAAGGCAACCGGAATCAGGAACTTATCTTATTATACCGTTAACCTCAAGCCAAAACCGAAAGTACATCCCTATTGGTTTTGAATCCTGCGATGTCATTGCGACAAACCTTGTTCAAATGTTGCCCAATGCAACTCTATATGATTTCGGCATTATTACAAGTAATGTGAGCAATGCTTGGATGCGAACTGTATGTGGACGGTTAAAAAGTGATTATCGATACACCATCACAAATGTCTACAACAACTTCCCCTGGCCCACCCCCACCGACGCACAGCGGGCGAAGATCGTTGAGACCGCCCTGGCTATACTCGACGCCCGCGCCCTTTACCCGGACGCATCCCTCGCCGACCTCTATGACGAGCGCACCATGCCCCCGGAGCTGCGCAAGGCCCACCAAGAGAACGACAAGGCCGTCATGGCGGCCTATGGCATCAAGAAAGGCGACCCGGCTTATCAGTCCGAATCCGCCTGTGTCGCCATGCTGATGAAGCTGTATCAGGAGCTGACGGAGAATGCGCACTGAGGTCGGCGCGACCCGTGAACGCATCCGGCAGCAAACGCTGATCGCGGCAATCAACAGCATCCAGTTCTCCGAGACAGTATGTTCACCTTTCCGCCGATCCACAGACCGCCGTGAGGGTTGGGAGGCGGCACGGAAAGCCGGTTCTCTTCACCGTCGACGCGGCTCGGATGGTCGGTAACGGTCTGTCAAGAGAACGTCCCCAATAAACCTCGGAAAGGAGAATCGCATGACTCGCTTTGATACCCTGTTCACCGACGGAGCTACCGAAACGCCCTGGACCAGGCGCATGTGCGGGAGCAGATCGAAAAGGGAAAGGGAACCCAGTTTGACCCGGTGTTTGCCGAAATCATGCTGCAGATGGTCGACGAGGACACGGAATATGGCATGCGCGAAGGATGAGGCGGCGCGTCAGCTTCCCGTTTCGCTCATGAACGCGTTCATACGGACCACGGTCTCTTCGAGCGTTCGCACGTCGCGCGGCACGTCCCCGGTCTCCAGGGAGTGGTTGGCGCCTTCGGTCAGATACAGCGGTATGCCGCGCTCCCGGCAGGCCGCGACGATCGCCCCGGTATCCGCCCAGGGGTCGGCGGTGCCGTGAAAGGCGACGGCCTCCCCGCGGACATACGCGAACGTCTCCCTGAGCGGCGTGAGCAGTATGCTTCGCACCGCCAGGCCCTTCTCCTGGGCGTATCGGGACGCCACGATGGTGCCGATGCTCTTGCCGATGAACAGCACGTCCCCGTATTCCTCCCAGCGCACCGACGCCAGCATGGCCTCGGCCTGGGTCCACGCGATCTCAAAGCTCGCGCGCATCTTGTCCGCGTCGCCGCGCACCTTCTGCGGAAACCCCGCGTAGGGCACGGGCAGCACCTCATAGCCCGCCGCCCGCGCCAGCTTTGCCGAATAGTACAGAAGCGGCTTGTCGCAATGATACCCGATGCCCGGAAACAGCACCGCCAGTCGCTGATTCATACAACCACCCATTCCGTGATACCTGCAACGATGTTCCATCGTCATCCGACAGGCTCATATTATCACAAACCCGCCTGTTGAATCAACCCCTTTTATCTGCAATGGGGTCCTTCAAAGCATTGCTGTTCATGCGGCGCCGGATCACCCCTTCACACTGCCCGCGGTCAGTCCCTGCACGAAGAACTTCTGGCACAGTATGAAAATCAGCACGACGGGAATCAGCGTCAGCACAGACATGGCAAACACGTAACCCCATTGCGTAAACTGATGCTGGCCGAAGAAGCCCGCGATGGCGATGGGCAGTGTGCGCCGGTTATTGTCGTTGATCACGGTGTTCGCCCAGGGGTATTCCTCCCAGGCGGTGAGGAAGTTGAAAATGCTGACCGAGGCCAGCGCCGGCGACGCCAGCGGAAGCGCCACGCGGGTATACACCGTCCACACGTCGGCGCCGTCGATCCAGCAGGCCTCCATGATCTCGCCCGGGATGTTCTCCATGAAGCCCTTGATCATAAAGGTCGAAAAGGGGATCACCCACGCGACATAGAAGGGGATCAACCCCCACAGCCTGTTCACCAGACCAAGCTTGGTCGCCAGTTCAAACTGCGGCACGATCATCGTCGTGCCGGGAATGATCATCGTGATGATGATGAACGCGAACAGCGTCTTCGTGCCCCTGGATTTGAACTTGCCCAGGACGAAAGCCATCGCCGAGGCCACCGCCGCCGCGAGCAGTATCGTGGAAACGGAGACCAGCACGGAGTTTAAAAAGTTCAGGTAGAATTTGCTCTGGCGCAGGATATAGTCGTAGTTCTCCAGCGTCAGCGCCTCCGGCTTCGGAAAGAAGCGCGGCGGATACTCGTAGAGCGCGCCGTTCGGACGCAGAGACGTGGAGATCATGTAGAGCATCGGAAGGGTGAACACCACGGTGCCGACGGCGAGCAGAAGGTACCGGATGATGGCCGCCCTGACCCTGGCCGCGTTCATTCTCTTCATCGCCGACACCCCCTACGCTTCCCGGCTGCGCATCATGCGAAACTGCACGATGGCCAGCAATCCCAACGACAGCGCCATGACGAAGCTCAGCGCCGCGGCATAGCCAAACTGGCCCGTGCTGAACGCCTTGTAATACATCCAGGTCAGCAGGGTATCCGTCTGGTGGGCGGGCTTGCCGCCGGTGATCATCTTGATGGATGTGAACACGTTGAAGCCGCCGATGGTCAATTCGATCAGCGCAAACAATATCGTGCCGCGGATGCCGGGCAGCGTCACGCAGACAAACTTCTTCCACGCGCCGCAGCCGTCGATGTCCGCCGCCTCGTACAGATCCTTTGGGACCTGCTGGAGCGCCGCCAGGAAGATGACCATGTTCCACCCGATGCCCTTCCAGATGCCGAGGATCATCGCGACGCTCAGGCCGCTCCACCGGGTGTCCAGCCAGCGAATGTTGCCGCTTGTGACGCCCAAAACCTTCCACAGGAAGTGGTTGAGCAGGCCCTCCGTATTGAAGATATAGCGGAATACCAGCGACGCGATCACCCAGGAGGTCACGACCGGCAGATAGTTGATCACGCGAAATGTCACGCTGAAGCGCTTGATGCCGTTGAGCAGCACCGCGATGAACAGGCCGATGACCATCTGTCCCGGCACGGTGATGAGCGTATAGACCACGCTGTTGACGAACACCATCCAAAAAGTGCCGTCGCCGAACACCTGGCGATAGTTCAACAGCCCCGCAAACGGCTGCGTGAGCATGGAGGAAAAGCGCATGTCGCACAGGCTCATCCAGAATAGCCGCACGATGGGATAGACCGTGAACATGCCGAAAACCAGCAACCCCGGCAGCAGCAGCGCGAAAAGCTGCGCCCGGTTGACGCGCGATTTCTGAATCATAGCCAATCCTCCAAACCGGGGCCGGAACGGACCGGCCCCGTCGATCCAAAGACAGTTTTTACTTCAACAGTTCATCCCACTGGGCGGCCAGCTCGTCCAGCGCTTCCTGAGCGGTCTTCTCGCCGTTCACGATGGCGGTCATGGCCACCTGCAGGCCGTTGTCCATCTCGCTCCAGGCGGCGACGGTGGGGCGGGCCCTGGCTGTTTGGATCGCCTCGATGAAGGGCGCGTAATCGGCGTTCTTCACGGTGTCGCTCTCCAGCGCCGCCTTGTTCACCGGAATCTGGCCGCACTTGGCCATCTCGGTCTCGGCGTACTCGCCGGTCATGAACTGCATGAACCTCCACGCCGCTTCCCGGTTGGCGGTGTTGAACATGGCGATGTCCTCACCGCCCAGAACAGAGGTGCTGCCGCCCTCGCCCGCGGGGATCGGAGCCGTACCATATACCACGTCGGGATACGCGCCGGCCAGCTCGGCAGACTTCCACGGGCCCTCCAGCATCATGGCGTAGCGGCCGGTACCGAAGCCATCGGTCATGGGGATGTCGCCCGCGTTGAAGCCGGTGATCGCGCCGGCCTGGACCAGCGCCGCGAAGGTCTCCACGGCCTTCACGGTTTGGGGACCATTGACATAGCCGGTGGCCACGGTCTGGTCGGGATCGGTCAGCGCGCCGCCGAAGCTCCAGATGAACGGGCAGATGTTCCAGCCTGCCAGCGCGGGCTCGTTCCAGCCCCACACCTGCTGGCCGTTCGCGTTCTCGCCGGACAGGGCCTTCACGGCCTCCGCCCACTCATCCATCGTAGCGGGGACCGCTACGCCCGCTTCCTCCAGCATGGCGGTGTTGTAGAACACGATCTTGCTGTTGGTATTCAGGGCGAGCGCGTAATAGTGACCGCCGATCGCGGCAGTGGACATGGCGCTGTCCAGCAGTTGGCCGCTGACATCGGCAAAATCGGCCATCTCTTCGTCCAGGGCCACCAGTATGCCCATCTTCTGGAATTCCGGCAGCCAGGCGATGTCGCAGCGCGCGACGTCGGGCAGCGCGTTGGAATTGGCGCTGACCAGCACCTTGTCGTGCAGCTCCGCCCACTCGTGGGACACGGCGTTCACCTTGATGCCGGGGTTCTCCGCCTCAAAGGCGGGGATCAGCACATTCATCAGCGTTTCATTCTCGGCGGACTGAGCGCTGTAGTGGTGCCAGAAATTGATGACCGTCTCGCCCTCGGCCAGCGCTGCGCACGCTGACAGGAGCAGCATGCAGGCCACCGCCGCGGCAAGGATCTTCCTGAAGGTGTTCATAACTATTCCTCCTCAATATGAATCTATGATCTTTACGGAGCGCGGCGGAATGTGCACGGGTTCCCCCGCGTCCGTGAAGTCCACTGTCTCGGGCGTATCCCCCGTATTGAAGAACGACGCCACGCGATCGCCTCCCAGCTCCCTCTGGAAAGCGAAGATATTGCCCTTCGCCGTCAGCACGGCATAGCTTCCGCGGCGCAGCGCCGGATGCTTTTTCCGCAGGGCAATCATGCGCTTCTCCCACGTCAGCAGTTCGGCGTCCTGCCTGTCCCAGGCCATGCCGCCCCGGCACCCGGGGTCATTTCCTCCCTCCATGCCGATCTCATCGCCATAGTAGATGGCCGGGGAACCGGGAAACAGCATCTGGAAAGCCATGGCCAATCTGACGCGCCATTTCTCCGCGCCCGCTTCCGTCAGGAATCGGGCCGTGTCATGGCTGCCGATCAGGTTGTACATGATGTGGTTGGTCTCCTCCGGATAGCGCATCAGCATTCCGTTGAGCCGCTTCTCCAGGCCCTGCGCGTCAATGGCGCCGCGGGCGAAGAAATCCGCCACCGCGTCGCGGAACAGGTAATTCATGGCGCTGTCAAAGCCGTCCGGCCCCAACAGGCGCGACGCGTCGCCCCAGGTTTCGCCCAGCATCAGCGCATCGGGATAAAGGCGCTTTACGGCCTCCCGCCATCCCGTCACGGCGTGGCGGTCCAGCTCATCGGCCACGTCAAAGCGCCAGCCGTCAATATGGGCCCGCTCCAGCCAATAGAGCAACACGCGCTCCACATACGCGCGCACCTCCGGGTTCGCTCCGTTCAGGCGCGGCATGTACGGATAATCGCCCACGCACTCATAGCAGGCGGCGTCGATCCCGATCGGATAGCGCTTCGGGTAGAACCAATCCCTGTACCGGCTCGCCTCGCCGTTTTCAAGCAGATCCTGAAAGGGCGGGAAATGAATGCCCACATGGTTGAACACGCCGTCCAGTATCATTCGGATTCCCCGGGCGTGGGCCCGCTCCGCCAATTCGCGCAGATCGGCCTCCGTGCCGAAGGTGGGATCGATCCTGAAATAGTCCGTCGTGGCATACTTGTGGTTGTAATCTCCCTCGAACACGGGGTTCAGGTAGATGCACTCCACCCCCAGCCCGGACAGATAATCCAGTCGCCCGAGGATGCCCCTCAGATCCCCGCCGAGGTAGTTTTCACGGGTCGGCGCGGCATTCCAGGGCTCCGTTTTTTGGGTCGGTTCACCGGCCCTGTCATAGCGCTCCGGGAAGATTTGGTAGTAGATACAGCCGCTTGCCCATTCCGGCGTTCGCGGCACATCGGTCTGGTTGATCTGAAGAAGCTCGAAGCAGCCCGATTCCCCCGCCATATCCTGCGGGCCATAGGCGTTGAACCATCTCCGCCGTCCTTCCCGATCCGTCAGTTGAAACGCATACTTGATATAGTGCGTCTCCTCCGCGAATGCGACCTCCGCCCGCCAGTGCTGTCTGCATCCGTCGTTCCGTCCCGGCGTCATCGGCACGCAGCCGCGCTTGTCCGGCTCCGCCCGCCTCCACCAGATCAGGTCACAGGCCAGGAGATCCCCCGCCGCCGCTTCCAGTATGAATCGAACCGTATCACGTGCAAGCGGTTGCACATAAGGGTAAAAAGAAAGGTGCCTTACGGCGGCTGCATTCATTTATCTCGCCTTCCTCTCTGTGGACGCGCGTTTGACCAGCGTGGTGGACAGCATGATCTGCTGGTTCCCCGCCCTGTTCTCGATGCGCTTGAACAACAGCTGGGCCGTCTGCTCCCCCAGCATGGCCGTATCGATGTCTACGATCGTCAGCTGCGGGTCGGTGTACTCGGCCAGCGGATAGTTATCGAACGCCACGATGCCCACGTCCCGCGGCACATGGACGCGCAGCTCCCGGCAGGCCTTCAGCAAGCCGAAGGCAGCCAGGTTGTCATTGCAGACAAAGGCGTCGGGATGGCCGGTTTTCTTCAATACGGATAATGCCGTCTCATAGGCGTTCTCGGTGGTGCCATCCGTCGCAAGCACAGTCTCTTTTCCGGTATTTGCCTGTTGATAGCCCCTGATGCGGCGCTTTGTGAAGCCCCGCTTCTCATGGCCGCCCAGATACGCGATATTCTGATAGCCCATCTCCTGCAGGTGCCTGACGGCCATCTCCGCGCCCTGCCCGTTGTTGTTGTCCACCCAGCTGGTCTGGCTGCTCAGCGTATCGGGCGTACCCAGCACCACATACGGAAAATCGCCGATCGTCTTCATCAGCGAGGGTTTGACGGTGGTGGGCGGGAGAATCAGTCCGTCGACCTTATGCTCCTTCATCATGGTCTCAATGTTTCCGCCCTTGCTCTGGGCCCCATTGGCGATGATCACCTGATAGCCTCTGGCTTGCGCTTCCCGCTCGATCGCGAAGAGGCTGCGGGCAAAGAACCAGTTGCTGAAGGCTTCGGCGTCGCGGGCATCGACGATCACGCCGATTGCCCCGCTCAGGCCGCTGGCCAGGCTGCGCGCGAGGGAATTCGGATGATAGTCCAGTTCACGCATCGCGGCATACACGCGCTCCTTGGTATCGGGCGTGATCGTGGCCTTCCCGTTGATCACACGGGAGACGGTGGACGAGTTGACGCCGGCCAGCTTGGCCACATCATGGATTGTCACTGCCATCGAACCCGCCTCCCTTCGTGCAACCGCTTGCACAAATCATTATAAACACATTTTCGCGATTTGTCAACATGTTTTTTGGGGCGGACGCACAGGTATGAGTATAGAGATTACCGCTATGGCAATCGCCATGATTCGCTTGAGCATATTATCCTCCATGAAGTCCCAGGTGTTCCGGTCGCAGTATATCGTGATCTAATTCCCCTGATAGAGGATCACGCATCCAGATCGGTGGTCGTTAAAAGATCGACGGTCACGTTCAGATCGTCATCGACCTTCACCGCGTACACATGATCCAGATTCCCGCCGATCGGGGACCGTTCCTCCACGGTCATCGTGGCCTCGCCGGGCTTGACGCCGGTGAATGTAAAGACGACCTGATAGGCCGCGCCGTCCAGCTCGTCGTGATTGGCGTCGTTGTACTCCCGCGCCGAATTCCAGGAGACGATATCCGAATCCAGCACGATGCCGAACTCCGGTCCGCCGCCGTCGAAGGAATGGAAGGAGAGCATGGCCGGTTCTCCTCCGGTCACGATCTCCCCGGTCCAGGTATTGATGCCGCCGAACTCATAGATGTGCGTATACCCCATGCCCGCCAGCTTTTGGGCTGCCTGCTTCGACCGGTTCCCGCTCCGGCAGTAGATCAGTATGATCTGGTCATAGTCCGGCAGGGCTTCCGGTGAATCGCATCCGATGGACTCATTGGGAATCAGTATGGCGCCGGGAATGTGGCCCGCGTCATATTCGTCCTGCCGGCGCACATCCACGACCACGTGGCCGTCGTCAAGGGCCATCATCTGCTTGGCGGTCTCCTGATCGATCTGCGTATAGCCCCCGGTCCTGTCGTCGCCTCCCGCCGCCTGACCCGCCGCGAACCCGGAAAGAAGCGTCAAAGCCAAAAGGATCACAACAATGCGTCTCATAGATCTTTCTCCATTCTGACACAGCGGAATGTGTCGCCGTTTACCGCTTCGCCGGCGATTTCATAGTCCATCTGCTCGTAGAACCCGATCTTGTTGTCCCGGCTTTCAACAACCGCTTTGGCACAGTTCATCTCCTCCGCCCATTCCTCACAGGCCCGGACCACCATCGTCCCGATGCCCTGATGCCGGTACTCGGGCAAAACGACCACCCGCCCGATCATCACGCTCGATTGATCAAGCGCATACATCCGCGCCGTGGCAATCGGAAAGCCGTCATCCGTCACGACGATGTACTTTGTTCCCGGCCCGTCATGCGCGTCAAACTCCTGTCGGAGCGTGATATGGTGCTTCTTCGCCATCGCCTGAATGCGGACGTAATAGGCCCCTGCCTGCTGCCAGGTTTCCGTGGCCCGGATGACGGACAGGTTCGGCAGCGGCCTGATCTCGGCGATGTCGGAAGCGAAGAAGGTGTAGCCGTTGACTTCAATCCCTTCCTCGTCGCGGTTGAGAATGTGAAAGCACCAGTCCGCGGACTGCGCTTCCGCGACGCCTGTGAACACGCGCCCGTCGGGGTCCGTAATGCGGACCATCTTTCCGTCATACTGCGCAAAATCATTCCGGTTCTGATTCATGGTCTTTCAAGCCTCTTGCGGGTCTTTGGGGATGCTTTCGCCATTCACGGTTCTATGATACCAGAATTCCGATGCTTTATCAACCCGTATTCGCCGCGCTTTCCTCTGACATTTTATCCGCTGATTGAACGCGCCAACAAACCAGGAACAGGCAATAAACAAAAACTTCCCTATTTCTTTCGTGTTTTTACTCGAAAGCCATAGAAAATGATTGAAAGCCGATTCGCATTATGGTATTATTTAATAGGATACGTGTCGCGGAACCGCAACAATGTATTCCTATAGTAAACGCCGGAACAGTCGCCGTTCACTACAGAAATACACCCCCGTGAAGCGAACCTGCCGGGAAACAAACCGCTGGCGTTCATGACGCGCTGTGCAGTTGGTTTGCTGGTTATGCCGGAGTAAAGTTTGCTGCCCCGCTTCACCGAAGCGCGATGGGAAACATAGCATGAAAGAGATACTTTGCGGGCGGTATGGATGGCCATACATAATAGCGTTCGCTCAAGATGTCTTTGGGTTCGTAAGAGGATACAATATATAGACTTGGAACGCGGAGAACAAACAGCCGAAAAACGATCGGAACGACTTTTACGCCCATGACCTATTAAGAGAGGGTTGAACATGGAAAGCTATATCAATGAACTATTGAGGAAATGCAAGCAGAAGAGGGTGCTCAATCGAATAATAGCCATTCTGAGCATCATAACACTTCTGTTGACCCTGTATGGGCTTAAACAGAGGAGCGATGCCCTCTCAAGGATTCCCATGTGTGGTTTGACCGAACACGTCCATACATCGGAGTGCTATGATGGGGACATGAATTTGGTGTGCGGCAAAACCGAACATGTGCATACGGACGCATGCTACCAAGAGAGACCGGATGAAGCCACCGTGGCGGATTATTCAGAGGTCGAGGCAGAGAGTGTCGATGACATTCCTGATGAAAGCGACCAGTTCCTGTCTCTGGATGATGTCGACCTCGAGCCGACATTGGATGACATCAATGGGAATTCGGACGCTTTGACGGATGATGCGGCAGCGGCTGAGTACAATGACGACGCCGCTGAGGAGCCCGTGTTTACTCTGGGCCATCAAGCCCGTCTGAGCGAGATCATTGAAGCTGCCGGTCTTAAAATCAGACTGAAGTCGGTAGAAGAAGTCGGCGTCGTAGATATCGATGGGACGCAGGCCGATTCGCTGTCCATAAAGCGTGCAAAGAAGGACTACACCATCACAGCGCTGAGGGACTTTGACAGCGTTGAACTCGCACTGGTGTTGAAGAATGAGATAAAGACCATACAGCTGATCGGCGGGGTTGCGGCGGCTCCCGGCGAGGGCGAGTCGCCCACGGAACAGGATGTGGACACGTCTGCGGCAGAGGATGGGCAGCCCGCCGCGGATACTCCCTCGGAAAACAATGAACAGACCACGCTGGATCCCCCGTCGTCGGAGGATGTAAAGACGATCGATGAGGGTCAGCAGAGCGGTCTGACTTTGGATGCCGCGCTCACGGATGGGCAACCGGAGCAGGACGGACAACCCGTTGTGGACCAGCAGAATGAACAACCTGCGCAGCAGGAATCCGAACAGCAGGAACAGGCTGTGGCTGACGAACAGACCGAAGTCGGATTTGGTGCCGCCGACGGACAGGGCGATGCTGAGTCGACGGAAGGCGCGCACGGCACGGCAGTGCAGGCTGACGGGCAGACCGGCGACGAGCAGACCGGCGAAGAATCTGATGATGTACAGGTCGGCGGCGAGCAGACCGGGGAAGCATCTGATGATGTACAGGTCGGCGGCGAGCAGACCGGGGAAGAATCCGGTGACGTGCAGGTCGGCGACGAGCAGACCGGCGAAGTATCTGATGATGTACAGGTCGGCGGCGAGCAGATCGTCGAAGAATCTGATGATGTGCTGATCGGCGGCGAGCAAACCGGCGAAGTATCTGATGATGTGCAGGTCGACGGCGAGCAGTCCGGCGAAGAATCTGATGACGCGCAGGTCGACGGCGAGCAGTCCGGCGAAGAACAGATCGGCGAAGAACAGACCAACGAAGAACAGCCCGGCAACCAGTCCGACGACGAGCAGTCCGACGAAGAACAGCCCGACGCGCAGTCTGGCGACGAGCAGAACGGTGAAGAGTCCGGTGCCGAACAGTCCGGCGAACAGGTAAGCGAAGAGCAGACTGGTGATGCGCAGGTCGGTGGCGACCAGTCCGACGACGAGCAGTCCGGCGAAGAACAGCCCGACGCGCAGTCTGGCGACGAGCAGAACGGTAAAGAGTCCGGTGCCGAGCAGTCCGGCGAGCAGTCCGGCGAAGAACAGACCAACGAAGACCAGTCCGGTGCCGAGCAGTCCGGCGAAGAACAGACCAGCGAAGACCAGTCCGGTGCCGAGCAGTCCGGCGAAGAACAGACCAGCGAAGACCAGTCCGGTGCCGATCAGTCCGGCGAAGAGCAAACCAACGAAGAACAGCCCGGCGACCAGACCGGTGCCGAGCAGACTGCCGAGCAGACCGGCGAAGAGCAGACCGACGAAGAGCAGACCGGTGACGCTGAAACCGGTGAAGAGAAGGTCGAACAGCCCGAACAGCCGGGTGAGGTAAGTCATACCATCTACAAGGCCACCATCGACTTGTCCAATGTGGAAGCCTATCCGCTCTCTCTGAACGAGATGATGGCAAGTGCTCAGGCTGCCAGCCTGGATGGTGCGTCGGAAACCGCTTCTGCGCCTGAAGCCGGGACCGGGGAAACCGGGGAAGAGGCCGAAGATACTGAGGAAGAAGGCGCGGGCGGCGTCTGCATAGAATATGATGAAACGCTTCTGTCCATAGAGGCAGCGGATGAGGATAGATTCGTCACGCCTCTGGCGAGCTTTGAAGAGACCCAAATTTCAGTCGGTGTTCAGGCCGTCCGGTATGAGCTGACGCTGTTGAACTGCACCCTGCCGGAACCGAAACCGGCCTATCCCGCTCAGCACTTCGAGGAAAGCACCGAGACCATGAAGGTCGTCGTGGATGCGCCGGAAGGCGCCTTCCCCGAGGGAACGACGATATCTGTTTCGGACGTTGTGGACCAGCAGACGATCAGCGATATCGAGGAAACCGTGGCGGAGGACTTCGTCGAAGTCAAGAGCGTGCACGCCGTGGACATCAGCTTCTGGTACAACGGCGATGAGATCGAGCCGCTGCTGCCCATCTCCGTCGTGATGAACGTCAGGGAAGCCGAGCAACCGCAGGACCCGGTGGTCGTCCACGTGGACGATGAAGGCGCCGCCAAGGTCGTTGACAGCGAAGAGACCGGCGAAGCGGAGGTCTTCATGGAGATGCCCGCGGGCGAGGAAGGCGCGCTCAATGACGCCCCCGCCGGTCAGGAGGGCACCGAAGGGGCAAATGCACCGGAAACACAGGACGGCGATGGGTCGGTCGCCTTTTCCGCCGACAGCTTTTCCATCTACGCCGTGGTTTTCACGGAAACCATCGAGACCCGCTACATAGACGCGTCCGGTGATTCCTGGATCATCACCGTGGGCTACAGCAAGGACGCGAACATTCCCGCCGGCGCCACGCTGAAGGTATCTGAGGTGATGGGAGAGGACGCGGAGGCTTATCTGGCCCAGACCGCCGAGGCGTTGCGCGGCCAGGAGACGATTACGCTTGCCCGATTCTTCGACATCGCCATACTGGATGAGGAGGGGCGTGAAGTCCAGCCCGCCGAGCCGGTGGAGGTGCGCGCCACGCTGAGCGACGGCAGTGAAGACGCCGTAAAGGCCGTTCACTTTGACGATGGCGGCGAGATGCAGATATTGAACGCGGAGCACGATGAGGAATCCGTAGCCTTTAATGCCGAGAGCTTCTCGGTTTACGGCATTGTCTATACCGTGGACTTCCACTGGAACGCGAACGGCGAAACCTTTGAATACAGCATCGTCGGCGGCGGGGCCATGAGCCTGCGGTCGCTGGTGGAAATGATGGACGTGCTGGGCGAGTCGCCTGCTGAAGCGGCAGACGCGGCGAACTCCGAGGCGCAGAGCGAACCCGCCGAGGCGGCTGAACCCGACTATGACGCCTTTATGGCGCAGATCGAAAGCGTGACCTTCTCTGACGAGACACTGGTGAAGCCCGTGCCGGTGTCGGAAGACATCACCGCCGGCATGTTGATCGAACAGTGGGGTCTGGAGCCGGTCTATTCCGCCGAACTCACCGAAGAGGACATCGCGGCGCTGAACGCCGCGACATTCCGGGCTCCGGATTGGGCGCTGGTATCCCTGAAGGCATTCGACAGCGAGGAATCCCTGTCGATCGCGATGCGCAACGGCGATACGATAACCATAAGCGTTACCGATGCGCAGCTGACGAAGACGGTTATCTCCGCGTCGGGCCAGGCCTGGCTGATCACCGTGACCTACGGTCGCGAGGCCGGCATACCGGAAGGGGCGGAGCTGGAGGTTTCCGAGATCCTTCCGGATGAACAGCAGGATGAGGAAGCCTCGGAATATGACCAGTATGTCTCAAAAACCCAGGAAGCGCTCGGCTTTACCACGGGTGAGTTTGATTACATTCGCCTCTTTGACATCAAAATCGTCGATGCGAATGGCGAAAAAGTGGATATCGCCGCGCCGGTGGATGTGAAGGTTGAGCTGGCGGATAAGGCTGCTCATGAGAGCGAGGAAGAAGCGCAGAATACACAGGTCGTGCACTTCGCGGACGGAAGCGAGAGCGGAGATGTGGTAGACATTGCCGAAATCGGTCAGGCCACCAATGCAGTGGACGGAACGATGGTCCGCTTCGAGGCGTCGGGATTCTCCGTTTACGCCATCGTCTCCGGGCCTTCCGGTGCTGAGGCTGGCTGGTCGAAGCTGACTTCTCTCGAAAGCCTGACGACCAAGGGTTATTACATTGGGCATACGAGCGGTTATTTCCTGACGAATACCGCAACGTCAAAAACCTCGGGCGAAAATACAATAAACGGCATCAAAAGGACAGCCAGGAAAGCGGTGCCGACGGTAAGCGGCGTGGCGCTTTACTATTTCGAGAATGCGTCTGATGGAAAGTACTATATCTACTGCATGGCCGATGAAAACAAGAAGTACGTGGTCAACAACGCAGACGCCAGTCTTTCCTTCGGAGATGAAAGCGACAGGACTGCCTTTACGGTCGAGGTGAACGGCAGCGCTGTTTTCAAGATTCACAACGAAGACTGGTACTGGAACATGCAGTCCGGCACCGGAGAAGGTTTTTACGCCAAAAAGAGCGCTAAAGATGGCAACAATAATCTGTATCTATGGGAACAGACCGATCCCAACACGGATACTTACGGGCTGGACGGCAAGTCTTACGGCCTCATGACCTGGGCCGGCGGAAAAACCGCTAAAGCGCTGATGGGCATCGAGAATGCCGGAGCGGATGAGAATAATGAACCCTATTCCGGATGCCTTGAAGCCAAATTCCTGACCGTGATGACGCATGAGTCCAATGCGGGAAACAAGCTGTATGTTCCCAACAATACGTTGGATAACGTCACAATGTGGACGTTTGAATGGGTGGGAAACGACCCCGCCAACAGAGTCAACAGTTATTATTACCTGAGGGAGAACAACGGAAAGTACCTCAAGATCTCGACCGACGGCCTCAGCCTGGTCGATGCGCCGGACGAAACCTGCAAGATTCAGGTGAAACCCGGAACGGGCAAAAAAGAAGGCCAGATCTGTCTGAAATCCGTGGGCTCGAACAGCAAAACCCTGACCTACAGCGGCGAGTACGCAAAGGGGTATAATGTGGGCGGTACGGCCGGCAGCGAGTGGCTGTATCTTGTTGATGAGAAGCCGGAGGAATTGCTGGCAGATTATGAAAAGGTCTATACTGCTACCAAGGTAAGCGTTTCCGATACCGAAAATGTAAATACAGGCGCCAAGATCATCATTTACGCCCGCCAGTGGAAAAATGATCATTATGAGTATTACGCGATCAACAGCAAGGGCGAACTCGTGCCCTGCGTCGAAAGCGGCGATACGATCGAATGGTACGGCGGCAATGTGAACGACATGCTGTGGCAGTTCACCGAATATGTCTATGAAGGCACCGACACACCCAACGGATACTACGAACTGGAAAACCTGTACGCGCGGAGCAAAGGAGAGCCTTCCTATCTCGCGCCGAAATACTCCGATGGGTCTATTCTTTCCACGAATACCGTTGGCGTACTGCTGCAGGGACGCACGGATCAACAGTACTATTCTCCGATCGTGGCATGGGATACGCCCAAATACATGTATTCAGCGTTGACAGTGGATCTGAATCAAAATGACCCTGTTCTTGAGCCATGTGTCAGGGCGGATGGCCTGGATTTCTACTTTGCCATTGTGAAAGATCTTCCCGTTGACGATGTACTTCACGAAGTTCCGACCGTGAACAATGATGATTACGGCATCGTGATGAAAATGAAGGACTTTACCAACGGTAAGACGAACGAAATGCCCGATGGTTCGATGAACAAGTTCCTTCAGGACGTCACCAATGACGGCGCGACTTATATCCAAACGTCGGGACTGCTGTCGACAAAGCTTGGTGAAAACGGATATCCTGATACGACACGAGCAGGCTCCGGCGGATCGCTGGCCAACCTTTACGCAGGAGCAAGCTACGCCAACCATCTGTTCATAGACAGCATCTACCGTGCCACCGGTTATTATGAGTATAACAGCACGCAGAATTTCGCTTACCTGACGGACAGCGGTGATTTCAGGGTTTACCGGGAGCTTGGTACCAACGACACCACAGCCAAGCCAACGCTGCAGCACGGGGAGTTTTTCCCGTACAACGATATCGAGGCTGGCCGGTTTGCCTCCGTAAACCCCGAGAATCTGTACAAAATCAACAAAGACCCGCTCAGCGATTCGGATCCGCGCAAGCACGAACAGCTTTACCTTGTCAAAGGGAACACGGATTATTACTTCGGGATGGAGCTTGAAGCGAGCTTCTACCAGACGCCCAGCGGACTGGATGCCTGGGGCCATGACATCATCTTCGAGTTCTCTGGCGACGACGATTTCTGGCTCTACGTGGACGGTGAGCTCGTCATCGACCTCGGCGGCATTCACAGCGCTATGAGCGGCGATGTGAACTTCAGGACAGGCGTTGTCCATAACAACGGCGAGACAACCACGCTGTATGATGTGTTTAAAAAGCACTACGAGGATCGCGGCGATACGGAGGCACTGGCCAATATCGACAATCTTTTCACAGTCAACGACGCGGGGCAGCACGTTTTCAACGACAATACCCCCCACACCATGCGGGTCTTTTACATGGAGCGCGGCGCGGGCGCTTCCAACCTCCATATGAAATTCAACCTGGCAACCGTCAAGAAGGGCACTGTACAGCTGCACAAGGAACTCGAGGGCGAGAACGAAAAAAAGACGACCTACGCTGTGTTCCCGTACCAGGTTTACTATACGATGGAGGATGATCCGAATACGGAGATAATGCTGAGAAACGCGTTCGATCCGAATGAGGTGTCGGCTGATTACAAGGAAAACACAATGCCATGTTCGGATCAATCGAAGAACTATGTCTTCTACAAGGATTCGACCAAGCCGGTGACGTTCCTGCCGGAACTGGAAGTGGACGGCGCGACGTATTACAATGTCTTCATGTTGAAGCCGGACGAGACGGCGATCATCAACTTCCCCACCAAAAGACACGATCCTACAGGCGCGACATACACCGCCGACAATTACCGGATTGTGGAATGCGGCATTGATCCGACGGTCTATACAAAAGTAACCGTCAATGGAGAAGAAATCACAGGCGCTAAAAATGCCCAAAACGGCGATATCAGCGACTACACAATCCCAATGGCGTCCACCGGTGATCGCCCGAAGGTCGATTATGTCAACAAGGTTGAAAACCGGAAGAACCTGACGTTTATGAAGGAGCTGTACAGGAAACTGGAAGCGGACACGGCTCCGCAGAAGATCGAGCTGTATGGTTCGGACGGCAAACCGATGGACATCGGGGAGGACCCGAGTCTTACGACGGCCAAGAATGCGACGTTTGACTTCCGACTGTACTTCAAAACGCCTTTTGACAAAGATTTCTCCGAGGCGAAGCTGTACGTTTACCATGTGAAGGATCCGGAAGGCTATTATTGCGCATGGAATGAAGGTGCCGGGCGTTTTGTGAGAATCACAGACGACCAATACCCCGGTTATTTGAAATCCGGTTATGAGAATGGGACAAAGGACTTGGCCAATCTGACGGACGATGTCGTTCACACCGACGGCAGTGTGACACACCTCGGCAAATACTGGGCGAGCCTTGAGACAGGTACGAAGGGCTCCATTTCCGGAATACCGGCTTATTACACGGTCGAGGTGCGTGATCTGATACCCGGCACAGAGTACAGGATCGTCGAGCGGCCGACCGAAACGCCTGACGGCTACAAATTCTGGCAGTATGTGAACGATGATCTTGTCCGCACGGATACAGATCCATATGATCCCGGGGATGGAATCGAAGGGAAGATCGAGACAGATCGCGACGCCCACGCGGTGGTGAGGAACTACAAGGGCTACGGATTCCGCCTTGAGAAGGTTTGGGCAGACGCGTCGACCATGAATGACCGTGATCCCGCGTATTTCGCATTGTACAAAACCACGGCCAATGGCGACCCGGATGCGCTTGTGGACGGTTCCGTGCGACAGCTGACCTATCAAGCCGACCCGCAGAAGCTCTACTGGTGGTATCTGGATCTTCCGTTCACAAATACCGGAATGAATGATTACGCCGTATTCGAAGTGATACTGGAAGGAGATCGCATTGCCGTTGGGAACGACGGTGTGGTTTCAGGCTATGACAGCATAGCGCCCGTCTCTGATGGCGGCATTGTGACGCTGAAGGGCACGCCCAAGGAACAGAGCTCGGCGAAGGATATCCTGTATAAGGTCACATACGCCGCGCCAGTGTATATCGGCGACAATGTAAAGGCCTTCAAAGCGACCAACACACCGGCGCTTCTTCCGCCCGTTCAGTTTGTGAAGACGGACTGGGACGGAAAAGTGTTGAAGGGTGCGACCTTCTCCCTGGTGGATGGCAATGACAATTCGGTATTTGAACCGGCGAACAAAACCTCCGATGAAAACGGTGTGATCGCCAGCGATGTGTACTTGCAGGCGGATGTGGATTACACGCTGACGGAGTTGGCCTCGCCGCAGGGATACGTCGGCATCGATCCGCTGACGGTCAGGCTGGAAGCGACGTCGTCCGGCTTTGAGCTGAAGGTGAGTTCCAGTTCCGAAAGCCCTGCCGGTTATTCCCAGTATTACAAAGTGACCGTGGAAGACGGCGTCCTCACGCTGACCGTCAAAAACCATCCCTATGAATTTGAGGCGGTCAAGGTGGACAGCAATAGCCAGCAGAAATTGGCAGGGGCTCAGTTCAGCCTGTATAAACAGTTGACGATCGGAACCACTGTGTCTTGGGATGAGGATCATCCGGTATTTACAGACCGGTGCACGGATGCTGATGGCGTTATCCCGGGCATCGGCAAAGACCTGCCTGCGGGCACTTATCAGCTTCGTGAGAAAAAGGCGCCCAGTGGCTATCAAACATCCGCCAGCATTGATTTCACCGTCAGCCCGATGGGCTTGATCGAATTATTGGGCGATTCCCCGGAGGGCGTCACTCTTGTCAAGATAGTAATAAACGACACTGGAAAGATTCGTTATGAACTGACGATTCCGGACAAGCCCGTTCCGCTGAAGCTGAAAAAGGTGGATGATTCCGGCGCCGATCTGACAGGAGCGATATTCACTCTGGAGAAGTACGAAAACACAAATCAGGTATGGGAGGCTTTGAAATCAGGGGATTCTGAAACGTATGAGATCGATATGACGTCCAGCGCGCTGTTTGAATTGGAGGATCTTCAGGAAGGCCTGTATCAGTTGGTGGAGACAACGGTTCCCCCGGGCTATGTGATCCTGGAAAAGCATGTCTATTTCGCGATCACGACGAAATATGATGAAAAAACAAAGAAAAGCAAACGTGTGGTGACGCTGACAGATGAAAATGGGCAGGCGCTTACCGCCACGGGGGACCATGTGAAATTGGAAGGACCTGATGCAGACGGCGTCTACACGATCATTGTCCGCAACAATCCTGGCGTTGCGCTGCCCGCCACCGGCGGCATGGGCACCACCATCCTCTACGTCGGCGGCTCCATCCTGGTTATGCTGGCCGCGATCCTGCTGATCACCAAGCGCCGCATGCGCTCTGAGGACTAAGGCCTCTGCTTGATCCCTTGGAAAGTGTGCCTGCACACCATCCGCTTTCCCCGGCCCCCTTCTCGGGGGCTGGGGATTTGCTTTTTACACCACCCTATTCAACCGCCAGCGCGTGGCCTTCTCCACAACAACCGGGGGTACAGATAATGTATCTTACCCTTCATGGCGGTCAGCTTCCACAGCACAGGGAAGGCACGTTGTCGCAGGTCATTCCAATTATACTGATCGTTTCGGGGAGTTCCTGCCTGAATATATGCGTTCCGTCGCGGATCGCTACGGAGCGACGGCGGACAGCGTGTCAGCAGGCCAAATCACGGACGCTGTCAATCACTGGTGTGATGAAGCGACTTCCGGCCTGATCCCGAAGATATCTGATGATCCGTCCGGGTGCGCGGCAGCGCTGGTCAATGCGGTATATCTGAAAAGCTCCTGGGTGGACGAGTTTTCTGAATACATGACCGAACCGGAGGATTTTACTGATATTGACGGAACGGTAACGCGCCGAGACATGATGAAGGCCAAGGAACGATACCGTTTTTTTGAGAACGGACAAACAAAACTGATTTCCATTCCCCTGAACGGCGGCCTGGACTTCGTTGCCGTCCTTGGAGACGATTCGGATTGGCTGGCCGATTATGCGGCGGCGGAATACACCGACGTGGATCTGTGGATCCCGAAGCTTGACACGGAGAGTGCTTTCAGGAGGGAAGCGCTGGTGCAGTATCTGATGGATCGGGGTGCGGTGGACGCTTTCAATGCGGATACCGCGGACTTCTCCCGCATGGCGGATTATCCATGGTTCATCAGCGATATATTGCAGAAAGCCAAGATCAAGACTGACGAGGAAGGTTTGGAAGCCGCAGCGGTGACGATGGTCATGATTGTTGCGGGAACACTGCTGGAGCCGGAAGAACCGCAATACAGGGTATTCCACGCCAACAAGCCATTCCGGTACTATATTGCTACCACACAGACGCAGACACCGCTGGTGGTATTCGCTGGGCAGGAAGTGAGATAGGAGACCTTATATCATGAAGCAGGTCGAAGGAACTTGGGACGCTACGATCAGAAAAATCGTCTGGGGCGTGCCCATCACTTTGAGTCGACCACATTCCCATCAACATCCAGTTCCCCTCTCATGATAATCCTGAACGTCCCAGTCATCGACCGTAATCCATTTTTCGATCCAGCTTATCATCTTTCCATCCGGATCAAACCGGCGCACAATTGCAGGAGCATCTCGACAGTAATCTTCTAAAACATAATAGTTTTCACACAGCTGTATCAGATTACGATTCTCATCGTAGCATAACGAATGTTTGTGATTACAGATCAACCCTGGATAATACCGGTGTCATATTGTTGTGGTATACTCTTCCCAGTCTAACCAGCACAAAACATAAATCACTGAAAGGACACCTCAACCATGAACCGCAAAGATATAGCTCAAATTCGTCGTCGCTTCGCCCCGGAGAAGAATGATATCAGCATTATCCATGGCTGCTACGTGAATGAGAAAGGCGAGATCGTCTCCACTTTTTCCAAATTCCCGCTGTCGCTGCCCGAGTCTGAAGCGGAGCATTATCTGGGTGTATTCAAGAAAACCCTCGGCGGCGCCTCCAAGCGTAACCAGTTCACTCTTGAAGTGCATCCTGACGATCCTACAGGACAGCTTCTCCGGCAACTGCAAACATCTTCCCTGACGGATGAGAAGGCCGTGACCCAGTTCTATAAAGCCATCATCGACAAGCTGGAGATGGACGGGAATTACCTGATCCTCATGATGCACGACACCTATTCCGTGCCGTACAAGAAAACAGACATTCACACGGACAGCCCGGATTTCAGCGACAAAGTGTTCAACTACATCATGGTTTCCGTCTGCCCCGTGAAACTGACAAAGCCGCAGCTGACCTTTTTCTCCGATGACCGAGATTTCCACACGGTTGAGCCTGATCTGGCCGTCGCCGGCCCCGCGCTGGGCTTCATGTATCCCGTGTTTGAGGATGGTGGCGCGGATGTGAACGCAGCCCTCTACTACACAAAGGATACAGAGAACATCCATGCTGACTTCATCGACGCTGTGTTTGGAACGGATGTCCCGGAGAGCGCGGCAGATACCCGCGATGCATTCTATGGCGTGTTGGGCGATAGTCTCGAACAGGGCTTGACCTTTGACGTTGTTCAAACTCTCCACGAGAATATCACCGCCCAACTGGCGGACAGGAAAAAGGACGCCGCGCCGCTGCAGGTCAGCTGTAAGGAAATAGCCAGTCTGCTGGATTCCTGCCATGTACCTTCAAAGGAGCAGGAGAGGTTTGACGAGGCCTACCTGGAACAGTTCGGTGCCGTTGGCATGGAGGCGGCTATGATCGCCGACCAGAAGAAGTTTGAAATCGCAACGGAGAACGTGACAGTGAGCGTGGATCCGGATCGCAGCGATCTTGTTGAGATGAAGCGGATTGACGGAAGAAGGGCGATCATGATCTGGGTCGAAGGCGACGTGTCCGTCAATGGCGTGGATGTCGTGATTCCGTGACATGATAGAACACAATTAATCATTGACCAACATTGACAAGGAGGAATAACCCGTGACATTCTACAGATGCGAACACTGCGGCAACATCATCGCACACATCAACGATTCCGGCGCTCGCTGCCACTGCTGCGGTGAGGAAATGAAGCCTATCGCGCCCAACACCACCGATGCAGCCGGTGAGAAACATGTGCCAGTGATTGCTATCAACGGTCAGACCGTGACTGTCACCATTGGATCCATTGAGCATCCAATGCTGGACGCACACTACATCCAGTGGATTCTCCTTGAGACAAAGGAAGGCCGCCAGAGGAAAGCGCTAAAGCCGGGCGATAAACCTGTCGCTATCTTCGCGCTTACTGAGGGTGATGCTGTGGTGGCAGCATACGAATACTGCAACCTGCATGGGCTGTGGAAGTCTGAATAAGCGGAAGCATACTGGATCTATACGGACAGAGCACCCCTTTCCCACAGGGTTTTCAGCCACAGTGGGAAAGGGGCTGTTGCTTTGTGCTGATTTATATCAGCCGCAGAAACATATTGTTTTCTGATTTTGCGTCTGCATGATTTGTCTTATATCGAATCCGCCGTCAGGGTGCAACCGGTATAGTCCACGCCGTTCACGGTCAGGGTGATGCCCTCGGGCACGACCACCTGCGCGTCGCCTTCAAGGGTCAGCGAAGCGATCAGGGAGGTGCCGCTCACGTTCCACACGGCGTCGCCGGTCAGCGTGACATTCACGGCATTCCCGCCGTTGTCGTTTACCAGATTGGCCACCTGGCCGATGGACCAGTATTCCTCGATGGTGAAAGACGTGTTCTGGTACTGCTCCGCGAAGGCTGCGGCCGTTTCCTCATCGTCGAAGGCGTAGCCGCCGTTCGCCTTCACCGCCTGGGAACCATCATAGGTCACATGGATAGCGGCTGTGGAGGCGATTGCGCCGTTGTAGGTCGCACCCTCGCCGAAGGTCACGTTCAGCGTGTTGCCCTCCAGCCCGTCACTGCCGGAAGCGTTGTAGATGTTGCCGGTGTAGTCACCGTTAGTGAAGGTGAAAGTCTGCACTGTGCCGCTTGCGCTTGCTGCATCGGTATTGAAGCCTGCGTCCTCGGTGTGATACGGCTTGAAGTTCTGGCTGCCGCCGTTGGTGTTCTCGGCATCGTCCGTATCCATCATGCCGTCGTTGGTGGCGTCGTCGTTGTCCATCACCTGGATCAGCACACCGCCGTTGGTGATCTGTGCGTCATCCACGTATGCTGTGAGCACCTGATTGGAAGCGCCGGTCTTGACCAGGAACGTGGCGTAACCGGAGTCCACCACGGTGCCCTTTTCGAGGGTGATGGTGTTGCTGTTCTGATGCGCCATGAAGCCGAAGGTGTCGGAATGGATTTCCGTTACCTTGTCTTCGGTCGCTTCATAGGTCGCAGTGGTCTCTCCGGCGTGGTTCTTCAGTTCGTAGGTCTGCCCCGCTTCCAGCGCGGTATAGGTCGCGCTGCCGCCGGTGAAGATGGTGGCATAGGTGCCCACATTGAAGGTCGCGCCAGCGAAGGTCTCCACCGCCCTTCCGATGACATAGGTGCCGTAGCCGGAACCGTAGTTGACAGTATAAGGGTTGTCCAGCGTTTCGCTGATCTGCCCACCCTCGGCCTGCAGGGGTGCCGCAGCGCTCTCATCGGCATTGTTCAGCGTCAGGCTGCTGTTATAGACGTTCAGATACATGTCGTCGCCCGCATCGGTGGACAATACTGCCCACGCGCCGGCGGAGGTCTCGCTATCGATCACGTTCGTGGTAGTGTCCCTGCCCATCATGTTGGAACCTCTGGCATTGCCCATGATGCCGAGGATCCACGGTGGGGCAACCATCAGCGTCTGGGAAGGCGTGTTCAGGTAGTCTGCGCTTAGCGTACCACCGTCCGACTGTAGGGAGCTGTTCCTGAAGGTCACCGTTGCGCCTTCGTCGGCGAAGATCGGCATGGTGGCCACGCCGGAGGTGTGGATCGTGGAATCCTCGATGGTGACGTTCGCGCCGCTGCCAAAGGCCGCGATGGCCGTGCCCTTGCCGGAGAAGTCGCAGGTGTCGGTGCCGTCCGCATCGGTCAACATGTCTATGGTCGCGCCGGTGATGGTGTAATCCGCATCCACGACGAGGATACCGTTGTGGCCGGACTCGCTGTCATCGATGACGATGCCGGACGCGCTCGTTTCGTTGTAGACGCCGGAAGAGATACGATCCGTCGCCGACTTCTCCGTATCAATGCCCTCCGCCGTTATGTAAAGGGCCGCGTCATATGCATAGTCGTCGCCGCCGATCGAATCGGCATCCGTGCCGCCCAGGGACCAGGAACCGAGTTGCCCTTCAACATGGTTCTGCTGTCCGCCGGGCGCGTCGCCGGGAGTACCTTCAGGAGGCGTATCGCCGGGACCTCCCTGTGGAGGTTGTCCGCCAGGTCCGCCTTGCGGAGGTTCGCCCATGCCCTCCGGAGGAGTCATGCCTTCGGGAAAACCTTCGGGCGGTGTACCGCCGGGACTGCCAAACCCGCCGGGTTCGCCCTGCGGAGGCTCACCCATGCCCTCCGGAGGCTGGCTGTCCTGGGAGCCCGTCCCTTCCGCAAGGCATGAAAGACCCAGGCTAAAGATCAATATGAGAGAAAGCAGAAGTGCAATAATACGCTTCAATTGAATCAGCTCCTTTTCATTCATCGAACAGCGGGACTGTTCGCGGTTGATGACAGGATTATAGGGTCAAAAACTGAAATGAAGCTAAAAAACCAATGTACGATCTGTAAACAAACATAAGATAATCCATGACGTGAAGTGCGTCTTTTCAGGCAATCCGCCGGCCGCAGAAATCAGCAGACGACGAAGTGGTTTTTTCGCGTCCGGATCAGTCCTTCCTTCTGCATTCTGCCGAGTTCCTTGGACAGGGCGGTCCGCTCCAGATTCAGGTAGTCCGCCAGCTGCTGACGGTCGAAGGGAATATCGAACTCCTTGCTGCGCTTTTGCAGCGACACTGTATTCAGGTAGGCCATGACCCTGCCGCGCACGGTCTTTGGCGAGATGTGAAAGCTCCGTCCGGACAGATGCAGGTTCTTGTGGGCAGATACAGTTAGAAGGTTGGTCGTCAGCCTAAATACCCATACTTCTGAAATATTGGTCAGGTTCCGGATTATTCCTGTGCGAAAGAAAAGGACGCGGCACTGCTCATTCGCGACGACGTCGACCAGCAGTGGTTCGTCCGCCAGGAAAGCGTAGGTTTCCGCAAAGAACTGCCCCTGGCCGACATGGCTGAGGATCGCCCGGTTGCCCCATACATCATTGCTCTCTATGGTGACGCTGCCCTCAAGAACAAGCCCCATCCGGTCTGTCATATCCCCGGCGTGAAGGAGGATATGACCCTTTTTATACTTCCTTTCCTCCGCGTGAAGCATAGTGAGCGCAGATGTAATATCTTCCTCATTCATCTCCCTGAACAGCATGGTGTTTTGCAGCTGGCTTATATCCATAATGGCCTTCCCGCTTTCTTTTTCAAATGTGGTTCAAACCACATACATACGGGATCGATTATAGTAGAATATCCGCAGAAAAGCAAGGGGAGGAATGGAAAGTGATTCGCAAAATCACTCATATCGACGAAGAGAAGTGCAACGGCTGCGGCATATGCGCCAGCGCATGCCACGAAGGCGCGATCGAGATGGTAAACGGCAAAGCAAAGCTGGTGCGCGAGAACTTCTGCGACGGCTTCGGAGATTGCCTGCCGGGATGCCCCACCGGAGCCATCACCTTTGAGGAGCGCGAAGCCCCCGCATACGATGAAAAAGCGGTACAGCAGGCAAAGGAGAAAAAGAGGATGGATGAGACAAATCACATGCGTCACGAGGGCGGATGCCCCGGTTCCCGCATGGCGCGGTTTGAACGCTGCGAAGAGGAAACGCCTGTTGCCACAGGAAAGCCGGTCTCCCGGCTCGGGCAATGGCCGTGCCAGATCAAGCTGGTGCCGACGCAGGCTCCGTTCTTTGACGGCGCGAAGCTGTTGATCGCGGCGGACTGCACAGCCTACGCCTGCGCAGGCATGCATGAGGACTTCATGAAAGGGAAGATCACGATCATCGGCTGCCCCAAGCTGGACGCAGTGGATTACACGGATAAGCTGACCGCGATCATCCGGGACAACGACATCAAGAGTGTGACCGTCGTGCGCATGGAGGTGCCTTGCTGCGGCGGCCTGCAGCGCGCGGCAGAGAAAGCCCTCCAGGACAGCGGGAAATTCATCCCGTGGCAGGTAGTGACGATTTCGACGGACGGCAGGATACTGGACTGACATAAAGAATCATTGAGGAGGAGAACTCATGGATACTCAGATGTTCTGTTTTCAGTGTGAGCAGACTGCGGGCGGAAAGGGCTGCATGGGCAAAGCGGGCGTATGTGGAAAGAAAGCCGATATTGCCGGCTTGCAGGATCAGCTGACCGGCGCTCTGATCGGCCTTGCCCGGGCAATGGACAGCAACGCGCAGCCGACGGAAAGCGCTTATAAGCTGCTGATCAAGGGCCTGTTTACCACCATCACAAATGTGAATTTCAATGAAGCCACCATCAGGACATTGATTAACGAGGTTCATGCGGAGAAGGAAAATCTCGTTCCCAACTGCTCGAACTGCGCATCTCCCTGCGGCAGGAATAACGACTACGATATGACCAGGGTCTGGGACGCGGATGAAGACATTCGCAGCCTGAAATCTCTTATCTTATTTGGCATCCGTGGCATGGCGGCTTATGCATATCACGCTGGAGTACTTGGTTATACCGACAAGCGGGTCAATGAATTCCTTGCCAGGGCGCTGTTTGCCATTGGCGAGGATTGGGGTATGAACGAACTGCTGCCCATCGTACTGGAGGTTGGCGAGGTCAACTTTGCCTGCATGGAAATGCTCGACAAGGCCAACACTGAAACCTATGGAAACCCCGTTCCCGCAACTGTTCCGCTGATGGTGGAAAAGGGCCCGTTCATCGTCATTACCGGTCATGATCTCTACGATCTGAAGCAGCTCCTTGAGCAGACGAAGGACAAGGGCATCAACATCTACACCCACGGTGAGATGCTCCCCGCGCACGGCTATCCGGAACTGAAAAAAAATCCGCACCTCAAGGGCAACTTCGGTACCGCATGGCAGAACCAGCAGAAAGAATTCGCAAATCTTCCCGCGCCGATCCTGTTCACCACTAATTGCCTGATGCCCCCGAAGGAAAGCTACAAGGACCGTGTCTTCACGACTGAGGTCGTCTCCTATCCGGACATCGTCCATATCGGCGAGGACAAGGATTTCACGCCCGTGATCGAGAAGGCGCTGGAGCTGGGCGGCTTCACCGAGGACACGCAGTTCACCGGCATCAACGGCGGCACGACCGTCACCACCGGCTTCAGCCACAGCGCGATTCTCAGCGTTGCGGATCAGATCGTTGACGCGGTGAGGCGCGGAGCGATCCGGCATTTCTTCCTGGTCGGCGGCTGCGACGGCGCAAGACCCGGACGCAACTACTACACCGAGCTGGTTAAGCAGGCACCCGCAGATACGATTATCCTGACCCTCGCCTGCGGAAAGTACCGCTTCAACGATTTGGACATCGGCACCATCGGCGGACTGCCCCGCATCATGGACATGGGCCAGTGTAATGATGCATTCGGTGCGGTCAAGGTTGCCGTCGCGCTGGCCGAGGCGTTCGGCTGTGGTGTGAATGACCTGCCGCTGTCCATCATCCTGTCCTGGTATGAGCAGAAAGCGGTCTGCGTATTGCTGACGCTGCTGTCCCTCGGCATCAGGAACATCCGCCTCGGCCCGACCCTCCCCGCGTTTGTATCCCCGAATGTGCTGAACTACCTTGTGGAACATTACAACATCGCACCGACTACCACGCCAGAAGAGGACCTGAAGGTGATTCTCGGGTAAAATGTTGAAGAAGCCCAGCGGGTTATTTCCGATAGCTTGGAAAGCAACCCAATGGGCTTTTTCAAGTTCGCAATGTATTGAATTGAAATATCGCATAGCTCAGTTTCAGTTGTCTGCCATTCCGTTCACACCGACAAGCAGCTTGTCGAATAGCTTGTTTGACAGTCATACTGTTAGCTATATTAGACGATTTTTGTGAACGAGTTGTCCGTCATTCTGTTCACTTAAAAATCTGTTGAACGGAATGGGAACCCTATGGTGTTCAGCACTATTCGATAAACCGCAGCCGGCTAAACCCCAAATCGAATATTCTTCACTGTTCCCTTCTCAATTGAAAGTCGCTCATAACATCTCGCACCACCGTTCCCTGTGGGTGCTTGTGCCAGCAAGCCGACCTTCACCGTTTCCCCGGCAGGCAGATTGAAAAAGCGTGTCATATAGAACTTCTCTCCATCCTCAGAATAATGGAATGAGAAAGAATTGCCCACCCTGCACAATTTGAGCCATACAGCATTGCCCGCGATATTGCAGCCGTTGGCATCGTCTGATTCGCCGTTCCTGGTCACAACGCTGACAGCAGCGCGGGTATCAAAGTCGGTCTTTTCGAAGCATGCCTTGGCCCAGTTCCGCAGATCGACCATTACCATAACGGAAGCGGAATCGTAGGTATCCCTGAAATCATGAGATACCTTGACCTGCATCACGAAATCGCCCGACACTTCTGTATAGTAAAAGGGGGCATTGCAGAGCGATTCCGGTGTGATACCATCTGCACTGACAGCACCGTTGTTGCAGAAGAAATCGCTCTGCGGAGGCGCAATCATCTCAATCCTGTCGCCGGAAATATTGATCTCACCCTGATTCAGCCATTTGAATTCCATTGATTGATCCTCCTCGTACAAACAGATCAGAAGGGCTCTGGAAACAGCTGTCCGGAGCCCTGCCTTGTTATCCTCAGAACTTTCCGTTCTCGTTCGCCCAGGTAGCCTCGTCCGCGATGGTCTCCATCACGTCCCAGTGCTCGGCGATCTTGCCGTTCTCCACGCGCCACAGGTCATAGTAGCTGGTAGGAGCGCCACCGAAGGTGCCCTCGGACACTGCCAGCACGAAGTTACCCTGCGCCAGCACCATGTGAGTTTCAGTGTAGATCATTTCGATCCCCTGATCGGCCATCGCAGCCAGCGCCGCGCCCAGACCGTCCAGACCATCGGCAATACCGGTGTTGTGCTGAATATACGCGCCGTTATCGAAATAGTCGGCAGTCTTATCAGCGTTGTTGCCCATCAGCACGTCATAGATGAAGCTCTTGGCGAGTTCACGGTTTTCCTCGGTCATGTCCAGGTCAGTCACTTCCATCGTGCCATCAATCTGAGTATGACCGGAAGGATTCGGCTCTGCCAATGACGCCAGGTTGTCCCAATGCTCAGCAATCAAGCCGTTCTCAAACCGGAAGATGTCGAAAGCCACCTGTTCACCGGCACCCGCGAAATTATGGTTCTTCACGGAAAGTTGTGGGATTGACAGAAACGCGATAGACAAAAGGAGCATGAAAGACTTCTAATTGTAGCTGCGAAACAAACAAGGAAGAAG
>CACYTF010000029.1 GCA_902777335.1 uncultured Eubacteriales bacterium
AAGGGTAGAATGAGCGCTAAAGCAAAAATGTCTAAGGCCGCCCTGAATCCCGACTTCCTTACCGTTGCTTTGTTTGGCAAGTAAATGATGTCGCCCTGGCCGGCGGGCCGGGCGAAAGCGCTTCCGTTTTGTGTCAAATGACCGGGAAGAATCCATAAAAAATCGACGAAATCGGTTGACCCGGCCTACAAACTATTGTATAATTTTTATGTATATGTCTGTAAGCAGCATCGCTGTATCCGGCCTGCGACCGGAGGAAAGGTCAGAACCGATTTGAGCCTGAATATAGAGCGGAAACGCGCCGACAACTACATATCGCTGACGGGCGAGCTGGTGAAGCGGGACCTGCGTCTGAAATACAGGCGCAGCATACTGGGCTACCTTTGGAGCCTGCTCAATCCGCTGATGATGATGACGGTCATGGTGGTCGTTTTCTCCTACATGTTCCGCTTTGACATCGAAAACTACGCCCTGTATCTGATCTGCGGCCAGACGATGTTCAACTTCTTCAACGAGGCCACCAACAAGGCGATGTATGCCGTCATCGACAACGGCATGCTCATCAAGAAGATCTACGTGCCCAAGTACATCTTTCCCATCTCGCGGGTCATCTCCTGCTTTGTGACGACCTCGTTCAGCCTCGTGGCCATCGTCATCGTCATGCTGGTGACCCGGGTGCAGTTCCACCTGTCCATACTGATCTTCTGGATACCGCTGGCCTACCTGCTGGTGTTTTCCTGCGGCGTGGGCATGATCCTGTCCGCGCTGTCGGTGAAGTTCAGGGACGTGACCCACCTGTACGGCGTGCTGACCATGGCGTGGATGTACGCCACGCCGATCTTCTATCCCATCGAGGCGGTGCCTGCCGGAGTGGCCGCCATCATCCGCCTGAACCCGCTGTACATATTCATCTACCTGTTGCGCGAGCTGGTGCTGTACGGCAACGTGCCCGGCGTGCGCACGTGGGGGCTGGGCGCGCTGATGGCCGCGGCCATGTTCGCGGCGGGCGCGTTTGTGTTCAGCCGGCTGCAGGACGACTTCATCTATTACATTTAGACCTTTGGAGCGTTTATGAGCGATATCATCAACGTCAACGACGTCTACATGCGCTTCATCATCGAGCGCGAGAAGACGGATACGATCAAGGAATACTTCCTGAAAATGGTCCAGCGCAAGCTGAAGTTTTCGGAGTTCTACGCCCTGAAGGGGGTCAGCTTCGCCATTGAGCCGGGCGAAGCCGTGGCGCTGATCGGCGCCAACGGCAGCGGCAAGAGCACGATGCTGAAGATCATCGCCGGCGTGATGCAGCCCACCCGGGGCAGCGTGGCCGTGCGGGGCACCATCGCGCCGCTGATCGAGCTGGGCGCGGGCTTCGACATGGACCTGACCGCCCGGGAGAACGTGTTCCTGAACGGCGCGCTGCTGGGGCACTCCCGCCAGGCCATGGCGAAAAACTACGACCAGATCATTGATTTCGCGGAGCTGAGCGAATTTGTGGACGTGCCGGTCAGGAGCTATTCCTCCGGCATGATTGCCCGCCTGGGCTTTTCCATCGCCACCCAGGTGCAGGCCGACATACTGGTGGTGGACGAGATACTGTCCGTCGGCGATTACAGCTTCCAGCAGAAGTGCCACCGCCGCATGGAGGAGATGCTGGCGGCGGGCACCACGCTGCTGTTCGTTTCCCATGACGCGGATCAGGTGAAGAAGCTGTGCAGCCGGGCCATCTGGCTGGACCACGGCAACATTGTACAGGACGGCCCTGCGGGCGCGGTCTGCGATGCCTATATACAGAGCATGGAGCAAAAGGGGTAGAGAAGATGATTGTACAGGAATTGCTTTTCCCGAATTTTGATACCTGTGCCAACTACGACATGTATTTCAGAATGGTCGGTTCGCGCTTTATGGTGACCGAGGGGTTTGAATACTGGCACGCCGACCAGGACCGGTACGACCCCGCGGCGGATCGCAGAACGTACTATGCGCCCGAGGAGCGCGCGGTCCACATGGAGAGCTGGCAGTACCTGGTGTTCGACACCTATTTCAACAGCTTTCCCGTCGCCAAGTGGACCAGGTATACCCGGCTGAACAACCTGAAGCTGCAGCTGGAGCTGAAGGGGCGCTTTCACGTGCGGGTGGCCCATGCCTACCACATGCACAGCGTGCCCTTCACCAACGCGTTCACCGAGCGCATCTGCAGCGCCGGGGAGCGCACCGTGTTCGAATTTGACATTCCGCTGAACGACATGAACCGGGGCATGGTGTGCTTCCGGCTGGACACGCTGGAGGAGGACGGCAACGTCTACTACGGCGGGCGGTACGTCACCGAGGTGGACGAGTCCACGCTGAACGACGTGGACCTGGCCATCGACATCTGCACCTTCCGCCGGGAAGCCTACATCGAGCGCAACATCGCCCTGCTGAACCGGGAGATCATCGAAAACCCCGCCAGCCCGGTGCACGGCCACCTGGACGTGTTCATCTCCGACAACGGCAAGACCCTGGACATCGGCCGCCTGAGCAGCGACAGGGTGCACATCTTCCCCAACAAGAACGTCGGCGGCGCGGGCGGCTTCTCCCGCGGCATGATCGAGATCCTGAACATGCAGGAAAAGCGCCGGTTCAGCCACGCGCTGCTGATGGATGACGACGTGTTGATCAACACCGACGCCCTGGTGCGCACGTACCGGCTGCTGCAGTTCATCCGGCCGGAATTCGCGGGCAAGACCGTGGCCGGCGCCATGCTGCGGCTGGACAGCCGCTATATCCAGCACGAGTGCGGCGGCTGGTGGGACGGCAGCTTCGTGCATCCCTGCAAGGACAACTACGACCTGACCCAGCTGGAGCACGTGCTGCGCAATGAAAACGACCAGTCGCCCACCTACAACGCCTGGTGGTACAGCTGCATCCCGATGACCAAGATCTCCAACGCGAACCTGCCGATGCCCATATTCATCCGCTACGACGACGTGGAATACGGGCTGCGCACGGGCTCGGACATCATCGATATGAGCGGCATCTGCCTGTGGCACGAGCCCTTTGAGTACAAGTATTCCTCGGGCATGGAGTACTACCACATGCGCAACGCGCTGATCGTCAATTCCCTGCACCGGCCCGGCTTCACCGGCAAGGACGCCGCGAACCTGCTGAAGGGCATGATCCGCTCCAACCTGGGGCGCTATCGCTACAAGAACTGCGATCTGCTGCTGCGCGCCGTGGAGGACTTCTGCAAGGGGCCGGAATTCCTGTTCAACACCGACGCCGAGGCCCTGCACAAGGACCTGATGGCCTCGGCGGACAAGTTCAGGCCGCTGAAGGAGCTCTCCGTACAGTTCGATGAGCTGAAATACCTGAAGAGCCTGGACGCGAAGGAGCGGATCCGCCACAAGCTGGTGCGCTACATCACGCTGAACAAGCACCTGCTGCCCCGCAGGGGCTACAACGTGGTGGACGCCGCCCTGAGCAACACGAAGGATTTCGCCGGCAGGCGCGCGGTGCTGAACTACGACATCAGCGGCAACCGGGGCTTTGTCACCGAGTACGACCGCTCCAAAATGATCGCCGCCATCAAGGCCAGCCGAAAGATGCAGCGCAGGTTGAAGGCCGAGTACGCCCGCGTCAGCGAGGCCTATCGCCAGGCCCAGCCGAAGCTGACCTCCCGAGAATTCTGGGATCGCTACCTGGGGCTGTGACGCAGCGCGCCGGGTTCGACAGACGGTTCGGAAGCGGACAATCCAGCGGCGTCCGCTCCGGGTAGACGACGGCATGCCGCGCCGGGGTGATGAGGGCTATGAGCAAAAAGACGAGGAGATGGCTGATCGCCATCGCGGCGATTTGCGCCTGCATAGCCGCGCTGGCGGTGTTTGCGTACAACAACCGGCGCGCCGTGAAGAAGGTGGTGACCCGGGTGCTGGAAACCGGGTCGATCAAGGCCTCCCTGGCCACGAACCCGCCCGAGCCGGTGAACATCTCCGCGGCGGATGAGCTCATCGCCGCGCAGCCCGGGGCGGACGCGGCCGAGGCGGCGGAGGTTTTCGAGGTTCTGGCGCTGGATACCAGGCGCCTGCAGGAGCGCTTTGCGCTGCCCGATCTGGCGCGCATGGAGCAGGGCGAGCGGGCCAAACTGGTGGAATCGACCCAGGTGCTTCGCCGGATCACCGCGCTGGGCATCGATCCGGAGAAGTTCCAGAGGCCGGAGGTCGAGTGGAAGCGCATCTACAACTACGTGACCGGCTACACCGGGAGCCTGGCGGAGCCGGCGGAGACGGTGGAGTTCAACGGCGGCTGCGTCTCCGAACTGAACGCGCTGCTTCGGTCGCTGGACGGCAGGGCCGTGAAGGTGGTCGTCGGCAGCACGCAGCTGCGCATGGACGAAACCCTCGTCATTCCCACCGGCGCCTACGTGACGGGCGGCAGCGCCCGGCTCGTGCCCGGCGATGAAAAGCTGGACCGGGCGGTGCTGCTGGACGGCGCGCGGGACTGCGGCTTCGTCGGCTTCGCGATAGAGGGCGGCTGCGACTACGGCGTGTACATCAAGAATTCGGGCAGCTTCGTCATCGCCGACAACGACATCTCCCGGGTAACCTACAAGGGCATCGTGATGATGGGCGCGGGCGAGCGCTTCGCGATCAGCAACAACTACGTCCACGAGAACGGGAACGGCGGCATCTTCCTGAACGGCGGCATGCGGCTGGGCGTGATGGAGGGCAACCGCGTCATCGACAACAGCGGCGCCCGGAACCTGACGGCCGGCATCGTGATGTGCAGCATGGAGATCGAGGACATCGACACCGCCTACAATACCTTCAAGGACGTCCACCTGTACGACATCGTCGACTCGCCGAACAACCTGGTGCTCTACGACAACACCGTGGCGCGCAACATGTCCTCCGGCATCTATTCGGATTCCGGATACCTGAACTACATCGTGGACAACGACGTGGTGAAGAACGAGAAGGAGGGCATGTGCTTTGACTACGGCTCCTTCGGCAACTACATCGCCAGGAACAACGTGCAGAGCAACGGCGGCCGGAACCGCATGTCCGACGAAGACCTGGAGGCGGATTTCGTGCTGCAGATCGGCAGGCTCAGCGACGGCTCCTCGCCCGCGAAGCTGCCGGGCATATCGCTGGACAACACCGCCTACAACACGCTGTACGGCAACGTGGTGTCGATGAACTACGGCTCGGGGATCAAGGCGGTCCGCTCCGCGTACCGCAACCTGCTGCTGTGCAACCAGGTGTCCGACAACAGCCTGGGCTCCAGCGAGGCCTACCACTTCTTCGGCATCGAGCTGAGCACCGACACCAACGCAGACCAGAAGGTCGTGGGCCTGGACTTCACGCCCTGCTACGAGAACATCATCGCACGGAACATGGTGTCCGGCGTCCACTACGCCGGGGTGTTCCTGGGCGAGGGCAGCTATGTCAACGACTTCTTCGACAACACGTTCATCGGCTGCACCGACTGGTCAATGGAGTGCCTCAGCGACCGGTTCAACGCCTCGGTGAACAACATGTCCAACGTGAACAGCCGGGGCATATCGCTGAGCGGTTCGGTCATCGCGGTGACGGTGGCCGGGCGCGTGGACTGAACCCGGGGCAAGCGCACAGACAGGGGAGGTGAGCGTCGTTGCAGGCGTCGAAGGCGGGAAACGGAAGCGCGCGGGTCGAATGGATCGACTTCGCGAAGGGCGTCGGCATCCTCCTGGTGATACTGGCCCATACGGCGACGATCGGCCGACAGGGCAGCGCCATTCGCGGCCTGACCTTCTCCTTTCACATGCCCCTGTTCTTCATACTCAGCAGCCTCACGTTCAGGTACTCCAGGGACATGGGCGAGCTGGTCCGCAAGGCCAGGCGCGCGGCGATACACCTGCTCATACCGGGCGTCGTCGTGTTCGCGCTGTTTTTGTTCTGGCCGTATTTCTACAACAAGCCGCTCTGGAACAGCGACGACTACTGGGTCAGGGAGCTGTACGCCTTCGTGTTCGCCAGCGGCGTCGGCCAGGAATTTGCCGGCATCGACGTTCCGGCGATGGGCGTTCCGTGGTTCTTCTTCGCGCTGTTCTTCGGCAGGACGCTGTTCGACTACCTGCACCTGAAGTACGCCAAGGCCGATCTGGTCTTTCACTGCTTCCTGGTATCGCTCGTGGGCGTCGTGCTGGGGCGCGTGCAATACCTGCCCATGTCGCTGGACGTGGCGCTGGCCATCGCGCCGCTGTTCCTGGCGGGTTGCTGCCTGAAGGACCACGCCGTCTGGAAGCGCCCGGTGCGCCTGCTGCTGGTTTCGCTGACCGTGTGGCTGCTCACGCTCTGGCTGGAGTTTCCGAACCTGGACAACTGGTCCTACCTGGAGCTGGCCTGCCGGCGCTATCCGATGTATCCGCTGTGCTATCTGACCGCCGTGGCGGGCACGCTGTTCATCTGCGCGCTGAGCATACTGGCGATGAAGCTCGGCACCCTCACGGCGCCGATCGTGTACCTGGGGCGCAACTCGCTGTACATGCTCGTCATCCACTGCCTGGACGGCTTCTGGTACCGGTGGTGGGGGGCGCCCGGGCGGCAGCTGTTGGAGAGCGCCCAGCGCATCGTCGCGAACCTGGTGGTTTTCATCGCGTTCATGCTGCTCAAGACGGCCTTTGACCGGGCTGTGGGCCGCGCGCGGGAGAGAAAGACGTCCCGGGCAAACTGAAACACAGAAAGAAGGCGCTTTGCTTTGAGCGATCGCGTTAGGTTGTCCCTGATCGTGCCGTGCTACAACGAGCAGGACAATGTCGAAAAGTTCTATGAGGCCGTCGTCGGAGCCTTTCGGGGGCACATCCCCAGCTACGAGTTGGTCTTCATCAACGACGGCAGCGCCGACGGGACCTGGGAGCGCCTGCTGAAGATTCGCGCGGACAATCCCGACGCGAGGCTGAAGCTGGTCAATTTTTCGCGCAACTTCGGCAAGGAGGCCGCCATGTATTCGGGCTTCCAGCACGCGGTGGGGGACTATGTCACGGTGATAGACGCCGACCTGCAGCAGCGGCCCGAGGTGGTCGTGCAGATGGTGGACTATCTGGACGCGAACCCCGGCTGCGACTGCGTGGCGGCCTTCCAGCAGACGCGGCGCGAGGGCGGCTTCATGGGCGCGTGCAAGAAGATATTCTACAAGCTGATCAACAGCGTCAGCGAGACGCGCTTCTATCCCGACGCCAGCGACTTCAGGACGATGCGCCGGCCCATGGCCGACGTGGTGGCCCGCCTGACCGAGCATCACCGCTTCGCCAAGGGCATCTTCTCCTGGGTGGGCTTCAACACCTACTACATGCCCTACGTGGCCGACGAGCGGAACGCGGGCACCACCTCCTGGTCGTTCATCAAGCTGCTGAAGTACGCCCTGGAGGGCATCATGTCCTATACCACGTTCCCGCTGAAGCTGCCGCTGTACCTGTGCGCCATGCTGGGCTTCGGCGCGCTCGTCTGTCTGGTGGTGGCGCTGGCGGCGGCGTCGCCCGCCTGGGGCTGGGCCTGCTTCGGCCTGGCGCTGTGTACCGTGCAGATGCTGGCGCTCTCCATGATCGGCCTGTACCTGGCCCACGTGTACATGGAGGAGAAGAAGCGGCCGATCTGTATCGAGAAGGATTATTTGACCTATAAGGAGGCAGAGGATTGATCAATCTGTTGAAAAAGTACCGGGAGCAGATCATGTATCTGATCTTCGGGGTGGCCACCACCGTCGTCAACTGGATCGTGTACGTGACGATGCAAAAGGTGTTCCACGTGGAGATGACGGTGAGCAACGCGGTGGCCTGGGTCATATCGGTGCTCTTCGCGTACGTCACCAACAAGCTGTTCGTGTTTGAGAGCAAGTCGTGGAAGCCGCTGGTGGTGGTGCGGGAGGCGTCCACGTTCGTGGGCGCCAGGGTGCTCACGGGCCTGTTTGATACCTTCATACCGACCCTGCTGTTCAAGATCGGTCTGAATCAGGCCGTATTCGGCATCGAGGGCTTCGCCGCGAAGGCGGTCACCAGCATCGCCGTCATCGTGCTGAACTACGTGTTCAGCAAGCTGTTCGTGTTCAGGAAAAAGGACAAGGGCTGATTGCCGCGGGGTGATCGTATGAGCAATAACAGGGGCCTGGCGATGCTGTGCGTCATCGCGGCGCTTGGTTGCGCCCTCATCGCCCTGCTGCGCGCGCGCGACGGGCGCGTCGCCATGGAAGCGCCCGCGCCGGCGGCGGAGGCTGCCGCGGAGGCGACGGCTCAGCCGGAGGCCGACGCGAACAAGTTCACGGTGTCGCTGTACGCCGAGGGGAACGTCCCCTATGCGTTTGATTCCCAGCGCGACGCGCCTTCGCTGCCCAGCGAAGCGGCCATCGATTCGGTGGTCGAGGCGCAGCTGGAGATGGCGCGGAAGCGGCACCCGGAGGGCGTTGACGAGGACGCGCTGCGGGAGATGTTCCGCGCGCAGATCGACATCTCCGAATCCTCCTACGAGCCGACCCTCAGGGCCTACCTGGTCCAGGGCAGCGAAGCCGCCGTCATCGTGTTTCCTGGCGGCGGGTACCACATGCTCAGCCGGCAGACCGAGGGCAGCGACATCGCCCACGCGCTCAACGACCTGGGCGTCACCGCGTTCGTGGTGAAGTACCGCATCGCGCCCTGCGACTATCGGGCGATACTCTCGGACGGCCAGCGCGCGGTGCGCTATGTGCGTCATCACGCGGCGGAGTACGGCGTGAACCCGGAAAAGATCGCCGTGTGCGGCTTTTCCCAGGGCGGGCACCTGGCGCTGATGACCTGCCAGCATCCGGAGTTTGAAATCGACGACCCGTCGTATCAACGGGACGCGGTGGACGCGGTCTCCAGCCTGCCCAACGCCTGCGTCGTCTGCTATGGCGTGGCGACGCTGGAGAAGGGGCACACCTTTGAGGTCGGCGCGGAGATATTCACCCATGGCGACGACGGCCTGCGCGCGACGTATTCGGCGGAGAACGGCGTGACGGCCGCCATGTGTCCGAGCTTCATCTGGCTGAACGGGGACGACCTGCTGGTGCCGGCGGAGGGCGCCTACAGGCTGGCCGAGGCCTGCGCGGCGCGGGAAGTGCCCTATGAGTTCCACGTGTTCGAGGCCGGCGGGCACGGCTGCGGGCTGGGCGAGGGCCTGCCCTGCGGCCAGTGGCTGCCGCTGGCCTACGGTTGGCTGAAGCGCACGTTGTAGCGCCGACCGGCCGCGGCATGCCAAATTGTGGGGAGGAATGGCTTGTGAAGAACAACAGAAGCGATCGCCTGTTGAAGGTGGGAACGGCGCTGTTGTCGTTTTGCCTGACGTTCGCGGCGCTGTACGCGCTGTACTGGAAAAAGAACCTGGTGCCCTTCGGGCCGAAGACGCTGATGATCTATGACGCGAACTGGCAGTACCTGGACTTCTTCTCCTATCTGAAGGACGTGTTCGCGGGCAAGAACAGCCTGCTCTACACGTTCTCGAAGGGCATCGGCGGCAGCGGCATCGCGCTCTTCGCCTATTACATCGCCTCTCCGCTGAACTACCTGGTGGTCTTCTTCGAGAAGGGCGACATACACGTCTTCTTCGCGATGCTCTATGCCCTCAAGATCTCGCTGGCCGCGGCGTTCTTCGCGTGGTTTTTGACCGTGCGGTTCTTCCGGGAGCGCTATGCGCTCAGCCACGTGACGGTGACGGTGCTGCTGTCGATGTCCTACGCCCTCGGCCAGTACAGCGTCTCTCAGGCCAGCAACATCATGTGGCTCGACGGCGTGTACATGCTGCCGCTGATCATGCTGGGGGCCTGGAACGTGGCGCGCGGCGGGCGCGTCTGGAAGCTGGCCGTGCCGGTGGGGCTGTCGATACTGCTCAACTGGTACAGCGCCGGCTCGAACTGCGTGTTCTCCGCGCTCTACTTCGCCTTCGAGCTGATCCTGGCGCTGGGAGAGAACGAAAAGCGCCGAAACTGGAAATACGCGCTGAAGGCCCTGGCGCGCTATGCCGTGGCGATGGCCATCGGCGTGCTGCTCAGCGCATGCCTCTTCTTCCCGACGGTACTGGCGCTGTCGGGCACGGACAAGGCCAGCCTCAAGCTCGACAAGCTCCTCGACTTCACGCTCAACGGGAACCCGCTGAACACGATCAGGAAGCTGACGCCCGGCAGCAGGAGCGCGGAGGGGGCGGTGGCCCTGTGCTGCGGCACCTTCGCGCTGATGGGGTGCATCGGCCTGTTCAGGCTGAAGTGCTTGCCCCGGTGGAAGCGGAGCGTCTACGCGGCCTGGGCAGTCGTCGTGCTGGCGGCCTTCTACTTCAAGCCGCTGGTGCTGGTTTTTTCGCTGCTGAAGCGGTTCGACAGCTACTGGTACCGCTACGCCTACGCGGGCATCGCGTCCCTGGTATACCTGGCCGCCGCGTTCTTCTATGAGGGCGGCGCCGACGCGAAGACAAAGGCCTCCGTGGTCATTCAGTCCATGCTGCTGATGCTGCTGGCCTGGCTGGCGGCCGCCTACGTCCAGAAGGACTACCTGGACACCGTCAATGACGGGCTCAGGTGGTATCTGCTGGCGGGGCTGTCCCTGGCGGCGTACCTCTGGTGCCGCGACAGGGGGTGGGCGCTGCGCCTGGTGTCGGCGGCGCTGTGCGTGGCGCTGACGGTGGCGGACATCGGCTTCAGCGCCGCGCTGCTCATGGATCACTACAGCGACGCGCATGTGGAGGAGTACAAGGCGTACAGCGCCGCCAACCGCGCGCAGATCGGCGCCGTGCAGGCCGCGGACGACGGCCCGTACCGCATGGTCCAGACCTATACCCGCATGATGGGCAACCAGAACACGGCCATGTACGACGAGCCCATCGGAAACGGCTACTGGTCCAATGTGATCTACGCCTCGACGGTGGACCAGCCGCAGATGCAGTTTTTGGACCGGGTGGGCTATCCGGAGTGGGCGGACACGCTGAACGTGGCCAACACCTGCCAGCTGGGCGTGGATTCCCTGCTCAGCGTCAAGTACGTGCTTTCCAAGTACCCGATCAACGGCCTGGTGCGCACCGATCTGCAGGAGGGCATCGACGGCAAGGCCACCTATCAGAACCCGTATTGCCTGCCCTTCGCGATGCGCTTCACGGAGGTGGGCGGCCTGTACGATTACGGGAATCCCTTTGAGTACCAGAACGCCATCTACTCAAAGCTGATGGGCGAAAAGACGGAGATCTACGTCCCGCTGCAATTTACCACCGAGACCAGCCAGGACAACAACAGGGCGGTCACCTATGCGCTCAGCATTCCCGAGGGCGCGTATGCCGTGTATGGCAACCTTCCCTGGGAGAAGACCTACGAGGGCTTCCTGGATTTGAACGGGCGCGAGCGGTGCTTCTACGCGGTGTGGTTCTCCCCCAACGTGTTCTACATTCCCACGGAGCTGGGGGACACCGCCGCCTATGTCTCGATCAGCACCAATCAGCCGGAAGACATTGCGCTGGGCAGCGAACAGTTCTACGGGCTGGACCTGGAGGCGTTTGAACGCGTGACCAAAGCGCTGTCCGCCCGCGCCGCGGAGCAGATCACCGTGAAGAACGGATACGCGGAGTTCACCGCGACCGCCGAAAGCGACGGCGAGCGGCTGTTCGTCAGCATTCCCTATGACGCCGGCTGGCGGATAACCCTGAACGGCAAGGCGCTGGCCATCGACCCGGAGCAGGACGTGTTTGAGAACTGCCTGTACCAGCTTCCGCTGGAGGCGGGCGAGAACACCATCCGGATGACCTATCGCGTGCCCCACATGCGGCTGTTCATCGCGATATCGATCCTGGCCGCGCTCCTGCTGGCGGCGCTTGAGCTCTGGCGCACCCGCAGGGAGCGCCAGCGCCGTGGCCGGAAGCGCGCCCGCGCAGCGAGGGAGTAGGAGCAGGGAGTGGCCGACGGCCACTCCCTGCTGTTCCCTGTTCCCTGTTCCCTGTTCCCTGTACCCTGTACCCTGTACCCTGTTCCCTGTTCCCTGTACCCTGTACCCTGTACCCTGTTCCCTGTACCCTGTTCCCTGTTCCCTGTTCCCTGTTCCCTGTACCCTGTTCCCTCCTACGGGCTTCTCCTACCCGTGCACCACCGTGCCGATGGGCTCGCCCTTGGCCACACGCAGTATGTTGTCCAGATCGTCCATGTTGAATATGTGTATGACCGGTATGTGCTGGTCCAGGCACAGCTGGAAGGCGGCGGTGTCCATCACCTTGAGGCCGCGCTCGATGCTCTCCTGGTAGGTGATGTCGGGGATGAGCTTCGCGTCCGGGTTCTTCCGGGGGTCGGAATCGTACACGCCGTCCACGGTGGTGCCCTTGAACACGGCGTCGGCCTTCAGCTCCGCCGCCCGCAGGGCCGCGGCGGTGTCGGTGGTGAAGAAGGGGTTGCCGCTGCCGCCGGCCAGCAGCACGATCTCGCCCCGCTCCAGCGCGGCGACGGCCTTGTCGGCGCGGTACAGCTCGGCAAAGCGGGTCATCTCCTGGGCGGTGAACACGGTGGCGCTGCGGCCCAGCCGCTGCAGGGCGTCCTGCACGCACAGCGCGTTGATGATCGTGGCCAGCATGCCCATCTGGTCCGCCAGCACCGGGTTCATCTCGGCGGTGAAGCGACCGCGCCAGATGTTGCCGCCGCCCATCACCACGCCCACCTGCACGCCCAGGTCGGAAAGGCTCGCGATGGCCTTCGCCGCCCGGTCCACGCGGGAGGCCTCAAAGCAGTGGGAGGCGTTGGCGGGGGAGCAGGCCTCGGGGGCCAGCGTCTCGCCGCTGAGCTTCAGTATGATCCTATTATACATGTGCCATCTTTCCTTTCTGTGCGTCACGCCACGTCCGCGTACTTCTGCCGGGTGGCGTCGATCTCGGCGTAGGCGGCCTTGAAGGCCTCCACGACCTGAGCGTCAAACTGGGTGCCGCTGCCCTTCACGATCTCGTCGTAGGCGCGCCGGGAGTCCCAGGCCTCCTTGTAGCTGCGGCGGCTGGTCAGGGCGTCGTACACGTCGGCGACGGCCACGATGCGGCCCTCCAGGCTGATTTCCTCGCCGTGCTCGCCGTTGGGGTAGCCCCTGCCGTCCACGCGCTCGTGATGCTCCAGCGCGATGGTGCGGGCCAGGGTCATCGTGTCGCCCTCCACGCTGTGCAGCAGGTGCTCGCCGTAGCCGGGGTGCTTCTTGATCACCGCGAACTCCTCGTCGGTCAGCCGTCCCGGCTTGTCCAGGATCTCCGAGGGGATCATCAGCTTGCCGAGGTCGTGCATCGTGCTGGCCAGCCGCAGTTTTTCCACGGCCTCCTCGCCCAGGCCCATTTGGGTGGCCAGTATCCGGGAATACTCCGAAACGCGCTTGATGTGCTGGCCCGTCTGCTCGCTCTTGCTCTCGGTGATCTCCGCCAGCGACACGATGACCTCCTCCTGGATGCGGTTGGTCTTGTCCGCCTTCTCCTGCAGGTACGCGCCGTACTCGAATATCAGCGAGAAGAAGCGCATCAGCAGAAACATCAACAGGCCCAGCACCGGGTTGACCAGCACCAGCAAAAGCAGCGCGTAGGAGCCCTTGCGCATGCGCTTCGCCGTCTCCAGCGAGAAGGGCTGCTGCTCCTTGAGGATGTGGGTGACCAGACGCTTGAAGAAGCTGATATAGCCCAGCAGCACGATCAGCGACGACAGCGTGATGAACAGCTCGATGGCCTTGCGGAACACCGGGTCGATGCCCCTCAGGGTGCCCGATTCGACCAGACCCGTGAATACCGCGCTCTCGCCCAGCAGGCTTTCGATGTCGTTCAGATTGCCGTCGTACAGGCCCTGAAAGATGGGCGCGTTCAGCGAGAAGCTGGCGACGATCTGCAGCACGGTGACCACGATCGCGATGATCACAAACACCTTCGAAACGATGGCCGCGATCCTGAGCAGCTTCGCGATCTTAAGGATTCGTTTTTTGACGTCAGCCATGATCGGTCACCTCGAAAAAAAGGGAACGCGTTTCCACGTTCCCCAATGATAGACCTTTTTACTTCTTGCCGATCTGCTCGGCCACCTCGGCGGCCAGGTCGCTGACCTTCTTCTCGAGGCCGTCGCCCATCTTGTAGCGGGTGAACTCGGCGATCTTCATGCCGGGGACCTTCTTCTCGATCATCTTGCCGACAGGGGTCTCGCCGTCCTTGACGAAGATCTGCTCCACCAGGCAAACTTCCTGGTAGAACTTCTGGATGCGGCCCTGCACCATCTTCTCGATGATCTTCTCGGGCTTGCCCTCGTTGCGGGCCTGCGCCGCCAGGATCTCGGTCTCGTGGTTCAGGTGCTCGGGGTTGACCTGATCGCGGGTCACGTACTCGGGGGCCACGGGAGAGGCCGCCGCGATCTGCAGCGCCACGTCGTGCAGCACTTCCTTGACGGCGTCGTTGACCTCGGGGACCTCGGCCTTCACCAGCACGCCGACCTTGCCGCCCATGTGGATGTAGCTGTCCACATAGCCGTTCTCGCCGCACTCGTAGCGGGCGAAGCGGCGGATGGAGATCTTCTCGCCGATCTTGGCGGTCTTCTCGGTGATGACGTCGGCGACGGTGGCGTCGGTGTCCAGGTACTTCTCGGCCAGCAGGGCGTCCACGTCGGCGGGGTTGCCCAGCACGATCTGCTTGGCGATGCCGGTGACCATTTCCTTGAACTCGGGGGTGTTGGCCACGAAGTCGGTCTCGCAGTTGACCTCGACGATGGCGCCGGTGCCGCACTTGGTGCAAATGAAGCTGCCCACGATGCCCTCGGCGGCGATGCGGCTCTGCTTCTTGGCGGCCTTGGCCAGACCCTTCTCGCGCAGATAGTCGATGGCCTTCTCCACGTCGCCTTCACACTCGGTGAGGGCCTTCTTGCAATCCATCATGCCACAGCCGGTGCGGCCGCGCAGATCCATAACGTCCTTAGCGGTGAAATTTGCCATTTGAATCATCCTCCTGATTGATGTGTGGGGGAGGCGTCATTGCGCCCATACGCGATTCACGCGGCACCCTCCCGGGAGGGCGTCGCATGAATCAGAAGTATCCGGTTTATTCCTCGGCGGCCGCGGGAGCGGGCTCGTCCTCGATCTGCTCGCCCTGCTTGCCCTCCAGAACGGCGTCGGCCAGCTTGCCGGCGATCAGCTTGACCGCGCGGATGGCGTCGTCGTTGCCGGGGATGACGTAGTCGATCTCATCGGGGTCGCAGTTGGTGTCGACGATGGCCACGATCGGGATGCCCAGCGTGCGGGCCTCGGCCACGGCGATGCGCTCCTTGCGGGGGTCGACGATGAACAGCGCGCCGGGGAGCTTCTTCATCTCGCGGATGCCGCCCAGGTTCTTCAGCAGCTTCTCGCGCTCGGCGCACAGCTTGATGACTTCCTTCTTGGGCAGAACGTCGAACTGGCCGTTCTTCTCCATCGCGTCGATGTCGTTGAGGCGCTTGATGCGGGTCTGCATCGTGCGGAAGTTGGTGAGCGTGCCGCCCAGCCAGCGGTTGTTCACATAGAACATGCCGCAGCGCTTGGCCTCGGTCTCGATGGACTCCTGCGCCTGCTTCTTGGTGCCGACGAACAGCAGGCTCTTGCCCTCCAGCGCCAGGTCGCGGACGAACATGTAGGCCTCGTCGATCTTGCGAACGGTCTTCTGCAGGTCGATGATGTAGATGCCGTTGCGCTCGGTGAAGATGTACTGGGCCATCTTCGGGTTCCAGCGGCGGGTCTGATGGCCGAAGTGTACGCCGGCCTCCAGCAGCTGCTTCATGGAAATGACTGCCATAGTGGGATTCCCTCCTTGTTTTTTCCACCCCCTGCTTCAACTCCGCGCGGCACCATGAGAGGCCTTTCGGCGCTCCCTACGGTCAACCGCCGTGCGAATCGGCAGAAGTGCGTTTTCCGAAAGATTATATCACAAACCGCCCGGATGATGCAAGAATTGCAGGTTAAATCTTGAGGAAAAGATGCCGCGGGACGATGCCGACCGCATGTTTTCCCCTTCCCCTTGACGGGGCGCGGACAATTGGGATATACTATACAATACAGTATTACCGTTTTCTTCCGGAGGAACCCAATGCAGATCATCGTCAGCATCTGCGGCGTGCTGTGCACGCTGTTTACGCTCTATTTTGCCATAACCTGCCTGGGCGGCGTGCTGCTGCGAAAGCGCGCGCCGCGGCCGGCGCACCCGGCGCAGAAGCGCTTCGCCGCGGTGATTCCCGCCCGCAACGAGGCGGCCGTGGTCCGCAAGTTAGTGGAGTCGCTGCTGGCCCAGCGCTACCCCCGGGAGCTGTTTGACGTCTACGTGGTCCCCAACAACTGCGAAGACGACACCGAGGCCGCAGCGCTGGAGGCCGGGGCGCGGGTGCTGCGGGTGGAGGGGCCGGTCCGCGCCAAGGGCGACGTGCTGCGGGGCGCCTTCGGGCAGCTGACGGCCATGGGCCGCTACGACGCCTACTGCGTGTTCGACGCGGACAACCTGGTGGACCCGATGTTTCTTCAGCACGCCAACGACGCGCTGTCGGAGGGCTATCAGGTGGCCCAGGGCTTCCGGGACAGCAAGAACCCCTACGACAACTGGGTGTCCGGCAGCATGTCCGCGTTCTTCTGGTTCATGAGCCGCCTGTACAACGAGAGCCGCAGCCGGCTCGGCATGTCCAGCCACCTGAACGGCACCGGCTTCATGGTGTCCGACGAGGTGGTGCGCGCCATCGGGTGGGACACCCACAGCCTGACCGAGGATCTGGAGTTCACGGCCCTGTGCGCGCTGCACGGCTACAAGATCGGCTGGATGCCCGAGGCCCGCATCTACGACGAGCAGACGAACAGCTTCAAGGTGTCCTGCATACAGCGCCGCCGCTGGACCGCCGGCTCGCTGCAGTGCATGCGGCGCTACGTGCCGGGGCTTCTGAAGAAGCACAGCGTGGCCAGCCTGGACGTGGCGGTGCTGTTCATGGGCAATCTGATGTGCATCATCGGCGTCGTGCCCGCGGTGGGCACCGCGCTGGGGCTGTTGCCGTTCTTCATCTCCCACCCCTGGCGGATACTGGCGCTGGTGCTGCTGGGCGTGGCGTACTACCTGGCGTGCTGCGGCGGCGGGGCGCTGCTGTTTCGCGCGGAGGGCAAGCTGAACCGGCGCGCGCTGCCGGGGGTGTTCGGCTTCCCGCTGTTTCTGGTGACCTGGATGCCCATCAACATATACGCCTGTCTCACCCCGCCGCCCCGCTGGAAGGTGGTCCGGCACGTGCGGGACATGGACGCGCCGGACATCGGCGCGTGAGCCGAAGGAGGGTTTTGCCGTGAAGAAGTTCGCGTGCCTGCTGCTGATCTGCGCCATGACGCTTGGCCTTACTGCCCGGGCGGTGCGCAACAGCTTTTTGGTCAGCATTACCAATCCACCTCTTCCGCGGACAGGGGCGCGTCCTGGTTTTCACAGGACACGATCCTGCCGTTCTTCACCCGCACCACCACGTCGGCCATGCGGGCGATGTTCTGGTTGTGGGTGACGATCACGATGGTCTTGCCGTAGTCCCGGGCCATGGACAGCAGCAGCTTGAGCACCATCACGCCGGTCAGGGAGTCCAACGCGCCGGTGGGCTCGTCGCACAGCAGGATCCGCGGGTTCTTGGCCAGCGCCCAGGCAATGGACACCCGCTGCTGTTCGCCGCCGGAAAGCTGGGCCGGGAACTGGGTCAGGTGGTCGGCAAGGCCCACCTGCTCGATCATCTCATGGGCGGAGAGGCCGTCCTTTGAAATCTGCTTGACCAGCGCCACGTTTTCATACACCGTCAGCGTGGGGATCAGGTTGTAGAACTGGAACACGAAGCCCACGGTTCCCGCGCGATAGTCGGCCAACTCGTCCCGACTGTAGTGGGAGATGTCCTGCCCATTCACCAGGATCGTGCCGCCGGTGGGGCTGTCCAGGCCGCCCAGCAGATTGAGCAGCGTGCTCTTGCCCGCGCCGCTGGGCCCCAGTACCACGATGAATTTGCCCTCCTCCAGGCTCAAATCGACGCCGTCCAGCGCCCTCAATTCGTGGTCCCCGCTGGTGTAGACGCGGGTGACATTTTTGAATTCCACGATGGCCATTTCTTTTCCCTTTTTCGTCGTATCTGAGAATAGTTAAACACAACTAACATAATGATTATAGCCGTGTGGCGTCGGGGTGTCAAGCGGGGAATGGGAAAGTCAATGAAGAAATAAGTTATATTTAACTAATGCTGCTTTCAGGCCGCGACAGGCAATCCCGGTTGCGCGGGGGAGAGCGGCTTATTTGGCTGGGTACTGCATCACCTATGCTTTATGCGTCGTGAAGTCCTGAATATGAAATAAAAAATTAACATAAAATTCAAAAAAACAAACACTCTGCTATGCTATACTCAGCAAGCGGCGTACAGGCATGGCTCGGCTTTTCCGTGCGTCGCCCATTTTATAACGCGGAAGGGAGAGAGTATGAAGAAGTGTTTCACGATTGCCTTGGCGCTGCTGGCGATGCTTGCGCTGCTGGCGGGGGCGCTGGCGGAGGGGCTGACCTCTGAGAACGGCTTGACCGGGGAGGCGGAGGTCCTCTCCGGCGCAGTCGAAATATCCGTGGGCGAGGAAGAGGAACTGTGGCTTGGCGGAATGGAGCCAACAGACGGGGAGTTGGACTCCGAGGTTGCTAAGGATGTTATGGCTGGAGAGCCGTATATGAGATTTACGATGATTGGTTCTAAGCTGAGGGCTGTACAGACCAACCAGGCTGATATCGTCGTGCCGGATGGGACAACGATTATAGGCAAGCAAGCGTTCCGACCTCTGTCTGGTATTACACATTTTTCGGATGTCATTCACAGCATCACGCTTCCCTATGGCGTCGTTAGCATCGAGGAAGAAGCATTCAAATTTTGCGACAGCGAAGGCGACGGATATGTTATTACCATTCCCGCAAGTGTAATCAAGATCGGCCAGTCAGCGTTTTACAGGGCCGGTGTGCGAAGCATTGAAATCCCAAGCACGGTTATTGTGATTGAGAATAGCACATTCTTTGAATGCAAGAAACTGACCAGCGTCAAATTACCGGGCGGCCTCCTCAGCATCGGTAGCTCTGCCTTTAGCGGCTGCGTCGCGCTGCCCGAGATTACCATTCCTGAAAGTGTGAACAGTATCGGCGAATATGCGTTTTCCGATTGCATCGCGTTGACCACTGTGAAGCTCCCCGCGAACCTGTTGAAGATCAACAAGGCGACCTTCAAGGGAGACATTTTGCTGTCCAACATCGCGCTGCCCGATAAGCTGACCGGCATCGGCGAGAGCGCCTTCGAGAAGTGCTACAGCCTGCGTTCCGTGGCGGTGCCCGAGGGTGTAACGGCCATCTCCAAATACGCCTTCCAGGATTGCCAGGCCCTGGCCTCGGCGGTGCTACCCGCGGGTCTTGAGAGCATTGAGGATTTCGCGTTCTATAACTGCCCCCAGTTGAGCAGGGTCAACGACGCCAGCAGCGTGGTCATTCCCGACGGCGTGACCAAAATCGGCAGCAGCGCCTTTGCCAAGGATGTGTCAATCACCAAGCTGGTCATCGGCGAGGAGATCGAGAAGATTGGCGAGGACGCCTTCAACGGCTGCTCCCAGCTGAAGACCGTGATCATCAATGGTCACGGTGATCTGGGCGGCAGAGGCGCGTTCAATAACATTTACCCTTCCGCGGAGTTTAAAATCAACTGCGACGTGAAGCTGGCGGACGATCTGGAGAGCAAGGGCTATTCCGTGGGGAGGGTTCATGGCAATATCGAGGAGGACGAAGCCGTCCCGGCCACCTGCACTGAGGCGGGCCTGACCAAGGGCAGCCACTGCGCGGACTGCGGCGAAGTGCTGGTAGCGCAGAAGGAGGTTCCCGCCCTGGGGCACAAGGAGGTCAAGGATCCCGCCGTCGCGGCGACCTTCAAGAAGACCGGCCTGACCGAGGGCAAGCACTGCTCCGTGTGCGGCGAGGTGCTGGTGGAGCAGCAGGTGGTGCCGAAGCTGTCCGGCTCGGTGGAGCTGGACAAGACTGGCACCCAGACGCTGGTGATCGGCAAGACGCTGCAGCTGAAGGCTACGACGAACCCCAGCGCCTACAAGTCCAAGCTGACCTGGAAGAGCAGCAAGCCGAAGGTGGCCAGCGTCAGCAAGAAGGGCAAGGTCAAGGCGCTGGCGAAGGGCACCACGGTGATCACCGCCAAGCTGCCGGACGGCAGCGGCGCGTCGGTGACGGTGAAGGTGGAGGCCCCGAAGCCGAAGAGCCTCAAGGTCCTCAAGGACGGTAAGAAGATCACGAAGTACACGCTGAAGGTGGGCAAGTTCGTGACGCTGAGCGTGAATCTGTCGCCGAAGAATGCCGAGAGCAAGCTGACCTGGAAGAGCAGCAATACCGATGTGGTCACGATCAACGCCAACACCTACAATAACTATGTGGCCAGCATCAGGGCCCACAAGGCGGGCAAGGCGACGATCACTGTGACCGCCGAGAACAATCCCAAGGCGAAGGCCACGATCAAGATCACCGTAAAAAAGAAGTGATGAAGGAACGGAGCGGGGACGGCAATATGACGCCGTCCCCGTTTTTTCGCGCTCCCTTGACGGGGCGGGGCAAAATGGGATATACTTATGTAGGATAATTCACCGCGAGGGGAGGGCTGTGCCGTGAAGCGACTGGCGTGCCTGGCGCTGGCGTGCGTGTTGATGCTGGGCCTGTGCGCCCGGGCGGAGAATTGGTATGAGGTGTTCGTGCGCTCCTACCGGGATTTCGACGGCGACGGCCTGGGCGATCTGCAGGGCCTTTTGGACAAGCTGGATTACATCGAAGACATGGGCTGGCGCGGCCTGTGGCTGATGCCGGTGATGCCGAGCCCCTCCTACCACAAGTACGACGTGACCGATTACCGGGCCGTGGACCCCGAGTACGGCACGCTGGACGACATGATCGCGCTGACGGCGGCCTGTCACGAACGGGGCATCCGGCTGATCGTGGATATGCCCGTCAATCACACCTCCACGCTGCACCCCTGGTTTGCGGCGGCCTGCGACGCGCTGCGGGCCGGGGACGCCCGGGGCAAATATGTGGACTACTACAATTTCAGGCGGGAGGGCGGCGCCGGCTACACGCCCCTGGCGGGCACCGACTGGTACTACGAGGAGCGCTTCCAGGGCGGCGGCATGCCGGATCTGAACCTGGACAACCCCGCCGTGATGGCGGAGATCCGCCGCATATTCGACTTCTGGCTGAACGAGGTGGGGGTGGACGGCTTCCGGCTGGACGCCGTCACCAGCTACTTCACCGGCGACGCGAAGCGGAACGTGGCGCTGCTTTCCGAGCTGAAGACCATGGCCGAGGCGCTGAAGCCCGGCAGCTTCCTGGTGGGGGAGTGCTGGGCCAACCTGAACACCATCGCCGCGTACTACGAAAGCGGCGTGGACAGCTTCTTCCTGTTCCCCTCGGCCCAGGCGGAGGGCTTCATCGCCGCGTCCATGCGGGCGCGGAAGAACCCGGCGGAGAAGTTCGCGGCCGGGTATCAGAAGGTGCTGGACGCCATACCGGAGGGCTACCTGACGCCGTTTCTGTGCAACCACGACACCGGCCGCACGGTGGGGCTGGTGCAGGGGCGGAGCAACCCGGAGGCGGTGAAGTTCGCCCAGGGCCTGCTGGGCACGCTGAACGGCGGTGTGTTCACCTACTACGGCGACGAGGTGGGCCTCACCGGCAGCGGCGAAGACCCCAACAAGCGCCTGGCCATGCCCTGGGACGACGGGGAGATGACCCTGCAGCCGCCGGGGACGACCAGTGTGGAATATCCCTATCCCACGGTGAAGACGCAGCTTGAGGACCCGGATTCGATACTGAACTACGTGCGGGCGGTGAACGCCGCCCGGCTGGCGCATCCGGCCATATCGGAGGGGAAGAACACCTTTTTGCTGGCCGAGGGCGACATCTGCCTGATGCGGCGGGAGCTGGCGGGGGAGACGTGCCTGATCGCCGTGAACTTCTCGAAGAAGGCGGCCCGCGCGTTCGAGCTGGAGCCCTGCGCCCTCGCGGCGGACCTGGAGGCGGGCGGCGAGGCCGCGACCCTCGAAAATACGGACGGCGGCGCGACGCTGCTGCTGCCGCCCTGCGGCATCGCCGTACTGACCTGTGAAAACTGACCCCGTGGAGGTGCTTTCAATGCGCGAATACCTGGATACCATCGAGCGCGTCGTCGCTCAGGGCCCCTATACGGACAGCTGGGAATCGCTGTCTCAGATCGAGCCGCCGCGCTGGTTCAACCGGCTGAAGCTGGGCATATTCATCCACTGGGGCGTGTACAGCGTGCCGGCCTTCGACAACGAGTGGTACCCCCGGAACATGTACATGCCGGGCAGCCGGGCCTTCGAGCACCACGTGGCCACCTACGGCCCGCAGAAGGACTTCGGCTACAAGGACTTCATACCGATGTTCAGGGCGGAGCGGTTCGACCCCGAGGCCTGGGCACAGCTGTTCGCGGACACCGGCGCGCGGTACGTGGTGCCGGTGGCCGAGCACCACGACGGCTTCCAGATGTACAGAAGCGACGTTTCCCATTGGAACGCCTTTGAGATGGGCCCGAAGCGGGACGTGCTGGGCGAGCTGTGCGCCGCATGCGGCGCGAAGGGCCTGGTGATGGGCGCGTCGTCCCACCGCATCGAGCACTGGTTCTTCCTGGGCCACGGCAGAGAATTTGAAAGCGACATCCGCGAGCCGCTGCGGCGGGGGGACCTGTACTGGCCGTCGGTGCCGGTGGAGGGCGACGACCTGGACACCCTGGAGGCCCGGCCCGCCCCCACCCGCGAGTTTTTGGAGGACTGGCTGGTGCGCACCTGCGAGCTGATCGACCGGTACCGGCCCCGGATACTGTACTTCGACTGGTGGATCCAGCAGCGCACCGCGAAGCCGTACCTGAAGAAGCTGGCGGCCTACTACTACAACCGCGCCGCCGAGTGGGGCGTGGAGGTGGTCATCGCCTACAAGCACGACGCCTTCCTGTTCGGCTGCGCCATGCCGGACGTGGAGCGCGGCCAGTTCGCGGACATGAAGGGCTACTACTGGCAGTCGGACACCGCCATCGCGCTGAACTCCTGGTGCCACACCGTGGAGAACCGCTATAAGGACGCGGCGGACATCGTGCGGGACCTGGCGGACGTGGTCAGCAAGAACGGCTGCATGCTGCTGAATGTGGGCCCGAAGGCGGACGGCACGATCTCGGATGAGGACCGGAAGGTCATGGCGGCCATCGGCGCGTGGATGAAGGTGAACGGCGAGGCCATCTACGACGCCCGGACCTGGCGCGCCTTCGGCGAGGGCCCCACGCAGGTGGCGGAGGGCCAGTTCTCCGACGGCGTGAAGAAGGCGTTCACCAGCGCGGACTTCCGCTTTACCGCGAGGGGCGGCGCGCTGTACGCCATCGCGATGAAGCCCGACGAGGGCGGCGACTACTGCGTGAAGGCGCTGGCCGAGGCCCCCGCCGAGGTCGCCCGGCGCTTCCACGGCGTCGTGCGCGGCGTCGGCGTGCTGGGCGGCCCGGACGAGGTCCCGTGGCGCCGGGACGGGCAGGGCCTGCACATCCACACCGACTACCGGATGGGCGATATGCCGGTGACATTCCGAATCGCGCTGGACTGAGCCTTTGATGGAGGGCAGGACGATGAACAAGATCAGCCTCGCGGCGCTGCTGGACGAGGATCGGGAGATGGTGCTGGCGAACATCGCCAGGGACCGTTCGCTCCCCGCGGCCCAGGCCGCGCTGGAAAAGGAGATCGACCGGGTGATGTACCGGTACGTGGAGGCCTGCGGCGACGGGGCGCTGCGCGACAGCGCCCAGCACATACTGCAGGCCATGAAGGACACGCTGCCGCTGATGAACGCGGTGGACGAGGCCCGGGAGTGGAAGCAGACCTACGTGGCCCCGGGCCGCGACAGGGGCCTTCGGCTGGGCGGCCTGACGGCGCTGTGCCTGGTGGCGGGCCTCGCCCTGGTGCTGGCCTCGGTGGCCGGCGTGCTGATCGCGGGGAGGCTGACCGGCGCGCTGACGTTTTTGAAGGCGCTGCTGCCCGCGGCGCTGGGCTGCGCGGCGCTGTTCCTGGCGGGCGTTCGGGCCGCGCGGGCGAAGCGGGCGGGGGCCGCGCAGAGCGCCCCGGAGGCCGTGCGCACCGAGTTCATGGCGGACGGCGAGAAGACCTGGCACCTGCTGCGCGGCGCGATGCTGCTGGCGGACGGCCAATTGGAGCGCATCCGCGAGCAGCTGGCCGCGGCGAAGGAGAGCGAGAAGGCGGCGTCGCCCGTCGGCGCGGTGCCCGCGGCGGCGCTGGAGCTGTTCTCGGAGCTGCTGGAGTCGGCCTATGCCGCGGGCAGCGACGCGGGCCGGGAGCAGGCCGAGGCGATCCGCTTCTACCTGCACCGGTCCGGCATCGAGGTCTGCGACTATGTGGCGGGGCGGGAGAGCTGGTTTGAGTTCCTGCCCGCCGGCGGCGCGGGCACCATACGCCCGGCGCTGGTGGCCGAGGGGCGGCTTCTGAAGAAGGGCCTGGCCGCGGCGGCGCGATGAACAATACGCAGCCTGACAGATCATACTGAAGTCGGCAAGGGGATGTACCATGAACAGATACTATGGCTTTGACCTGGGCGACGCGGAGAGCGCCATATCCCGGCTGGGCCGGCAGGACGCCGGCGCGCCGGAGGTGCTGGCGGTGCGGGAGGCCAGGAGCTTCGTCACCGCCTACGCCCAGCTGGAGAGCGGCGAGCTGCTGATCGGCGAGAGCGCCTGCTACGACACCAACGCCGTCAAGCGCAGCCTGCGCTTCAAGAGCCTGTTTTTGACGGACCCGCAGAGCGAGAAGGACATCCGGCGCTTTGCCGCGGGCGTGCTGGGCGAGTTGTACGCCGACGGCAACCTGGTGCAAAACGAGGACTGCTGCTTCTACATCGGCTGTCCCGCGGGCTGGGACCGGGCGGCCCGGGAGCGCTACCGCCGCATATTCGAGGACGTGGGCTATCCGCCGGCGCGCATCGTTTCGGAATCCCGGGCGGCGCTGATCAGCGCCTGCCAGTCCAAGCACTTCCAGGTGGGCTACGACATCATGTCCAAGCCGGTGCTGGTGGTGGACATCGGCTCCTCCACCACGGACTTTGCCTTCATACTGGGCGGCCACGAGGTGGAGCTGCAGACGGCGGGCGAGGTGCGGCTGGGCGGCGGCATCATGGACGAGGTGCTGCTGGAGGAATCCATCCGCCTGAGCGAGGACTCGGACGCGGTGCGCCGCGCGCTGGACGCCAGCCCGCCCTGGCGCAGCTACTGCGAGTTCGCCGCGCGCAGGCTGAAGGAGCAGTACTTCTCCGACGAGGAATACTGGCAGGACAACGACTGCCGCAAGACCGTGCGGATACTCTCAGGCGGCGGCGCGCGGCTCACGCTGCGGATGAACGCGCGCATCGCGGATCGCGTGCTGAACCAGGGCGTGCCCCAGCTGGACGGCCGGTCGTTCCGAGAGGCCTTCTGCGAAAGCCTGCGCCAGTTGAGCGCGAAGCTGAACGATCACCGGCCCGAGCTGCTGTTCCTGACCGGCGGCGTGTCCAGGCTGCCCGCCATACGGGCGTGGTGCCAGTCGGTGTTCCCGGAGGCCGTGGTGATCACCGGCGCGGAGCCGGAGTTCTCGGTGTCCCGGGGCCTGGCCTGGAGCGGCCGCATCGACGAGGAGCTGCGCCAGTTCCGCAAGGAGGTGGAGGAGCTCATCGACTCCAGCGCCGTGGAGCAGATCGTCGAGAGGCGCATCGACGACCTGTACCGCCGGGTGGTGGAGGCGCTGGTGGCGCCGATACTGCGCCGGGTGGCGCTGCCGGTGTTCGACCGCTGGCGCGACGGCGACATCGCGCGCCTTTCCGACATCGACGCCATCGTTCAGAAGGAGATCGAGGCGTGGCTGCACTCCGACGAGGCCCAGGCCCTGCTGGTGAAGCCCATCACCGAGTGGCTGAAGCCGGTGGCCTACGACGTGGAGGAGAAGACCATGCCCATCTGCGTGCGCCACAACGTGCCCTACCGGGCCATGAGCCTGAATTCCTACTTCTCGCTCTCCGACGTGGACATCCGCATCGACGCCCGGGACGTGTTCGCCGTGGAGGGGCTCACCTGGCTGATCAACACGATCATCTCCGTCATCGTCGGGCTGATCTGCGGCGGCAGCGGCCTGGCCCTGGTGTCCAGCGGCGTCTCCGGCATACTGGCGGGGGCGATACTGTCGCTGCTGATACTGTTCCTGGGCAAGGACAAGATGCAGCAGGTGTTCATGAACATGGACATCCCCAAGCCCATGCGCAAGCTGGTGCCGCGCAGCCATTTCGAGGCCCGCGTCGACCACTTGACCGAGGAGGTCAAGTCCAACTTCTACAGCAATCTCGAGAACGAAAAGAACGCCGAGATCACCGAGCGCATGGTGACCGAGATCACCGCCCAGATCGAACAGTGCCTGACCAAGATGGCGCAGGTGGTGGAGATACCGCTTTAGGAGATGATACTATGCTTTGTCGGATCGCCATACCGGTGCCTGACCTGACGCGCTACGCCAATTACGCGGACGTTCTTTTGGCGTTGGGGGCGTTGCCGATGGGCGTGGGGGCGGATGTGGACGCGGCAGGCTTCGACGGGCTGCTGCTGCCGGGCGGGGGCGACATCGCGCCGTCGCGCTACGGGCAGGCCGACGTCGGGTGCGTGTACGTCGATCCGGCGCTGGACGAAATGCAGTTTGCCGCGCTGAACGCCTTTGTGAAGGCGGGAAAGCCGGTGCTGGGCATCTGCCGGGGGCACCAGCTGATCAACGTGTACTTCGGCGGCACGCTGATCCAGCACCTTGCTCAGGCGGCCACGCACAGCCGCGGCGACAGCAGCGCGGACAAGGTCCACGCCACGACGGCGGCGCCGGGGAGCGCGCTCTACAACCTGTACAGCGCGGTTTTTTGCGTGAACAGCTCCCATCACCAGGGGGTGGACAGGCTCGGCGAGGGCCTTGTGGTGACCCAGCGCAGCGACGACGGCGTCATAGAGGGCATGGCGCACGCACATCTGCCGATACTGTGCGTCCAGTGGCACCCGGAGCGCATGTGCCTTGCGCACGCGCGACAAGACACCGTGGACGGCAGCGCGGTGGTTAAATACTTCCTGGAGCGGTGCGCCAGGGGATGAATCAAGCGCAACGGCAGCCCTTCCGATCATTCGGAAGGGCTGCCGTTGCGCTTGATTGTCCTATCCCTTCACCGCGCCGGCGATGAAGCTCTCCTGAATCTGCTTGCTCAGGAAAACGTACACCAGCAGCGTCGGGATGGTCGCCAGCGACAGGGCCGCGCCGATGGGGCCCCAGTCGGTGGTGTACTGGCCGGACAGCGCCTGCACGCCGACGGGCAGCGTCTTGATGGCGTCCTTGCTGATGAACACGTTGGCGAACATCAGCTCGTTCCAGCACTGCAGGAACGTGTAGATGCCCACCGTGGCCACGGCCGGCAGCATCAGCGGCGCGATGATCCGCAGGAACGTGCCCCACACGCCGCAACCGTCGATGGAGGCCGCCTCGTCCAGGTCATAGGGTATGTCGCCCATGAAGCCGGTGGAGATCAGTATGCCCATCGCCAGCGAGAACGCGGAGTAGGGGATGATGACCGCCCAGTAGGTCGAGAGCATGTGCAGCTTGGATAGCGAAACATAGATCGGCACGATGGAGGCGTGGATCGGTATCGTCAGGCCCAGCATGAAGAACTTGTTCATGGCCTTGCGGGGCTTCCACACCAGCCGCGTCATGGCGTAGGTGGCCATGAACGAGGCGATCAGCGTGATCAGTATCGTCGCCGCGGCGACGATCACGCTGTTCAGGAAGTACCGGTACATGTGCCCGGTGTTCAGCGCCTGGCTGTAGTTGCTCCAGATCCAGTAGCGGGGCAGGCCGATCACGTTTTCGCCGAAGATCTCGGTGTTGTTCTTCAGCGAGAAGGTCAGCATCCAGTACACCGGGAACAGGCAGATGATCGCCCAGAGGATGAGCCCCGCGTAGGCCAGCACGTCCGAGGCGTGGATGATCTTTCTCTTCTTGACTTCCATCGGAGGATACTTCTTTGTCATGGTCGTATTCATATCACTTATCCTCCCTGAAAGCCAGACTGATCAGAAGCGCGAACGCGAAGCACAGCAGTATCAGCATCACCGCGATGGTGCTGCCCATGCCGTAGCGGTTGCGCAGGAACAGCATGCTGATCATCAGCGTGCTGGGCACCTCGGTGGCGTGGTTCGGGCCGCCGTTGGTAAGCACGTAGATCAGGTCGAAGGACTTCAGCGAGCCGGTCACCGCGAAGATGACGCTCACGCGCAGTATCGGCTTGATGTAGGGGATGACGATGTAGCGGTTCACCTGGCTCTCGGTGCAGCCGTCGATCATCGCCGCCTCGTTCAGCTCCGGCGGCACGCCCTTGACGCCCGCGTACATCAGCAGCATGTGATAGCCCACGTACTGCCACAGGATCGGCACGAAGCAGGCCCACAGCGCCACCTTCTTGTCGCCCAGCCAGATCTTCGCCCAGTCTTCGCGCCCCAGCGACCGCAGCAGCATGTTCAGCACGCCGTAGTCGGGGTTGTAGATCTTCAGCCACAGCTGGCCGATGACCACCGTGGAGATCAGCACGGGCATGAAGTAGATGGACAGGAAGGCCCGCTCGCCGGGGATCTTCTTGCCCAGCTTCAGCGCCAGCAGCAGCGCCAGGGGCAGCTGAATGCCCACCGAGAACAGCGCCAGCAGCAGGGAGTTGCCCAGCGCGCGCATGAACTTGATGGAGTTGCTGGTGAACAGCTCGCGGTAGTTCCCGAGGCCGATGTACTCGGCCACCTTGCCGGGGCCGCCCCAGTTGAAGAAGCTGTAGTAGCCCGACATGATGATCGGCGCGATCAGCACGCCGATGAACAGGATCAGCGCCGGCAGCAGGAATGCCAGGATACTCAGCTTGTAGGAGAGTGGTCTTTTCATGGTGGGAGCACCCTTTCAAAAAAAGAGGGAGACGGTCCCTCTCGGGATTGGATCCCTTGCGAGACCGTCTCTTCTTTCATTCTAACGCGTAACCGCGGAATGAATCTGGATGGATTACTGCAGATCGGCAGCCAGACCGGCGATGAAGCCAGCGCCGTCGATGTCGCCGCCGTACACCTGGCCCACATAGTCCAGATAGGTGTTGGCAGCGTCAGCGCTCATAGCGGTGTCGCCGAAGAGCACCATGCCTTCCGCGTTCGCGACGATGTCGGCAACCGCGGCCACCAGGGGCTTCACAGCGCTGGTGTCATAGTCGGGCGTCCAGGCGGGCAGACCGGAACCGGCCAGATAACCGTAGTGGCAGATGGCCTTGCCCAGCTCCATGGCGGCGTTGGCAGCCAGCTCGCCGTTCTTGGAGGAAGCGGAAACCGCCAGCGTGTCGGACGGGCCGCCGATGACCTGGCCGTAGGTGGCCTTCTCGGCGTTCATCACGGGGAACAGAGCGACCTGGAAGTTGCCCTCGGCGTCGTTGACCTCGCCGCAGTTCCAGGAGCCGTTCTGATAGAAGGCGTACTTGCCGGCGATGAAGTTGGCCTTGACTTCGTCATTGCCCAGGGCGATGCCGTTGGGATCGAAGTAGCCGCCGTTGATCATGTCCTGGAAGGTGCTGACGGAAGCGGCGATGCCCTCGTCATTCCAGGTCTGACGGCCAGCAAACACCTCGTTCAGGGCCTCGTAGCCGATGGTCTTCTCGATGATGGGCTCCAGGTACTCGGTCACGCACCAGGTCTCCTTGCCGGCGCAGCCGAAGGGGGTGATGCCGGCGGCGACCAGCGCGTCGCAGCAGGCGGTCAGATCTTCGTAGGTCTGGGGCACATGATCCCAGCCGGCCTGGGCCAGCAGGTCCATGTTGGCGAACAGCGTGACGATGTTCATGGTCAGCGGCACGCCGTACTTCTTCCCGCCGTAGGAGGCGTTCTGGGTCATGACCTCGGGCAGGCTCTCGGCGAACGCCGGATAGATGTCATCCAGGCAGTAGACATTGCCCATGTCCACGAAGTCGCCCAGGAAGGCGCCGGCCCAGGTGAAGAAGATGTCCGGCAGGGAGTCCGGATCGGCCATGGCGGCCTTGATCTTGGTCTTGTAGGACTGGTTCTCGAAGGCTTCCCACTCGATCTTCACGTCGGGATGGGCGGCCTCGTACTCGGCGATGGCGGCCTCGTAGGCGGGGCGGTTCGCGTCAGACTCGGTGGCGATACACCACATGGTCAGGGTGGTCTGCTCGGCCAGCGCACAGACACTGCTCAGCGCCAGAAGCGCGACCAACAGGGCGGCTAACAGTTTCTTCATGGGTACATCCTCCTTCAAATTGAGTTGTTACAATTATATCACAAACTGTCGGATTTGTGAAGAGTTGGGGTAGTCAAATATTGCGGTGTTACTCAAAAAAGCAATCGAAAATTGCGGTATCGGCCCTGAACCGGTCAAAGTGTGCGTTATGAGGGCCTGCCCGCGGTTTTACGCCGATTCAACAGGGGGGTGATGGCGGCGGGACGGGGAGGGCGCTATAATGAAGCGGACGGGAGGTTGTGTCGGCTTGCAAAAGACGGTGAACGGGAAAAGGCGCACGCTGTGGATCGTGCTGGCGCTGGCCTGGCCCACGATGCTGGAGCAGCTATTGCAGGTGGCGGCCCAGTACGTGGATTCGGCCATGGTGGGCCGCCTGGGCGCGGCGGCCACGGCCGCGGTGGGCGCGACGGTGACGATCAACTGGATGGTGGGCAGCACCCTGTCGGCGCTGGGCATCGGCTTTCTGGCCTACATCGCCCGGGAGGTCGGCGCGCGGCGCTACGAAAACGCCGCCCGGGCCGTGGCCCAGTCGGCGCTGGCGGTGCTGGTCTCCGGCCTGGCGTTTACCGCGCTCACGCTGCTGCTGAGCCCCTACATTCCCGGCTGGATGAACGCCAGCCCCGAGATTTGCGAGGCGGCCGCCCGGTACTTCTTCATCATCTATTCGCCGATGCTGCTGCGCGCGGCCACGGTGATCTTCGGCACGGTGCTGCGGGCCTCCGGGGACACCCGCACGCCGATGAAGGTGAACCTGCTGGTGAACCTGGTGAACGTGATCCTCAACTGGCTGCTGATCTACGAGACGCGCAGCGTGACGCTGTTGGGCCTGACGGTGCGCGTGCCCGGCGCGGGGCTGGGCGTCACCGGGGCGGCCATCGGCACGGCGGCGGGCTTTGCCGTGGGCGGCGTGGCGATGACCCGGGCGCTGTGGCGGCACCCGACCCTCTCGCCCAGGGGCCGGAGCCTGAAGCCGGACTGGAGCATCATGAAGCCCTGCCTGAAGGTGGCGGTGCCCGCGGCGCTGCAGCGCTTCGGCACGTCCTTTGGCTACGTGGCCTTCGCCTCGCTGATCAACGCCCTGGGCACGGTGGCCACCGCGGCCCACAGCATCGCCAACACCGCCGAGTCGGCGTTCTACATACCGGCCTACGGCATACAGACCGCCGCCGCCACCCTCTCGGGCAACGCCAACGGCATGAAGGATCAGAGCTACATGAAGGCCGTCACCCGCACGCTGCTGATCCTGGAGCCGGCGCTGATGGCCGTCTCCGGCGCGACGCTGTTTCTGCTGGCCCCGCGGATGATGGCGATGTTCACCCCCGATGAGGCGGTGATCAGCCTGGGCACGACGGTGTTGCGGATGGTGGCCGTCACCGAGCCGCTGTACGGCGTGGCGGTGGTGCTGGAGGGCATATTCATGGGCGTGGGGGACACGATGTACGCCTTCGGCTGCAACATCGTGGGCATGTGGGGCCTGCGGGTCGCCGGTACGGCGATACTGACCCGCGCCTTCGGCCTGGGTCTCACCGCCGCCTGGGGCGCGATGATCGCCCACAACATACTGCTGTTCGTGCTGTTCGTACTCCACTACCGGAGCCAGAAGTGGAACCCGCTGCTCAGCGGGGAGAAGTTCTGAGCACCCAAAATCAAGGGGACGGTTCTCTGTGTCATTGACACAGAGAACCGTCCCCTTGATTTTGGTCACCGGTTCATATACGCTTCCACGTCTGCCCGGGTGCCTGTGAAGGGGCCGGGGGTCTCCATTTTCAGGGAGACGCAGGCGGTGGCGTAGCGCAGGGCCGCGTCGATGTCGCTGCCCAGCGCGCGCATGGCGATGTAGCTGCCGAACACGGTGTCGCCCCGGCCGGTGCGGCCGCTGAGGTTGCGGGAGGTCACCGGATACGCGCACATGCGCCTGCCGTCGAAGGCCAGCATCTCGCTGTTGTGGGAGATCAGCACCTCCCGGACGCCCCATTCGATCAGCTTCCGCGCGGCCTCCCGGCGGTCGGTAAGCCCGGTGAGGATCTCCGCCTCGGCGGCGTCGGCCTTCAGTATGTCGAAGCAGGGCAGGTATCTGCGCTTGTCCTCCCAGTCGCGAAACACGAGCTTGCCGCCCTCGTTGCGGCGCAGGAAGCCCTGTATGTCGCAGGTCAGAAGCCCCTTGCCGGCGAGGGCCTCGATCAGTGTGTTCGGGAAATCGCCGTACAGAAGCCCGGCCAGGTGCGTCATTTTGCGCGGTATGTCCGGCACCTCCTCGGGGGTGATCGGGTCGGACTGGGCCGCGCACAGCGCCTCCCGCCGCTCCCGGTCGGCGGTGAAGTAGCGGTTGCGCATCTCGGTGGTGTGCCGGGAGGACAGTATGGCGATGTCCTCCGGCGGCAGATGGAAGGCCCGCGGCACCTCCGTGTCTTCCGGCGCGGCCTTGACGGCGGCAAACACCTTTGCCCCCGTGGCCGCCGCCGCGGGCGTGCAGAACGTCACCGCCCCGCCCACGATCCGGCTCTCCTCGCCGGTGTAGTCGATGTTCACATCCCGGGTCGCGGGCCCGAGGATCAGAAGGTCGTAATGTTGCATATGTGATCGCTCCTGTTATTTATACTGTGCGCCTTTCCCCAGCACCATGCACTCATACGCCTTGCGCACCTTTTCGTAGTTGCCGTCGCGGTCCAGGGCCAGGCCGCGGCCGATGCCGTCCACCACCTGGCCGCGGCCGATGGCATTCAGCCTGTCCTCCAATTCGGCAAGCAGCTGTGGGGCGCTGCCCGGCGGGGTGCTGCGGCCGTCGAATATGATGTGCAGGTACACCTCCAAACCCTCGGCCATCTCGGTGAGCATCAGCGGGTAGTCGATGCAGCCGTGGCTGGACTTGTAGGTCAGGTAGGCGATCAGGTGCAGCGGATGGCCGCCGCGGCGGGCGTCGTCGATGGCCTTCAGGAACACCGGGTTGCGCCTGAAGTCGCCGCTCTTGATGGCCCGGTCCATGCGCACGTCGTCCTGGGCCACCACGCGGCCCGCGCCCAGGTTGTTGTGGCCCGCCTCGGAGTTGCCGGGCTTGCCCGCCTGCAGGCCCGCGTCCTCGCCGGAGGCGTCCAGGCGGCTGTTGGGCCAGCGCTGGAGCAGCGCGTCCCAGCCGGGGGTGTCGGCCAGGTGGATGGCGTCGTTGTCGTCGCCGCTGCCGTAGCCCCAGCCGTCCAGTATGATCAGCATCACCTTTTCCGCGCGCACGTCGCCCTTCGCGATCAGGCTTTCGCCGGTCATTTCGGCGGGCTTATCCAGGCCCAGCAGCGAGAGCACCGTGGGGGCCACGTCGGCCAGCCGCCCGTCGCGCAGCGAAGCGGGCCGCGCCTGGGGGTCGATCAGCAAAAAGGGCACCCGGTTGGTGGTGTGCGCCACGTGGGGCTTGCCCGCCTCGGTGTACAGCGTCTCGATGTTGCCGTGGTCGGCGGTGACCAGCACCACGTAGCCCTTCTGACGGGCGTCCTCGGCCACGCGGGCCACCGTTTCGCTGACCACGTGGCAGGCGGTCAGCTTGGCCTCGGCGTTGGCGGTGTGGCCGATCACGTCGCCGTTGGCGAAGTTGGTCAGTATGAAGTCGTACCCCAGCTCCGCCGCGGCCATCACCCGCTCCGCCACCTCCGGCAGGCTCAGCTCCGGCTTCAGGTCGAAGGGGATGCCCTTCGGCGACGGCACGCGCAGATCGTCCTCGCCGGGGAACGGCTGGTTCTCGCCGCCGTTGAAGAAGAAGGTGACGTGGGCGTACTTCTCGCTCTCGGCGCAATGGAACTGGCGAAGGCCCGCCTCGCTGATGGCCTGGGCCAGCGGCCGGTGCACCTTCTCCGGCGCGAAGGCGATGGGCAGGTCCCTGAACTTCTCGTGGTACATGGTCATGATCACAAATTCCAGGTCCTTCAGGCCCTGCCGGGGGAATTTGTCGAAGCCGGGGTCGGTGAAGGCCTCGGTCAGCTCGATCTCCCGCTCGCCCCGGCGGCAGCAGAAGACCACGCTGTCGCCGTCCGCGATCTTGCCCACCGGACGCCCTTCGGCGTCCACGCGCGCCATCGGCGACAGGGAATAGTCGGTCTCCCCCCGGTCGTAGGCCGCCTGTACGGCCCTTGCCAGCGCCAGCGCGCCGCGATCTGTGTTTGCCATGTGGTTGCCTCCTGTCAGTTCAGCGCCGGAAACAGCTCCAGCAGCTGGGAAAAGTGGGTGATGAAGCGGTCCGGGCGGTTCTCGTCCGTCACCGGCTGGGGCTTCTTGTCCGGGTATTGCACGGCCACCGTCATGCCCAGCCCGGCGGCCTTCGCGCCGACGATGTCCCGGTTCAGGTTGTCGCCGACGTAGCAGGTGTTCTCCGGCGCGCTGCCGCATTCGTCCAGCGCGTAGTAGTAGATGGCCGGGTGGGGCTTTCGGATCAGGCACACCGACGACTGCTGCACCGTCTTGAAATAGGGCCGCAGGCCGTCCCGGTCCAGCCAGTCGTCCACCTCTTCCACGCCCACCAGGTCGCTGACGATGCCCAGCTTGTAGCCCCGGGCGTGCAGGGCCTTCACGGTCTCGACGCCGCCGTCGGTCACCACCCGCTCGCCCTTGGTCTTGCGGTAGGCCCAGGTCAGCGCGTCGGCGTTGGCCTCCACCCTTTCCCGGGGCAGGTCGAAGGCCAGCCAGCGGGTCCACAGGGTTTTGACCGGCGCCTCGCAGTAGAAGGTGAGCGCCCATTCGCGGTATTTGTCGTAGCGGGGCTCGATCACGTCCCGGTAGTAGACCTCCGGGTCCGCGTCCACGCCCAGCAGCCGGCAGATGTCCGCCTTGGCGGCGCGGCTGTAGGCCGGGTCCTTGCGGATGACCCGAAGCGTGTCGCCCAGGTCGATGAAGATGGTGTCGATCATGCGCCGCCGCCCCCCTCGAGTATCGGTATGTCCAGCACGTCGGTGAAGCGGTGGACGATGTAGTCCGGCCGGTTCTCGTCGGTCAGCTTCTTGGTTGCCAGCTTTTGGGGGCTGATGAACAGTATGTTCGCGCCGATGCCCACCCGCTTCGCGCCGGCGATGTCCCGGTTCAGGTTGTCCGCGATGGACGCGCACTCGCCGGGCGCCAGCCCCAGCGCCCTGCAGCCCATGCGGTAGGGCTCCGGGTCGGGCTTGCGGATGCCGCACACCGACGAGAGCACCACCGCGTCGAAGTACGGCTCCAGCCCGTCGCGGCGCAGCCAGTCCTGGATCTCACACTCGCCGATCAGGTTGGAGATGATGCCCAATTTGAAGCCCCGGGCCTTCAGCGCGCGGATGACCTCGTAGCCGCCCTCCACCACGCGCCGCAGGCCCTTGACCTGGCGGTACTGGTAGGTCATCTCGTGGCAGATCTCGCGCAGCTTCTCCTCCGGCAGCTCGGGCAGCAGCCATTTGGCCCACAGCTCGTAGTCGCCGGATTCCCGGTTTTCGCCCAGCGCCCAGGGGCGGTAGTTTTCCTCGTAGCGTTGATCGATCATTTTCAAAAAGGCCTGCGGGTCGCCCGCGCCGGCCAGCTCGGCCATGCGGCTGCGGGCGGCGGCCTGGTGCCAGGGCAGCGGGTCGCAGATGCGCAGCGTGCCGCCCAGGTCGAAGAATACGCCCTTCATCATGCCCCGGCCGCCTCCCTGCCCGGGAAGATGTCCAGCAGCTGGGGGATGGCGGTGATCCGGCGGTGGGGCTGCTTGGTGGGGGCCTTGCCCTCCCGGTCGGCGGTGCCGGCGTCCTCAAACAGCACCATGCAGCCAAAGCCCGCGTCCAGCGCCCCCTCCACGTCGCGCACCGGGTTGTCGCCCACATAGGCGCAATGCTCCGGCACGGACTCGGCGCAGCGGGCCGCCAGCAGGTAGATGGCCGGGTCCGGCTTGCGCAGCCGCACCTTGGAGGACAGTATCACCGTGTGGAAGCAGTCGGCCACGTGGGCCTGGCACATCCAGTCAGGGATCTCCGTCTCGGTGATGGTGTTGGCGATGATGCCCAGCTTGTAGCCCCGGGCCTTCAGCGCCCGGAGCGTATCGACGACGCCCTCGTGGGCCAGGCGGCGGCCGTCGTGGTCGCGCCACAGGCGGGTCAGCCGGGCGGCGTTGGGGGCGACCCGGTCGGCGGGGTAGTCGGGCAGCAGGTAGCGCAGCCACAGCTCCATCTCGCTCACGTCCAGCAGGCGGCCCTTGGCCAGCTTGCGGTAGGCCTTCCAGTTGGCCTCTAACTTTTCAAAGAAGGCGTCGTGGGGCTCGGTCGCGCCCACCAGCGCCATCAGCTCGCGCTCGGCCTCGGCGGCAAATACCGGGTCCTCCACCACGTAGCGCAGCGTCGCGCCGACGTCGAAGAAGATGGTGTCGATGTTTTCAAACGCCATGTCATTCCCTCCCGTTCTCCCGGGCGATGATGTCCGGGATCTCCATCAGATCGGTGATGCTGTAGTCGGGCCTGTAGCCCAGCTCGGCCATGCCCGCGTCCCGCCGGGCGGCGTTGGGGCTGTAGATCTGTATCGCCAGCCGCCAGCCGGCGGCGCGGGTGCCCCGCACGTCCCGGGACAGCGTGTCGCCCACGTAGGCCAGCTCCTGAGGCGCGAGGCCCAGCTGTTGCTCGGCCATGCGGAACAGCGCTGGGTCCGGCTTGCGGATGCCCGTGCCCGCCGAGGTGATCACGCACTCCATGTAGTCGGTAAGGCCGTACTCCGCCACGAAGTGGGGCACGATGCTGCGGGAGATGATGTTGCTGATCAGGCCGATCCGAAGGCCCTCTCCCCGCAGCGCCTCCATGCAGTCGATCAGGTGCGGCCTGCGCAGGTTGCACACCCGCTCGTAGTCGTACAGGAAGCTCAGCTCCTCGGCCATGGGCGCCAGCGCCTCCCGGCCCAGGTTCTGCTGGCACAGGTAGTAGTCGTTCCAGATGACCGTGGGGTCCAGCTCCCGCAGCGAGGCCTCCACGTCGCGCTTGTACCGCTCCGCGTTTTCCTCCAGCTGGGCGGCCAGCGCTTCGGGGCCGATGTCAAGCGTTATGCCGTACTCGCCCAGCCGACTGATCAGCCGCCGCGCGAACCACAGCTTGCGCTCCGGGGTGCTGCTGCACAGGTGCAGCGTGCCGCCCAGGTCAAATACCACCGCTCGTATCACGGTCATCCCTCCGTTCGTTCAAACGTTTCCGATTTTTTTGCGACGCCTTGCAATTCTCAAACGTCTGTGATAGAATGTCAACGAAAATATTTGCGCAAATTTGCGCGACGGAGCGTCGGAAAAAATGAAGCAAGTGACCATCAAGGATGTGGCGAAGGCGGCGGGGGTCTCCTATTCCACGGTGTCCCGGGCGATGTCCGGCAGCCCCGGCATCAGCGAGCAGACCCGCCGGCGCATCGTGCGCCTGTGCGAGGAGATGAACTACACCGCCAACGCGGTGGCCCGGTCCATGGTGATGAAGAGCACCAAGCTGATCGGGCTGATCGTCACGGACATATCCAACCCCTTCATGTCCGAGCTGGCCTACTACATCGACGGCCAGGCCCGTGCCCGGGGCTACAACATCGTGCTGTGCAACTCCCTGCGCAACCTGGAGCAGGAGCGCGGCCTGTTTGAGCTGATGATCAGCCGGAAGGTGGACGGCGTGATCCTGCTGCCGGCGGAGACGGAGAGCTACAACACCTTGAGCGCGCTGCTGCCGCGGATCCCCACGGTGTTCCTGGGCGAGAACCTGAAGGACGCGCCGGAGAGCTACGTGGCCGTGGACAACTACCGCGGCGCGTACATGGGGGTGGAGTACCTCTACAGGCTGGGCCACAGGCAGATACTGTACTTCGGCAAGCGCCGGGGCAGCAGCACCCACCAGCTGCGCAGCGACGGCTACCAGGCCGCCTGCGAGGCCTACGGGCTGACGCCCAGGTGCCTGAACAACACGTTCACGTCCACGTCCATACAGTACGGCTACCAGCTGGCGCGGCAGCTGTTTGCGCAGCCGATGGACTACACCGCCATATTCGCGGCCACCGACACCAACGCGCTGGGCATCATACAGGCCGCAGAGGAGCGGGGCATCCGCATTCCGGAGGACCTGTCGCTGCTGGGGTTTGACAACATCCGCGACGGCGGCCTGCCCCGGATCGGCCTGACCACCGTGGAGCAGCCCAAGAAGCTGCTGGCCTCGATGGCGGTGGACGCGCTGCTGGACAAGATCGGCAACGAGCTGTCCGGCTACGCCCACCGGATACTGACCCCCAGCATCGTGGAGCGCAACAGCTGCAGCAAGCCAAGGGAGGAATGAAATGGGGCTATTGGCTGCTCACCATCTCCCGCACGATTCCCGCCACCTCATAGATATCCGAAATCATGTAGTCCGGCGCGAGGTCGGTTTCCACCAGCGAATCCTTGTCGCGGGTCAGCTTGGAGCCGATCTGTATGGCGCAGGCGAAGCCGGCGCGCTTGGAGCCCACCACGTCGCGGGACAGGGTGTCGCCCACGTACACGCACTCCTCCGGCCTGGACTGAACCTGCCGCAGCGACACGGTGAATATGTTGCCGTTGGGCTTTCTGAAGCCCGTCACCGAGGACAGCGTGACGTCGCGGAAGAAGTCGCGTATGCCGTACTCCTCCAGCGTGTCGAACACCTGGTACAGCGCGGCGGTGTTGCTGATGACGCCCAGCTTCAGCCCCAGCGCCTTGAGCTCGGAGAGCATCTCGGCCACCCGGGGCCGCAGGAAGCGGTGGTAGTAGGTGACCTCCCACATGTGGGCGATCTCCTCGCAGTGGGGGGCCAGCGCCTCCCGGGGGAAGCTGAAGTCCGTCAGCACGCAGTCGCACCAGATCTCCACCGGCTTCAGTTCCACGTCGCCCACGCTGCGCACCGCGTCGTAGCGCTTCCAGCCGGCGTCCACCGACCGGCGCAGCGCGTCGCGGTCCACGCCCGTATCCAGGCCCCAGCCCTTCAGCATCTCATCCAGCGTCGCGATGGCGCGGACGGTGGATTCCTCGTCCACCCAGATGTCCTCCAGCGTGCCGCCCATGTCAAACAGGACCGTCGTAATCATCTGTCTCATCCCTTCGCGTGTCAGTCTCTCCGGCCGACGTACTTGCGCCACTCCGGTTCCGGCGGCGGCTCGGGCGCGCGGTCCCTGCGCATCAAGAGCGCCGAGGCCGCCGTGCCGATGCCTACCGGCGGCAACACGAACCAGCCAAAGAACGTCAAAAACGCCCCGTAGGCTTCGGTGAAGCCCAGCAGGATCAGCATGATCACCAGCACCGCCGCCGCGTAGGCGCACAGCCACAGGTGCCCGCCGAAGACCAGCCGCTTGTCGGAGAAGAAGCGGTGGGGCAGGCAGCACAGCGCGGCGCCGGTCAGGCTGGCCGGCAGGGCGATCAGCAGGTTGGCCGCCCGGGCGGGCAGCGATTCCAGCGGCCCGCTGAGCAGCCGTATCGCGCCCTCGTAGCACCCGAAGTACACCGCCGCGTACAATAGGCTCAGCGAAAAGGTGTACACGCCGAAGCCGCTCTTGGGCCGGCCGTTTTCCGTGAAGCGGAACGCGCTCCAGAAGCGCTCCGCCCGAGAATCCCTGTTGCTCATTCAGCACCTCGCGCGAAGCGCGAGGGGAAGGCCTCGAACCTTCCCCTCCGCTTTCGTTCGACGATGGTTTACATGTTCGGGTTCTTGGACAGCCAGTAGGTCCACATGTCCTGGGTGTCCAAGAACACGCTGTAGATGGCCTCCAGGTCGCCCTCGATGGCGCCGCACTCGGCCAGGGACGCCGGGTTCCAGTCGGATTCCACGTCGTCGCGGACCGACCAGTTGCCTTCCTTCTGGAAGGGCTTCAGGCCGCCGCTCTTGCCGTCCACGCCGCCGGTGATGAACCGGATGAACAGGCGCGCGCCCGCGGGATTGCCGCCGCCCTCCACCGCGTACATGTACTCGCAGTTCTGCAGGCCCGTGTAGGGGGCCAGGCCCATGCACCAGACGATGTTGTAGCCGGACTCGTCGCGGTTGCCGATCTTGCCGCCGGAGGCCAGGCACAGGGCCGGGTCGTCCGCGGTGGAGTTGTGCACGGCCAGCACCAGCTCGTCGCCGTCGCCGATGAAGGTCATCTTCATCTGGGAGAAGCGCCACAGGTACTCGACGCCCGCGTTGTTCTCCGGCACCGGGAACTCGAAGGAGGAGGCGTCGTAGGTGTACTCCAGGGGCTCGCCGTAGGCGGCCTCGTAGGCGGCGGCCATCTGATCCGCGTTCACGATGAAGCTGGCGAACAGCGACAGGTAGGCGGTCTCCTGGCCGATCTCCTTGGTGAACAGCCGGTACTTCTGGTTGCCGTTCTCATCCTTTTCGATGATCTGCCACCAGTTGTTCACGGGGCTTCCGTCCGGGAACGCCTCGGTGTTGTAGTACCAGAAGGACTGGGAGGCGTACAGCGGGTAGCCGTAGCGCAGCAGGCCCTCGTCGATGTGCGCGCAGATGTCCTTCGGATAGAAGGCGGTGCAATAGCCTTCCTCATAGAAGTCGAAGAACACGTCGCCGTTCACGTCCTTGGCCTGCAGCACGTCGGCGGTGATGTTGCCGGTCTCGGCCTCGGTCTTGCACTTGCTGAGCACCTCGTCCTGATCCAAATCGTAGATGACCAGGTCGATGCCGGGCCAGGCTTCCTCGAATTTCTCCTCGGCCTTCAGCATCTTGGAGGAGGTGGCGTACACGGTCAGTTCGCCGCCCTCGGCCTTGGCTTCCTCGTACAGTTCCTCGTCGGTCTTCTCGCTCCACTCGTCGTAGATGGGGCCGAACTTGGCCTCCTCCGCCAGCGCGGCAGTGACGCAGCTGACGATCAGGACTGCCGCCAGCAGCCAGGCAATGAGCTTACCCTTCATGGTTGTCTACTCCTTTCGCATTGGGTCATATTGCATTAACGCCGCACCGCGGCGCAGGGTACTGGAAATCAGAGGCCCGTGTCGTCGATCCGCGCCCGCTTGATCAGCCGGGTGGACTTGGCGTCGTACACGTTGATCTTCTCCGGCGCGATGCCCACGTACAGCGGCTGGTTGATCTGGTAGTGCACCAGGCCCAGCTGCTTGGCCAAAAAGTCGCTGCCGCCGGCCTGCAGCGACACCAGCGTCTCGGAGCCGGCGGGCTGGCTGGCGTACACCGTCACCGGCAGCGTGTCCGGCGCGGGCTGGGTGAATATGCGGATCTGCTCCGGGCGCACGGCCACCACCACGTCGAACGTGCCGGAGGGCGTGGGCTCGCCGGTCATGTCCGACTTCGGGAACAGGTGCTCGCCCAGGGCGCTGGTCACGTGCAGGCCGCCGTCCTTGAGCGTGGCCTTGCCCTCGATGAAGTTGATGCGGGGGTTGCCGATGAAGTCCGCCGCCTGCAGGTCCACCGGGTTCATGTACAGCTCCACGGGGGTGGAGACCTGGCTGAGCTCGCCCGCCTTGAACAGGGCGATCTTCGTGGACATGGTCAGCGCCTCCACCTGGTCGTGGGTCACGTAGATGATCGTGGTGCCCAGGTCGCGATGCAGCCGCAGCAGCTCGGAGCGCATGTCGATGCGCAGCCGGGCGTCCAGGTTGGAGAGCGGCTCGTCCAACAGCAGAAGCCTGGGGTTCGAGGCCACGGCGCGGGCGATGGCCACGCGCTGCTGCTGGCCGCCGGACAGCTCGTTGGGGTAGCGCTTCTCGTACTCGGCGATGCGCATCATCCGAAGCGCGTCGCGCACCCGCGTCTCCACCTCGCTCTTGGGCAGCTTCTGGATCTTCAGCCCGAAGGCGATGTTCTCGTACACCGTCATGTGGGGCCACAGGGCGTAGGACTGGAACACCAGGTTCAGCCCGCGCTTGCTGGGCTCCAGGTAGAAGGCCTTGGCCGCGTCGATGGCCTCCTTGCCGTCGATCAGCATCACGCCGCCCTGGGGCCGCTCCAGGCCCGAGATCACGCGCAGCGTGGTGGTCTTGCCGCAGCCGGAGGGGCCCAGCAGCGTCATGAAGTCGCCGTCCTCGATGGTCAGCGTCAAGTCCTTCAGCACGTGGTTGTCGCCGTAGTACTTGTTGATGTTGATAAGCTCGATCTTGCTCATGTTGCCAGACTCCCTCTCTGTCGTGTTGGGCGCTGTGCGCTACCAGGACTTGCCGATGTCCGCGCCGAAGCGGTTGGCGACGATGTAGCACACCAGTATGAAGAACAGCACGCACACCGAAATCGCGTCGGCCATCTGGTTGTAGCCCTCCTGGGAATAGGTGAACGCCAGGTAGGACATGGTCTGCGTCTTCTTGTCCATCATGATGATGATCAGGTCCAGCTCCTTGGCGATGGAGATGAACGTGAGCATGAAGCCGGAGATGAAGCCGTTTTTGGCCAGCGGCAGCACGACCTTGCGCATGCGCTGCCAGAAGGACGCGCCGTTGATGGTGGCGGCTTCCTCAAGCTCGGTGGAAATCTGCATCATGTTCGCGGTGCCGGAGCGGCTGGCGAACGGGAAGTGCTTGACCACGCTGGTGAGCACGATCAGCGTGAAGGTGCCGTACAGCGACGGCATCAGGCCGCCCAGGTGCGGGCGGGAGAACATGGCGAAGTACATCGTGGAGAAGGCCACGCCGCTCATCAGATACGGTATGAACACCAGCTGCTCCGTCAGCGACCCGTACCACTTGCCGCGGCCGCGGGTGGAGATGTAGCCCAGGAACTGGCCGCACAGCGCCGTGATGATGGAGGCGAGGAACGTGAGCCGTATGGTGTTCCACATGCTGCGCCCGAATTCCGGGTTCTGGAATATGCCGGGATAGTTGGTGTACTTCTGGGCCTGATCCACGGTGCCGATCCAGTTGTACAGCGTCAGGTTGTTCAGCCCGTAGCCGTTGCCGGTGGTGATCTGGAAGGTCTCCATCACCAGCACGAACATGGGCATCACCATGGCCATCACCAGGAACAGCGCCAGGAACAGCATCAGCGGCACCTTGGCCTTGCCCAGCCGCATGTCGGTGGAGCGCCCGCCCTTGCCGCCGATGGTGGCGTAGGACTTGCGCACGCCGATGATGCGCTGGTTGGAGAATATGATCAGCGCGGCCAGCGCGATCAGCACCAGGCTCATGGCGTAGCCCACGTTCTGGGGGCCGTCGCTGATGAACACCTTCATTTTGGTGGCCAGCGTGTAGTAGCCGATGCGGTTGCCCAGGTTCGCGGCCACGCCGTAGGTGCCGATGGACTTGGACAGCGTCATGATGATCGAGGAGAGTATGCTGGGCAGCACCAGCGGCAGCGTGATGCGCCGCAGGATCTGGGGCTTGCTGGCGCCGCAGATCTCGCCCATCTCCTCCAGCTCGGAGTTGATGGAGCGCAGCGCCGAGGATACATTGATGTAGGAAAAGGCGTAGTAGTGCAGCGACATGCACAGCACGATGGCCACGGGGCCGTAGGCGAGCCAGTCCGGTATTTTCATGCCCAGGCCCGCCAAAAAGCCCAGCGCGCCGGAGCGCTCGTTTCTGAACACGGCCAGCCACGACAGCGCCTTGCACCACGAGGGGATCATGTAGGGGATGACCACCAGCATGCCCAGCAGCTTTTTGCAGGGGATGTCCGAGCGCACGATCAGCCAGCCCAGCACCGCGCCCAGCGGCACCGACACCAGCACCGTGAACGCGCCGATGATCAGCGAGTTCTTCAGCGGCTCCCACAGCGTGGCGGAGGCTAGGTTGCTGACGAGTATGTAGCGCCAGTAGTACAGCGTGAAGTCGCCGGCCTTGCCGCCGATGCGGCGCACCTCGCTCTTGGACGCCGTGAACGTGGAGGCGATCATCTGCAACAGCGGGATCACGATCAGGCAGAACAGTATGATCAGGCTGAAGAACACGATCATGTTGAACGGGTTCTTCACCACGTTCAGGAACTGGTTTTTCAAGCGCTCCCGGGTCATGGGATACTTGATCTTGCTGTGCTTCACGCGCCATCGCCTCATCTTTCGCGCAGGTTCCGGTCTGGCTTTCGCAATCGAACGGATACGTTTCCGTTAAATCCATAATCTGATTATATCAAAGAAAACCGGCGCCGTCAATGGCAAATTGCCGGTTATTTGGCATTGTTTCAAATGGTATGGGCAAAAACGCGAATGTGGGCGGGGAAGCGCGCTGACGGGACAATGGCTGAGATGGGGTACACAAGGGCGTTTTTCTCACAAACGTTTGCGTTCTGCCTATATAACAGGCGACGCCCCCGGAGCCCGGCTCCGGGGGCGTCGCCTGTTATATACCGTAACGTCATAGCGGCTATTTGCCGGCCTTCAAAAGCTCCCCGTACTTTGAGAACAGGAAATTCTGGAACTCGATGCCGGCGCTGCCGTCGGCGCTGCCGTAGCCCATCTTCAGCTGGGCGCTGATGACGGCCTGGCGCGTGGCCTCGTTAAAGGTGCCCACGCTGTCCTGCACGTCGTCCTTCTCCAGCAGGCCCAGCTGCCACAGCCGCCGCTGCAGCGCGGTGACGGCGTCGCCGGTGTCGCCCAGGCGCAGGGGCTCGTAGCGGTCGCCGGTGGCCTCAAAGCGCATGGAGGCCTTGGGCGCGGCCTTGCTGTAGATGTAGCGCTGCAGCGAAGCGGAGGCCTCGCCGGTGACGGGCACCCCGATGGCGTTCTGGAAGGCGCTGACGGCGATGCGGGTGGCCTCGTCGTAGATGGTGCTGGGCATCTCCAGATACCCCAGCTCCACCAGCCGGTTCTGCAGCGCGGTGACGGCGCTGCCCGTGGAGCCCACCATCAGGTTGAAGAACAGCGTGTCGGTGTCGGCCGGAGGCGTGGGCGTGGGCTCCGCGACCGCCTCGTCGGGCGTGACGGCCTCCGGCTGATTGCCGAAGCCGGTCAGGTTGCGCTGGGTCTGCGCATAGGTGAGGGCGTAGCGGCTGAACAGCATCGACTGCAGCCAGGCCGTGGCCATGCCGTCCGGCTCCAGGCCGTTGCACTGCTGGTAGAAGGCCACGGCGTTGATGGTGGCCTGGCCGTACTGGCCGTTGGGCGTGCCGTTGGCGTAGCCCAGCTCCACCAGCCGGCGCTGCAGGTTCAGCACCGCCTCGCCGGTGTCGCCCACGTTCAGGTTCTTGTATTCCGCCGCGGCGGCCTCGCCGGAATAGGACGGTGCGCCGTCCGAGAGCAGGAACTCCTGCATGTCCAGCGAGAGCATGCCGTTGGGCGTGCGCCCGATGGCGGACAGGAAGCGGTTCACGCCCTCCTGGGTGGCCTGGTCGAACACGCCGGTGTCGCCGCCCTCCTCCATGTAGCCCAGCGCGATCAGGCGCTGCTGGATCTTGGACACCCGGGTGCCCGAGTTGCCCAGGGCGATGGCGGTGGATTCGTCGATCTCGCCGCTGTCCTCGGGAATGACGATGGCGGACAGCTGGTTCTCCTCCGGGGAGACGGCGGTCACCACCTGCACGGAGGGGTCGTAGGTCTTGGCGGTGTCGGCGTACAGCTCGCGCTGCATGGCCACGCTGGCCACGTCGCTGGAGGCCAGGCCGTAGGCGGCGAAGAACAGGCGCACGCACTCGGCGGTCTGGTCGTCGTACACGCCGGTCAGCTCGCTGATGGGATAGCCCAGGTTCTTGAGCCGCTGCTGCAGCGCGTACACCGAGCTGCCCACCGTGCCGGGGCGCAGCACCGCGTACTGCGACACCACCGCCGCGTTGTACGCGTCGCTGCCGTAGGCCGGGGCACTGGCCGAGAAAAGCTTCAGCTGCAGCTTGGCCGTGGCGACGCCGGTCTGCATCGTGCCGTAGGTCTGCTCGAAGCGCTTCACGGCGGACTCGGTGTCCGCGTCGAACAGGCCGGACACGTCGCCGGTGAAGTAGCCCAAATCCTTCAGGCGCAGCTGCAGGGCCTGCACGGCGATGCCGGTGTTGCCCAGGCTCAGGCTGCGGTACTCGGTCTGCTGCTCCTGGTCGCGGGCGGACTTGAAGTCGCCCTCGATCACCGAGGTATCGTTCAGCGTGACGTTGCCGTTGGCGTCGATCACGATGGCCTCCGGCGCGTTCTGGTTGCCGGGCAGCGGGGTGGCGGTGGCGTAGGGCATGTTGATCTGCACGGAGGTGTTCGCCTGCGTGTTCAGTATGTTCTCGTCAATCGTGCCGCAGCCGGACAGCAGCAGGCACGCGCCTGCCGCCAACGCGGTCAACGTTCCGATCTTCCAGCTTCGCATCCCATGTCCTCCGGTCGGTTGCTCCTGATGTTGCCTGCGCCAAATAATAACACAGTATTACAATTCTATTATATATCAATATCCGTGGAATTACAATGACAACCACAATAAGTTTGCGTGATTTCCGATTGAACGGCGCTTGTCACCGGCGCATGCCGTACAGGCACACGTCGCCCTCCGCGAACAGCAGGTCGCAGTGGTCGACAAACCAGTCCTCGTCCACGGCGAACTTGCCCCGCTCGTAGCTGGAGACGTAGACGTAATCCACGCCGTACTGATCGAACAGCTCGGCGCTGTCCTCGGGGTACTCGAACATCGTGCGCTCGTCGTCCTGCTGTGCGCCGTAATCCAGGCCGTGATAGAAGAGGTAGCTGCCCGTGCCGCACACGATGTTCCGGCCCGCCAGCGCCGCAACGGCGTTGTTGTGCTGGTTGCCGGTCAGGATCACCGCGTCCCGCGGGGTGTTCTCCTCGACGAACGCGGCGGCGCTGACCTCGCATTCGGAGAGCAGCTGGTAGTCGGACACGACCTCGCGGCCGATGGTCAGCGCGCCGGAGAGCGTGGAGGCCAGCAGGAACACCGCGGCCAGTAGCGCCCGCCCCGGCAGGCCCTTCAGCCGCTTCCACAGCGCCACCAGGTACGCCCCGATGGCCGGCATCATCACCATGTAGGCCACGTAGAACAGCTTGTTGTTGTCGTACTCGTTGGGCTGGAACTGGATCAGCTCCGCCACGATGTAGATCATCAGCGCGCCCAGCGCGAACATGCGGACCAGACCGGGGCGCTTGGAGGGGATCGCGCCGTCCCGGGGCGCGCGCCGGTCCAGAAGCGCCGCGGGCACCATCATCAGCCAGATCAGCCCCACGTTCTTGATCCAGAACCAGCAGTAGCCGTCGATCAGCCTGCCGTCGCCCCGGTTGTTCACCCAGTTGAAGCGGAATTGCAGCGCGCCGCCCTTCACCGTCTGGGGGACGGCCCAGGTCAGAAGCTGGGGCAGCGCCAGCGCCAGCGTGACGCCGGCGTACAGCATAAAGCGCAGCAGCGTCGCGCGCCGGCTCTCGCCGTCAAGGGGGGAATCGCCGCCCTGCGGGGCCGCCTTCGGCGCGGCCAGCACGCAGTGGGCGAGGGCGCCGGCGCTGAGCAGCCCCAGGGCCAGGAAGGTGTGGGTGTGGATCATCGGCAGCGCGCCGGCCCATACGCCCAGCAGCGCGAAGCGCTTCGCGTCCCTTTCCCGCACGGCGCTCATCAGCAGCCACAGCGCCGGCAGCAGCGCCATCCAGCCGCCCAGCAGCGTGCGCTGAGGGATCATCATGTCGCAGATCACGTTCACCCAGCGCAGGTTCAGCGCGGGCTGGTTGGTGGGGGTCAGGTAGAAGCCGGTGAAAATCTCGCGGAAGGCGGAGGGGTCCCGCATCACGCCGTCCAGCGCGTACACAAAGCCCAGGCCGCCGTTGATAAACATCAGCGCGGTGGCGACGACCGTCGCGGCGCGGCTGCGGGTCAAATCCCAGCAGAAGATCACGAAGCCCGTGTAGACCAGCGCCATCATCAGCGTGCCGGTGACGATGAAGGCGGGGGCCAGCGGCGCCCCGAACAGCAGCATCGTGGTCACCATGCCGTCCGCCAGGAAGGGATAGCCCAAAAGCGTTCCGGGCAGCAGCGAATAGTGGGGCGGATAGGCGGCGCCCCGCAGGCTGGTGGCGATGCCCAGGTGCAGGCACAGGTCGCCGTAGGTGGACTGGCCCACGTGCAGCGCGCCGTCCACGTCGCGCAGCGTGTGTGTGTACTGCAGATACGCGCCGAGCAGCACAAGCGGCACGATCAGCGCGAGCGGCAGCCAGGCGGGCATGTCCGTCCAGCCGCGCCGCCGCGGCTTGTTGCGGCTTAAAAAGGCGCATGCGCCGGCGATCAGCGCCGCCGCGCCCAGGCCCAGCAGCTGGGCGGCGCGGTCAAAGCGCAGAAAGAAGGCGCACAGTGTCGGCAGCCACATCATCAGCATCAGGCCCGCGCACAGGCCCAGCCACAGCCGCGTGAGCCGCTGGGCGCGGGGCAGCAGCGCGTCCATCAGCACGGCCCCGGACAGCAGAAAGCCGATCAGCACCAGGTATCCAAGCATGCCATTACCTCCGGGCGGCCATACCGCCACATTCTACATTATTATAGCACCTGCCGCCCGAAGCTGTAAAGCGGGAGACGGTTTCTCAAATCATTTCATGGAAAAGACAAATATTTCATAGCTGTATAATTATATTACATAAGATTTAATAATTGTTGAATCTGCTGCTATATCTATGACCAAAATTAGATGAATGTGTGCATAAATGCTGAATTCTATTGAAATTGGACCATTCATGCGGTAGAATAATCATAAATACAAATGCGTTTAGTGTATGGAGGGATGCGGCGTGCGCAGATTGACAGCCACAGTGGCCGCAGTTCTTGTTGTGATCGTGCTGCTCACTTCCGCGTTCGCGGAGGGAAGGATCTCCACGACGGTGCTGATGCGGGTGTCCCGCATGACCCAGAACGCCGTGGTGAACGCCGGCGAGGATCTGTCCATTGAGGTGTCCATAGACGGCGCGCAGCCCGTGCAATATCAGTGGTATTTCAACGACGCGCCCATCGAAGGGGCGAATCAAAAGGTCTTCAACATCGCCAACGCCCAGCCGGAGCACACCGGCGTGTATCGCCTGGACGCCTTTGACGAGAACGGCGCGATGCTGGTCAGCATGGACGTGGCGGCCCGCGTGCTCGAAGACACGGTGCCCAAGGCGGGCGACGGCTCCCTGCCGGTGGGCTTGGCCTTCGCGGGCCTGGGCCTGTGCGGGGCGCTGCTGGCGGTGGCGCTGCGCCGGCGCAGCCGCATGGCGTAAAAGCATCAAAACGGACAGTGACCAGCCGATCGCCGGTCACTGTTTTTTATTGCCCGACGGGCGATATGAAGGAGGACGCATGAACAAGCCCTTTGAATTTGAGCTGCTGCACGTGTGCAAGCAGACCGGCGCGCGCCGCGGCAGGCTGCATACGCCCCACGGCGTGATCGAAACCCCCGTATTCATGCCGGTGGGCACCCAGGCCAGCGTGAAGACCATGTCGCCGGACGAGCTGAAGGAATGCGGCGCGCAGATCATACTGTCCAACACCTACCACTTGCACCTGCGCCCCGGCGAGGAGCTGGTGCGCCGCGCGGGCGGCCTGCACCGCTTCATGAACTGGGACAGGCCGATCCTGACCGACAGCGGCGGGTTCCAGGTGTTTTCGCTGGCCGACCTGCGCAAGGTGGAGGAGCGGGGCGTCCGCTTCCGCAGCCACCTGGACGGCTCGCCGCAGTTCATCGGGCCGGAGGAATCCGTCGCCATACAGCAGGCCCTGGGCTCGGACATCATGATGCAGTTCGACGAGTGCTCGCCCTACCCCTGCGACTACGAGCGGGCCAAGGGGGCGATGTACCGCACGCTGCGCTGGCTGGAGCGCTGCATGAAGGCCTGGACCAGCGAAAACCAGGCGCTGTTCGGCATCGTGCAGGGCGCGTTCTACGCCGATCTGCGGGTGGAGTGCGCCAAGGAGATGGCCCGGCTGGACCTGCCCGGCTATGGCATCGGCGGCCTGTCCGTCGGCGAGCCGAAGGAGGTCATGTACGACATGCTGGAGCGCATGATGCCCTACATGCCCCAGCACAAGCCCCGCTACCTGATGGGCGTGGGCTCGCCGGACTGCCTGATCGAGGGCGTGCTTCGGGGCGTGGACATGTTCGACTGCGTGCTGGCCACCCGCGTGGCGCGCAACGGCACCGTGTTTACCCACGACGGCCGCCTGGTGGTGCGCAACGCCAAATACGCCGAGGACTTTACCCCGCTGGACCCGGAATGCGATTGCTACGCCTGCCGCAACTTCACCCGCGCCTACATCCGGCACCTGTTCAAGGCAGGGGAGATACTGGCCCTTCGGCTGAACAGCATCCACAACATCTGGTTTTTGACCCACATGATGGCCCAGATGCGCGCGGCCATCGAGCAGGACGCCCTCATGGACTGGGCCAACGACTTCTACGCCCGGCACGGGCGCGGCAACTGGTAGCAACCAAAAATTTACCGAACCACGCCCGAAATTGCACCTATATAAGTTGTAATTATCCGCCGGCTCGGTTATAATAGTATTGTTTCATCAGTATGCAAAGGAGATTGTCGATATGATCCTGAATTTCGCGAACATCCTGGCCGAAGAGGCCGTGTCTGTGCAGTCCGCCGCGGAAGCGGTCACCGGAGATACGACCGCCGCCGCCACCGGCACCCGGTCGCTGATGGGCGGCGACATGATCACCACCGTGGTCATGATGCTGGCCATGGTGGCCATATTCTACTTCCTGCTGATCCGCCCCCAGCGCAAGAAGGACAAGCAGGTGAAGGACATGCTGTCGGCCCTGAAGGTGGGCGACCGCATCTGCACCATCGGCGGCCTGTACGGCACCATCGCCGCGCTGAAGGACGACACGGTGACCCTGACCCTGGGTTCGCTGCAGAACACCATCGTCATCGCCCGCTGGGCCGTGCGCAGCGTGGAGAACGTGGCACTGGAGAACGACACCGAGCCGCAGATCTGACCGGCGGACGGGTGACAGACCGACGCGACGTCGGTCTGTTTGTATCTATGGAGGACTGAAATATGCGCAAGCGGTTCCCGGCGAGGCTGGCGGCATGGATCATGGCGCTGCTTTTGGCGCTGCCCATCGCGGGCGGGGCCGAGCCCGCGCCTGCCGCGCAGGCGCCGGTCGATGTCCAGGCGCCGCCCGCCGAGCCCCCGGTGCCGGAGGCGGAGGGCTGGGAGCTGCCCGGTTTCGCGCTTCAGATCGAAGAAGACGACGTGGCCGCGCCCGAGGACGGGGCCGCGACGGGGGAGGAAGCCCCGGGTGAAACCGAAGCGCCGGACGGAACCGAAGCGCCGGATGTGACCGAGACCCCGGAGCCCACCGAGACCCCGGAGCCCACCGAGACCCCGGAGCCGACGGCCACCCCGGAGCCGACGCCCCAGCCGCCGAAGCTGGATCAGACCAGCCTGAAGCTGGGCGTGGGGGAGACCCGGCGCATCGCCTTTGCCGACGGAACCGATGCCGGGGACGTCGGGGCCAGGTTCACTTCGTCGGACGCGGATATCGTCTCCGTGAACAGGGCCACGGGCAAGCTGAAGGCCCGGTCCGTGGGCAAGGCGAAGATCACCGTCAAGCTGAAGGGCGGCGTGAAGCGCACCTGCAGGGTGACGGTCCGCAAGGCGCCCGAAAAGCTCACATTGTCCGCGTCGAAGGCCACGCTGGGCGTCGGGGAGACGCTTCGGCTGAAGGCCAGCCTGAACAAGGGCTCGGCCTCCGCGATCACCTGGTCCAGCAGCAACGAGAAGGTCGCCACTGTGGACGCGAACGGCCTGGTCACCGCCACGGGCAGGGGCGAGGCGAAGATCATCGCTTCCACTTATAATAAGTTAAAGGCCGTCTGCCGGGTGACGGTGAAGAAGGCCCCGAAGTCCGTATCGGTGGACGTCAAAGCGCTTAAGATGTGGCAGGACGACGCCTACAGGCTGCAGCTCGAGCTCAGCAAGGGCAGCGCCGGGAAGATCACCGTAGAGACGAGCGACGGTGCGGTGGTGTCCGTCAGCGGCAGGACGCTGAAGGCGGTGGCGCCGGGAACGGCCACGGTCACGGTGAAGACCTACAATGGCAAAACCGCGAAGGTCAAGGTCACGGTGTCCAGGCGGCCGGTGTACCGGGCGCTTCTGATCGGCGAGTCCGACTTCCCGCTCACGGGCATGAGCAGCCTTCCGGGCAAAAAGGACGCGGACACCATGATGAAGATGCTGTCCACCGTCCAGAGCCCCGTAAAGACCGACTGGAAGGTGACCATCCGCTACAACCGGATGTCTTCAAAGATCCACACCGACATCCAGACCGCCTTCGCCGGCGCGCAGGAGGGCGACGTATCGCTGTTCTACATCTCCACCCACGGCGACGAGATGGAGTCGTTCGACGGCTTCAATTCCGAGTACGCGGGGTGCCTGTACACCTACCCCAACCCCAACACCAACGACTGGTACGAGCGGAACGTGCTGACGCTGTCGCAGCTGGCGGCCTGGCTGAAGGAGGTTCCGGGCCAGGTGGTGGTGTTCATCGACAGCTGCGGCTCCGGCGCGGCGATCTACGCGCCGAAGGGGGTCATGGCCGCGCCCGCGGCAAGCGGCGATCCCGAGGCCTTCAACGCGGCGGTGGTGGATGCCTTCGCCGCCTGTGACAGGGCCGTGATGGCGCCCTCCGTCGAGAAGGGCGCGTTCGTGGTGCGCAACAAGTTCTACGTGATGACCTCCACCGCCTACCGGGAGACCGGCTGGTCCTCCTCCAGCAACTACAGCTACTTCACCCGGTGGCTGACCGACGGCATCGGTACCGAGGGCCCCATGCCCGCCGACGCCAACGGCAACGCCGTCACCACGCTGTCGGAGCTGTACGACTACGTGAACGCGCGCGCCCAGGCCAAGGTGTTTGAATACTACGGGGAGAAGTACACTCAGCATGTACAGGTCTATCCCACCGGCTGCGGGCTGGAGCTGTTCTACAGAAAGTAAAAAACGGGCGCTTTGCCCGGTATACAGGTTAAAATTGTGTTTGAAACCGCTCCAAGCCCCACTTTTTCCCTTGACAGCGGGGGCTGTCGGTGGTATTATTTATGAGTTCGGGTATGCCGACATTGAACCGGCGGGAGGTGCGCACCGATGCTTGAGAAGCTGAAAAACGCCGACAAGGTGGTGGGCACGCGCAGGCTCGTGAAGGCGCTGCAGGCCGGCGAGATCGCCGAAGCCTACATCGCCCGGGATGCCGATCTGTTCATCGTGCGCCAGGTGCGCCAGGCCTGCAACGAGGCCGGCGTGCGCATGGTGGAGGTGGACAGCATGAAGCAGCTGGGCGAAGCCTGCGGGGTAGAGGTCAAGACCGCCTCCGCCGGCATCCGGAAGTAATCGTTGTTTCAATGCTCTTGGCCTTCCAGGGTTGCGGAAGTGTATATAGAGGCTCAATAAGATCCAGAATAGTTCAGGAGGTGCTTTTCTTCAATGCCGACGATCAACCAGTTGATCCGCAAGGGTAGAGAAAAGGTAACCAGCAAGTCGAATTCCCCGATTCTGCAGTCCTGTCCGCAGAAGCGCGGCGTCTGCATGTCCGTCAAGACGCAGACCCCCAAGAAGCCGAATTCCGCTTTGCGTAAAATTGCGCGTGTTCGTCTGACGAACAACATCGAAGGTACCTGCTACATCCCCGGCATCGGCCACAACCTGCAGGAGCACTCGGTTGTGCTGATCCGCGGCGGCAAGGTCCGCGATCTCCCTGGCGTACGTTACCACATCATCCGCGGCGCTCTCGATGCTGCTGGCGTTGCCAAGCGCATGCAGGGCCGCTCCCTCTACGGCGCGAAGCGTCCGAAGAAGTAAGGAAGACCTTCAGGTTTTCCATCGGTGAAAACGGTTCGGGGTCGTCTTTGCGCATGGTCCATTTGGAACGTGGGAATATGCGCGGAGCGGTTCGGGCCGGGCGATGGCGAAAGCGCCAACTTTCGCAGCAGCTTTTACCTGTTTCTCGTTCACTTTAGGTCCGTGAGATTTGCATAGGAGGGACAGAAATGCCCAGACGTGGTTTTATCCCGAAGCGCGAGGTGCTTCCGGATCCTGTATACGGTACGACCGTAATTACGAAGCTGATCAATCAGGTCATGTACGATGGCAAGCGCGGCGTCGCGCAGGCCGTGTGCTACGATGCTTTTGATATTGTCGCCGCCAAGACCGGCAAGGAGGCCATGGAGGTTTTCAATCAGGCGATTGCGAACATCATGCCCGCCATGGAAGTCAAGGCCCGCCGCGTCGGCGGCTCCACCTACCAGGTGCCTATCGAGATTCGTCCCGAGCGCCGTCAGACCCTGGCCCTGCGCTGGCTGGTGCTGTTTGCCCGCAAGCGTGGCGAGCGCAGCATGGCGGATCGCCTGGCCGGCGAGATCATGGATGCCGCGAACAACACCGGCAACGCCGTGAAGCGCCGCGAGGATATGCACAAGATGGCCGAGGCCAACAAGGCCTTCGCGCACTATCGCTGGTAAGCGGCCCACAACATCAAACAACAAGCATCAGCACGCACTATGCGTGCTGATGGTTCTATGGGGCACTGTTAAGATTCGCCCAAACAACCGTTTAGACTTATAGAAAGTGGGAAATTGACTGTGGCGAGAACGCATTCACTGGATCATGTACGAAATATCGGCATCATGGCGCACATCGATGCCGGCAAGACGACCACTTCCGAGCGCATACTGTACTACACGGGGCGCACGCACCGCATCGGCGAGGTCCACGAGGGCATGGCCACCATGGACTGGATGGTGCAGGAACAGGAGCGTGGCATCACCATCACGTCCGCCGCGACGTCCTGTGAATGGCGCGGGCACCAGATCAACCTGATCGACACGCCCGGCCACGTCGATTTCACCGTGGAGGTCGAGCGCTCGCTGCGCGTGCTGGACGGCGCGGTCTCCGTGTTCTGCGCCAAGGGCGGCGTGGAGCCCCAGTCGGAGACGGTGTGGCGCCAGGCCACCAAGTATCACGTGCCGCGCCTGGCCTACGTGAACAAGATGGACATCACCGGCGCCGATTTCTTCCGCGTGGTGGACATGATGAAGGAGCGCCTGCAGGCCAACGCCATACCGATCCAGCTGCCCATCGGCAAGGAAGCCGACTTCGTGGGCCTGGTGGACCTGGTCAAGATGAAGGCCGAGATCTACGTGGACGAGATGGGCACCACCATGGACGAGACGGACATTCCCGCCGACCTGGTGGAGCAGGCTCAGGAGTACCGCGAGAAGATGGTCGAGGCCGCCGCCGAGTGCGACGACGAGCTGATGATGAAGTTCCTGGACGGCGGCGAGCTGACCCAGGAGGAGATCAAGCTCGGCCTGCGCAAGGGCACCATCGCCGGCAAGCTGAACCCGGTGCTCTGCGGCACTTCCTATCGCAACAAGGGCGTCCAGCCGCTGCTGGATGCGATCGTGGACTACCTGCCCTCGCCGCTGGACATCCCGCCGGTGAAGGGCACCCGCCCCGGCAAGGAGGGCGAGGTGGAGCGCGAGGCCGACGACGACGCGCCGTTCTCCGCGCTGGTGTTCAAGATCATGGCCGATCCCTTCGTGGGCAAGCTGGCCTTCGTGCGCGTGTATTCCGGCACGCTGAAGACGGGCAGCTACGTGTACAACTCCACCAAGGGCAAGCGGGAGCGCGTGGGCCGCATACTGCGCATGCACGCCAACCACCGCGAGGAAATCGAGGAGATTCGCGCGGGCGACATCGCCGGCGTCGTGGGCCTGAAGGAGACCACCACCGGCGACACCATCTGCGTGGAGGGCAAGCCCATCATACTGGAGTCCATGGAGTTCCCGGACCCGGTCATCCGCGTGGCCATCGAGCCCAAGACCAAGGCCGGCCAGGACAAGCTGTCGCTGGCGCTGGTGCGCCTGGCGGAGGAGGACCCCACCTTCAAGACCTACACCGACGAGTCCACGGGCCAGACCATCATCGCCGGCATGGGCGAATTGCACCTGGAGATCATCGTGGACCGCCTGCTGCGCGAGTTCCGCGTGGAGGCCACCGTCGGCAAGCCCCAGGTGGCGTACCGCGAGTGCATCCGCAGGCGCTCCAAGGGCGAGGGCCGCTACGTCCGCCAGACCGGCGGCCACGGCCAGTTCGGCCACTGCGTGATCGAGATCTTCCCCAGGGAGCCCGGCAGCGGCTATGAGTTCAACAACAAGATCATCGGCGGCGTGATTCCCAAGGAATTCATCCCCGCCATCGACCAGGGCATCCGCGAGGCGGCGCTCTCCGGCAGCATCGGCGGCTACGAGGTCATGGACTTCGGCGTGGACCTGCTGGACGGCAGCTACCACGAGGTGGACTCCAGCGAGCTGGCCTTCAAGATCGCCGGTTCCATGGCCTTCAAGGAGGCCCTACGCAAGGCCGACGCCGCGCTGATGGAGCCGATGATGAAGGTGGAGGTCGTGGTGCCCGAGGAGTACATGGGCGACGTGCTGGGCGACATCAGCGCCCGCCGCGGCCGCGTGACCGGCATGGACATGCACGCCGGCATGCACTCCATCGATGGCATCGTGCCGCTTTCCGAGATGTTCGGCTACGCCACGGACCTGCGCAGCAAGACCCAGGGCCGCGGCAACTACACCATGCAGTTTGCCCACTACGAGGAGGTCCCGCACAACATCGCGGACAAGATCCTGGGCAAGCACTTCTGAGAGAACAATCATATTGGAGGGATATGACTATGGCAAAGGCAAAATTTGAGCGCAATAAGCCGCATGTGAACATCGGCACGATCGGTCACGTGGACCACGGCAAGACCACGCTGACGGCCGCCATCACGCACGGCAAGACCACGCTGACGGCCGCCATCACGATGGCGCTGGCGCAGGTGGGCGGCGCGGAGGCCATGCGTTATGACCAGATCGACAAGGCGCCCGAAGAGAAGGCCCGTGGCATCACGATCAACACGGCGCACGTGGAGTATCAGACCGAGAAGCGTCACTATGCGCACGTGGACTGCCCCGGCCATGCTGACTACGTGAAGAACATGATCACCGGCGCGGCGCAGATGGACGGCGCGATCCTGGTGGTGTCCGCGGCGGACGGCCCGATGCCCCAGACCCGTGAGCACATCCTGCTGGCCCGTCAGGTTGGCGTGCCGTACATCATCGTGTTCATGAACAAGACCGACCAGGTGGACGACCCGGAGCTGCTGGAGCTGGTGGAGATGGAGATCCGCGAGCTGCTGAACGAGTACGACTTCCCGGGCGACGACATTCCGATCATCCAGGGCTCCGCGCTGCTGGCGCTGGAGGCGCTGACGGCGGGCAAGGACGCGAAGACCACGCCCGAGTGCAAGTGCATCTTCGAGCTGATGGACGCGGTGGACGCGTACATTCCGGATCCGCAGCGCGACACCGACAAGCCCTTCCTGATGCCGGTTGAGGACGTGTTCTCGATCACCGGCCGCGGCACCGTGGCGACGGGCCGTGTGGAGCGCGGCATCGTGAAGATGAGCGACCAGGTGGAGATCGTCGGCCTG
>CACYTF010000030.1 GCA_902777335.1 uncultured Eubacteriales bacterium
GATTTCGTTTTTCACGATTTCTTCCTGAGCGTATCCCAGCTTGACCAGATTCCTGAGCAGGAGCGGTTCGCCGCACAGCATTTTGAAGCCGGTGCTTTCGATCAGGGCGAACACCTCGCCGTCGATGTCCTCTCCGATATCGGCCCGGGTCAATCCCCATTCGGCAAAGGCCAGTATGGCATCGAACTTCGCCCAGGGCTTGTCCGTCCGGAGCTTTTTCAGTGCCCGTTCGTATACCTTGCCTTGCAGCAGCTGCTTTTTGCAGTCGATGACTTTTTCATCATCGTCCGGCAGCTTCATGTATTCCTTCAGCGTCCTAAGCCGCACTTCCGGGTTTGCTTCCTCCAGCAGCCATGCCAGAATCGTATGATCCATACTTCTCCTCCTTCCGGTTGAAAGCCCTTCGTCAGTTCCTTCTGACATAGATCAGCACAAAGTTCAGTATCCTGTCCAGCCCTTTCCGCAGATATTCCCTGTCGCGGATGCCGTATTCATGCCCTGTGTCGAACCACTCCTGCCAGGCGATATCAAAGCATTCCGCTTCCTTCACGGTGATATCGCACGCTCCGCCGCATTCGTTTTTCAGGAGTTCTTCCCACCAGGCCACCGTTTTGAACAGCTGCGCGTCGTCCCCTTCGGCCCACGTTTCAAACAGCTGCTTCAAGTCACTCTCTGGCTGTTCCATTAATCCCGGAACAGCGATCATCACATAACCGCCTGATTTGACAAACGGCAGGATCTTTTCGGCAAATACGCCTTCCCTGCAGCCGAAGTAATGATAGGCGTCAACGCTGACAATCGCGTCAAAGTATTCATGGGCAAAAGGCATATCCATGGCGTCGCCGTGGATTGGAATGACCCGGTCCTCCAGATGGCTGTCACGAATCCTCCGGTAGTTTTCCGTTGCGGGAATCCACAGATCATAGGCGTACACAGTATCCGCGTCTGTTTCATGGGCGAGAAAAATGGAGGTCAGGGCAAAGCCGCATCCCAGATCCAGCGTCCGGTGAAACCGGGCGTCCGCCGGTTTTCTGCGAATCAGTTCATCCAGCAGGCGGAATGAATTCGGCCCCATCAGATAGTCCTTTGTGAAGTATTGCCGGTATTTCTCGATGTTGCTCATTTTCGTTTACTCCTTTTCGCTCAACTGAATCCTGTAATACAGATCGTCCCCGGAAAACGCCGCTTCGCCCCGATTCTCTTTCCGGTCATACAGCACAAATCCCACGCGCTCATAGTTTTTCGGGGCAATCAGGTTGCTGTTCGTCCGCACGCGGATCTCCTTCAGCCCTTCATATTCCCGGACGCGGCGGAGCGCCTCCGCGAGCTGCGCTTTGCCGAAGCCGTTACCCTTGTAAGCCGTTATGATGGCATTGTGTCCGATCTCCACATATTCCGGCCGGTTCCTGGGGTCCCAGCTGATAAAGCCGATGGGCTCCCCGTGGAAGCAGGTGACGAAACCGTACCTTTCCGCAATCCGGGGATGGTCGAAAAAGAAATCATCCGTTTCTCTCCAGTTCCCGTCCCAACACCGCGCGCAGCGCTCGTCAAAGGAATACGCATCCTTCAATATGCCGTACATGATGCCCCTGTCAAAATCCGTAAGCTTTCGGAAGGACAGCACCGCGCGAATCCATTCCTCCCGCGTGATGGCAAAGGCCCAGGAAATCATATTCTTCGGGTCCGGATATTCCTTCACCTTCTTCATGCCGTTGGCCAGGGCCGTGCGCCAGGAGCCCTCGTTGGTGTACTTCATGTAGGAATACAGCGCGTTGTACTTCGTGTTCAGAAACGCCCAGTCCCGCACGGCCCGGGCCGCCTCCTTCGCAAAGCCCCGCCGCCAGTATTGCTTGTGGATGTGATACCCGATCTCTGGCAGCGTTTTCCCGTCGATGTTCTGCAGGGTGATGCCGCAGTCCCCGATGAATGCCCCGGTCTCCTTCAGCACCACCGCCCACAGGCCGAAGCCGTATTGGGCGTAGTTTTCCAGGTTCCAGTCGATCCAGCGCCGGGTGCGGGCCTCGTCAAAGGGCGCGGGATAGTGCGCCATCGTCTCCGGGTCGGATACGATTTCGTAGAGGGCGTCAAAGTCGTCCGGGGTGTATTCCCGCAGGCGTAAGCGTTCGGTTTCGATCATTGTATTCCCTCCCGCTTCCAGAACGTCCAATGGATGCCCTTTCCATACCCGAGCTTTTCGTAGAACGGATCTCCGCCGCCGGTCATGTGGGTGGCGCCCAGGGCCTTCATCCGGTGATAGTGCCGGCTCAGCGCCGCGGCCGCCAGCCCGCGCCTGCGGTGATCCGGGTGGGTGCACAGGGGCTCCATATAGGCCAGCTTGTTTTCCGGCACCCACCACATGCCGGAGAAGCACACATATTCTCCGCTTTCATCGGCGATGATCACGTCGTATTCGTGGGTGGAATGGGGCGCGGGCGCGGTCATCGGGCCGATGACGCCCTTGTAGGACTTGGCGGGCGTCCAGTCCATGGAGCGGTCCTCCTGCGCCCAGCCCTCAAAGGGCGCTTGATCGCCGTGGCCGAAGCCGTACCAGAAGAGCTTCGCCAGCTTGAAGCCGTCCGCGTCCTTCGGGTCCACAAAGCGATAGCCCTCGGGCAGCGGATGATCCAACGCGTTCCGGAAGTCGAAGTTCCGGTCCTCATATTCCTCCGTCTTGACGAACCCGCGCTTCGCCGCCGCTTCCATCAGGTATTCCTGGCCGTTGAAGAGCACCAGCCGCTGCTTGCCGTCGAAATTCGGCATGGCGGTGACGGCGTAATCCACCAGCTCGTCCGCCAGGCATTCGTATCCCCTCCGGACGCTGAAAAAGATGTCCGTCACCGGCGCTTCATAAAACACGAAAGCGACCACCCTGTCCCCGTCCAGCCACAGCCGATCCAGAAAGCTGTAGGACTGATCCATCCAGGAGGATTGCAGGGCGTACTCAAAGAACGGCGCCGCCACGCCGCTGCCCGTCTCCCGGTCATAGATGTCCGTCAGGAAATCCCAGACCAGGTTGACGTCCGACAAAAGCTGAAATTGCTTCGTGGTGATGTGCGTGTATTTCGCGTTGTCCGCCTGCATGCCGTCCACTTCCTTCGGGTTGATGGTATCATTATACTTCAAAAGCGGGCGACAGTAAAGAAATCGGCATTACAATTCTTCGGGTTTTTTCCCATACCGGTGGTATGGGTTGGCGCGATTCTCACAAATCCCACATCAATCGCAAATGCTTCAAGCTTTGTTTAAGGGTTCTGCGCTATGATGTGTCCATCAAGCGGGGAACGCCCCGCGAAGACCATGGAGGGATGAACATGAAAAAGCTGATCAGTATTCTGTTGATTGTTAGTATGCTGCTCACCGGGCTGGCGGCATGGGCCGAGGAGAGCGGCCAGCCGCCTGAGCCGCCCACCGGCGCCATGGGCGAACCCCCGCAGGGCGGACCCGGCGGAACGCCCCCCGAAGGCTTCCCCGAGGGCATGACGCCTCCGGACGGCATGGGCGAGCCCCCGCAGGGAGGTCCCGGCGGCCCCGGCGGAAACCCGCCTGAAGGCGCTCCCGGCGACGCGCCGGGCGGACAGCAGAGCCAGGCGGAGGGGCAGCTCGGCTCCTGGTCGATGGGCGGCACCGACGCCGACTCCATCGGCGGCGACGACTACGCCTACGACGCCGCGCTGTACGTCACCTCCGACGGCATCGACGCGGAAAAGTCCGCCACCCAGCGCATCGCCTCCGGCGAATACGACGACACCGGCGCGTCCGGCATCGTCATCGACGACAGTGAATCCGGCCACAACGGCATACTGGTGGTGGACGCGGACTACACCATCACCGGCGCGACCATCGACCTTGTGACCGACGCCGACGGCACCGACACCTGCGACTTCTCCGGCAAGGGCACCGCCGTCGCCGCCTTCGGCAGCGGGGCGAACGTCACCATTGAGGATTCCACGATCCACACCGCGGGCGTGGCCACCATGCCGGTCTTCGCCGACGACGGCGCGACCGTGACGTTTAAGAACAGCACCCTGCAATCCGACGGCGGCACGCTGAGCGCGGACTACCTGAACACGCCTTCCCAGACGCTGATGGTGGCCCCGCCGTGGATCCTGGGCATCATGGGCACCTCCCGGGGCTCCAACATGATGGGCCGGGACACCACCACCAACGTGATCGACAGCGAGACCTCCGCGGGCGCGTGGGCGGTGCTGTCCACCGACGCGGGCGACGACATGTATTTGAACGTGTACAACAGTTCCCTGACGCTGAACAACGCCGACGAGAGCGCCGCCGCGCCGCTGCAGGCCGAGGGCGGGCAGATATCCGAGACGCTGGACAACCCCTACACCGTCAACTATGGCACCGGCTACGGCACCTATGTGATCGGCAACGCCGTGGAGACCTTCGCCGGCGGGACGATCAACGTGGGCACCTACGCCACCATATTTACCGGCGGCAGCGCCACCTACACGGCGCTGGAGGCGGGGGAGACCTACGAATTGAAGAACCACGCGGGCGAGACCACCGCGACCTACGAGGCCACCGAGGACAAGGTCACCGAGATCCACTCCGACACCTTCGGCTTCATGGCGCACCAGAACGCCAACGCGATTACCATCGAGAAGGGTACCGTCGTGGACACGGGCTATGCCACCTTCCTGGTGAAGTCCGGTTCCTCCAACGAGACGCTGACCGCCACCGTGGACGGCGCGAGCATCACCAACGGCGGCGTGCTGATCCAGGTGATGGACAACGACGACGCCACCAACGGCGGCATGATGGACGCCGACGACCCGGAGAACACCAACGGCGGAAGCCAGAACTTCAAGCCGTACCACACGGAGGACGCGGGCTTCGACACCTCCGAGGCGGCGGCGGGCAACACCGCGCAGACCTTCGCGTTCACAAACGGCGACTACACCGGCAACATCTACAACGCCTCCGGCAGCGACGGGCTGGAAGGCAGCGTGCTAAACGTGACCTTCGGCGAGGGCGCGGCCTACAGCGGCGCGATTGCCTCCACTTCCGCCATCCACGTGACCTATGCGGGCTCCCAGGCCGTGAAGGCCAACGGCGGCTATGCCTTTGACGACGCCGACGCGGCCGCGGTCTTCGCGGAAGAGTATCAGAACACGTCCTTCACCATCGAGGAATACTGGTCCATCGGCCAGGTGGCCAATCTGGTGAACGCCAACGGCGGCAACGAGATAGACGTCACCCTGACCGGCGACGCCGTGTGGAACGTGACCGGCACCTCCCTGATCGCCGCGCTGACCATAGAGGACGGCGCGCGGGTGATCGTGCCCGAGGGCGTCACCCTGACCGTAAACGGCGTGGACTACACCGGTTGCACGCTGACCGCCGGTATGATATCGTAATCACAACGGAGGGTGCCTATGTCCGTCAACCGCAAAATCGCCGAGGCGCTGGAGAAGCTGACCTTTGAGCAGCGCGAGGTGGATTATCACCACCACACCTACGAGGAGGATATAGGTTATACAAGCGTGTACATGGAGTAGGGGCGGCGATGTGCCGCCCGCCGGGAAGTACGATGCGTTTCGTACCCGGGCGGGCGGCCATTGGCCGCCCCTACACATGCTTCATGGGTTTACATGGGGACAGATACAGTAGAACCGTCCCCATGTAAACCCATACCGATGCTGTAATCCATTACAGCTTCATTTAAGGTTCGCGGGTATAATGGAACCACCGACCGGGATCATGATAAGAAAGGATGAGACAAGATGAAAAAGACGATCGCGATGCTGATGAGCGTTTTGATGCTGGCGTCCCTGTTCTCCGGCATGGCCTTTGCCGAAGAAACCGCGCCCGCGAAGATCGACATGACCAAATGGCAGTATGAGGCCGCGGACGACGTGTACTGGCAGGTGGGGTTTTCCTACGCGGCCAATCCCGCGGACAGCGGCTATGAGACGATGGGCGTATTCGTGCCCGGCGCGTACTTCACGGCCACGGACAACGGCGACGGCACCTGGACCTGCGCGGTGAACGCAGAAGGGACTGTCGGCGCGTACACCGCCGAAACCGCGCCGCTGGTGATTCCCGTGAACACGCCCGGCTATTCCGCCATGAGCGCGCCGACGGGCTACGACAGCGCCATCGGCTACGGCTCGGTTTCGGACTATACCCGTGAGGGCATCATCGTCATCGTCGCCGGGGCCCGGGGCCGCGACGCGGGCGCGCCGGCGGGCGTGACGGACTTCAAGGCGGCGATCCGCTATACCCGCTACAATTCTGACCGGCTCCCCGGCGACATGGACAGCGTCTTCTCCTTCGGCATGAGCGGCGGCGGCGCCCAGAGCGCGCTGCTCGGCGCGACAGGCGACAGCGACCTGTACACGCCCTATCTTCAGGCCATCGGCGCGGTCATGGACCAGAGCGACGCCGTGAAGGGCAGCATGTGCTGGTGCCCGATCACGAACCTGGACATCGCGGACGAGGCCTACGAGTGGAACATGGGAAACACCCGCTCCGGCCTCACGGACGCGGAGCAGGCGTATTCCGACGGCATGGCGCTGGCCTTCGCGGCGTACATCAACGATCTGGGCCTGACGGACGCGGCGGGGAACGCGCTGACGCTTACCGAGAGCGCAGACGGCATCTGGCAGAGCGGCAGCTATTACGACTACGTCAAGCGGGTGGTCGAGACCTCGCTGGAGCACTTTTTGAGCGACAATGAGTTCCCCTATACCGCTTCCTCCTCCGGCGGCTTCGGCGGCGGACGCGGCGGCTTTGGCGGCGGCATGGGACGCCCCGACAACGGCCAGAGGCCGGACTTCGCAGACGGCGAGAAGCCGGACTTCGCAAACGGAGAGCTGCCCGAGGGCTTTGGCCCGGGCATGGAGGGAACAAGCTTTGAGGCGATGGACGGCATCGCCCGCACGGAGTCCGAATCGTCCGCGCTGTCGCTCAGCGGCACCTATGAAACGAAGCAGGACTACATCGACGCGCTGAACGCGAACGGCGAATGGGTGAGTTGGGACGAGGCCACCAACACCGTGACAATCACCAGCGTGGCCGCCTTCACCCAGGCGCTGAAGAACGCCTCGAAGGGAATTGCCGCCTTTGACCAGCTGGACGCCGGGCAGGGCGAGAACACGCTGTTCGGCTACGGCGACGGCAGCGGCGCACACTTCGACGCGATACTGGCCGAGCTGGTCTCGGGCAGCGACTATGCCCAGGCCTTCGCCGACGACCTGGCCAAAACCGACGCCCTCGGCAACACGGTGGACGTGCGCGTGAACATGTACAACCCCATGTACTACCTCTCCCCGGCCTGTGCGGGCTACGGCACCAGCACGCCCGCCACCTTCTGGCGCATCCGCACCGGCATCAATCAGGGCGACACGGCGCTGTGCACCGAGATCGACCTCGCCCTCGCCGCGGCGGCGTACAGCGACGACACGCAGGTGGACTTTGAGAGCGTCTGGGGCAAGGGTCACACGATGGCCGAGCGGACCGGTTCCTCCACCGACAACTTCATTGCGTGGGTGCATGAATGTATGCAGTAATGTGAAACGGAAAATATTCACATTATAACGCCGACAATCTTAATAATCTGTGTGATAGAATAACCATAAGCGGAATACATGTGGCACGATACATGCGATACACCTTCGCAGATACGATACGGCGGTGTATCGCGTATTTATATTTTGGAGGTCATGCCCCATGTCCGAAGTTCGTTCCAATGCCTTTCTCATCTCTGAAAAGCCGGGGAAGCTGATGCGCAAGTATGCCGTTCCCTGCATCCTGTCGCTGCTGGTGGCGGCGCTTTACAACATCGTCGATCAAATCTTCATCGCCAACGCGACCTATCTCGGTTCCTACGGCAACGCGGCCAACACGGTGGTGTTTCCTCTGACCGTGGTGGCGCTGGCCATTGCCGTGATGATCGGCGACGGCGCGTGCGCGTTCGTGTCCATCAGCCTGGGGGCGAATCGAACAGACGATGCCCACCGAAGCGTCGGCAGCGCCGTGATCGCCTGCGTCGCGTCCAGTTTTGTGCTGACGGTCATCTATTTGGCTTTTATGAATCCCATCCTCACGCTGTTCGGCGGCAGGGTCAACGAGGAGACCTTTCACCACGCGAGGGAATACTTCTTCTGGATCGCGCTGGGCGTGCCCTTCTACATGTTCGGTCAGGCCATGAATCCCATCATCCGCTCCGATGGCAGCCCGCGCTTCGCGATGGTGACGACGGTGCTCGGCGCGGTGGCGAACATCATACTCGACCCGCTGTTCATCTACGGCTTTCGCTGGGGTATGATGGGGGCGGCAATCGCCACGGTGCTGGGCCAGGTGCTGACGGCGGCGCTGGCGGTGTGGTATCTGTGCCACATGAAGGCCGTCCGGCTCTCCCGCGACAGCTTCCACGTCCATCCCGCGCTGATGAAGAAGTACATCCCGCTGGGCGCTTGCTCGTTCCTCGCGCAGATCTCGCTGGTGGCGGCGATGGCGGCCATCAACAACATGATTCAGAAGTACGGCGCGCTGGACGCGGTGTTCTCGCAGGCGCAGTACGCGCAGATCCCGATGGCCGTCGTGGGCATCGTGATGAAGTTCTTTCAGATCGTCATCTCCGTCGCCATCGGCCTGGCCGCGGGCTGCATCCCCATCGTGGGCTACAACATCGGCGCGAAGCGCCCGGACCGCGTGCGGGAGCTGTTCAACCTGCTGCTGGCGAGCGAAGCCGCCGTGGGCCTTGTCGCGCTGTTGATTGTGGAGCTGATGCCGCGGCAGCTGATCGCGGTGTTCGGCGCGGCCAATGAAAGCGTCCATTATACGCGGTTTGCCGTGAAGGCTTTTCGCGTCTACCTGTGCATGACGGCGCTGGCGACGGTGAACAAGGGCACGTTCATCTTCCTGCAGGCCATGGGCAAGGCCGTGGAATCCACGGTGCTGTCGATGGTGCGCGAGGTGGTGTTCGGCGTGGGCTTCGCGCTGCTGCTGCCGCGCTTCTTCGGCCTGGACGGCGTGCTGATCTCGATGCCGGTGTCCGACGCGCTGACGTTCGTCATCTCGGTTTGGCTGATCCTGCGCACACAGGCGGCGCTGGGCAAAGGCGGCTTCGCCGGAAAGCCGGCGGTTGAAATCGGATAAAGGAGGTGGTGAAACATGGTTGGAGAGACCGTCACGCACATTCGCTTCGGGGAAGGCGGGGTATGGGTTTACATGGGGACGGTTCTTGTGTATCTGTCCCCATGTAAACTTGGCGCCCTCCGCCTGGTTGAAAACGGTGATGCAATATACCATATAATTAACGAATATGACAGACATAACGTCATGGAACGTGTATAATGAATCTGAAAACACCACAAACAGGGAGGCTGTGCGAGATGGGCAGATTGGCAGAGCGGGCGGTCGACAATCATAAGAACTGGTATACCTGTTCCGGCGCGGTGTTGTGCGCCTTTGCGGAAGAAGCGGGGATGACGCAGGCGGAGGCGCAAAAACTGTCCGCGCCGTTCGCGGGAGGGCGTCAAGGGAAGTGCGGCGCGGTACTGGCGGCGGAGCGCGTGTTGGAGCAGAAGTATGCCCCGGAACAGGCGGCGGCCATGATCGAACGGCTTGAAAAAGCATTTGCCGCGAAGAATCGATCCGTGATATGCCGGGAACTGCGCGGCGGCGGCCTGCGTACCTGCCGGGGATGCGTCCAGGATTCCGCGGAGATTCTCGAATCCATGCTTTCTGAGAACAGATAAGGATTATACCATGCAACGATTTGGTACTGCTGTTCATGTTTACATGGGGACAGATACCCGAACCGTCCCCATGTGAGTTTACATGGGGACAGATACACTAGAACCGTCCCCATGTAAACCTGCGTCATGCGGTAATTCCCAAAAGAAGTTTGAATCCTCAATGTTCGTTTAAGGTTTCCGCCGTATACTCTTGCCATCGAAAGGGAAATGAGGTGTTTTCAATGAAGAATCGCATCCTTGCTGTTTTGATGGCCCTGGCCCTGCTCATCGTTTTCCCGGCCAGCGTACTGGCGGAAACATCCGAAAACACAGCCCCCGAAGGCATGCCCGGCGAACCGCCGGAGGGCATGGGGGAGCCACCGGAGGGCATGGGGGAGCCGCCCGAGGGCGGCATGCCCGGCGGCTTCGGCGGCGGCACCCCTCCGGGAGGAAGCACTTCATCGTTTGAGTACACCGCGGCGACCGAGATCACCGAGGCCGCGGAGCTTTCCGGCGAGACCTGCGAATCCGCGACCGCCGATGAGAGCGCGCTGATCGTGAACACCGACGCGGACGTGACCCTGGCGGACATCACCGTCACCAAGACCGGCGACTCCGACGGCGGCGACAACTGCAACTTCTACGGCCTGAACGCGGCGCTGCTGGCGATGGGCGGCGGCATGACCACCATCACCGGCGCGACCATCACCTCCGACGCCTCCGGCGCGAACGGCGTGTTCAGCTACGGCGGCAACGGCGGCCAGAACGGCGCGGCGGGCGACGGCACCACGATCGTCATCTCCGATTCCACCATCACCACCACCGGCGACGGCTCCGGCGGCATCATGACCACCGGCGGCGGCGTCACCTACGCCAGCAACCTGACGATCGAGACCTCCGGCCGCTCCTCGGCGGCCATCCGCACCGACCGCGGCGGCGGGACCGTGGTGGTGGACGGCGGCAGCTATACCACCAACGGCCTGGGCTCCCCGGCCATCTACTCCACCGCCGACATCACCGTGTCGAACGCCACGCTGACCAGCAACCTGTCCGAGGGCGTGTGCATCGAGGGCAAGAACTCCATCACCCTGACCGACTGCGACATGACCGCGAACAACACCCAGATGAACGGCAACGCCACCTTCCTGGACACCATCATGATCTACCAGTCCATGTCCGGCGACGCCGACAGCGGCGAATCCTACTTCACGATGACCGGCGGCAGCCTGACCAGTAAGAGCGGCCACATGTTCCACGTCACCAACACCAACGCGGTGATCACCCTCACGGGTGTGACGCTGGTGAACGCGGGCAGCGACATACTGCTCTCCGTGTGCGACGACGGCTGGAGCGGCGCGGGCAACGTGGCGACGCTGAACGCCGTGGGCCAGGCCCTGACCGGCACGATATTGGTGGGCGACAACTCCACGCTGACGCTGAACCTGACCGAGGGTTCCTCCTTCGAGGGCACCTTCAGCGGCGAGATCGAGAACGCGAAGGGCGCGACCGTCTCCGCCGAGGTTGGCACGGTCACCGTCACGCTGGACGACACCAGCACCTGGACGCTGACGGCGGACACCTTCATCACCGAGTTCAACGGCGACACCGCCAATGTTGTCACCAACGGATATACGCTGTATGTGAACGGCGAAGCCGTGGCGCAATGATGAATCAAAATAATGTGACCCCGCGCTTGCACAGGCGCGGGGTCAATACATTTTACAATGCTGTGATAATATGCGTTTGGGGCTTGCAAATACATGTGAATTGGGGACGGACCATCCTACTATGAAATCAGAGTATACGAGAAGTGTGACCATTTTACCGGGGCAGATCGATACCGGCGGCCTTCTGGGCGTACCGGACACCTTTGAGCTGTTCATGGATACCGCGGCGCTGGCCGTGGAAAAGCTGGGCGCGGGCTGGGGCGCACTGGGAGGACAGGGCATCTTCTGGATCACCGTCAAGACGATGATCCGCTTTCTGAATCCGCCGCGCTTCCTCGACACGGTGGAGGTGTCCGCCCAGATGGAGGCGCCGGAGGCGCGGCGCTGCCGGACGCACTACCGGATCGGCAAAGATGGCCAGACGCTGGTGCTGGGCAAGACGGAATGGGCCCTTGTGGACGTGGGCGCGGGGCGGCAGCTTCCCATCGCGGACGTTCTGCCGCGGGACATGGCGTTCTCCGCCGACCTGCCCTTCCCGGAGCCGTTTCCCCGCATCGACACGGAGTTTTCGGAGCCGCCCTGCGCCCTGCACCGGGTGACCGCGCGGGACATCGACATGGCCCGCCACATGAACAACGTGGCCTATGTCCGCGCCATCGTCGATGCGTATCCGCTGGAGGAATGGGAGCGCATGCGCGTCCGGGAGATGGCGGTCGTGTTCCTCGCTTCCGCCGTGGAGGGCGAAACATTGCGGCTTCAGCGGCGCGTGCGCGGCCCGGAGACCGACACGCTGATCAGCGGGGCCGACGGCAGGCGGTTTGCCCTGGCGAGGCTGATCGCTGAACCTTAGCCCTTTCGCCTCATCGACAGCCAGGTCAGCCAGAACATGAACAGGAACAGGCCGCCGATCACCGCGGCGGCGCCGCCGATGCCGATCAGCGTTCTGTTCGGATGCATGACCATACCGGACAGGCCGCGGCTGATCCGGATTTGATCGCCTGCCCTTGGAATCTCCTCTTCGTGGGCGGTGAGGCATTCGACCGTCGCGGTCGCGGCCTCGCCCCGTTCGTCCGTGTACCCGACCTCCAGCATCACTTGGTAATGGGCGCTGGAATGCCCCCTGACCATCGCCTTCGCCGGGGTGTAGTGCTTTTCACCCACTTCCATGACTGTGGCCGCAGCGCTGGGCTGCAGATGGGCGAACAGCACGATCAGCAGGCCGATGGCGACCAGCGCGATGGGTACGCCCCAGATGTATTTCCGGATCATGATTAAGACATCCCCGCGTCCGTGCTGACAAGATCATCGGTGTAGAAGCTCAGGCTGGGAGCGATGCGCGCCATCTCTATGACGGTTTCCAGATCTTCAGCCATATCGTTGTAATCCGCCATGATGGACTCCTCCTGATAGGCGGTGTACTCGGGGGGAAGGGTCAGGTAGAAGTGCAGGCCGGCGTTCTCGCTGTAGCCCAGGTACGCGCAGGCGGGCAGGTCCTGATAGTCCTCATCCTCGCTGGCGCAGAGCCGGAACAGGAAGCCGCCGTCCTCAAGCCCCTCTTCCAGAAACTTCTCATAGCTGGCGGTGTGGTAGAAGGTGAGGCCAAACTCGTCCCGCACCACGGTGAACCGCCCCTCCCATGAAGCGGGCAGATAGAGGGAGATGTCCGGGAAGTCGTAGTACAGATACCGGCCGCCGCCAGCCGAGCCCGTGACGTAGTCATAGGGGGAGAAGGCTTGCTCCGCCACGCAGGGCAGGGCCAACAGCAGAACGAGCAGTATCGCGACGATATGTTTCATGGGTTTACCTCCTGTGTTTTCGCTGCCGGTTTGACGGAGCCTAAAAGCAAATGGTTCCCGGACAGCCGCGCGTGCGGCGGCGCTATGCCCGGCGCATGCTTCGCCGTCGCGCGATCAGGTACCCGGCGTACACGAGCGCGTCGACCCCCAGCATGATCAGGCCCATCTTCACGGCCCACTTTTCCGGATAGGGGCCGTAGCCCGTCAGGGCGTAATCGGCCACCTCCACCGCGTCGCCCTCCGCGGGGATGCTTTCCTTCCTGCCGACGCGGTAGTGGACCGTCACGGTCTCGCCCGTGTCCGCCAAGCGGACCTTGACGTCGGCGGAATAGCCCTTGCGGATGCGCCTGTGCCCGTGGGTCCCCGAGGTGTGCGTGGTCGTGCCGATGCGGCCGACGCGGGTCACGACGCCGGCATGGTGCGGCCGAAGCAGCGCCCAGGCCACAAACAGCAGGCCCACGACGGCGATGCCGACGATGAAGTAGAAAAAGGTTTTGTGCGGATGCGCGTTCATCTATAAGATCCTCTCCGGTTTCCACAGCAGGTAATCGCCCGAGACGAGCCGGTATTCCACGCCGCGCACCGTCCCCTCCAGGCTGTCGTGAAAGCGCGCCTGTCCGTGGCAGTGGGCGTAGACGACCTTGTCGACGCCGTATGCCTCCGCCAGGTCCGTGAAGGCGCTGCGCTTCTGGAGAATGTTCGTCGGCGGGTAGTGGAGGAACAGTATGAACCGGCGATAACCGTCCTGCCGGGCGGCCTTGAGGGACGCGCGCAGGCGCTCGACCTCCCGCTCCACCAGCTTTTCGGCGTGCTCGGCCTCCGCTTGATCCCAGCCCTTGATTTTTCCGCGCCGGTCCAGATAGAACGGCCCCTCGAAGGTGTAGCCCTTCGTGCCCACCAGGGCGAAATCGCCGCAGCCGAAGTAATTGTTCTGCAGGAAGAACAGCTTCCCTTCAAACTGCCGGTTCAGCGCGGCCGTCTTTTTGACGTCCCAGAACATGTCGTGGTTGCCGCGGAGCAGCACCTTCTTTCCCGGCAGCGCCATGATGTATTCCAGGTCCTTCTCGCACTCGGCCAGGCTTCGCCCCCAGCTGTGATCCCCGACCAGCACCAGTGTGTCGCCCGGGCGGACGAGGGCCGCGCAGTTTTTCCTGAACCGCTCCTCGTGGTTCCGCCACGCGGGGTCCCTCAGCTGCCCCGGCGCTTTCAGGACGGACTGGAAATGCAGGTGCAAATCGCCGATGGCGTACAGGCTCATGGTGGATCAATCCTCGCTTAAATTGCTTCAGATACCGCTGTCAGCACCTTCCCGATGCTGTCATGAAACACGAGATCGGCCTCGCTGTCCATCAGCGTCTTGCTCTTGTTGATGATCACCAGGCGGCCGCCGTCAAACTGTCGCGCCAGACCCGCCGCCGAGCCGACCTGCAGGGAGGTGCCGCCGATGATCAGCAGGTCGGCGTCGCGGATCATCTTCCGCGCCCTGTCGTGGGCCTCCTTCGGCAGGAATTCCCCGTAGAGGGTGACGTCCGGCCGCACCATGCCGCCGCACTTCGGGCAGCGGGGCTTGCCGGTGCTCTCGAAGATGAAGTCCACGCCGTAGGCCGCGCCGCAGACGGTGCAGTGGTTGCGCCACGTGGTGCCGTGGATCTCCTGCACGTTGACGCTCCCGGCCTTCTGGTGGAGCCCGTCGATGTTCTGCGTGACGACGCCGGTGAGCCGGCCTTCCTTCTCCCACTGCGCCAGCACGCGATGGGCCGCGTTGGGCTGTACGGAGCGCGCGTCCAGATGGCTGCGGTAGTAATCAAAGAACACGTCCGGCTCGTTTCGCAGGCATTCATAGCTCAATAGGTACTCCGGCTGATAGCGGGCAAAGCGCTTCTCCGTCTTGTGATACAGGCCGTCCTTGCTGCGAAAGTCGGGGATGCCGCTCTCCGTGGACACGCCCGCGCCGCCGAGGAACACCGCGGAGGCCGCGCTTCGGAGCATGACCCGGAAGGCGGAGAGCTTCTCCTCGTCCGTCATGCGATTGAATGGGTGCTTCATCGCGATCCCTGCCCCCAATGCTTTTGCCTTATAGGTCGATTTGCTTCATTCTACCACAGCGCCTGTGGTGTTTTCAAGCGCTGAAAACCGCGCTCTGATGCTCTCGCCGCCGCGCTTGGGGCTATGCGGGGGCGGAAGGGTGTGGTATAATGCTTTTATAGAACATGGGGCAGGTGAAAACCATCATGAAGACCGCGCTGCTTGTGATCGATATGCAGAACGACTATCTGTGGGAGCACAGAAAGAAGCTGTTTTCCTACGACACCGCGCGACTGACCGCGTCGGTCAATGCGCTGGTCCACCGGTACCATCTCGTGATCTACATCCGGCACATCATTCAGAACCTGCCGACCAACCGCCTTCTGTTCGGCTATTCGATAGCGGGCACGGCGGGCGCGGAGCTGTACGGCGGGCTGGACGTCGTCTCCGAATACTGCTTCGACAAGTATTTCGGCGACGCGTTCACAAACGGGGCGCTGAGGAAGCTGCTCCGGGATCAGGGCGTCGAGGCGGTGCACCTGTGCGGCCTGGATGAATGCGGATGCGTCACCGCCACCGCGCTGGGCGCGGTGAAGAGAGGACTCAGGGCACAGATCCTGCGAAAGGGCACCGCCACCGTGCTTCCCGCGGCGAAGGTGTCCAGAGCGCATGAGAAGCTGCGCAAGGCGGGGGTGACTTGGCGGGACGAGCCTGAATGAGGGACATTGGGGACGGTTCTGCTGTGTCTGTCCCCGGTGTCCCCATCGGCATTCATCAGCCGGAACACCTCGATCCTCTCCCGGTCGTTCTTCCCGTTGAACAGATCGCGGCAGTCGATGGTATCGACGTGTTCGACCTCCGGCATGAGGTTCAGCCGGGTCATGTATTCCTCCGAGGGATAGTAGAGTATCAGTTTTCCCGCGCCCCTCTGCGACAACTGCCTCAGCACGCTCCCGAACACCTTGCCTGAGAACGGGTTGAAGAAGAAAAACGCGGTCTCGTCCTTGACCGCGTACTGCTCGGCGAGACAGCATTCCAGCCGCACGCGGTCGCCGAGTCCGGAGGCCCTGCGGTTTTCTTTCGCCATGTCGATCAGCTTTTGGGACTGGTCGATGCCCGTCACCCGACACCCGACCGTGGCCGCCATGAAGAATGCCACGCGCCCCTTGCCGCAGCCGTAGTCCAACAGATGCGCCTTCCTGCCGATGTGGCCGCTGTCCGCAAGGCGCTGGAGCACCGAATACGGCGTCGGCTCATAGGGGGAATAGTGCGGGTTGTCCTCATTCTCGCGGCCAATGGTCTTGATGCGAAGCCGCTTGTCCCATTCGCGTTCGGTCATAGAACAAAATCACCTGTGGATTCAGCTTTATTTTCTCCCCGCTCCATCAGGAAGCGCGGACAAAATGCGGTTCGCCCGTGTGCCCTGCGTAGAGGTCACACATGATCTCCTCATCTGATTTCTGAAAGCCTTCCCACATTTCCCCGTCCTCCTTGTAGAAGAGGAACCACGGGGTCTGTGAGCCGTCGGGATGTTCTTCATATTCGATCTTGACCGTTCCGACAATCGCTTTGCCGCCTCTGAATTCGAGCTTGAATGTTCCGTCCTCATTTACGGTCAGAGTTCTTGAAACGAGAGCGTCCGCTTCATTCCATACCCCAACGATGTCGGCAATATTGGCTTCGGCTCTGTGGCTTGAAGCGGACGGATCCGAGAACGCAGAAAAGCCGTACTCGTTCGGAGCGGGATCGGCGGGAACAAGGCGGGACGCGCCGTCCTGGCCGATGTACAGGCAGCCGTCCGTTCTCTCTTCGGGAACGGTCGCGTAGCTTGCCATGAAGGGCTCGCCGCTTTCGTCATAGAACACGAAGAGCGGGACTTTTGAACCGTCCGGATATTCCTCGTAATCAATGCCTATGGTGCCGGTTGCAAACGATGAACCGTCAGAGGTGTAAGTAAATGTGCCGTCAGCGGAGATGGAGTATCTGCCTACGGGCCTTCCGACGTACTGATCCGTGATGCCCGCGTCCTGCTCCTCATAGATCCACTCTCCGGCGATGTCGCTGAGGGACGGCGCGTATTCGTCCATATCATAATTGGAGTCGGTTGCGGCATCTGTCTCCGCTATCGCTGGGGTCGAAGCAATGCTTCCGCCACTGTGTGCGTAGCCGGACAGCAGCAGCGCGCAGGCTGCAAGTATGGAGATCACGGTTTTGTTCTTCATAAGTATTGCTTTCTTTCTTAAACAGTCGTGCTATAACTTGTCGTGGTCAGTCCTCCGGCTTTCTTCCGATCAGCTTCAGGATGCTGCTTTCATCCGCCTCCGGATACATTTCCCGCGTGTGCTCACAGATGCGCTGCCAGCTCTCAGCGGGCTTTTCGCTGTAGGCCGAGGACATCATGGCATAGCCCCATATGGATTCCGGCGTCATGATGACGGATACCGGCATGCCGTAGTCGCTCCCGCGCTTGTTCTGACGGCGCCGGAAGCCACCGATCACCAGATAGAGCTGCATCTGAAGGCCGGTCAGGATGCCCGGATAGTTCTTCTCGCCGCCCTTGCCGAAGCCGGCGCGGTGCTTCAGATCGGTGGAGAGTATGGCGGCGTTCGTGAAAACGGGCTCGTCCTCCGATTCGGGATCGACGAAGAACGCCATGACGGCCTTCTCCCGCTGGCCGGCCGCGCCGCTCTGCCACTTGCCGTCGAAGTCCCAGCCGTTGCGCCGGGCGTTGGCAAAGCGGGGGAGCCACCTCGGGCTGATAAAGCCCGCCCTGCCGTCGAAGAACTTGCCGTAGGCGACGGCATGGGCGGCCGCGATCGCCTCCCGCCATTCCCAGGGGTCGGTCGCTTTGTTGCCTGTCCACCAGGCGGATGCCGCGACGTGCTCCTCGGCGGAGAAGCCGGCCACCCCGTTGGCGAAGAAGGGCAGAAAGCCGATCTGATCCACCCAGGCGGTCAGCTCCGCCGCTGAACGTATGCGCAGGGGGTTGTCCCAGGACAGGCCCTTCATGATCCATGTGTCAGCCATTGGTTTTCTCCGTCAGTTTCTGATACAGCTTCAGGGACACTGGGGACGGCGCTTCTGTATCCGTCCCCAATGTCCCCTCGTTGGGATTGCGGCGCTTCCCTCATTCCAGGATCTCCGGGTGGTCCCGGGCGATCACGTCGAGATGCCGGGCTTCGTTGGCGGGATGCGACTGGATCGTCAGCAGATAGGCCCTCTCGGCGGAGGCGGGGATGCGGGAGACCCGGGCCGTGTACCAGGGACCCACATCGCTGTCGGCGCGGGCGCCGTCATTGCGGCTGCCCCAGTGAAGCCGGAACGAGCTCTGGATAAAGCCCTTCGGACTTGCTTCGACGCGCTGGGTGATGGTTTCATAGTCCATGAAGCGCAGGTATCGGGCCTGATCCACGGGCATGACCTCGCTCTCGCAGAAGCCCCGGAAGCTCTCTGACAGCGAACCGGCCTGGTCGTAGCTTGGGAGGCTGTTCGCGGTATAGATCCGCTTTGAGATGCCGCTGTCCGGGTACATCACCACGACCAGCTCATAGGTTGAAAACAGGGAATTGCCGTAGTTGAGCATCTCCTTGGCGGTCTGTATCTCACGCTCCGAATCGAAGGTGGTCAGCCGAAGCGCCAGCATGGCCTTGTCCTTCTTCTTCGCCAGGCACTTCGCGCTGAGCCGGTAGTACACGTCGTTGTTCACGTACTCCACGGTCTGCCGGGTCCCGAGGCTGATGGTGTCCGTGACCAGCTTCTTGATCATCAGGTACTGGTCGCTTCGATGGTCGTTGAAGGCGTGCTCCAGCGCGTCGATCGAGGGGTACCCGAGCTCCTGGATGTGCCTTCGATAGTTGTTGTTGACGTAGACGTACAGGGCCTTGTTCCGGCTGCATTCCAGCAGCGCCAGCGGTACGCCGGCGCTGTCGATGCTCGCGCCGGCGTTTGCAGACGCGTCGGCGGCCGGCGCCTCGCCGCGCTCCGCCTGCTCCATGCGGGCGTAGTCGTCCAGCGGATTTGCGCTCAGGAAATTCAACCGCCCGATCTGCTTCCAGTAGGCCTTGTCCTCCTCGGTGCCGAGCAGGTCCCGCTTCGCGTCGATGAAGGCCACAAAATCCGCCCTGGAGAGCGGCCTGGAATAGTAGAAGCCCTGCTGCAATTCACAGCCGACCGACACGAGGAAATCCTGCTGCTCCTCTGTTTCTACGCCCTCGGTGAGGGTGTGCATGCCCAGCGACTTGGCCATGCGAATCAGCGAGGCGAGCAGCTGCCGGCCCTTGGGGGTGAAGTTGTGGAGGAACTGCATGTCGAACTTGATGACGTCAAAGCTGTAGCTCTGCAGCACGTTCAGTGAGGAATACCCACTGCCGAAATCGTCGATCCAGAGGGTGAACCCGGCGTCCCGGAACTGCCTGAACAGCTTCTGGAAGGTGTCGATGTCCTCCAGCATCAGGCTCTCCGTGATCTCCAGCTTGATCGCCTGGCGGGGAACGTCGTAACGGCTGAGCGTATCCAGCACCCGGTCAAACAGCCGCTCGTCGCCGCCGCGCCTGAAATCGAGCCGGGAGAGGTTCACGGAGAAGCAGGGCACGGGGGTTCCCCGGTCGCTCAGCTCCCGATAGAAGGCGCACGTCTGCCGAAGGATCTCCATGTCGAGATCGTAGATGAGGCCGTGCTTCTCCAGCGCCGGTATAAAATCGGCGGGGGAGAGCGTGCCGCCGTCGGGATCGTGCCATCTGGCCAGCGCCTCCGCCGAGATGATCATACCGGCGATGGACGCGAAGACCGGCTGGAAGTATGCCCGGATATGGCCTTGCGCCAGGGCCTCCCTGAAGTGGCTGACTATGTAGGCTTCATCTCTGCGGCACATATCGGCGCTCCCCCTGTTTGCCGCCCCGCGGCCCTGCCGGACGGGGCAGGCGGTCATTCCGGACGGCACTTCCTTAAGTGGATTTTACCACATCTCTAACCGTTTGTAAACGATGAAACCTGTGAAACCCCATTGTGGCGATTCAGCTGCCGATAGCATCCGGCGATCAGAAATGCGCCCGCCCCGATCCAGGCCGCGATCTCCGCCAGGTAGACGCCCCAGACGCCCAAAAGCTTCGGCAGCAGCAGCGCCGTTCCGATCCGCATGGCCAGCTCGACGAAGCCCGACAGCATCGGGGTCACCGTATTCCCGAGCCCCTGGAGGGTGGAACGGTACACAAACAGCAGGTACAGCATGGGCAGCCCCGCCGCCATCACCCGCAAAAAGTCATACCCGATCTGAAGCACCTGCCCGGCCACGTCCGCATCGGCCCGAATGAACATCGACAGCACCGGCTTACCCAGGAGGAGTATGACCGTGCCCACCGCCAGGGCCAGCAGCGTGCAGATCTGGGCGGAGCGGCGCAGGCCGAGCCGCACCCGGTCCATCTTCCCGGCCCCATAGTTCTGACCGGTAAAGGTGCCCGCGGCGTTGCCCAGCGACGCGCCGGAGATCTCCACCAGCCCCTGCAGCCGGGACGCGGCGTTGTACCCCGCCATGAAGATGAAACCGAATCCGTTGACCACGCCCTGGAGCACCAGCCCGCCCAGCGAGATGATCAGGTTCTGGAAGGCGATCGGGAACCCGAGCTTCATGAGTTTCTTCATCATGCCGGTGTCGGGCCGGTAATCGCCCCGCTGCGGCCTGAGCTCGGGGATTTTCAGCACCGCCGCCAGGCAGATGGCCGCCGAAACCGCCTGGGCGATCACGGTCGCGTAGGCGCCTCCGTTGGTTCCCAGGCCCAGCGGCCCCACAAACAGCCAGTCCAGGCCGATGTTGACCGACGAGGCGCAGGCCAGCGCCAGCAGCGGCGTCTTGCTGTTCCCCAGCGCGTGCAGAAACCCGCTGAAGATATTCAGGCACATGACCACGGGCAGCCCCGCGTAGATGATCCGCAGGTAGCGCTCCGTCAGCAGTATCGTCTCCTCCGGCGAACGCATCCAGATCAGAACGGGGCGCAGCAAGAGCTGGCTGGCGATCTCCAGCGCCACGGTCAAGCCGATCGACAGAAGGTAGCTCTGGGCGGCGGTCCGCTTGAGCGCCGCGTAATGCCTTCCGCCGTAGCACTGGGCCGCGTGGATGGCGTAGCCCTGGGCCAGCCCCATCGGGATCGACAGCACCGCCCAATCCAGCCACCCCGAGGCGGATACGGCGGCCAGCGCCGTGACGCCCAGCAGACGGCCGATGATCAGCGAATCGATCAGATTGTAGAGCTGCTGCAGCAGGTTCCCGGCGAGCACCGGCACCGCAAAGCCCAGTATCAGCCGCACCGGGCTGCCCGCAGTCATATCCCTTGTCCTTGCCAAGGCGGTTCTCCTTTATCGTTCCATCCTTTATGCGTCCAGCCGCGCGCCGGCGTCCTTCAGCAGCTCGATGATGGGCAGGTGCTGGGGACAGACGCCCTCGCACTGGCCGCAGGCCACGCAGTCGGAGGCCCGGCCGTGGCCCTGACCGATGAGGCCGCCGTAGAAGGCCTTGGGCCGGAACTCGTCGCCGTACAGCTTCATGGTGTTCACCGCGCGGAACACGTCGGGGATGGCGATGTGCATCGGGCAGCCGTCGGTGCAGTAGCGGCAGGCGGTGCAGCCGATGGTCTCGACGCGCATCATGGTCTTGCGCACGTCCTCCACCACGGCCTTTTCCGCGTCGGTCAGCGGCTCGAAGCGGGCGAAGGTCTTCAGATTGTCGGCCACCTGCTCGGGACTGGACATGCCGGAGAGCACGGTCATCACGCCCGGCAGCGAGGCGACAAAGCGCAGCGCCCACGAGGCGACGGAGGCGTCGGGGCGGACGGCCCTGAACTTCGCCTCCAGCTCCGGCGTCAGCTTCGCCAGCGTGCCGCCCTTGACCGGCTCCATCACGATGATGGGCATGTTCCGGCGGCGCAGTATCTCATACAGCCTGCCGGACTGCACCACCGGGTTTTCCCAGTCGGCGTAGTTCAGCTGGATCTGGACAAACTCCACCTCGGGATGGGCGTCCAGCAGCTTTTCCAGGTATTCCGGGCTGCCGTGGAACGAGAAGCCAAAGTGTCGGATACTGCCCGCCGCCTTTTTTTGCATGGCCCAGTCCCAGCAGTTCAGCCGGTCGTAGGTATCGCCGTTGCCGCCGTCCTCAATGGAATGCAGCAGGTAGAAATCAAAGTAGTCCAGGCCGCAGCGCTTTAGCTGTTCATCAAAGATGCGGTCCCGGTCGGCCTCCGCCTTCATGCACCAGGCGGGCAGCTTGGTGGCCACCGTGTAGCTCTCCCGCGGGTGGCGCTTCGCCAGGGCCTCCTTGACGATCTTCTCGGAGTTGCCCCCGTGGTAGACGTAGGCGGTGTCGAAGTAGGTGAGCCCCGCGTCCAGATAGGCGTCCGCCATCCGGCAGACCTGCTCCAGGTCGATCTGGCCGTCCCGCTCCGGCAGCCGCATCAGGCCGAAGCCCAGCTTCGGCATGGTGTTCAAATCAATGCTCATGGCACAACCTCCTTGAGTTGGTCGTCGGTTCACAGCATCATGCGATAGATGGCCACGCAGTCGTCCTCGTTCAGTGTGACAAAGCCCGTGATGCTGCCGGGCCGGCCGTCGCCGTTGCAGAGCACGTCCACCAGCTTCGGGATGTCCTCGGCCTTGCCGCCGAGCTCGCCCAGGGTCCCCGGCATGCCGATGGATTTGAGGAAGCCTCGCAGCGCCTCGATGCCCGCCTTCGCGGTGACCTCGGGGTGGGCGAAATCCATTTGGCAGCCCCACACCCGCACGGCCGCCTGCGCAAAGCGCATGACATCGTGGTTCATCACGTAGGCAAACACCGCCGGCATCGTCACGGCCAGCCCCGCGCCGTGGGCACAGTCGTAGAGGGCGGACAGCTCGTGCTCGATGTTGTGGCTGTTCCAGTCCTGGCTGCGGCCCACGCCGCAGCTGTTGTTGTGGGCCATCATGCCCGCCCACATGATGTTCGCGCGGGCCTCGTAGTTGTCGGGGTTCTCGATGACCCGCGGGCCCTCGTGGATCATCGTCAGAAGCAGCGCCTCGATGAGCCGGTCGGTGACCTCGACCTCCTTCGTGTTGGTCAGGTAGCGCTCGTACAGGTGGGCCATGATGTCGGTGATGCCGCAGGCCGTCTGATAGGGCGGCAGGGTCTGGGTCAGCGCCGGGTTCAGTATGCTGAACCTCGGGCGGATGGCGTCGCCGGTGGCGCCGCGCTTGAACATGCCGTCCTCGTTGGTGATCACGGAGTCCGGGCTGCCCTCGCTGCCCGCCGCGGCGATGGTCAGCACCGTGCCGACCGGCAGGGCCTTCTCAATGTACTTGCCGCTGTAGAAGTCCCAGAAGTCGCCGTCGTAGACGGTGCCCGCGGCGATGGCCTTGGAGGAGTCGATGGTGCTGCCGCCGCCGACGGCCAGCACGAAATCCACGCCCTCCCGCCGGCACAGCTCGATGCCCTCGCGCACCAGGCCGCTGCGGGGGTTCGGCTTCACGCCGCCCAGCTCCAGCCACGAGACGCCGGCCCCGTCCAGGGATGCCTTCACGCGGCCCAGCAGCCCCGAGCGAACGACGCTGCCTCCGCCGTAGTGGATCAGTACCTTTGTGCCGCCGAAGCGCCCGACGAGCGCGCCGGCGTCCTGCTCGCGATCCTTTCCAAAGGCAAAATAGGTGGGGGAATAGAAGTCAAAAATGTTCATAAGACCGCCTCCTCTTGTCTGATGATGTGTATATGCGCCGGAGCGCTCACAAAGGCTGTCGAACGCCCGCCTGGGGTCGATTCCATTATAGCCCCCGGGGGCTTCAAACGCAATCGCTCTTATGAAGATATGAGAATAGATCAAGATGATTCAAGTATTGTTCATTGAAATGCGCGGCTGATCGCGGTAAAGTACACGCGGTCAATGGAGCGTATGAACGGGAGATCACTTTGATATGATGCGTTCGAGAACCATGAACATGAGCCGGGGCCGGCCGCTGAAGCTGCTGGCGGCGTTCGCACTGCCGCTGCTCATCGGCAACCTGTTCCAACAGGCTTATAACCTGGCCGATTCGATCATCGTGGGCCGCTTTTTGGGGGCCGGAGCGCTCGCCGCCGTCGGGGCGACGGGCTCGATCTCGTTTCTCTTCTTCTCCGTCTGCAACGGCATCAGCGGCGGCGGCGGCATCGTCACCGCGCAGTACTTCGGCGCGGGCGACGCGCGCAAGGTCCGGCGCGCGATCGTGAATTCCGCGTATATCACGCTCAGCACGTCCGTGGCCATGGGCGCGATTGCCTTCGCGCTGACGCCGGCGGCGCTGCGCCTGATGGGCACGCCCGCGGACATACTGCCCGACGCCGTCACCTATATGCGCGTGATGTGCCTGAGCGTGCCGCTGATCGGCGTCTACAACTACGCGGCCTCGATGCTGCGCGCGCTGGGGGACTCCCGGACGCCGCTGTTCTTTTTGATCGTGGCGTGCCTGATCAACGTGGGGCTGGATCTGCTGTGCGTGCGGGTGCTGGGCATGGGCGTGTTCGGGGCGGCGCTGGCCACGATGCTGGCCCAGCTGCTCGCGGGCGCGGGCTGCCTGTTCTTCGCGGTGCGCACGAACCCCTACTTCGCGCTCAGCCGCAGCCAGCTGGGCGTCGACTGGGAGATCATTCGTCACGCCGTGCGGCTGGGGCTGCCGCTGGCGCTGCAGTGGTCGATGATCGCCGTGTCCACCACGGCGCTGCAGACGGTGGTCAACCGCTTCGGCACCACCGCCGTGGCGGCGTTTACCGCCACGAACCGCATCGACCAGCTCACCCAGCAGCCCTTTGGCTCGCTGGGCATGGCGCTGTCCACCTATGCGGGGCAGAATTACGGGGCCGGGCGCGTGGACCGCGTGCGCGCGGGCCTGCGCGACGGCATGCTCGCCATGGCGGCGTTCTCCGGGGTCATGCTCGCCGTGATGCAGCTCTTTGGCGCCAGCTTCGCCGCAGCGTTCGTGGAGGAGCAGGAGGTCGTGGCGCTGGGCGGAAGGGCGCTTCGGCTGACGAGCTGCTTCTATATCTTCCTCGGAACCATCTACGCCACCCGCGGCACGCTGAACGGCGTGGGGGACACGCTGTTTTCGCTGATCAACGGCGTCATAGAGATGCTCTGCCGCATCTTCCTGCCGATGGGCCTGATGCTGATCGATGGCGTCGGCGTGTGGGCCATCTGGTGGACGGCGGGGCTGACCTGGGCCGTCAGCGCCGCGGCCTGCATGCTGCGCTACCTGTCCTGGCGCGCCGCGAAGGGGCGCGGGGTGCCGCAGGTGGCGTAGATCATTCGCCTTCCCGGGCTGCCGAGCGCCTGAACTGCCCGGGGGTCACGCCGAACAGGCGGCGGAACTGGCGGCTGAAGTGCTCGGCGTTGTTGTAGCCGCACAGCGCCGCGATCTCCAGCACGCGCAGCTGCGTGTGGGTCAGGTAGTCCCTGGCCAGGCGCATCCGGCTGGCGATCACGTCGTCCATGCAGGTCACGCCGAACTGCCGCTTGTACAACAGGTGCAGGTAGCCCGCGCTGATGTGCAGCTGCGCGGCCATCTCCGGCACGTTCCAGTTCAGCCGCGGCTGGCTCTGGATGCGCCGACGGAGCGCCGTCAGCGCCAGGCGGTAGTCCGCCTCGCCGCCCTGGTCGATCCCCGCGCGCAGCTTCTGGAACAGCAGCGACATCAGCTGCGGGATCACGGCCTCTCGGCTGCCCTGCGTGTGCTCCCAGGTCAAAAGCTGGAACAGGTTGTGGCAGTAATCCGGGTCGGGCGCGGGGAAGGGCCGGTTCACCAGCGGGAACTGCGTCACGTAGGGCTCGTCGGACGTAAATATGATCCAGTCGTTGCCGTAGGTATCGCCGCACGCGCCGTAGTGGATGCGCGCGGACGGTGTGAACAGCGCGGCATGGTGCGCGGGATAGACGCGCTCGCCCTCCCGATCCCTGAAGCACAACGGCGTGTGCGTGAGGATGAGCAGGTAGTAGCCGTGCGCTTCCGGCACGTCATAGATGAAATCGGCGGGATGAACGGCGTCATACCCGATCATGTGAATGGTGTCCAAGCGCGCGCCCCCTGATGCTTCCATTTGGCTATTTTGCCGCCTTTCCCACGCGCTTGTTCTCGTACATGTTCCGGTCGGCGCGGCGCATCGTGTCGGAGATGGAGCCGTCCGTGTCCGGGTCGTACACGGCGATGCCGATGGCGACGCGCGGCTCCTCCCATTCGTTCTCGGCGGTCGCGCTGATCTCGGCCCTCTCCCTTTCAAACTGCTGAACCAGCGCTTCCCGGTTTTTGAAATCGTCGTTTTGCAGCACCACGGCGAACTCGTCTCCGCCGATCCTGAATACAGGGCTGTGCTGGAACACGCGGCAGATCAGCCGGCACGCGGCCTTGATGTAGATATCGCCCTTGTCGTGGCCGTTCACGTCGTTCATCTGCTTCAGGTTGTCGCAGTCGAACACGCCCACCGCGAAGTCGATCTTCTCGCCCTGATCCAGCCGGTTCTGCATCTCCTGGGTGTAGTTGGCGAAGGCGCCCTTGTTCCTGACGGAGGTGAGCGCGTCGACGTAGGCCTTCCGGTTCAGGTCCTTGACCAGCTTTTCCTCCTCCAACACCTTCCGCTCCGCGTGGATGCTGTGCAACAGCAGCAGCAGTATGACCAGCAGCACGCCGGCGATGACGGTCATCACGATGAACAGATTGTCCTTGATCAGATCGCTGAAGCTGGTCTTCACGTCCTCCGTGGAATAGTAGGTCAGCGCCGTGTGGACCACGGCGTCAGGGACGGCCTTGATCGCCCTGGAGAGTATGGAGTACAGGTCGGTGTCGCCCTTGCGCAGCGCGAAGCAGTAGTCCATGTCCACGCCGGTGTACACGGTGGTCAGGCGCAGCTTCTCGCACTGCCGGGAGATGTTGCTGAAGCGGTAGTTGCTGATGATCACGCAGTCCGCCCCGCCGGCGGCGACGGCCTCGAGCCCGGTCGGGGTGTCCGCGAAATAGGCGCGCCGCCAGGTCGGGTAGTTGTCGGAAAGCCACATGTCGTAGTTGGTGTTTCCCTCATTGACGGCGACGACGACGTCCTGCTTGCGCACAAACTCCTTCTGCTCCGACGCGCGCACCACGGCGTCCATCTCGGTGCGCATCAGCGGCGGCGACATGACCACGTTCAGGGCCTCGCTGTCGCAGTCGGTCAGGTTGGCGGGGAACACGCAATCCACATCGCCGCGCTTCATGGCCTCTATCGCGGCGGAGGCCGTTGGGAAGGAGATGGTCTCAAAATTCAGGTGTGCGTCCTCCAGGCAGGTGGAGGCGTAGGTCAGATAATCCTTCAGCGCGCCGGTGAGGTCGCCGGTTTCGGGGTCGGAAGCGCAGAAGGCCAGGTAGTTGTCCTGGTACCCCACGCGAATGCTGTCGTGCTCGGAGAGCCACGCCTTCTCCCGGGAGCTGAGGTACCGGTCCGTGTGAAAGCTGCCCAGGTATTTTTCGTGCAGCTGCTGGTTGTAGTACTTGTTCTCGTCCTGGATGCGGTTCATGGCGGCGTTCAGCTCCACCAGCAGATCGGGGCGATCCCGGTTGACCGCGAAGTAGAAGTCGGAGGAGCCGATCTTGCAGACGGGCACGGCCGTTTCAGGGTCGCCGTAGATGTCGATGGTGACGAAGGCGTCCAGCGTGCCGTCCGCCAGCCGCTTCAGCGATTCCTCCTCGGGGGTGGTCGTGGAGATCAGCTCGGCCTCGATGCCGTACTGCTGCGCCCACTGCAGGAACAGATCCTTCTGGATGCTCGTGTCCGTCACGCCGATCCGCTTGCCGGCCAGCGAGGCGTAATCGTCCGCCGTGATCTCGGTGTTGTCCGGCGAGACGAATATGTAATAGGCCTCCGTGCCCATGGGGAGGGTGGGAAACAGCATGCTTTGCGCCCGCTCCTCCATGTAGGACACGTCGCTCATCACGTCGATCTTGCCGTCCTTCAGCATCTGCAAAAGCTCGGACCAGGTGCCCTCCACGTATTCATAGTCCCACCCGGTGTAGGCGGCGACCTTCCACTGGTATTCGTAGGAGTAGCCGGACCGCCTTCCGTATTGATCGGTGATGAAGAAGGGCGCTTCGTGCCAGCCCACGCGCACCGTCTTTCTGCCGGCCTCGGCCAGTGCGGCGAACGGAACCAGGAGGGTCATTGCCAGAAGGCAGCACAGCGCGAGCGCCGTGCGGCGCCGGATGCGGGTCATCCTTGCCTGTCGGGTCATGGGAAAGCTCCTTCCTTCTCCGGACGATGATCAAAGCGATTATAACAATACGTAATGAGTATATCACAGATTTTGGCATTTGCACAGCCCCAAAATGAAAGACACGCGGAACGCCTTCTCCATTTCTCCGGTTGCCATCCGCCGCGCGATATGCTATCATAAACCACAGCGGGGGTGAGAAGATGTACATCAACGAAACCATGATGCAGTACTTCGAGTGGTACCTGCCCAACGACGGCCTCTGGTGGCGGCGGTGCGCGGCCAAGGCGACCAATCTGCGGGACCTGGGCGTCACGCAGGTGTGGCTGCCCCCGGCCTACAAGGGCACCTGCCAGGAGGACGTGGGCTACGGCGTCTACGACATGTACGACCTGGGGGAATTCGACCAGAAGGGCACCGTGCGGACCAAGTACGGCACCAAGGAGGAATACCTCGCTGCCATCAACGCCTTCCACAAGGCGGGCATACAGGTATACGCGGACATCGTGCTGAACCACCGCATGGGCGGCGACGCCATCGAAGAGGTGGTGGCCGTCAGCGACTCCCCGGAGGACCGCACGCAGCAGATCGACGGCGCCAAGCGGGTGAAGGTGTGGTCGCGGTTCTACTTCCTGGGCCGCAACGGCAAGTACAGCGACTTCACGTGGAACCACACTCACTTCTCCGGCACCGACTGGGACGAGAACACCCAGACCGCGGACCGCATCTACCGCTTTACCGGCAAGAAGTGGGACCCGAACGTGGACCCCGAGAAGGGCAACTTCGACTACCTGATGGGCATGAACGTGGACATGAACAACCCCGTCGTCGTCCGCGAGACCGAGAAGTGGCTGGAGTGGTACATCCAGCAGACCCACATCGACGGCCTGCGGCTGGACGCCGTCAAGCACATCAGCTCGCCCTTCTACGGCAAGCTGCTGGCCACCATCCGCAAGAGGACGGGCCTGGACATGCCCGCGGTGGGGGAGTATTGGAGCGGGGAGCTGGACCGGCTTTTAAACTACCTGGACATGGTGAAAAACCGCATGTCGCTGTTCGACGTGGCCCTGCACTACAACTTCTTCAACGCCTCCCAGGGGCGGGGCGATCTGCGGCACATATTCGATGGCTCGCTGGTGCAGCAGCGCCCCGACCACGCGGTGACCTTCGTCGACAACCACGACACGCAGTACGGCCAGAGCCTGCAATCCTACGTGGAGGAGTGGTTCAAGCCCCTGGCCTACGCGCTGATACTGCTGCGCGAGGCGGGCACGCCCTGCGTGTTCTATTCGGATTACTACGGCAATCCGCCGCGCAACAGCCCGATGGTGGCCAACCTGGGCAAGCTGATCAAGACCCGCCGCTGGTACGCCTACGGCGATCAGGCGGATTACTTCGACGACGACCACATCATCGGCTGGGTGCGCCGCGGCGACATCGAGCACGAGAACTCCGGCCTGGCCGTGGTCATGAGCGACGGCGAGGGCGGCAGCATCCGCATGCGCGTGGGCGAGGAGTTCGCCGGCGAGCGCTTCTACGACGTGCTCGGCAAGTGCACGCAGCCCATCGCCGTGGACGAAAACGGCGAGGCCGAGTTCTTCACCGACGGCAGGAACGTGTCGGTATGGGTGCGCCGGGCCGCGTTCGAGGATCTGATCATCAACGAGTGAAAGCCACACACCGGCATGCATATTTAATATTCCGCGCGTGGACAGCGCCGCGGCCATGCGCTATAATGGGCGCATCAAAACCATAGGGGTATGAGTATGGAAGAGAGGATCTACCGGATACTGGTCATCAACCCGGGCTCCACCTCCACGAAGGTGAGCCTGTTTGAAAACGAGAACGCGCGCTTTGAGCACAGCCTGTTCCACGACGCGCCGGAGCTGCTGCGCTACCCCCATGTGAACGACCAGATGCCCTTCCGCTACCAGGTGATACTGGACATGCTGAAGCAGGAGGGCGTCGATCCCGCGGACATCGACGTGTTCGTGGGCCGGGGCGGCAGCGCCTGCACCCAGCCCGGCGGCGTCACCCGGGTGGACCAGAGGCTGTTCGACGACACCGTCGCCGCCGTGGGCGGCAGCGAGCACCCGGCGAAGTTAGGGGTCATGCTGGCCTGGCAGTTCGCGCAGAACTACGGCCGCCAGGCGTACACGCTGAACCCCACCAACGTGGACGAGTACGGCGACTACGCCCGGCTGACGGGCATCCGCGGCGTGTACCGCGTGTCCCATTCCCACGTGCTGAACCAGAAGGCGGTGGCCGAGTACCACGCCAAAAAGCTGGGCAAGCGCTACGAGGACTGTGACTTCATCGTGGCCCACATCGACGGCGGCATCACCGTCAGCGCCCACGACCACGGCCGCATGGTGGACGGCAACATGGGTGCGGACGGCGAGGGCGCGTTCACGCCCACCCGCATCGGCAGCGTGCCGGTGCTGGCGCTCCTGGACTACATCGAGGCCCACTCCGTCGACGAGGTCCGGCTGATGTGCTCCCGGGCGGGGGGCTTCGTCAGCCTGTTCGGCACCTCCAATTCCGACACGATCCACGACCTGGCGGAGCGCGGCGACAAGAAGGCTTCGCTGGTGTGGAACACGATGATCTACCAGGTGTGCAAGATGATCGGCGAGATGAGCTGCGTGCTGTGCGGCCGCGCCGAGGCCATCCTTCTGACCGGCGGCCTGATGCGCTTTGACGACGTGGCCGAGGGCATCCGCAAGCGCTGCGGCTGGATCGCCCCCATCAGCGTCTATCCCGGCGAGATGGAGCAGGAGGCGCTGGCCTGGTCCGTGCTGCCCGTGCTGCGCGGCGAGGCGCAGGCGAGGGTTTACAGCGGGAAGAACGTTTGGCAGGGGTTTGGGTTTTGAGTCAGGGTACAGGGAACAGGGAACGGGGAACAGGGAACAGGGAACAGGGGACAGGGAACAGGGACGCAGCGGGAGGTATCGTCGTGAGTTTGATTGAGCGGATACGGGAGAGGGCGAAGAAGAACATCAAGAGGATCGCGCTGCCGGAGGGGGACGAGCCGCGCACGGTGGCGGCGGCGGCGCGGGTGAAGGCCGAGGGGCTGGCGGAGCCGGTGCTGATCGGCAGCCCGGAGGCCGTATTTGCCGCGGCCCGCGAGATCGGCGCGGACGTGGGCGGCATCGAGATCGTCGATCCGGCCAGCAGCCCAAAGGCGGGGGAATACGCCGCGGCGCTGTTTGAGATGCGAAAGGCCAAGGGTGTCACCGAGGCCGAGGCCGCGCGGCTGGTGCGCGACAGCATGTACTACGGCATCATGATGGTCAGCCGGGGCGACGCCGACGGGCTGGTGTCCGGCGCGGCGCACACCACCGGCGACATGCTGCGCCCGGCGCTGCAGATCATCCGCACCAAGCCCGGCATGAAGGTGGTGTCCTCCAGCTTTCTGATGGAGTGCCCGAACCATAGCCTGGGCGAGAACGGCCTGCTGGTGTACGCCGACTGCGTGGTCATGCCCTGTCCGACCGCCGAGGAGCTGGCCCACATCGCCGTGGGCGCCGCGGACACCGCCCGCACGCTGTGCGGCATCGAAGAGCCCCGCGTGGCGCTGCTTTCCTTCTCCACGAAGGGCAGCGCGAGGCACGCGCTGGTCGAGAAGGTGCAGCAGGCTGTGCGCATCGCCCACGAGCTGGCCCCGGACCTGCTGCTGGACGGCGAAATGCAGCTGGACGCCGCGCTGGTCCCCGAGGTCGGCGCGTCCAAGGCCCCGGGCAGCCCCGTGGCGGGCCGCGCCAACGTGCTGATCTTCCCGGACCTGCAGTCCGGCAACATCGGCTACAAGATCACCCAGCGCATCGGCGGCGCCCAGTGCTTCGCCGTGCTGCAGGGCCTCGCCAAGCCCTGCAACGACCTCTCCCGCGGCTGCTCCGTCGAGGACATCGTGAACACGATCGCGATGACCGCGGTACAGGCGGGAGAGTGAGGAGAAGTTAGGAGTGAGGAGTGAGGAGCAGGAGATTGCCTGCTTTCCAGAGAGGGTACAGGGAACAGGGTATAGGGAACAGGGAACAGGAATAGTCTGGGAGCCAACCGACAAGGAGTCAGTAGGGGCGGCGATGCGCCGCCCGCCCGAAAGACCGGATTGCCACGTCATCCAGAATGAGTCAAGGAACCTGTCCCCGTGACTCACATTCGGCCGCCTCGCAATGACAGGGCGGGAGGTACTGCCCCCTGCATGTCATTGCGAGGCGGCCAGCCGTCAGGCTGGCCAACGTGGCAATCCGGTCCCCTCCAATCAAAGAAATCCGAAGGATTTCAACAACAATTCCTCATTCCTAATTCCTCATTCCTAATTCCTCATTCCTAATTCCTCATTCCTAATTCCTCATTCCTAATTCCTCATTCCTAATTCCTCATTCCTAATTCATCTCAGTACATCCCCCTCAGCATCCACGAAGGTTCAGCGTTCCCCTCGCAATCGGGGCACAGGCCGGCGTATTCGTTGGCGCAGTCGTCGCACAGGGGCGCGCCGCAATCGCTGCAGTGCTGGAAAGAACGGGAATCGGCGCGCTTGTGGCAGCTTCGGCATTCGGCCATGGGCATGGGATCGACCTCCTTTGGGCCTATGTTTTCCCAACGGCCGGTCATCGATGCATGATTTCCGCCACGGCGGCGAGGAATTGGTCGACTTCGTCAAATGTGTTGGCGTGGCCCACGCTGGCGCGCACCGCGCCGCGCTCGACGGTGCCGAGGAAGCGGTGGGCCCCCGGCGCGCAGTGCAGGCCGCCGCGCACGGCGATGCCCCTGCCGTTCAGCGCGTCCGCGACCTGGGCGCTGGTGAGATCGCCCACATTGAAGCACACGATGCCCGCGCGGCCGGACTCCTGATCGGGGGAATAGACGGTGACGCCGGGCATTTTCACAAGGCCCTCGTACAGCGCCGCCGTCAGCTCCCGCTCGTGCATCATGATGGTCGAAAGGCGCGCTTCGACATAGGCGCAGCCCGCCTCCAGCCCCGCGATGCCGGGCAGGTTCACGGTGCCGGCCTCGTAGCGCTCCGGCGGCTCCGCGGGCTGCACCGGGTTCAGCGATTCGGTGCCGGTGCCGCCCTCCCGCTGGGGCATGAGCGTGACGCCGGGGGCGATGTACAGCCCGCCGGTGCCCTGGGGCCCCAGCAGCGACTTGTGGCCCGGGAAGGCGTACAGGTCGCAGCTCAGCGCGTTCACGTTCACCGGCATCGCGCCCAGGGCCTGCGCGCCGTCGATCAGATACCGTATGCCCAGCGCCCGCGCCAGCCGCCCGACGGCGGCCACCGGCTGGATCGCGCCGGTGACGTTTGAGGCGTGGGTGCAGACGATGAGCGCGGTCTTATCGGTGACGGCGACGCGGATGTCATCCGGGTCGACAAAGCCGTCGGGCCGGGGCGGCACCAGCGTCACATCGATGCGCCGCCGCGCCGACAGCGTGCCCAGCACCCGCAGCACCGAGTTGTGCTCCAGCTGGGTGGCGATCACGTGGTCCCCGGCCCGCAATGTGCCCTTGATGGCCAGGTTCAGCGCGTCGGTGCAGTTGAAGCAGTGGACCACCGACATGGCGTCCTCCGCCCCCAGCAGCGTTGCCAGCCGCTCGCGGCAGCGCAGCACCTGCCGGGCGGCGGCCAGCGCGCTGGCGTGGCCCGAGCGCCCCGGATTGGCGTTGAACTCCGTCAGCGCCTTCAGCATGGCCTCGGCCACGCCCTTCGGCTTCGGGTGGCTGGTGGCGGCGTTGTCAAAATAGATCGGCATGCTTCCGTTCCCCCTTCACGTTCACGCGCGGTTAGGCGTAGTATAAAATACATGCGCCGGGGCGGATTTATGAGCCGCGGCGCGTGAATCGGTCGGAAGGAGGGAGAAGGCATGCGGGATGAGTTTGCCGTGGCGGCCTTTCGCTCGCGCCAGCAGACCCTGCGCTTCGAGGCGGTGCTGCGGCGCATGGGCGTGCCCGCGCAGGTGGTCTCGACGCCCCGGGACATATCGATGGGCTGCGGCCTGTCCGTGCGCTTTCCCATGGAATATATCGCCCAGGCGCGCGGCGCGCTGAAGGTCATGAACCCCGCCGCCCTGATCGGGCTGTACCGCGCCGTATACGACGGCCAACGCCTGCGCGTCAGCGGCATTCAGTGAGCCGCCGCGGGGACGAGCGCCTGACCGACGCTCGTCTCCGCTTCCGGCGCGTCGATGCCTGCGTCCTGCAGCGGGCTGTCGATGAGCCCCTCCCGCGCCAGCAGCGCCGCGGCGCGCGCCCGGTCCCTCCGGCGCACCTGGATTTCCCACCGCAGATGCGGATGGGGCAGGTGATAGGGACTGAAGAAGAACATGTCGTCCGAGGGCATTCGCGCGGGAATGTGGTTCTCCTTCAACACTTCCAGTGCCCGATAGGCCTTTTCCGAGACCCAGCTGGGGCCGATGCTCTGCCAGCTCTTGAACATGGTGATTGCCTCCTTTATCGCTGTATGTCGTCCTGTCGCTCGCGCAGCAGCGCCGTCAGCGCCGGGCTGCCCGCGTCCTTCACGGCGTTCTCCACGGCCTGGAGGGCCGTCGCGCCGAGTATGTCGTAAAAAGTGCCGGTGCGCTCGCCGTCGCTGATGAACCGCACGTTGAGGCAGCTGTAATCGGGGGCGGCGTCGAAGCCGCGGGCCAGCGCCAGGGCCCGGTCGACGGATTCCCGGGCGGCCTTTGCGTCGCCGGCGTCCAGCTGGAAGGCGGCCAGGTACGCGCAGAACACGGCGCTCAGCTTATCGATGGAATCCGGCACGCCCTTTTGCTTCAGGCCCCGCAGGGTCCGCAGGCTCCATTCCAGTACGGCCTGGCCGTTCCCGTGGTCGCCGCGGGCGCGGTATACGCTGGCGAAGCCCATCGCGGCGTAGATGATGTCGTTGAACACCCGCATCAGCCCCCGGCTCAGGTAGGGCAGGGCCTCGTCGGGCCGGCCCAGCTCCGCGGCCAGCAGTTCGCCGATGACGGCGCAGTTTTTCCTGACACCGGGACGGTCCTGTTGACAGGAAAACCTGTCAACAGGACCGTCCCGGTGTCAGGATTTGTGCGATACGAAAGCAATTCCTAACGCGAACGGACTTGACCGTGCGCGGCGCGAACGTGTATAATCAGGGCGCATACAAAGGAGGGGATGGCCGTGGACGCGCAGCGGGCGGCGCAGGTGCTGGAGGCCCTGAAGGGGCTGTACCCGGAGGCGAAGCCGGAGCTGAACTTCGCCAATCCCTTTGAGACGCTGATCGCCACGATACTGTCGGCCCAGTGCACCGACAGGCGGGTGAATCTGGTGACGGCGCGGCTGTTTCCTCAGTACCCGGACGCCTTCGCGATGGCGAAGCTGACGCCGGAGGAGCTGGAGCCCATGATTCGCGAGTGCGGGCTGTACCGCAACAAGGCGAAGAACATCGTGGCCGCCTGCCGGGCGCTTGTGGAGCAGTACGGCGGCGCGGTGCCGAACACCCGGGAGGAACTGATGAAGCTGCCCGGCGTGGGGCAGAAGACCGCGGGCGTGGTGCTGCTGGCCGCCTTCGGGGACGACCAGATTCCGGTGGACACCCACGTGTACCGGGTCGCCCGGCGCATCGGCCTGGCGGACGGCAACACCCCCGAGAAGGTGGAGGCGCAGCTTCGGGCGCTGCTGGACCGGGAAATCTGGTCGCTGGGCCACCACCTGATCATCTGGCACGGGCGGCGCTGCTGCCACGCGCGCAAGCCCGAGTGCGCGCGGTGCCCCCTGAACGACGGACTCTGCGAAAAGCATATGGAGAGTTGAGCAATGGCTTTGTTTGTTGATGTGGTCAGCATATCGGCGAAGGCCGGCGACGGCGGCAACGGCTGCGTGTCGTTCCACCGGGAGAAATTCGTACAGGCCGGCGGGCCGGACGGCGGCGACGGCGGGCGCGGCGGCGACGTGATCTTCGAGGCCAGCGAGCGCATGCACACGCTGATGGACTTCCGCTACAAGCGCAAGTTCACCGCCGAAAACGGCGGCGACGGCATGGCCAACCGGCGCACGGGCAAGTCCGGCGAGCCGGTGGTGATCCAGGTGCCCCCGGGCACGGTGGTGCGGGAGAAGGCCACCGGCAGGCTGCTGCTGGACCTGTTCGAGCCCGGCGCGCGCAAGGTATTGATGCGGGGCGGCAACGGCGGCTTCGGCAACCAGCGCTTCGCCACGCCCACGCGGCAGGCCCCCCAGTTCGCCAAGCCCGGCGAGAAGCGGGAGGTCGTGGAGCTGACGCTGGAGCTGAAGTCCATCGCCGACGTGGGGCTGGTGGGCTTCCCGAACGTGGGCAAGTCCACGATACTGTCCGTGGTCACCGCGGCGCGGCCGAAGATCGCCAACTACCACTTCACCACGCTGCAGCCGAACCTGGGCATCGTCAAGCACGGCGAGGCCAGTTTCGTGCTGGCGGACATCCCCGGCCTGGTGGAGGGCGCGGCCCAGGGCGTGGGCCTGGGGCACGCGTTTTTAAGGCACGTGGAGCGCACGCGGATGCTGCTGCACGTTCTGGACATCTCCGGCAGCGAAGGCCGGGACCCGCTTCAGGACTACGACGCCATCATGAAGGAGCTGGAGGCCTACGGCGATTTGAAGCGCCGGCCGATGATCGTGGTGGCCAACAAGATCGACCTGCCGGGGGCGGAGGAAAACCTTCAGCGCCTGCGGGAAAAGCTGGCGGGCACGGGCACAGAGATCTTCCCGGTGTCGGCGGCCACGCGGCAGAACTTCGACGCGCTGCTGTACGCCACGGTGCGCATGCTGGACAGCTGCCCGCCCGCGGAGCCCTTCGCCGAGGAGGCGCTGGCCGACGCCGGCGCGCTGGCCTCGGGCGAGCCCTTCACGATTTCGGTGGAGAACGACGTCTACTTCGTCACCGGCCGCGAGGCGGACCGCCTGATCGACTCGGTGAACTTCGACAACGAGGAATCGCTGAACTGGTTCCACCGCTCGCTGCGGCGGCTGGGCGTGATCGACGCCCTGCGTGAAATGGGTGCGAAGGAGGGCGACAGCGTCGTCGTCGGAGACGTGGAATTCGACTTTGTGGAATAGAAAATGGAGGAATACGCCATGACAACCAGACAGCGCGCGGCCCTGCGCGCCATGTGCAATACGATGGAGCCGATTTTGCACATCGGCAAGGACGGCATCACCGACAATCTGGTCAAGCAGTGCTGGGACGCGCTGGAGGCCCGGGAGCTGATCAAGGTGACCGTGCAGAAAAACGCGCCCTTCGGCAATGCCCGCGAGGCCTGCGACGCCCTCTGCGAGCGCGTGCACGCCGAGCCGGTGCAGACCATTGGCAACCGCTTCTGCATCTACCGACAGGCCCGGGAGAATTCCAGGATTCGCCTGGAAGACCTGTAATGGGTCAAGGGGACGGCCTTTTCGCGTTCAGCGGTCAAAGCGCGCCCTTGGGGCACTGCTTTATGCACTCCGTGCCGTTTTGCCGCTTTCTGGAATTGTGGCTCATCACGGAAACTTGTGGGGAGCCCCCTCTCCGCCCTGCGGGCACCTCTTCCGGGGGCCTACCGGCCCGGCCTCGCTGAAAACGCTCCACTGGAGCGTTTTCCGGGCGCTGCGGCCCCCCTCACGGGGGCGAGGCAAGGAGGATAAGCGCGGGATTCGAGGTTAGCGCTCATGCTCGAGGCAAGGGGAGGTTAGCACCTGCGCGCGGTAGCCTTGGCTCGCCCCGGTGACGGGGAGAGCTGGCGCGAAGCGCCTGAGAGGGGAATTCCACAAGAAAACGTGAAGAGCCGGAATTGTCGGCAACGGCCACGTTCATCGGGCACGCGCGCCTGCGCTTTCCGCATGAAATGCTTTTTTTCTTCACTGTAGCTTGGTTATCTCACTCTACGGGGAAAAACAGCTTGTTCTGCCCGGTCGCGGGTTCGGTAAAATCGCAGACGGCGCCTGCAAGCTTCATGCCAAGGCCCGGAATCAGATCGTGGATCACGTTCCTGAATGTCTCGCCATAGCGCTCCGGAGCCACATCGGTCACAATGTATTTCCTCGCCGGCATGACCCACTTTACCCATCCATCCGGAACCGGCGTATCCTCATAGACTTCAATGCCCGCCAGATACAGGCCTCTTGTGAAACCGTCCGTCCAGGGCATAAAGGACATCGCTTCATCGCTCATGGCGCCCCAAAACCCGACAAAAGAACCGTCGGCGTTTTTCATCCCAAGAGCTGCAACATCACTGAAATTGGAATTGGCCTGTTGCCACAGATCCTGAACCACATTCTCTTCTCTCGTGCACAGGCCTTCCTTGCCAATGATCGCGATTCTGGGTAAATCAACCATACTGTAGTTCATCATATAGCGTCTCCTCCAACTTCTGCTTAACCCTTTGTTCACACATTATAGTGAACGAAGGGTCACTTGTCAAGCCGTTTTGAGAAGTTTACATCAAGCATGCATACAGGACGAGCCTCGCGCGTCAAACCTTCCTGATGCAGAAATCGCATCGCTCCGCGCCCTTGCCGAGGGTGCCCGTCCGTTCAAAGGCGATGCCCGGCAGGTTTCCGTACACCCGGTCGTCGTTTTCGCAGAAGATTTTGGTCAGCTCCGGGCAGCCGAGCTCGGTGAAGTAGCGGAAGTAGGGGCAGCCGATAACATCCATCCGGAATGCGCCCTTCACCTTGGGATAGAACACATTTTTGAAGCCGTTGTTCGGTCCGAAGATCTTTCGGGTCAGGGGATCCCAGATGCGGATGAACAGGCTGCGCATGCCTGGCAGCCGCAACAGCTTCGCCAGCTTTTTCGCGGTATCGCCCGTCAGGGCAACGGCGGCGTCTTCGATGATGCCGTAGGCCGCCTTCTGGCCGAGGCGCTCCCTTGCCGTCAGGTAGATGGCCGCGGACGGAAAGATGCGCGCGTCCGTATGGGGGCGCAGCCCCTCGGGCAGGTCCGCGTACCGCGCCATGATGGCCGCCAGCCGCTCCGTCGCCTGCCGCCAGAGCGCGTCCGCCTGCGCCTTCGGCATTTTCCGCTCGATCTCCGCCCGGATGACGGCCTTCTTCTTCATGATCTGCTCCGCCGTTTTCCTTTCAGCCATGTTTCCGCCTCCCATACTGTCGTTCATCTGCCGCCGGAACACATGGGGACGGTCCGAGACCACTGATTAATGCAAACATAACAATCGAAGTTATAAAACCAAAAGGACAACGGGGTGAGGATGTCGAAATAGTATAGTATACGAAAACGG
>CACYTF010000031.1 GCA_902777335.1 uncultured Eubacteriales bacterium
GGCGTCGTGACCAAGATCATCGACGACTGAGCCGGTAAAACGCGATAAAGCGACCCGCCCGCCCCGTACCGAATGGGGCGGGCGGGTGTGTTTTTGGAGGGCAGTTTACATGGGGACGGTTCTTGTGTATCTGTCCCCAGTGTACACAAAGCAGCCAAAAGTGTACATGGGGACAGATACAGTAGAACCGTCCCCATGTAAACCCAGCCTTACTTCATCAATCCATATACGGCGGAAAACAGATAGAACCCATACACCGCCAGCTGGAACCAGGGCAGGGCCCTGCCCAGCTGCGCGGTGATTTTTGTGGACAGCGCGCCGGCGAGGGCGAGGATCAGCAGCGCCGGGACGAGCGAGCTGGCCAGCGCGAACACCGTGCCCAGCATGAGCGCGGCGGGGACGGTCAGCGCGGCGGCGTAGCCCAGCACCATCAACAGCGGCGCGCAGGGCGACAGCCCGTAGGCCATGCCCACGGCGAAGGAGGGGACGGCCTTCAGCCCGCCGCCGCAATGGCGGCAGGTGGCGCAGCCCTTCCGTTCGCGGAACCAGCCGAAGATCAGCCAGAGGGCGGCGCACAGCATGACGGCGTAGACGGCCTTGCCGAGGGAAACGCCCATCAGCGTGCCGTCCGTCTGAATGAGCGCCCGCCCGACCAGCGCGCCGCCGAGGCATACCACGAGCACCGCGACGAGCTTGCCCAGATAGAAGGACAGCACCTGCCGGAGCGCGAAGCCCATGCCCCGGCCTTCGGAGAGCACGTAGGTGCTCAGAAAGGCCGAGGCGGACGAGCCGCACCCCGCGCCGCAGCCCAGGCCCACCGAGGCCGCGCTTGCGATGGCTTGCGCGAACATGTCAGCGCCCCCTTTCGCTGGCGATCAGCGCCGCGCCGATGGCCCCGTTGAACTGGGGATAGTTGGCGGTGTACACGTCCCGCATCAATTCATCCTCAAACGCCTGCCGCAGGCCGGTGTTCAGCGCGCCGCCGCCGGTCATCAATATGTCGCCGCCCAGCTCGCTCTTTCGGATCATCTTCACCACGCGCCGCGCCATCGAGGCGTGCATGCCCGCCAGTATATCCCGCCGGTCAAACTTCCGGGCGACGAGCGATATGACCTCGGACTGCGCGAACACCACGCAGGTGCTGTTGATGTCGCAGGGCGCGTGGCTCTCCAAAGACAGCGGCCCCACCTGGTCGATGGTCGTCTCCAGGATCTGCGCGATGACCTCCATGAACTTGCCGGTGCCCGCGGCGCACTTGTCGTTCATCGTGAAGTTCTTCACGTGGTAATTGCCGTCCAGATAGATGACCTTGCTGTCCTGCCCGCCGATGTCCACGATGATGCCGGGGCGGTAGCCCTTCGGCGCGGTGACGCGCACCCCGTAGGCGTGGGCGGTGATCTCGCTCACGTCGTCGTCCGCGGTTTCCAGTATCTTCCGGCTGTAGCCTGTGGCCATGGTGTACGCGATTCGGTCGATGCCCACTTCCCGCGTCAGCTTCTTCAGCAGCGCCTCCGCCGCGCCGTTGTTGTCGATGCCGGTGGACACCACGCCGGTGTTCAGCACCTTGCCCGTGTGGTCGATCAGGGCGGCCTTCAGATAGGTGGAGCCGCCGTCCAGGCCCGCGTAAATGCTCATCTGTCATTCCCTCCATACTTGATCAGTTCGATGAACGCCTCGATGCGGATGCGCAGCTGCTCCACATCCTCCTCGTTGTAGTCGGTCTCCACCCGGATGATGGGGATGCCCAGCCTCTCCATCTCCGCCTCCATGGCGGCGTATTCGTAATCATAGACCAGGCAGCCGCGCAGCACGTGATAGACGACGCCCTGTATGCGGTAGTCTTCAATCATCTGCCGCACGCGGTAGAGCCTGCGCCTGTTGTCCGCGAAGGTGGGGCAGGTGCAGGGGCGCGTGGCGCGGTTCGCCAGCGCCCGCATCATGCCGTTCAGACTGGGATCGACGATGGCGGGCGGGTCGTACAGCCCGCGCTCGCCCATGCAGGTCTCGTCCGCCGCCAGCAGGCCGCCCATCTCCTCGATCAAGAGCGGCAGCTTGAAGTTCGGGAAGATCACCGGGGAACCGGTCAGCAGCAGCCGGGGCTGGTTGCCCTTCACGGCCATGGTTCCGGCACGCGCCAGCCCCTCCAGCTCGTCGTTCAGCCGGGCGAGCTGCTTCGTCCAACTCGGCGCCCAGGTGTAGCTCATGGCGTTCATGGCCGCCATGGCGAAGGCGCCGCGGATCAGCGTGGGGTGCTTTCGGCGCAGGTCGATGAACCGGGACAATTGCGTCTGCGCCTCCGCCAGCCGGTGGAAGGCCATCGAGAGGTTCTCGCTGGTCAGCGGCACGCCGGTGATCTCCGCCAGAGAATCGCTGAAGGCGTACAGCTCCCGGGTGAAGCGCTCCATGTCCGCGTCCCGGTCCCGGTTGGCGGGCACGTGCAGTATAGACGTAGGGCGGCGCTCCTGAAGCCAGCCTGCCAGCTTCTTCTTGCAGTCGCAGGTCACGGGCACGGCCATCAGCGCGCAGTTCTGATAGGCGGGCATGGCGTCGATGTCCTCGAAGCCCATCACGGCCTTCACCAGCGGGCAGGCGTCCCGCGGCGCGGTGTCGTCGCCGACGGCGAAGGCGGTGTAGCTGCCGCCGCACAGCTTCACCGGCATCGCGCCCTGGGCGTAGATCAGCTCCGGCGGCACCATCACGCAGTAGGTGCCCACCGTGGGGACGCCCTTCGGGTGAACGACGTCCTGCCGGTCCACAAACACCCGCGACAGCGTGTCCAGAAACGGCGTCAGCGCCTGGGGACAGTGGGTCAGCGCCCGCACGCGGCGGAGCGTCTTCTCGGCGGTGGCGGTCTGCCTGCGGTCGAAGCGATCCCGGCGGCGCGCCTCCATGGGGGACAATGGTATGATGTTTGATCTATCCATTCTTGTCACGCTTTCTGTTGATGATGCCCGTCTGCTCCCGCATAAACGCCTCCCGGGAGGCGCTGCAGAGCTTCACCCCGGCCAGCGTCATGTACAGCGCGCCGTCCTCGGGGCACTTGCGGATGCACTCGCCGCAGAAGATGCAGTCCGTGGTGGTCACGTCGATGGCCCGCTCGTTCTTCCCCTCACGGACCGTGAAGATGGACTTGATGCCCATCGGGCAGGCCTCGTAGCACGCGCCGCACTCGGTACAGGCCACGGTATCCTTCTTGAGCCGCGCCAGCGACGCCTTATGGGGCAGGCCCAACAGGTAGCCCATCGGGCAGATGTTGCAGAAGCAGCGCTGCTTGAAGAAGCCGCTGACGATCACCGCGATCATCATGAAGCCGCTGAAATACAGGCTGGTCTTGAAGCCCGCCAGCGCGGGGGTCAGGGCCGCGGCCGGGCAGAAGTCGCAGAAGCTGCCGCCGATCAGGCTGATGCCCAGGAACAGCACCAGCATGACCCATTTGACGAACCGCAGCACCGCGTAGAGCTTTTCATTGAAGGCCACTCCTTCAATGCGCAGCGCGACCCGCGCTTCATGCGCCACGTCCTGCAAAAACCCCAGCGGGCACACGAACCCGCAGAGCATCCTGCCGAACAGCAGCGCGAAGGCTATGAAGCTGCCCGCCAACCAGAGCAGGTACGACGGCGGTCGTTCCAATAACTCCGTGATGTGGCTGAACCAGTAGCAGCCCGCGCTGGTCAGCTGATCCAGGTTGTAGGGGCAGGCCAGCACCGGCAGATCGACCTTTGAAAACGCCGTGCCCAGCAGCCTGCCGCCCCAGATGAGCCCGGCGAAGCTCGCGATCATCGCGCCCCAGCGGACGAACTCGAACCCGAAGCGGGATCTGCGCTTGACGGCGCTGGGCTGGAAAACCCGGGCGCGGGCCTCGGACAGGCCGCGCTTCTTATAGACCGCCTTGCGGGCCAGCACGTCCAGCACGATGCAGACGAGCGCGATCAGCAGGATCAGCGTAAACGGCATCACGGCCTTCAGCCACCGAAGCGAGAACACCGTGTTGTCCTCGATCTGATAATACAGCCGGAAGGTGCGCGTCTCGTCGGGCCGGTAGACGAAGGTCACGCCGCCGCGCACGTCGTTGATGGAAAGGGCCGTGGACGCGCCGCTTTCATCGGTGGTGCAGGAAACCGCGCGGCCGTCGGACAGCACGGCGGTGATTTCGACATTTGCCAGCGCCTCGCCGTTCAGGGAAAACAGGAACTGCCCGCGGCGCGGGTACATGACCTCAAAGGGCACCCGATCGTCCGATATGGGGTGGACCGTATGCTCGTAGTCGTAGGTGAAGGCCATGTCCGTCCGGGCGATATCCATGACGGACTCCGTCACGCCGTCGCCGTCGGTGTCCGCCGAATAGACGGGCTTCACGGCGGCCAGCGTTCCCAGACAATTTTCGGGCAGGCTGTCGGTCTCGCCGTCTGCGATCTCGACCAGCCCCGCCTCCGTCAAGGCATAAACGGTGGCGCCCTCGCCGCTGTGCAATGTGATCGCGTCGTCGGAATAGCTGAAGGCCAGCGGCTCGCCGTCCTGTACGGTCGTCAGCGAGGCGCGCACCAGCGGGTCCTCCCACGTGTAGAAAGGCACGTTCGCCGCGAACCACGCCAGCAGCGCCAGCGCGGCGGCGAGCAGCCCGGCCAGGAACCCTTGCTTCATGCGGCTGTTCATAGCGCGATCCTCATTCCTTCCAGGTTCTGTTGGCGGAGCATCTCGGCAAAGGCCTCCATGCGGATGCGCAGCTGCTCCACGTCCTGCTGCTGGTAGTCGGTTTCCAGCCGAAACACGGGCACGCCGTACCGCTCGCACAGCGCCTCGACCCGCGGCAGCTCAAAGTCCAGCTCGATCTGACCCTTCAATACGTGGTAGACCACGCCGTCCACCCGCTGCGCGTCCAGCTTTCGCTTCAGCCCGTCCAGCAGGCCGTGGTTGACCGTCCACGCGCCGGAGGCGTCCCGCGGCAGGCGGCACTCGGCCATCTGCAAAAGCAGGCCCGTCACGCCGCCAAAGCGCGGCAGCTTCGGCGCGGGCATCTCCAATTGCGCGGAGACGGAGTCCACCGTATCGACCAGCGCCAACCCCGCCGATTCCAGCAGCAGGGGCAGCTTTTCGTTGGGGAAGATCACCGGCGAACCGGCGATGAGCACCCGCGGGCGCGCCTCGGCGGGCTTCGCGTGCCGCCGCGCAGTTTCGCGCAGCACGGCGATCAGGCGGTTCAGCCGCATCAGCCATTCATCGGTGTTCGGGGCGAACCAAAAGCTCTCCAATATCAACTGCCGCAGGGCGGGGGAGAGGGCATTCCCGGCGATCCAAGACGCGCGCCTGAAGGCGGCGATACCGACCCGCACCTGCTCATGCTGCCCGATGGCCGCCGCCAACGCACCTCGGGTGACGGTCTTGTCGGTGTGCGCCTCAATGGCTCGAATGACGCGCACCATGCCGTCCACCCACGCCTCCTGCCATTGAAGGCGGTCCCACATGGGCGGCAGATCCACCGCAAGAATATTGATGCCGCTGTCCCGCATGAGCCCGGTCAGCTTTCTGCGGCTGTCCGAGGTCAGCGCCGTCAGCACCAGCGCGTTTTCAGTCAGATTGAAGTGCGGATTCATCAGCCAGCCGCAGGCGGAACGGCTGATGGGGTCGGCGTCCCTGGGCAGCAGAGCGTCCGACCAGTGGGTGGTTTCCAGGCTGCCGCCCAGTATGACCCGCGTGTGTGCCCCCGCGGCTCTGGTCAATTCCCAGGGGATGTCCTCCCCCAACAGCAGGAGCTCCGGCTTCTCCCGGGAGAGCAGCTTCGGGCTGAATCCGCGATACAGGCAGTTCAAAAACCATTTTGCCTCGGAAGGCGTCTCTTGAAGCGACATCACCTGCTCCAGCGCGCCGCGGGCTTCCATTTCAAGATGCTCCATCATCGTCATGTCCTCCATGGGTCCTGTGTGTTCTCGTCATCGACAGGCGCATCATAATGCATCATCCTAAATCGAACCTAAAATGAAAAACTCCGGCGCGTTTTAGTTTCGTATTAGGTTGCCGTGCCATAATGCAGGCGTCCCAAAGAGCGGACAAAAACAATTGTAAGGAGTTGAACACTATGAAACACTTTTTCAGCGGAATGATGATGGCCCTGGCGCTGGTGACGGCGCTGATCGTCGGCGTCGTGGCCCTGGCCGAGAGCGCCGCGCCCGAAGCGCCCGCGCTGCCCTCTATAGAGGAAGCGCAGCCGGAGCAGCAGCAGCCCGCCGCCGACGCCGCCACGGACAACACCGCGCTGCAGCAGGCCTTTGACGCCTACCGCGCCGCGAAGCAGTCCGCCCGCCAGGAGGCGCTGGAGGAGGAGCTGAAGGGCTATGTCGAGTCCGGCAAGCTGACCCAGGAACAGGCGGACCTGATCCTCAAGTACTACAAGGATCAACAGGCCCTGCGCGACGGCACCTGCCCCGGCTGCGGCTACCAGTTCCAGAGCGGCAGCGGCAAGGGCGGCCGTATGAGCGGCGGACGCGGCATGAACGGCGGCAAGGGCGGCCGCATGGGCGGCAGCCGCGGCATGAAAGGCGGCCAGCAGCAGATGCCCGGCCAGCAGCAGATGCCCGGTCAGCAGCAGATGCCCGGCCAGCAGCCGGCTCCCGGCCAGCAGCAGATGCCCGGCCAGGGCAACGGCACCTCTTTCATACCCGACGCGCAGGCTGTGCCCGGCGCGAACGGCGATGACGGCATCTGAGGAATAATCTGAAAAGCGCCATCCGCAGCGATGGCGCTTTTCACGCTGGTAAAATTGAAACAGTTTTGCTATAATGGGGATGGGTGATGTTATGCGCATACTGTTTGCCGAGGACGACCGCGACCTGTGCCGCGCCGTGAAGGCCCTTTTGGAGCACTCCGGCTATTCGGTGGACGTGGTCCACAACGGAAAAGACGCGCTGGACTACGCGGAGGGCGGCGCCTATGACGGCCTGATCCTGGACTGGATGATGCCGGAGCTCAGCGGCGTGCAGGTGCTGGAAAAGCTGCGCGGGCGGCATGTCGCCACGCCCTGTCTGATGCTGACGGCGCGGGACGCCGTGGAGGACCGCGTGGCCGGGCTGGACGCCGGCGCGGACGACTACCTGGCCAAGCCCTTCGCCACCACTGAGCTGCTGGCGCGGGTGCGGGCGCTGCTGCGCCGCAAGGCGGACTACGCGCCGGACGTGCTGCGCTTTGCCGACGTCGAGCTGGATCGGGCGAGCATGACCCTGCGCTGCAACGGGCGGGAGGTCAGGCTGAACAACAAGGCGTTCCAGCTGATGGAGCTGCTGGCGGAGCGTCCCAGCGCCGTGCACAGCGTCGACCAGATCATGGAGCGCGTCTGGGGCTGGGATTCGGAGGCGGAGATCAACGTGGTGTGGGTCAACATCTCATTCCTCCGAAAGAAGCTGAACGAGCTGGGAGCGCATGTGGAAATCAAGGCCACCCGCGGGGTCGGCTATTCATTGGAGGCCAAATGATACGGGGCATTCGCAGGCGGTTCATCCGCATCGCGCTGGCCGTGCTGGCGCTGGCCATGATACTGGTGGTGGGCATCATCAACGCCGCCAACTGGCTGAACGTGCGCTCGGAGCTGTCGGAGACCATGAGCGCGCTGAGCGAAACCGGCGGTCAATACGGCAAATTCGGCGGCCGCAACCGGCACATGCGGAACATGCTGGACGAGTCGCGCTTCTTCGTGGTGAACGTGGCCGCGGACGGGGCGACCCGGTTCACCAACACGTCCCGCGTGTCGGACATCGACGAAGAGGAGCTCGATCGGATCGCCGCCAAAGCGCTGCAAACCGGAAAGGCGACGGGCTTCTGCGAGGACTATATGTTCACCGTCAGCCGCCGGGGCGAGGACCGGACGATACTGTTTTTGAACTGCGAGACCAAGCTGACCCGCGTGCGGCGGCTGGCGCTGATCTCCGCGCTGGCCTGCGGGGGCTGCATACTGCTGGCGTGGCTGCTGGTGGCATTGTTCAGCCGCCGCGCGATCCGGCCGCTGGTGGAGAACGCCGTCATGCAAAAGCAGTTCATCACCGACGCCGGGCACGAACTCAAGACGCCGCTGACGGTCATCTCCGCCAACATGGACGTGCTGGCGCTGGAGACCGGGGAAAACGAGTGGGTCCGGAGCACGAAAAAGCAGGTCGCCAATATGCGCGGGCTGGTGAACGAGCTGATCTACCTGTCCCGGCTGGACGAGGAGGACGCGAAGCTGAAGCGCGAGGACGTGGACCTGTCCAAGCTGGTGCGCGAGGCCGCGGAGCCGTTCGCCAATATGGCGGAGTTCTCCGGCAAGGGGATGGCCGTGGACGTTCAGGACGGCGTCCACCTGACCGGCGACGGCGCGGCCCTGCAGAGGCTGGCCTCCATACTCTGCGACAACGCCGTCAAGTACGCGCCGGAGGGGGATGAGATCCGGGTGACGCTGAAACAGGGCAAGCGGGGTATATCGTTCACCGTGGAGAACGGCTTGAGCCGGCCCATGCGCCAGGATCAGCTTGCGCACCTGTTCGACCGCTTCTACCGGACCGATGAATCGCGGAACCGGGAGAGCGGCGGCTATGGCATCGGCCTGTCCGTCGCCAGAGCCATCGTCGAAAAGCACGGGGGAAAGCTGACGGCAAAGCAGGCGGAGGACGGTAAGCGCATCGCCTTTGTCTGCCGAATATGAGTGAAAGTTTACATGGGGACAGATACAGTAGAACCGTCCCCATGTAAACCTGTAGGCAGCGTATGGGTGGAAGTTTACATGGGGACGGTTCTTATGTATCTGTCCCCATGTAAACATGGAATCAGAAGTCGTAGTTCTTGCACATCGGCGCGTCGGCGGCAGACGACTTCTCGTCGAACCAGATCAGGTTGTTGCCGGTCTGCTTGTCGAACAGCTGGATCAGCCTGGGCTGGGTGGAGAAGCGGATCGTCCTGCCCATGCTCACGTCCGTGTCCAGATCGACGGTGGGGATCACCATGACGACTTCGTCGTCGTTGGAGCGGGTGTGCAGGTTGACCTCGGTGCCCAGCATCTCGGAGACCTCGATCAGCGCGGTGAGCTCGCCCTGGCCCACGGTGATGTGCTGCGGGCGGATGCCCGCCACGATGTCGCAGGGCTTCTGGTTGTTCTGCGCCAGCGCCTTCTGCTGGAACGCATCCAGCTGGAAGCGCACGCCGCGAATCTCGGCCTGGTACAGGCCGTTCTCATAGAGCAGCTTGCAGTTGTCAAAGAAGTTCATCACCGGCATGCCGATGAAGCCGGCCACGAACAGGTTCACGGGCTTGTTGAACACCTCGACCGGCGTGCCGATCTGGTTCACGTAGCCGTCCTTCATGATGACGATGCGGTCGCCCAGCGTCATGGCCTCGGTCTGGTCGTGGGTGACGTACATGAAGGTGGTGTTGATGCGCTTGCGCAGCTTGATGATCTCCGCGCGCATCTGGTTTCTGAGCTTGGCGTCCAGGTTGGAAAGGGGCTCGTCCATCAGGAACACCTTGGGGTCGCGCACCATGGCGCGGCCGATGGCCACGCGCTGGCGCTGGCCGCCGGACAGGGCCTTGGGCTTGCGCTCCAGATACTGGGTGATGTCCAGGATCTTCGCGACCTCGCGCACCTTTCGGTCGATCTCGTCCTTCGGGGTCTTCTTCAGCTTCAGCGCGAAGGCCATGTTCTGATAGACCGTCATGTGGGGGTACAGCGCGTAGCTCTGGAAGACCATGGCGATGTCGCGGTCCTTCGGGGCGATGTCGTTGCACAGCTTGCCTTCGATGTAAAGCTCGCCTTCGGAGATGTCCTCCAGACCCGCGACCATGCGCAGCGTGGTGGACTTGCCGCAGCCGGACGGGCCGACCAGCACGATGAATTCCTTGTCCGCGATCTCCAGATTCACGTCGTGGACCGCGGTCACCTTGTTGTCATAGACCTTCTTCAGGCCTCTGATTGAAACGTTGGACATGGCTTCGGTTCTGATCGCCCAGCCTCCGCAGAGGCGATCTCGCGTCGCACACGCAGAGCGAACCGCATTACGGCAGGTCTCCACACTGCCGCACCGCGAACCGGCGGATGTGCTTCCTCCTTTTTTAATGTGCGGTAGGCCATTATGTGGAGTGGCCTGCCGCCATCGGAATGGGGTATAAGGGGGTTCAGTGTTCGTTCAATATCGCTTCCACCTGCGCGCGCTCCGGCATGGAGCGTATCGCGCCCTTCTTCGTCGTGACGAGGTAGGCCGCCGCGTTGGCAAAGCGAAGCATCTGTTTCAGGTCGTCCCGGGTCAACCGATCCAGGCCGTGGTCGAGGATGTAGTTCAGCACGCTGGCACAGAACGTATCGCCCGCGCCGGTGGTCTCGATGGTGTCGCCCAGCAGGAAGCTGGGGACGAACACCTTTTTGTCCTGGCAGAAGGCATAGCTGCCGTTCGCGCCGGCGGTAACGTTGACCAGGCGAATGCCCGGGCACTGCTCTGTGATGGCCTCGACGCCCTTGGTGAAATCGGAAGTGCCCGTCAGAAACTCGATCTCGTTGTCCGCGATCTTCAGCACGTCGCACTGTGACAGACCCCAGTGAATCTGTGCGCGGGCTTCCGCCAGGCTGTCCCACAGCGGCGGGCGCAGGTTCGGATCAAAGGAGATGATCGCGCCCGCACCCTTCGCCGCGAGCACCGCCGCTTTGGTGGCCTCGCGCACATCCTCGTGCGTCATGGACAGCGTGCCGAAGTGGAATATCCTCGCGCCGGTGATGATCTCAAGGGGCAATTCATCCTTCCTCAGCATCATGTCCGCGCCGGGGTTGCGGTAGAAGGAAAAATCCCTGTCGCCATGCGCGTCCGTCTTGACGAAGGCCAGCGTGGTGCGAACGGCGTCGTCCATCAGCAGGGCGTCCATGCAGATGCCCGCATCCCGGGCGACCTGGCGCAGCTGGTGGCCGAACATATCGTTGCCGACCTTGCCGATGAAGGCGCAGGTCTTGCCCAGCTTCCGCAGCATCGCCAGCACGTTGCAGGGCGCGCCGCCGGGATTGGCCTCGAACATGGGGTTGCCCTGTTCGCTCGTGCCGCCCTCGGTAAAGTCGATCAGCAGCTCGCCCAGCGCGACCACGTCAAACCGCTTACTCATTTTCATCCTCCCCGTCAAAGCACAAATCGTACTTCTCCACGTCCATCAGCACCTCGCCCTCGGCCTCGAAGCTGATCACATCCGCGGTCACGGGCGTGTGCAGCACAAATGAGGCCGCCTGCTCGCCGTCGTTGACGAACAGCTCCAGGCTGTGCTTGTCCATCACACAGCGCAGCTTGATGTTCCCGTGCCTGGAATACACCGGGAACTCGCGCACATTCACGATGTCGAACGGGAAACCGCAGCGGCTGCGATCCACGCGCACGATGCCCTGCTCGGGCTTGAACCGAATGGTGGTGACGTGCTCGCCGTCCTTGGCCAAATTCATCCTGAAGGCATGGTACATGACGCTGCCGTTGGCGGGGCGCACGTTCACGGTCATGTCGATCACCCGGCCGCGGATGCCGGTGAGTATGGTCTCCGTGGACAGGGGCACGTTCCTGTAGCTGATCTTTTCGCCGTAGTAGTTTTTCAGCTCGCGCACCGGCTGCTGTATCAGGCGTCCGTCGCGCACGCTCAGTTCGCGGGGGATCGTCATCATGCCGCAGGTGCGAATGGTGACCGGCTGACTGCGCGCGGTGTCCCAGTTCTGCATCCAGCCGATCATGATGCGGCGTCCGTCCAAAGCCAGCAGCGTCTGGGGCGCGTAGAAGTCGATGCCGTAGTCGATGGCGTGCACGTTCTCCCGGATCAGGTGCTTCTTCTCGTTGGCCTCGCCGATCAAGCACACCGTGCCGTTGCCCGCGTGGAACTCCAGCCCGATGGGCATCATTTCCTGGGGACTGACCAGCAGCACGTCCTTGCCGTCCAGCCTGAAGAAGTCGGGGCACTCCCACATCTTGCCGTACTGGTTGTGGTTGGAGGCCACGCGGCCCTGATACGTCCAGTGGAAGGCGTCCTCGCTCCTGAACAGCAGTATGGAGCCGCTTCCGTCTGAGGGGCGGTTGCCCACGACGGCGTAGTAACCGTCGTCCTCCCGCCAGATCTTCGGGTCCCGGAAGTCCGCTTCGCTGCCGCCCCTGGGCAGATCCGCCGCCGTGAGCACCGGGTTGGCCTCGACCTTCTCGTAGTCCACGCCGTCGCCCACGGCCAGGCACTGGGTCTGGAAGGGCTTCAGCGCGCCGTCCGCCTGCCGCTCCTCGCGCACGCCGGTGTACATCAGCAGCTGCCGTCCGTCGGGCAGCTCGATGGCGCTGCCGGAGAAGCATCCGTCCTTGTCGTAGGGCATGTCCGGGGCGAGCGCGGCGGGCAGACGTTCCCAGCGGATGAAGTCCCTGGTCTTGACGTGTCCCCAGTGCATCGGGCCCCAGATGGGCTTGTAGGGGTGGTACTGGAAGAACAGGTGATACTCGCCCTTGTACACGGAGAAGCCGTTGGGGTCGTTGATCCATCCGATCGCGCCGTTGACGTGATACGCCGGGCGCTCGTCCTCCGGCACGTAGGGGCTGTACTGTTCCTCGAAGCTCCTTGCCTTTTGCAGCTTTTCACTCGCCATAGGTATGCACTCCAATGTGGTTCTGAAAACCTCTCCCGCCCGCTCACTGTCAGGCAAAGCGGGAGAGGCAAGGGGAGCGGAATCAGTGGGCGACAGTCGATCAGCCTTCCGCCGCCGCGTAGCGGTCGTAGGCCGCCTGATAGACCTCCAGCAGCTTGTCCATGCCGCAGTTGCCGGACAGCATGCTCTTGTAGGATTCCCACTCTTCGTCGGTGGGACCGCCGTTCTTGATCCACAGGCCTTCCTGCTCGGAGACGGCGCTCTCGAAGTCGGCCTTGTAGCGGTCGATGACCTCCAGCTCCTCCTGGGTGAACACGCAGTCCACGGGGTAGACCACCGGGTCGGACACGTAGGGCATCCAGAAGTCGTACAGGTCGGTCAGGCGCTCGATGGCGCGATCCTCCATGTAGAAGTAATCGTTGTAGTAGCTGGAGAGGATCAGCTTCGGGCCGGCAACCTCGAGCGTGCTCTTCACTTCGCCGGCAGACTTGCCGAACTTCGCCTGGGCCTCGTCCTCGGTGATGGACAGCCACATGCCTTTGTCGTCCTGGCCGGTGAACCACTCGCCGATGGGGCCGTACTGCAGCTGCATGACGATCTCGCCGTCATACCACCTGTCGAAGAACTTCAGCAGATTCTCGGGGCTCTCGCACGCCTCGGTAATGGACAGCTGGCCGGAACTGGTGGCGCCGCCGGTGCGCACGGTCACGTTGTGGGTGCCGGAGGGGCCGTCCAGCACGGGCAGGAACACATAGTCCTTGGAATAGCTGCCCATCAGCTCCTCGATGTACCACCAGGTGGAAACGCCCACATAGCCCTGCTGGCACTTGGCCATCAGCTGGGTGGTGTCCTGGGAGAACATCTCCAGGTCGATCAGGCCGTCGGCGTACCAGTCGTGGAAGTAGGTCAGGGCCTCGCGGTAGCCGTCGTCGTCACAGACAAAGTTGACGGTACCGTCGGGCTGGAGCACCAGGTCGTTGATGACGTCGTTCGGCCAGTTGGTGAAGCCGAAGCCGGCGTAGAAGATGTTCTGGCCCCAGCACCACTGGTCAAAGCCCACGGACATCGGAATGGTGGAACCGGCGTCCGCGCCGTACATCCTGGCGGCCATGTCGTTCTCCTTGAAGGCCACCAGCACGTCGTGCAGCTCGTCCAGCGTGGTGGGGATTTCCAGGCCCAACTCGTCCAGCCAGGCCTTGTTGATCATGGAGAATTGGGGAATGGTGAAGATGGAGTAGTCCTCTTCCTTGCCGATGCCGGCGGTGCCCATCTGCTCGGCGGAGGGCAGGCCGTAGATGCGGCCGTCTGCCTGGGTGATGGCGGCGCGGATCTCGGGATGCGCCTCCAGGATGGCGGTCAGGTTCGGCATGACCTCCTCGTTGATGTAGGGCGTCAGGTCGATGAAGGTCTCGTCGTCGCCGTAGGTGGCGAGGTCGTAGTTGGAGAAGCCGACGCCCATGAAGGCATCCGGCAGGTCGCCGCCGGCGATGTGGATGTTCACCTGCTCAGACAGGGAGTCGCTCATGGTGTTCCACTCGATGGAAATGCCGCACTCCTCCATCAGCTGATTCAGCACCACGTTGTTCTGGTAGCCCGGGGACAGGGCGGACTGGCCGCCCATGATGACGAATTCGGTCTGGCCTTCGGCCATCGCGGGAACGGAGATCACGGCAAGCAGCATGGCAAGCGCCAGCAGCACGGTAAAGATACGCTTCATGGATTTCCTTCCTTTCTCTCTGTCGATGTTGTAAAACGGGAGCTCGGCCTCAGCCCTTGACGGCTCCGGCCATGAAGCCCTTTTCAAAGTACTTCTGCACAAACGGGTACACGATCAGCATCGGGGCCGCCGCCACCACGATGGACGAGAACTTGATCATCTCGGTGACCTTGTTCATCTCGGCATAGCCGCCGGAGATCGTGGAGGCCTGGGCGGCGCTCACGCTGGACTTGATCAGCACGTTGCGCAGCACCAGGGGCAGCGGCGCCTTCTCCGCGCCGGTCAGGTAGATCAGGGCGGTGAACCAGTCGTTCCAGTAGGCCACCATGCAGAACACCACCATGACCGCCATGATGGGCATCGACAGCGGAATGACGATGCGCAGGAACGTCCTGAGCTTCGAGCAGCCGTCGATTTCGCTGGCCTCGATCAATTCGTGCGGAATCGAGTTCTGGAAGTAATTGCGCACGATGATCATGTTGCCAACGCCCACGCCGCCGGGGAGGAACAGCGCCCACATGTTGTTGATGAGGCCCGTCTGCTTCACGACCAGGTAGGTGGGCACCAGACCGCCGCCGAAGTACATCGTAATGATGAAGAACACGCTGAAGAACTTGCGCCCCGGCAGGTCCCTCTGGGCCAGCGGATAGGCCGAGATGTACAGCATGGTGACGGAGAACACCGTGCCGATGATGGTGTACTTGATGGAATTCAGGTAGCCGGTGGGGATGTTCGGGTCCGCGAGCACCGCCTTGTAGCCGTCCAGCGTGAAGCCGCTGGGCAGCAGGAAGGTCTTGCCCGCGTACACGTCGTAGGGGTTCGAGAACGAAGCCACCAACACGTAGTACAGGGGATAGGCCACCAGCAACAGCACGAATCCGGTGATCAGGATCAGTATCAGGTCGCTGGTCTTTTCAGACAATCCCGTGGAATTCCTGTTTTTTGCCATATGTTGCACCCCCTTACACGAAGTTGACCTCGGAGGTCTTGCTCGCTATGGTGTTCACGATGAACAGCAGGACCAGGTTGACCGCCGTGTTGAAAAGGCCGACAGCCGTGGAATAGCTGTACTTGGCGTTTTCAATGCCCTGCTGATACACATACACCGCGATGACATCCGACGTGGCCTTGTTCAGGTCGGTCTGGAGCAGCCAGACCTTCTCGAAGCCGACGTTCATCAGCGAGCCCGCGCTCATGATCAGGTTCAGGATCGCCATCGGCAAGAGCGCCGGCACGTCCACGTTCATGATGCGCTGGAACATCGACGCGCCGTCTACCTTGGCCGCCTCGTACAGGCTGGTGTCCACATTGGACAGCGTCGCCAGGTAGATGATGCAGCCCCAGCCCGCGTCCTGCCATATGCCGGAGGCGATGTAGATGGTGCGGAACGCGCCGGATTCCGTCAGGAAGTCGATTTGTTTCCCTATCAGCAGGTTGATCAGGCCGCCGGAAGGGCTCAGGAATATGCGGATCATACCGCAGACGACCATGATGGAGATGAAGTGGGGCGCGTACAGCACCGTCTGCACGATGCGCTTGTAGCGCGGAAAGCGCAGCTGGTTGATGCACAGCGAGAGTATGATCGGCACCGGGAAGCCCCACAGCAGGCTGAAGAGGCTCAGCAGAATGGTGTTGCGAATCATGCGCCCGCAGGTCGGAGCGGTGAAAAACCGTTCGAACCATTCCCACCCAACCCATTTGCTGCCCCAGATGCCCTTGGAAGCCTTGTAGTTTCTGAAGGCGATCTGTATGCCATACATCGGTATATACTTGTAGATAAACGTCAGTATGACCGGGATCAGCAGCAGCAGGTAGAGCTGCCAGTTGTCGGCAATGCGCCGGCCAATGGATTTCCGCCTTGGCCCTAAAGCCTTGGCTTTCGTTGCTTGCATTCGGCTCACTTCTTTCTGTTCAGAGTACCAGAGAGTCGGGTTTGTCCTTTGAAAGCATCGCGCCGCCGGTGCGCTGATCGGACGCGCTGGCGATGCCTGGCTTCCATACGATGGCGCCAACCCTTTTCACCGGAGAACGGTGTTTGCGGTCCGATCACCTCCCGATGTCGCACTTGCGAATGTAACGTTTCACCATAATCGGTGAAAAAAACGAGCGTGAGTATCGTCGGATGATATGCATGAAACGTTACACAGTCCGTTGGATATAGAATAGCACAGTTGCAAACGGATGTCAATGCCTAAAAAACGATTTCCAATAATTTGTGTACGATATACAATTCAAGGATGGCATATTTAACCAAATTAGCCAATTTTCCCTTTTCCGGGGGCTTACGTCAAAATCGCCCTTTACAAATGAAATTTCATCTGCTATACTATCAATATAGATTGAATTTCATGTAACGATACATATCGGGGTGTTGATATGAGACGATCCGGCAAATCTCCCACGATGAAGGACGTGGCCCGCGAGGCCGGCGTGGCTTTGGGCACGGTGTCCAAGGTGTTCAATGGTTTACCCGTGGGGAAAAGCTATCAGCTGAAGGTTGAGGAAGCCGCGAATCGACTGGGTTACAGCGTGAACAATTACGCCCGGGGCCTTCGCGCGAACAAGACCCACACCGTCGCCGTCATTCTCCCCGGCCTTGACCATACCTTTTTCAGCACACTGGCGGACAGCATCTGCTATGAACTGACCCGGCGCGATTACCGCATGATGCTCGTCACGACCCACTTCGATACCCAGGCTGAAGCGCGCTGCATCCAGATGGTGCGGCAGAACAAGGTGGACGGCATCATCGGGCTGACCTACTCCCCGGATCTGGTCATCAGCGACGATCTTCCCTATGTCTCCATCGACCGCTTTATCAGCCCCAACATTCCCTGCGTGGCCTCGGACAATTTCGCGGGCGGCAGCCTTGCCGCGGAAAAGCTGATCGAACTGGGCTGCAAGCGCCCGCTGTTTTTGCGCATCGGCTCTGAAGTCATCGGCGAAACGGACAAGCGCGGCGCGGGTTTTACTTCGACCTGCGAGATCAGACATGTGGAATACACGGCGATGCGGTTCAACGACGCGGATGGAATCGAGGCGATACTGCGCTTCCTGGATGCGCATATCTCGGAAGGAAGCCTGGAATACGACGGCATCTTTTGCAATACAGACAGGCTGCTCTATTATGTCGTCAATTATCTCAAAAGCCGCAAAATCCGCGTCCCCGAGGACGTACAAATGATCGGTTATGACGGAACGCGCATGTTCTTTTCCGAGGGTTACTTCTGCTCCACCATCGTCCAGCCAGTCAAGCAGATGGCCGAAACGGCTGTGGATATCCTGCTGAGTGAAGATCGCTCCAAGATGCCCGCCCTGATCTGCCTGCCCGTGACCTATGCGCCCGGCGGTACGACGCGGGAAAGCGTGTCCGACAACGGAGGCCTCCAATGGCGAGTGAATACCTGAAATGGAAGTATCAGGATGTCAGGCCCGACGCGCCGCCCCAGCGCACGAAGAAGCAAAGGGCCGCCAATTGGTGGCACTACCACAAATGGTGGCTGCTGGCGGGCGCGGCGCTGCTGATCGCGGCGGGCGACATCCTCTGGAACGCGCTGGGCATCGGCGCAGTGAAGCCGGATTACCAGCTGGCCTATGTTGCCTCCGCGCCGCTTTCGGATGAAACGCTGGCCGCGCTGGAGCGCGCCTTCGCCGCGCTGGGGGAGGACTGCAACGGCGACGGGCGCGTGGTGTTCCGGGTGAATTCCTACGTGCGCATGGACACCGCGCAGGACAGCGACGCCGCGCAGTACACCGCCGCCGCGAAGGTCAGGCTGATGGCCGACATGGAAGCCTGCGAGAGCTACTTTTTTATTTGCGATGCTCCTGAAACGTTACACGAGAATTATGACATCCTCGCCAACGCCTCCGGTGACATCGCGGGCCCCGACGAAGCCCTCGGCTGCTTCGCCTGGGAGACGTGCCCAAAGCTCATGGCGCTGGCGGTCGATCAACAGGAAATGACCGGGCTATACTTCGCCCGGCGCGGTTTTTGGCAGGATCGGACATGCGGGCACAGGGAACAATGCGACGCGCTGTGGGAACGACTGACGGAGGGAGCAAAATAATGCGGACACTCAGAAGGATATGGCTGTTCATCATGCAGAAGTGGCTGATCATACCGATCATCGTCGCGCTGATCGCCGGCGTCGCGCTGCTGATCCCCAACCTCTCCCGCTATCCCTCGCGGGCCGACGACGGCGCCGCCTGGGACAGGAATTGGGAGATGCTGGGCACGGTGCTGGGCGTCGAGGCGCCGGGCAACGGCTTCACGCTGCTGAACAACGATACCGCGCTGGCCGGGGACGACACCTACTACGCCTCCTGGGTCAGCGGCGAGGCGGCGGATTACATCAATGCCGAAGGCAAGCACGTGGACCTCTACCCGGCGCAGATCTACCTTTTGTTGTACGGCTGCGCGGACGAGGCGGCGGCCGCACAGGCCAAGGCGGACTGGATGGCGCGGGAGGAGGAGACCTATGCGGTCCGGGAACGCCGGGAGAAAGCCCATAACGGCCAGAGCTATTCCATGCTCCTGTACGATTGCGGCTCCGACACCAATCCTTACAGCCGCGGCATATCCGCCTTCTCGACGCTCGGCAGCTATACCGTCATCGCGGAGCTGACCTGCACGGACGCCTTCGAGGGCGACGAGCAGGCCCTCCTCGCGGATTTCCTGAACGGCTGCCACTACGGCTCCGACAATCTGAAGAAATAGGGGGGCGACCGACATGGCGTTCTTTCGGGACGACACGGACTATACCCACCGGCAGACGGGCTTCGCGCGCTACAAGCAGCTGATGTCCTTCTACGGCTTCAACTGGCTGCGCGTCAACCTGTTCACCGCCGCCGGGGCGCTGCCGTTGGCGGCGGGCATACTCTTTGCCATACTGACATCCAGCCTGTTGCTGTTGCTGCCGCTCTCGCTGATTGGCGGCATGATCTTCGGGCCGTTCCTGGCCGGGCTGGTGGACGGCATCATGCGCGGCCTGCGGGACGCCCCGGGCAACTGGTGGAAAAACTACAAAAAGAGCTGGAAGCAGAACTGGAGGAGCAGCCTGCTGCCCGGCGCGTTTCTCGGCTTCTTCGTCGGCCTGTTCTCGTTCATGTTCCACATCATGGGCAGCGCGAAGATCGCGCCGTCACTGAGCACGGTTTTGATGATGCTGCTCAGCGCGGCGGTGGTCGTCTGGTTCAGCACCCTGTACTGGCCGCAGTTGGTGCTCTTTCAGCAGAGCTTTGTCAATCGCGCGCGCAACGCCCTGCTGTTCACCATCAAGCACTCGGTGCGCGTATTGGCTGCGGTGCTGATCCAGTGCGTCTGGATCGCTTTGATCGTTTTGCTCGCGCCGTGGACCATCGTCGTCGTTCCCTTCCTCGGCTTCTGGTTCCCGATCTTCCTGGCCCAGTACCGCATCTACGACGATCTGAACCGGGACCTGCGCATTGAGGAGCAGTTCATGCCCATCGAGGGCGACCCCTGGGCGGAGGATCAATTCGAGCAGGGCGAAAACGACGGGGACGTGCCACAGGATGTGCACGAGGACGGCACGCGCCGCTGGGAGGCGCTGCTGCGCGACATCGAAGCAAACAAGGGGGGCAGGCCGTAATGGAACCCATCGCCGTCAACCGCGTCACCATCACGCGGGAGCTGTTCGCGGAGAGCCACGCCGCCGTGTTCTCCCATCGCCGCCGGAAGATGCTGCTCTGCTGCGGCATCGTGTTCCTCGCGTTCGGATTGCTCCTGCTGGCCGTGCAGGCGCGCTTTCCCGTCGCCTCCGCGCTGTGCGTGCCCGCGCTGCTCAGCGGCGTCATCGTCGTCGTGTGGGCGCTTACGCTCGAAAAGGCGGAGCTTAAAAAGAAATACAAGGCCTTCCGGCGCAGAAACGGCGATGCTTCCCAGCGCGTCATTACTTGTTATCGCAACCACCTTACCGTCGATACGGGCACAGGCGAGCCCGTACAGATCGACTATCCCGATATTCGCGAACATAAGGAAACCGAACACCTGATCCTGCTGCTCTGCAACGATCATACCGGCATCCAACTGGCGAAGGACGGCTTTGTGACGGGCGCCTTTCCAACCCTGTTGACCGCCATCGAAAAGGCAAAGGAAGAGGCGGAGCGATCGGTCGGTCTGATTGCATAAATACAGGGGCGGCCATTGACCGCCCCTGTTTTGGTTCCCGGGATATAGGCTCAGTGCTCCTGTTCGCCGGTCTGCGGGTTCCAGCGCTGCATGTTGCGCCGCCACTTGGCCTCGTAGGCCTGCTGCAATTCCTCGGCGGTGATATCGTAGCACAGCAGTACGTCGCCGTAGTACATGAGCACGTCCGTCATCTCCTCCACGAAGTGGCGGCGGACCTCGGTGTTCTCCGTGATCTGCGCTTCGCCCTTTTTCTTGACGATGTCGATGACCTCGCCCAGCTCGCAGATCATCCACAGTATCTGGTTGCGGCCCTCCCGGGGCTCCATGTGGGCCCAGACGGCCTTGTAGCGCTCCAGGAGCCGCCGCTGCATGTCCAGTATGGCGTTCACGGTAAAGTCAGACATGAGTTTTCCTCCTTACTCACGGGTTCAAAGACCGGCTTTTCGGTGTTGTTGCCTTTTGCAGCACGATGGCCACCCGGAAGTCGATGGCACACATCTTTTTCTCCTCCACATTTATACTGATATTCCTCGTTTTTGAAATTTATACTTGACATTTTGAACTCTTGTGATAAAATAGCGGTTAACAGATCCCGCCACGCCTCTGGATTTTATCATGTACAAAGTTCATGCGCAACCCGGCGGGCCTTTTTGATTCAGGAAGGCGTTTACCAATGAAGGCATATCCGAAAGTCATTCGCACTACACATGACCTGATTGCTGATCTTCAGTCAAAAGGAATGAGTGTCTCGGACATTTCTCTTGCAGAGAAGGCCATTGAGCAAATTGGGTACTATAGGTTACGCGGATATGCATTTCATTTCTATGATGCTACAGCTGGAAAGTTCCGTTTCGGAACAAGTTTTGACAGTGTTCTCCAGTTATACTACTTCAATTGTGAATTATCGTCCTTGCTATTTACTATGTCGAGCAAGGTTGAAGTTGCCTTAAGATCACGTCTCTGCGAAGCTCTTCTTTGCCTCGGAGATCCTCTCATTTATCTGGATCCATCGATTTTCAAGGATAAATCCATTTACTGGAAAAACCTTGGTTTGCTCTGTTCGGAGATTAACCGTTCGGATGAAGTTTTCATCAAGCATAATTATATCAACCACGATGGTCAAATTCCGATATGGGCAGCAGTTGAAGTAATGTCTTTCGGTAATCTTTCCAAATTTGTCAGCAATCTGATTACTGGACCGAATACCCCTTTCAGCAGGCTGGCGAAGTGCTACATCTATAAATCTGCCAAGGGTAAAGATGTAGTTCCGAGTCTCGATATGGTTTCTTCCTGGATACATTCCATTGTGATTCTTCGTAATATGTGCGCTCATAATTCGCGTATCTATAACCGTTCGACGAATAAGAAGCCGATCATCCTTGCGACAGATCAGCAAAACCCATCTCCTCGTTATTACGGTCTTTACCAGTTTTTACTGAGCATGAAGTATCTGCGCCCTTCTACGGAAGTATGGAACGCCTTTGTCAGAGAGTTTGAAGCACTCCTCAACAAATACTCCACATATGTTGATATGAATAAACTGCATCTGCCTGCCGACTGGAAAAGTCACTTGAACATTGCTTAGTTTTTTTTTCGGACGAACATCATATGCTATTATCGACAGATCCGATCAAGCCTCTCATTGATGCTCAAACCGGTTGGACGTCATTGGAGAGGGTGCTTAGGAACCCTCTCCTTTTCTCAAATCGTGCACCGGCTTTATCTGATGCGAGGCCTTCTTATGCCCTCAAACGAAATCAGCTTAGAAAGGTGCTCTCAAAGCTTTGGTTATCTGAATGCCATGGGGGACGTTCTATTCCTCCTGCTCGCCGGTCTGCGGGTTCCAGCGCTGCATGTTGCGCCGCCACTTGGCCTCGTAGGCCTGCTGCAATTCCTCGGCGGTGATGTCGTAGCACAGCAGCACGTCGCCGTAGTACATGAGCACGTCCGTCATCTCCTCCACGAAGTGCCGGCGGACCTCGGTGTTCTCCATGATCTGCGCTTCGCCCTTTTTCTTGACGATGTCGATGACCTCGCCCAGCTCGCAGATCATCCACAGTATCTGGTTGCGGCCCTCTCGGGGCTCCATGTGGGCCCAGACGGCCTTGTAGCGCTCCTGGAGTTGGCGCTGCATGTCCAGTATGGCGTTCACGGTAAAGTCAGACATGTTTGCCTCCTGCGTAAAAATCGGGCGGGGCTTTCGAAGGCCCCGCCCGGTTTGGGTTACGCGATGTCGATGTTTTCGCCCTTCAGGCCGATGTGCGCGCCGCTCTTGGCCTCGGCGGATTCGGGATGGGCCAGCAGCCACTTGTTGCGGGCGGTCATCCACTTGTCCTCCTCGCTCACGGGCGCGAAGTCCGGCTTTTCGGTGTTGGTGCCCTTCGGCAGCACGATGGCCACCCGGAAGCCGTCGGCGGCGTTCACGTGGCAGGGGGCGTAGTGCAGCGACGTGCCGAACACCTCCACCGGCACGCCCGCGGGCACGCGGAAGGCCTTGACCAGCGCGGTGTCCACCACGCCGTCCACGATCTCACTCTGCTTGGCCAGCAGCAGCACGAAGTCGTGGGTGCCGATGTTGACCTCGCTGTCCCGGTGATACTCCAGGCAGTTCAGCTTGGTGTTGTGGCCCCAGCACAGGCCCAGCTGGATCGGCATGCCGCCGTAGGCGCGGTCGCGCAGCGGGGCGAATATGGCGCAGGCTTCCAGGCTGTCGATGCCGGGCTCGTAGTTCACGCCCTCGGGCAGGTCGATCTTCATCATGGCCTCGAGCAGCTCCTTCGTGTCGTACCCCTCCAGCACCTGGCCGTAGGGCTTGAATTCGGCGTCGTATACGGAATAAAACTTCATGAGATTACCTCCCGCTGTTATTGGTTACCACTATCTTACGCCAGGAAATACCGGTTGTCAAGCGGGCATGTGGTTTTATATGGACAAAACCCCGCCTTTGCGGTATAATATACAAGTCAAATTATGTCCACTGAGGGGTACCGTACATGGTCTTTTCCAGCATCGAGTTCCTGTTCTACTTCCTGCCCGTCACGCTGATCGGCTACTACGCGCTGAAGCGCTGGCGCAAGGCGAGCAACGTGTTCCTGTCGGTGATGAGCCTGGGCTTCTATGCCTTCGGCGCGCCGAAGTTCTTCCCGATCATGATGGCCTCCATCGTGCTGAACTGGCTGTTCGGCCTGTGGGTGGACCGGGTGCGGGAGGACCGGAAGAAGGCCAAGCTGGCGCTGACGCTGATGGTGGTGTTCAACCTGGGTCTGCTGGGCGTGTTCAAGTACCTGATGTTCCTGATGAACAGCCTGAACCTTTGGTTCAGCCTGCGCCTGCCGGTGCCGCAGATCACGCTGCCCATCGGCATATCGTTCTTCACGTTCCAGGCCATGAGCTACGTGATCGACGTGTACCGGGGCCAGGGCAAGGTGCAGAAGAACCTGGTGAACGTGTGCCTGTACATATCGTTCTTTCCGCAGCTGATCGCGGGCCCCATCGTGCGCTACCAGACCGTGGCCGAGGAGATCGAGGGCCGCCGGGAGAACCTGGACGACTTCATCGAGGGCACGGTGCGCTTCATGCGCGGCCTGTGCAAGAAGATGCTGCTGGCCAACAACATGGGCCTGCTGGTGGACACGGCCTTCAGGCCGGACATGCTGAACTCGGGCAACCTCTCCGTGGTGGGCGCGTGGCTGGCGGCCTGCGCCTATCTGATGCAGGTGTACTACGACTTCTCCGGCTATTCCGACATGGCCATCGGCCTGGGCCGCATGTTCGGCTTCCACTTCCTGGAGAACTTCACCTATCCCTTCATCTGCAAGTCGGTCAGCGAGTTCTGGAGCCGCTGGCACATATCGCTGGGCAGCTGGTTCAGGGATTACCTGTACATACCGCTGGGCGGCAGCCGGGTGAGCAAGCCGCGGCTGGTGTTCAACATGCTGGTGGTCTGGACACTCACCGGCCTGTGGCACGGCGCGGCCTGGACCTACTTCCTGTGGGGCCTGGGTTTCGGCCTGTTCTTAGTGGTGGAGCGCATGACCGGCATGGGCAAGTGGATGGGCAGGCACCCGGTGGGCCATTTCTACGCGCTGTTCGTGGTGGTGACCATCACCGTGATGATCCGCTCGGATAATGTGAAGGCCGCGGGCATATTCTATGCATCGATGTTCGGCCTGAACGGCGCGCCGCTGTTCAACGGCCTGACCCGGGCGTTTCTGCGGGAGTACGGCCTGTTCCTGGCGGCGGGGGTGCTGTTCAGCCTGCCGGTGCCGGAATTCTTGCGCGACAGGCTGCACGTGAACCCCAACCTGATGAAGGTGGCCGGCGGCGTTGCGCTGCTGGCGCTGACGTTCATCGCCATCACCTATGTGGCGGTGGGAAGCTACAATCCGTTCATCTATTTCAATTTCTGATTTGGCGGACAGGCTCCGAAGGGGAGGTCATCCATGAAAACCCTGCTTGAAAAGCTCTGCGGCATCGCGCGGCGGGACCAGATCCTTGAAGGCGAGCCCATGGCCCGGCACACCACCTTTCGCGTGGGCGGGCCGGCGGACGTGCTGTTCATGCCCGAGGGGGCGGACCAGCTGATCGCCGCGCTGGAGGCGGCGCGGTCGGCGGGCGTGCCCGCATACGTGATCGGCAACGGCTCCAACCTGATCGTGCGGGACGGCGGCGTTCGCGGCCTGGTGATCGCCATCGGCGAGGGCATGTCCGAGATCGCCCGGTGCGGCGATACCCTGGAGGCCCAGGCCGGCGCGGCGCTGGCGCGGGTGGCGGCCTTCGCCCAGTCGGAGGGCCTGGCCGGGCTGGAGTTCGCCTCCGGCATCCCCGGCACGCTGGGCGGCGGCTGCGCGATGAACGCCGGGGCCTACGGCGGCCAGCTGTCGGACGTGCTGATCGACGCGCGGGTGCTGACCGGCGGCGCGGTGCGCACGCTGAGCCGGGAGGACATGCAGATGGGCTACCGCACGTCGCTGCCCCTTCGCACAGGCGGCATCGTGCTGTCCGCCCGGTTCGCGCTGACGCCGGACGCCCCCGAGGCCATCGCCGCGCGGATGCGCGAGCTGAACGCCCGGCGGCGGGACAAGCAGCCGCTGAACCTGCCCAGCGCGGGCAGCACCTTCAAGCGCCCGGAGGGCCACTTCGCCGGCGCGCTGATCGAGCAGGCGGGGCTGAAGGGCCTTTCCGTGGGCGGCGCGCAGGTCAGCCAGAAGCATGCGGGCTTCATCGTCAACACCGGCGGGGCCACGGCCTCGGACGTACTGGCGCTGATCGCGGAAGTGCAGGATGCGGTACAGGCGCGCTCGGGCATACGGCTTGAGACCGAGGTGCGCGTGCTGGGAGAGGATTAGTATGTCGTTTGCGTCGGATGTGCGCGGGGAACTGGCCCGCGTGCCGGTGTCGGACGCCTGCTGCGCCCGCAGCGAGCTGACGTCGGCGCTGCTGTGCGCCGGCGGCATCGCCTGGCGGGGGCGCGGCCGCTACGCCGTGACCATCACCGCCGCGGAGGCCTCCACCGTGCGCCGGTACTTCGGGCTGCTGAAGCAGTTCATGGGCATCGTGGGCCAGATCCGCACGCTCACCGGCGACGCGCTGAACAACCAGGTGCGCTATCAGCTGGCGGTGCCGGAGGAGGAGGCCCCCGGGCTGCTGAATGATCTGAACCTGCTGGAGGAGGGCGCGCTGTTCGGGCTGCGCCCCGTGCCGCCTGAGGAGACGGTGCGCTTTTCCTGCTGCAAAAAGGCGTTTTTGCGCGCCGCATTTCTGATGTGCGGCGCTCTCAGCGACCCGGAGAAGGGCTATCACATCGAACTCGCCGCGCCCACCGAGGCGCTGGCGGCCTTCATCGCCGGGCAGGCCGCCGCCTTTGACATCCATCTGCGCTCCGCCCTGCGCAAGAGCAAGTACGTGCTGTACCTGAAGCGGGCGGAGGACATCTCGGACTTCATGTCGCTGCTGGGGGCGATGAACGCCATGATGGCCTTCGAGAACATCCGCGTGAAGAAGGAGGTCAGCAACCGGGTCAACCGCCAGCTGAACTGCGACAGCTCGAACATCAACCGGGTGATGAACGCCGCGGAGGCCCAGATCCGGGACATCCGCTACATCGACGCGGAGCTGGGCCTGGACAAGCTGCCCCCGGGCCTTCGGCAGATGGCCTTCGTGCGCGCCAACAACCCGGAGATGCCCCTGGGGGAGCTGGGGGATCTGATGGACCCGCCCCTGGGCAAGTCCGGGGTCAGCGCCCGATTGAGAAAGCTGTCCGGCATCGCGGAGAAGCTGCGCTGCGGCGACGAGGTCAAGCTGTAGCGGCGGTTCCGTCCGGCTTCGCGCCGGGTATGGTCACGATCACGTTCACGCAGCCGTCCCCCTGCTCCACGCGGCTGGTGACGGGCACGCCGATGCGGGTCAGCTTGCGCACGGTGTCCATCAGCGCGTTGATCACGATGCGGTTGTCCCTCACGCCCAGGCAGGGCGCGGGGGGCTTCTTTTTTTCCGGCGCGCGGCGGGCCGCCACGGCGGCCTCCAGCTGCTTGACGCTCAGCCGCTTCTGGGCGCACAGGCCGGCCAGGGCCAGCTGGTCCGCCTCGTCCGCGAGGCCCAGCAGCGCCCGGGCGTGGCGCTCGCTGAGCTTCAGCTCCCGCGCGGCGGCCTGGACCCTCGCGGGCAGCTTCAAAAGCCGAAGCCGGTTGTTCAGCGCCGAGGGGCTGCAGGACAGGCCGGCGGCCAGGCGCTCCTGGGTGATGGGGTAGGCGTCCAGTATGCGCCGGCAGGCCATCGCCACGTCCAGGTAGTGAAGCTCCTCCCGCTGCAGGTTCTCCACCAGCGCGATCAGCGCGCAGTCGCAGTCGTCGCCGTCCAGCACCAGGGCCTGGGCCCACTCCCGGCCCAGCAGCTTCAGCGCCGCCAGCCGCCGCGCCCCGGCGACCAGCCGGTACCGGCCGCCGCCGAGGGCGCGCACCAGCAGCGGTGACAGCAGCCCGTGCAGCCGGATCGACTCCGCCAGGCGCGCCACCGACGCCTCGGACACCTCCTGCCGCGGCCGGCAGGGCTCCACTTCGATGCGGGATACGGGAATGCGCGAAAGCGTGCGGCAAGCGGACAAGGGCAGGACCTCCTGTGGGCGATATCAGAATACTATATATTCGCCTCGGAGGGGGATAATCTGTTCGGAGAATAAAAAAGCGGAGCCCTTGCGAGCTCCTAAAATATCCCGTGAGTGCCGTCTGTCGCTGCTTTTTCACCCGCCGCTCAGGCAGGGCGGAGACCTGCGGCTGCTTGCTGCCTTCCTCTGCAACGGAGGCCTGGCATCCGCGAACCGACCCGGAATCCTTTTATGAATCTGTGGGTAAAAGCATTGGCTAACGCACACCACAGGATAAGTTTCCGTGGCGTTCAGGCTTTCCCTGAACTGTATCCATTATAGCCGCTGGCGCGGGGAAAGTCAATGGCGTTTTTGAATTTTCAGGCACAAAATTATCGGAATGCCGCCCGGGCGGCTATTCAAAGGTGATGAGCTCGATCTCCGGCCGCACGCCGGCGCGCAGCTGCAGGCGGCTGGCCCCGACGCCCTTGCTGACCAGCAGGCGCATGCCCCCCAGGTCGAACTGGCCCGACACGGCCAGCGCGGCGACGCGGGGCGGACGTACGCGCTCAAAGCCCACCGCGAAGGGCGTGAGCCCCAGCAGGTTGAACTGGCCGCCGTGGGTGTGGCCGCAGAGCATAACATCCGGCATTACGTTTGGCATGGCGGGGTAGTGGGACAGCAGCAGCCGGTAGGCGTCCGGCCTGCGCGCCTCGGGGTACAGCCCCCTGGCGCTGGGCCTGCCCCACTTGTATTCGTCCACGCCGGCGATGTACAGCGTGCCACCGCCCACCGGCAGGCGCGCGCGGCTGTTGAGCAGCAGCCTGCACCCGGCGCGCCGCATGACCTTTTTCAGCTCGCCCAGCCGCCCGTCCCAGGCCTCGGCGTCGTTGTTGCCGATGACGCCGAAGGCCCCCAGCGGCGGCTTAAGCGCCCCGAGGGCCTCGAACAGGCGGACGGCGTCGTCGGCGCCGTCGGCGTAGTCCCCGCCCAGTAGCAATAGGTCGGGCGACAGCGCGGCGACGCTCTGAACCAGCGCCTCCAGCTCCGCCCGCGTGGCGCAGGACCGCACGTGGGTGTCGGAGACGAAGGCCGCCCGCAGGCCGCGCATGAAGCCGGGCGCGCCGCCCACGCGGCGCTGGGCGACAAACGCGTTCAGATGGCCGCAGCGGCCGATGTAGCGGTCGGGCCGGGGAAAGAGTCTGGACAATGGGCACCCTCCGATCAATGGCGATGTCCGGTCAGCACGGATGGGTCTTTACGAATTCGCGGTAGAAGGCCAGCTGGCCCGGCAGCGTCTCGTAGGGCTTCAGGCCGTAGGGGCAGCGCTTCGCGCACGCGCCGCAACGGACGCAGTTTTCGATCTTCTCCATGTCCGCCTGCCACTGGGGCGTCACCCAGTTGCGCCAGGGCGAGCGCTCCAGCAGCTGGCGCATGCGGTTGGCGTTGTGGATAGGGATGCCCGCGGGGCAGGGCAGGCAGTAGCCGCAGCTGCGGCAGAACGACCCCACCAGCTCCCGGCGATCCGCCTCGATCAGCGCCCGGATGCCGTCGTCCAGCGCGGGCGGGTTCTCGGAATAGCCCAGCACCTCCTCCAGTTCGCCCATCCGCTGGAAGCCCCATATGGGCACCAGGTTGTCGAACTGGGACAGCCACGCGAAGGGGATGCGGGCGTTGGTCACCAGGCCGCCGGACAGCGCCTTCATGCACACGAAGCCCACGTTCTTCTCCCGGCACAGCCGGACCAGCTCGATCTCCCGGTCGGTGGCCAGGTGGTTGAACGGGTATTGCAGCGTGTCGTACAGGCCGGAATTCACCGCCTCGAAGGCCCGGTCGATGGAGTGCTGGGAGATGCCGATGAAGCGGATCTTGCCCGCCTGACGCGCCTTCAGGGCGGCGTCGTACAGCCCGTCCTCGCCGCCGGGCACGGGCACGAACGGCGGGTTGTGGAACTGGTACACGTCGATGCAGTCGGTGTTTAGCCTCCGAAGGCTTGTATCCAGGTCCCGCCGGAAGACCTCGGCGGTCTTGGCGTGGGTCTTGGTGGCCAGCGTGAATTCGCTCCGGCGATGGCCGACGGCCTTGCCGATCTTCTCCTCGCTGTCGGTGTAGGCCCGGGCGGTGTCGATGTAGCTGATGCCGCCGTCCAGGGCGCGGTTTAAAAGCGCGCTCGCCTCGTCGAAGCCCACGCGCTGTATGGGCAGCGCGCCAAAGCCGGTGCGGGAGATCTCAAGGCCGGTGCGGCCCAGTGTGAAGTGCTGCATGTGTCAACCCTCCTTGGTGTCACGGCACCAGCAGCGCCGCGCCGATGATCTCGCCGCGCTCGCCCAGCTCCGCCGGCAAAAACTTCGCCGGATACTTCTGGTCGATCAGCGAGTGGTGGCGGTAGGAGGCGATCATGCGGTCCATGAACCGGTGGCCCAGCTTCGTGATGCCCCCGCCGTAAACGAATATGTTGATGTCGAAGATCTGATTCAGGCTGTGGAACATGCGGCCCAGGTATTCCGCGCCGCGGTTGACCACCTCCAGCGCCAGCGGGTCGTTCATCTGCAGCGCCCGCCCGACGGCGATCATGTCGATGCCGGAGAGGGTGCCGGCGTAGTCCAGTATGCGGCTCTCCTCGCCCTCCTTGATGCGGTCCATGGCGTAGCGGGCCATGTACATGCCGGAGGAGATGGACTGCACGCAGCCGATCACGCCGCAGCCGCAGGGATAGCCGGTGGAGTCCGACACGAACATGTGGCCGATCTCGCCGGCCATGCCGTGCATGCCGCGGTACAGCTGGCCGTTCAGGATCAGCCCGCCGCCGATGCCGGTGGCCAGCGTGGCGTAGATCAGGTTGTCGTAGCCCCGGCCCGCGCCGTACTTGTGCTCGGCCAGCGCGGCCACGTTGCCGTCGTTGTCCACGAACACGGGCAGCTGCAGCTTCTGCCGCAGCATGTCGCGCACCGGCTGCTCGTTCAGCGACACGATGTTGCTGCTCTCCAGCGTCACGCCGCGCTTGTAGTCCACGGAGGAGGGGAACGCCGCGCCGACGCCGCGCACGTCGTCGCGGGAGAGGCCCGCCCCGTCCAGCAGGCTGTCCACCTTCTGCGACAAAAAGCCGATCAGTTCAGCGGCGGAGGCGTCCTTGGCGGTCAGGTACTTCTGCTCCGCCTTCAGCTGCATGCCGCTGTCGAACAGGCCCAGCTTGATGTTGGTGCCCCCCACGTCGATGCCGATCACATAGTTGCGCACACTATCGCCCTCCCTTGCGTCGATGCCTCAGGTCGTTGGGACCGCTGGCTACAGCGCCGTCAGCCGGCGGCACAGGCCCACCAGGTCGTAACGGATGCCCTCGCGGCTGCGCCAGCCGCGGTTGGACCATTCCTCGCCGGAGAGGTCGTCTCCGCCGTAGATCAGCGCGCCGTAGGCAAAGCCCCGGAAGCGGGCGACGGCGATGCAGCCCGCCTGCTCCATCTCCACGATCTTCGCGCCCTCTTCCCGCCTGCGGCGGATGCGCTCCTCGGTCTCGCGGAAGATGGCGTCCGTGGTCCAGGTCAGGCCCCGCAGGTAGGGGACGCCCTCGGCCTGCAGCTGCTTGGCGAGCCGGTCGGTGAACGCCGGGTCGGTGCAGATCACCCGCGACGGCGGCATGTAGTGATAGGAGAAGCCCTCGTCGCGGATGGCCCCGTCCACCAGGAGCAGCTGGCCGACCTCTATGTTCCGGTCCAGCACGCCGCCCCCGCCGCAGAACAGGACGCGGCGAACGCCCATCTCGTGGAACAGGTCCAGATTGCCCGCGCAGGCGGGGCAGCCGACCTGCCCCAGCGTCAATAGCACGTCGCCCTCCGGTTCAAACCGGTAGATCTCGACGGGGTTCTCGCCCGGGATGACGCGCTCGAGGCCGATCTTGCCCTCGCGCTTCAGCTTCTCCACGACCTCCGGGAAGAAGGTGATGACCATGCGATCCGTGTCGAAGCGCTCCGAGGCGAAGTTCGTAGGGTTCAGCTTCGCCGTCTTTGCCTCGTCAAACTCCAGTATGGGGAAGGGGTTCTCGCGGTACATGCCCTCTCACCTCCGTTGCGGCCGCAGGCCTCAGACGCTTATTATGCCCATATCCAGGGCGGGATAGCCGGCGAGTATCGGGTCGACCACCTGGGTCAGGAAGCGCTCGGTCTGCGCCTGGGCCCGGCCGGTGTACTTGTCCGGGCTCAGAAGCGCCGTCAGGCGCTCGCGGTCCAGCGGGAAGGCCGGGTCGGCGGCGATGCGCGCCATTAAATCGTTCTCAAGCCCTTCGGCCTTCATCCGGGCGGAAGCGGCCTGGGAGTGCACGCGCACGCGCTCGTGGATCTCCTGCCGGTCCGCGCCGTGCTTGACGGACTCCATGATGATGTCCTCGGTGGCCATGAAGGGCAGGTTCTCCATGACCCGCTTTTCGATCATCTTCGGGTAGACCACCATGCCGCCCGCGATGTTGGCGTACAGCTCCAGCACCGCATCGGTGGCCAGGAAGGCCTCCGGCAGCGACAGGCGGCGGTTGGCGGAATCGTCCAGCGTGCGCTCGAACCACTGGGTGGCGGCGGTCATGCCGGCGTCCTGATACAGCGCCATCACGTGCCGCGACAGCGCGCAGATGCGCTCAGAACGCATCGGGTTGCGCTTGTAGGCCATGGCCGACGAGCCGATCTGGCTCTTCTCAAAGGGCTCCTCCACCTCGCGGAACGACTGCAAGAGCCGCAGGTCCTGGGCGAACTTGTAGGCGCTCTGGGCCACGCCCGACAGCGCGCCCAGCACCCGGGAATCCAGCTTGCGGGGGTAGGTCTGGCCCGACACGTCGAACACGGCCTCCATGCCCATCTTCTCGGCGATGCGCCTCTCCAGTTCGTCCACCTTCGCGCCGTCGCCGCCGAACAGCTCCATGAAGGAGACCTGCGTGCCGGTGGCGCCCCGGTTGCCCAGCAGCTTCAGGCTGGACAGGGCGAAGCTGAGCTCGTCCAGGTCCATCGTCAGATCCTGCATCCACAGCGTGGCGCGCTTGCCGACGGTGGTCAGCTGGGCGGGCTGCAGGTGGGTGTAGCCCAGGCACGGCAGCGCCCGGTATTCCCAGGCGAAGGCCCGCAGCCGGCGCAGCACCTCGACCACCTTTTTGCGGATCAGCACAAGCGCGTCCCGCAGCATCAGTATATCCGCGTTGTCGGTGACGTAGCAGGATGTCGCGCCCAGGTGGATGACGCCCTTCGCGTTCGGGCACACGTCGCCGTAGGCGTGCACGTGGGCCATCACGTCGTGGCGCACCCGCTCCTCGTGGCGGCGGGCGGCCTCGTAGTCGATGTCGTCGATGTGCGCCTTCAGCTCGTCCACCTGCGCCTGCGTGACGGGCAGGCCCAGCTCCATCTCGCTCTCCGCGAGCGCCACCCAAAGCCTGCGCCAGGTGGTGAACTTGCGGTCGGGGGAGAACAGGTACTGCATCTCGGCGCTGGCGTAGCGGGAGTTCAGCGGGGATTCGTAGGTGGTTTTGTTCATATGCTCCTCCACGGTTTATCGGATGATCAGCGCCTCGCGCTCGGCCCCGACGGACACGTACTTGATCGGGCAGCCGACCTTCTTTTCGATGTATTCGACGTAGTCCCGCGCTTCCTTCGGCAGATCCTCCCATTTGCGGGCCTTGCTGATGTCGCAGTTCCAGCCGGGCAGGGTCTCGTAGACGCTCTCGCAGTCGTACAGGTCCGGGGTGTAGGGGAAGCGGTCGATGACCTCGCCGTTCAGCCTGTAGGCCACGCACACCGGAATCTCCTTCAGGTAGGAAAGCACGTCCAGCTTGGTCAGCGCCAGCGCGGTCGCGCCCTGAAGCTTCGTGCCGTAGCGGGTGGCGGTCACGTCGAACCAGGCCACGCGCCGGGGCCTGCCCGTGGCCGCGCCGTACTCCGCGCCGGCCTCGCGCAGGTCGTGGGCGGCTTCACCGTCCAGCTCGCCCACGAACGGGCCCTCGCCCACGCAGGTGGAGTAGGCCTTGGTGACGCCGATGACCTCGTCCACCTTCAGAGAGGGCATGCCGCAGCCCACCGGGGCCTCCGCCGCCAGCGGCGAGGAGGAGGACGTGAACGGGTAGATGCCGTACTGGATGTCTCTGAGCGCGCCCAGCTGGGCCTCGAACATCACGCTCTTGCCGGCGCTCGCCGCGCCCTCCAGCAGCTCGCCCGCGTCGCACAGGTGGGGGATCAACGCGTCGCCCCAGGTGTGAATCCAGGCCAGGGTTTCGTCGAAGTCGATCTTCGGCTGGCCGTAGCCCTCAACGATGGTGTCGTTCTTCCAGTCGATCAGGCGCTTCAGGTGCTTCTCCAGCGCCTGGGGGTGCTTCAGATCGCCCATCATGATGGCCTTCTTCATGTACTTGTCGCCGTAGATCGGGCTGATGCCCCGCAGCGTGGAGCCGAAGTGGTCCTTGCCCAGGCGCTGCTCCTCCCACTTGTCCTGGTTCGGGTGGATGGGCAGCACCATCATGGCCCGGTCGGAGATCTTCAGGTTGTCGGGGGTGATCTGAACGCCCTTCTCCCGCAGGCGGCCCATCTCCTCGTTGATGTGCTTCAGGTCGATGACCACGCCCGCGCCCAGCAGGTTCACGGCGCTCTTGTGGAATATGCCCGAGGGCAGCAGGTTCAGCGCGAACTTGCCGTATTCGTTGATGACGGTATGACCGGCGTTGTTGCCGCCCTGGTAGCGCACGACCACGTCGAATTGGCCCGCGAAGTAATCCACCATGCGGCCCTTGCCCTCGTCGCCCCAGTTGATGCCCACGATTGCGGTATTGGACATGAATATTCACCTCATAGTCGAATGATTGTCAACGATTGTCGATTGCATCCATTATAACAGTTTTTTCGGCTATTTTCCAGACATAATTGGTAAACTGCGGAATCAGCCGCCGTTTTTCAGCGCCCGGAGCCGCTCGGCCAGCTCCGCGTATTCGGCGTTCAGCCTGTCCGGGGAGTCGCCCTTCTTCGGCGCGGACATGCGCGCCGCCAGCGCCGCCATGCGCATCTGAAGCGTTGAGATTTCCAGCTGCCGGGCCTCTGCGCTCCGGTCGCGGCTGTCCTCGGCGTTCATCTGCGCAAGCGTGCCCTCGAAGGCGCGCAGCCTGCCGCCCTCGAAGGCCAGCACGCGGGTGGCCACCGAGGAAACGAAGTCCCGGTCGTGGCTGACGAACAGCAGCGTGCCGCCGTAGCCGGAAAGCAGCTCCTCCAGCGCCTGCAGCGTGAACAGGTCCAGGTGGTTGGTGGGCTCGTCCATTAGCAGCAGGTTCACGTCCGACAGCAGCAGCCGCGCCAGCGCGATCTTGGTGCGCTCGCCGCCGGAGAGCACCCGCACCGGCTTGAATACGCTGTCGCCCCGAAGGCCCAGCCGCGCCAGCACCGTGCGGGCCACGGACTCGGCAAGCGACGATTCGGCCAGCGCGTTTTCAAGCGCCGTGTCGTCAAAGCGCAGCGCCCGGGCGTGGTCCTGGTCGAAGAAGCCCAGCCGCGCCGCCGGATTCAGCCGGACCGAGCCCTCAAAGCGCACGCCCGGTGCGCACTCGCCCCGCAGCGCCCGCAGCAGCGTGGTTTTGCCGCTGCCGTTTTCACCCATCAGCGCCGTGCGCGAGCCGGTGGGCAGGTCGAAGGCCGCGCCGGACAGCAGCGTCCGGCCGCCCGCCGACAGGGCCTTGCACTGAAGGCTCAGCGCCGTCTTCGCGGCGATGGAGTGGGAAACGCCCAGCACCATGCGGATGTCCGGCAGGTCGCGGGGCCGCTGCTTTACCTCCAGCCGCTCCATGCGGTCCAGCACGGTGCGCCGGGCCGCGCTCTGCTTCAGCACCGCGTTGGTGCTCTCCCGGGTGTGCAGCCGCGCCTCGCTGTTGCCCATGCGCTTCGGGGCCTTCTTCACCGAGGCGGCCCACTCGGCCTTCTTCTGGGCCATGGCTTTGAGGCGGGCCTTTTCGGCGCGGTACTGGTCGTATTCAAACTGCTGGTGCTCCCGGCGCTGCGCAAGCTCCCGCCGGTAGGCCTCGTAACCGCCGGGGAAGTCGGTCAAATGGCCGCCCTCCAGGTGCAGCACCCGGTTGCACAGGGCATTCAACAGCGCGCGGTCGTGGGACACCAGGATCAGCGCGCCGCTCCGCTGGGAGAGGGCCCGGCGCAGCCGCTCGACGCCGTCGGCGTCCAGGTCGGTGGTGGGCTCGTCCGCCAGCAGCAGGGTGGCGTCCGACGACAGCGCCGCGGCGATGCGCCGCCGGGTCTGCTCGCCGCCGGACAGGCCGTCCCGCAGTTCGGGCGCGCGGAACCGGGCGGCCAGCTGCCGGCCCGCGTCCAGCCGCTCCTCGCCGGACTGGTGGATGATCGAAAGCGGCGCGTACCGCCGCACCTGGCCGGAATCGGGCATCAGCTCGCCCGACAGTATGCTCAAAAGCGTGGACTTGCCCGCGCCGTTTTCACCGATCAGGGCGACGCGCTCGCCGTCGTACACGCGCAGGCCCTGTATGTCCAGCACCGCCTGGTCGCCGAAGGACTTGGTGATGTGATTGACCTCCAACAGGAGTTTGGGCATGAAAAACACTCCTTCCCGCCGGGGAGGGAGCGTAAAACACAGGAACGGCAGCCGCCGTTCCGGGCGCAAAGGCGCCTGGCCGTGCAAAAAACGCAACCTCCAGACGGCGGCAAAAATGATCCCCCCGTTCGTCGAACCGGAGGCCCGTTTTGTCGGCCGAATGTCAGCTGCGAATCTTCATCAGTACAAGCGTACCTGCCTTTCCTTGGATGATATCATTATAACACAGGAGCGCGGCGCTGTCAATCGCTTGACAACCCGGCCCGCGGCGGTTATCATAGGGGCGTAAAGGAGAAATATACCAATGGCACGCAAAAAGAACGCACGCAGGGCCGATCCGGTCCCGAAGATACTGTTTGTGTCGGTCATGGTGGCGCTGCTGGCGGCGGCCTTCGGGCTGGGCTGGCACTTCGGCGTGGAGTCGACGCGGTTCAAGGGGAACATACTGCTGGTGAACGCCAGCCACCGCTTGGGCGCGGACTACGTGCCGGACGAGCTGGTCAACCTGTACCAGCAGCGGCACTCGTTCCGCCTGGCCTCCAGCGAGATCACCCTGACCCGCCAGACCTACGCCGCCATGGAGAGCATGTTCCACGCCGCCGAAGAGGCGAACATGAACGGCTACATCGTCACCAGCGGCTACCGCAGCTACCAGCGCCAGCAGGAGGTCTACGCCCAGAGCGAGCCGGGCAAGGCCCAGGAGCCCGGGGCCAGCGAGCACCAGACCGGCCTGGCCTTCGACGTGACCGTGGAGACCGGCGAGGGCTTCGAGAACACGCCCCAGTACGCCTGGCTGATGGAGCACGCCCATGAGTACGGCTTCATACAGCGCTACCCGGCCAACAAGGCCGACATCACCGGCATCAGCTACGAGCCCTGGCACTACCGCTACGTGGGCGTCGAGGCCGCCACGCGGATGTATAAGACGGGGCTGACGCTGGAGGAGTTTCTGGCGGCCAACGGCTGAGCGGTCACCAAGGGCATGAAGTTAAGCGGTTGAGGTGCCCTATCCCCCGCTTCGCGGGTACTTCCCCATCTGCGGATGGGGAAGCTTTTGAGCGGCAGGCACATTCTGTGCCTCCCCACCGCAGTGGGTTCGAGCGCCCGGAGAACAGTCCGGTGGACTGTTCTCATCGCGCACGGACGGGCCCCTGGAGAGGGGGAACGCTTGCGGTGGAAGGGCACTCCGGGTACTCCTTGGCTCACATGCCATTG
>CACYTF010000032.1 GCA_902777335.1 uncultured Eubacteriales bacterium
GTATACCTGCCACCCTCAACAACAGTATACACTACTTCGATGGCACCGCGCTCGGTTTCATCCCTCGTTGGTGCCGGAAAGGAATGGTCATAATATGGTCATCGGAATCTTTGGAGAGAATTGCAGCGGGAAATCCACGCTCGCCGAAGCCATGAGGGACGCGCTGGCCGCGGAGATCATCACCGGAAAGGACTATCTGAGAATGGCGAAAGCCGAGGACGACGCCCGCGCTTTGTTTCGGGAAAAGCTGGAAAGAGCGGTCGTCGGCGACCATGTGATCTATGTCATTTCCGAGCCGGATCAGCTGGCCCTGCTGCCGGACGGCGCGGTCCGGATACTGGTACAGGCCGATCTGGAAACGATCAAGGCGCGGTTCAGGGCGCGGATGAGAGGCAGCCTGCCCGCGCCGGTCGAGAAGATGCTGGAAAACAAGCACGGCATGTTCGACCGCGAGCCCTGTGATTTCCGCTTCGACGGGGTGTCCGGCGACGCCGCCGCGCTGTGTGAGCAGCTGGTGAAACAGCAGAAAGGTCACTGAGGCCGACGGATAGGGTGAAGCCTTTTGATATGGAGGTTATCAGCAGCGTGCAGTTCATACCCGCAAAAGACTTTGAAACGGTGAAAACCGGATATTTGGACGTAATCAATAATACCCCGGGTATAGAAAAGTATGCCCGTTGGAGCTATGGGAAACATCCAACGGATGATATGCTGAGATCCTATATCGACAATGGGGAAATGTATATACTGATTGAGAACGGTCGGACAGCCGGAATGGCCGCGATCGTCATGTGTCAGGATCAGGATTATGAAGTGATTCAGTGGACGGAGAGCCTGATGAATGACGAAGTGGCAACGCTGCATCTTCTGGCCGTCTGTCCAGAGTTTCAAGGCAGGGCATTGGGCGGTTTCATCCTGGATCAGGCCATTGAACTTGTCGGGAGAAACGGAAAGAAAACGCTCCGGCTCGATGTACTTGAATCCAATCTTCCCGCACAGCACATGTATGAAAAATCGGGTTTCTTATACAGGGGAAAGCAGTGCCTGTATGCCGAAAACACCGGATGGACGAATTTTCTATACTACGAAAAACCGCTGAATGAGAGGAAAACCTAAAATGCTGAAAAAGGACATGAGCCCGGAAGCCGAAAGAATACTGACCGAGCGTTTCGGAAAAGACAATGTGATGGCTTTGGCAACGGTTGAAAGCGGAGTCCCATCTGTGCGTTATGTGAATGCATATTATGAGAATGGCGCATTTTACACGATCACCTACGCACTCTCCAATAAAATGAGACAAATTGAGGAAAATCCTGCCATAGCCATTGCAGGCGAATGGTTTACTGCGCATGGAAACGGCGTCAATCTGGGCTGGTTTGGCAAAGCCGAGAATCAAGCAATCGCCGGGAAACTGAGGACCGCTTTTGCGGAATGGATCGACAATGGCCATAATAACTTCGACGACCAAAGCACCGTTATTCTTCGCATCGAATTGACGGACGGTCTTTTGCTGTCCCACGGTAAAAGATACGAAATCTGACTGAATGATGGTGCAGGGACAGTGGGGACGGTTCGCAATGGTATTAAGCGGTTGGGGTGCCCTATCCCCCGCTTCGCGGGTACTTCCCCATCTGCGGATGGGGAAGCTTTGGGGCAGCATTCTGTGCCTCCCCACCGCAGTGGGGAGGGGAACCGCTTGCGGTGGAAGGGCACCCCGGGCATTTCTTAACTTAATGCCATTTGGTACAGTTCGGGCGTCTGTCCCCGGTATCCCTTACCTCTGTTGAAAACTATGAAAAACCTGCGACCCCCCCTTGACTCTCACACTGTGGCAGGCATTACAATGGCCCTGAGCTCACAAGGAATCAGCAACAGGAGGTACCGCCATGCTGAAGATCGGAGAATTTTCAAAGCTGTCCAGGGTCAGCGTCAGGATGCTCCGCCACTATGACGAGATCGGCCTTTTGAAACCGGCCGAGATCGACCGCTTCACCGACTACCGGTATTACCGGGAGGACCAGCTTCCGACGGCCGGCCGCATCGCCGCGCTGAAGGACATGGGCTTTCCCCTGGCGGACATCGTCCGGATCCTCGAGGTCTACGACGACCGCGCGCAATTGGAGCGGTTCTTCTCCGCCCGGCAAAGGGAGCTGGAGGCCTTGTCGCAGGACACGGCGCGCAAGCTGACGCTTCTGGACGCAGCCCGAAAGCGGCTGAGAAAGGAAGAGGACATGAGCTACAATGTGACCATCAAGACGATCCCCGAGCGCTACGCCGCGACCATTCGGATGACCATTCCCCGCTACGAGGACGAGGGCATGATCTGGGGCAAGCTGGCGGAGGAGACCTGCCGGATGAACTTAGTGGAGGACGACCCCTGCCTGTGCGCGGTGACCTACCTCGACGGGGAATACAAGGAGCAGAACGTGGAGATGATGGCCTGGAAGACCGTGAAGGGCCGCTACCCGGACACGGAGCACGTGAAGTTCCGCACGCTTCCGGAGGTCACGGTGGCCAGCTGCACCTATCAGGGCAGCTACACGCAGATCACCGAGGTCTACGCCGCCGTCATCGCCTGGATAGAGGCCAACGGCTACGTGCCCGCGGCGCCGATGTTCAACATCTACCACGTCAGCCCCCACGAGACGCAGGACCCGGACGCATTCGTGACGGAAATCTGCTATCCGGTAAAAAGCCTGTCAGAAGCTTCTTGTACACACAGCCCGGAATAGCACGGCGGAAGCCCGATCTGTCCAATGATTCCCCTGCCCCGCCCGGCACGAGCCGGGCGGGGCTTCGTCTGCATTCGGCGGAGCCGGGGATCCCTTTTCACGATGTGACAAAATGGAACACTTGCATACAGAATAACAAAAATGATGTACACTATTGATTGGCGGGTTGAAACAGATGATCTGTATCCCAGAAAGGTGGATTTGCCATGAGAGAATACTTCGCGGAGAACCTGCAGCGGCTTCGCATGGAAAAGGGGTATACGCAGCAGCAGCTTGCAAAGCTGGTCTGTGTTGACCGGTCCAGCATCGCGCGCTGGGAAAAGGGCAGCAGAGTACCGGATCTGATACTGCTCACCCGGCTTGCCGGCTGTCTCGGCGTGGCTCCGTCTGCCCTTCTGTGGGAAGCCGATCTGAATTCACGCTTGCCCGTCATCATCATGGTGGATGATGAGAAAACCATTCTTGCCGGAAATATGAGAATCCTCTGCGAGATGATTCCTGAGGCAGAGATCACGGGCTTTTCAAAGCCGTCGGAGGCGTTGCACTTCGTCCGGTTCAACCACGTTGATATCGCTTTTCTGGATATTTCGATGGGAAAGACATCCGGACTGGACCTTTGCGAACAGATGATAGAGATCAATCCAAAGCTGAATGTCGTCTTCCTGACCGCCTATCCGGAATATTCCCTGCAGTCATGGAATACACATGCGTGCGGATTTCTCGTAAAGCCTTTGGTTTCGGAAGAGATCAAAAGACAACTGTCAAAACTGCGCTTCCCGGTCAGCGGGTTGGCGCTTACGGAGCAGGATGAAAATGTATAACTGGAATCTCATCATCAATATATCCATCGGCGCGGCCGGACTGTTATTGTCTCTGATGGGGCTGTTCATGAGCATGTTCTCCCGTCCCATCGAGGCACATGCCAGGCGCCATCTGAGCGGGATGTTCGTCATCATGGTCTTGTATTCCGCCACGATTCTCCTCAGCTACTCTGCGGAAATAGAAGCGAAGGCTGTGCCCATGCGGTGGGGCATATTCCTTTCCTCACTGTTCTCTTCCGTGCTGATGCTGATACTGACCAGCCTGATGCTGCACTTCGCGAGGGAAAACCGTCGGAGCAACCGTTTGTTTCTGTGCGTATCCCTTCTATGGGTGGTCTATGCCGGAATGCTGATTTCAACGTTCTTCTCCCCCGCATTCTACAGCATCGATGACGAGGCCGTCTATAGGCGCGGTCCCTGGTACACCTTCCTGCTCATCCCGCCGGTTGTGATCATGCTGCTGAATCTGTGGGGGGCATGGCGCAGGCGGAAGAAGCTGAGTCGAAGCCAAATGTGGGCATTGCGGGTGTATATACTGGTCCCTCTTCTGGCCATGCTGGTCCAGATGCTGTATTACGGCATCCTGGCGACGGCGCTCGGGGTGATGATCGGATCCATGGCGCTGTTCTTATTCGTGCTGCGTGATCAGCAGGATAAGTTTGTCCGGGTCACGGAAGAAAACGCAAACCGGGAATTCAACATCCGGATCCTGCAGATTCGACCGCATTTCATTTATAACGTCATCTCCAGCATCTACTATATCGTGGAGGAGGATCCTGTCAAAGCCCAGGGCGTGATCCGGGATTTTTCCGTCTATCTCAAAAAGGTGTTCCGATCCATGACCAGCCAGGAGCCGGTGCCCTTTGCGGAGGAATTGGAGCACACAAGGGCATACCTGTCTGTGGAGATGGCGCGTTTCCCTGATCAACTCCACGTGATATACGACACGCCGTATGTCGATTTTAAGCTGCCGCCTCTGACCCTCCAGCCTGTGGTTGAGAACGCGGTAAAGCATGGGATCGACCCGGAGGTGGAAAGGCTGAATATCACGATCCGTACACGGCACGCCGAAGGCTTCAATGAGATCATCGTCGAGAATGACGGAGAGGATTTCAAAGCGCCTTTGAGCATCGATGATGACACCGTCGGCCTGCCCAACATCATCAGCCGCCTGGAGAGGATGTGTGATGGTGAACTCATCATCGCGAAACGAGAAGGCGGCGGCACGGTGGCAACGATACGTATACCGGATGCGAAGTAATGCCGGAAGCCAACGGTTAACCACGAATACGATTTGGGGATCGGGGTGATAGCATGGTATTGATCGAACGCAGCGCGCTGTTGAAGAAATTGTCAATGAACCCATATTTCCTTGATGAAAACCAGGACGTCTATATACCTCTGTCGGATGTGCGTCGCATCATCAATCAGATGCCGGGTATTGAGGCGGATTCATACGCGCAGGAATCACAGAGCAGTACCGGCGCCGTATTCGCGCACATCGCAACGGCCCTGGCCCGCGGCTATGCGGACCTGTACTATGTCGATATGCAGACCGACGCGTACATCGAATACCACATCGACGACGAGAGCGGCGTGCTCACCGAGGCGCGACGCGGCACGGATTTCTTTGAAAGCTGCAAGCGGGAAGCGAAGCTCTGCGTCCATCCGGAAGATCAGGCGGCATTTATCAAGGCCATGAACCGCCAATTCCTCACAGAGGCATTGGATCGAACCCGGGTGTTTGAGATGACCTATCGCAGAGTAAAGCGGGGCACTTCGTATTATGTGCGAATGAAGGTTTCCTGCATGAAAGGCGATAGCCGTTATATCGTCATTGGGGTTACCGATATCGATGAATAGGTGCGGCAGCGCCGTGAAGAGGAGCGATTGAAGGAAGGCGAGCGTTTCTTTGATACGGCCAGGGAATCGGCGCGCGTGCACAATTATCCAGAGGCTATGAGCCTCTTCCCCTCCATCTTCACAAAGGCGAACGTCATGGCGCAGAGAACAGTGGACAGCCCCGACGGTTTGCGGTATAATGCCTGTATAAAGTGATTATGCCATAAACCCCGGAGGAATGACACATGGACAGAAACACGCCCCTGTACGATATGAGCCTTTCGACCGAGGAGCGCGCCGAATGGCTGCTCTCCCAACTGACCCTCGAAGAGAAGTTCCACTGGTTCACCCTCTGGATCCGCAACGAGCGCCTGGGGATGGCGGTGTCCACCTGCGGCGGCGAGGGGGCGCACGGCGTCCAGGCCCGGGCCGGTCAGGGCGAGCCGTTCCCGCCGACGCCCACCACATCGTTCACCCAGCCCATCGGCATGGCCGCGACGTTCGACCGGGATCTGATCCGCCGGGCCGGGGACGTGACGGGCCGGGAATCGCGAGCCTTCGCGAACGCGGTGGGCAAGTGCGGCCACGGCCGGCTGTGCCCCACCGTCGACCTGTGCCGGGATCCCCGATGGGGCCGGAACGAGGAGGGCTACGGCGAGGACCCGTACCTGACCGGCAAGATGGCCTCCGCCTACATCCTCGGCATGCAGGACGAGCACAACAGCGACGGCACGCCGCTTGCGCCCGGCCAACGCGGCGACCGCGTCCGCACCGCCGCGGTGCTGAAGCACTTCTACGCCAACAACCGGGAATACCGGCGCTGCTATGACAGCTTCGACATATCGGACAAGGTCAAGTACGACTACGAGCTGGAGCCCTACCGCTACTGCGCCCAGGAGGGCCACGCGGAGGGCGTCATGACCGCCTACAACGAGATCAACCACCTGCCCGCCATGCTGAACCACGAGGTCCAGAACCTGCTGAAGGACCGCTGGGGCATACGCTACGCGATGACCGACGGCGGCGATTTCCTGCAGACCGTGACCTTCCACCGCTATTTCAAGACCCACGCCGAGACGCTGGCGGAGGGCGTGAAGGCGGGCGTGGACGCCATGCTGGACAATGCCGCCGAGGTGGCGAAGGCAGCGCGGGAGGCCTATGAGCGCGGCCTGATCACCGAGGCGGAGCTGGACAAGTCCATACGCTGCACGATCATGGAGCTGCTGCGCCAGGGCGCGTTTGACCCCGAGGACCCCTACGCCGACCTGGACATGGCGGACGTGGGCACCGACGAGGCCAAGCGCGTGTCGCACCAGATGAGCATGGCCTCCAACGTGCTGCTGAAGAACGAGAACGGCTTTCTGCCCCTGGACGCGGGCGACGACATCGCGCTGATCGGCCCGGTGGCCGACCGCTGGTTCATGGACTGGTACGGCGGCGCGCCCCTCTACAGGGTCACGCTGAAGGCGGGCATGGAAAAGCGCATGCGCCGCCCGGTGCCCTTTGACAACGGGCAGGACCTGGTCCGCTTCAAATGCGGCGACAAGTACCTGGGCGCCAGCCGCCCCGCGCCGTCGCCCCGGGAGGCCGCGGACGCCGAGCCCGCGGAGCTGGTGCTGGTGGACCGGGCCGGGGACGCGGTGGTGTTCGAGCGGTCCGACTGGGGCTGCGGCAGCAACTTCCTGTACGCCCCCGCCTACCGGAAGTACCTGACCGTGGACGCGAAGGGCAAGATCAGCCTGGCCTCGGACGACCCGTTTGCCTGGTTCGTGTACGACAGCTTCACCATCGGCACGGCGGACGCCGAGCGCACGCCGGACCCGAAGAACGCCAACAGCGTGGAGCTGACCCGGTACTGGGAGGACGGTGGCGGCGACGTCAAGCTCCACTGCTTCGGCAACCGGAACGTGTACGTGGAGGGCGGCGTGCTGAAGACGGACCCGCTGATCCGGAAGAAGGACGAGAGCAACACCAAGGAGGGCGGCAACGACGTGACCGCCTGGGCCGGCTCCGCGCGGGAGGCCGCCGTGCTGACGGCGGAGGTGGTGTCCAGCGGCGTCGAGCGGGCGAAGGCGCTGGCGCAGAAGGCGAAGAAGGTCGTCGTGGCGCTGGGGTGCAACCCGGTCGTCAACGCCAAGGAGGAGATCGACCGCAGCACCATCGACATGATCCCGGCGCAGGAGCGGCTGGTGGAGGCTGTATACGCCGCCAACCCGAACGTGGCGGTGGTGCTGATCACCAACTACCCCTACGCGATCACCTGGATGCAGGCCCACGTGCCCGCGATACTGACCAACGCCACCGGCTCCCAGGACCTGGGCCACGGCCTGGCGGCGGCGCTGTTCGGCCAGGCCAACCCCGCGGGCCGCCTGCCCATGACCTGGTATCTGGGCGACGGCGACCTGCCGCCGATGGCGGACTACGACCTGATCCGCCACCCCCGGACCTACCGGTACTTCGACAGGCCGGTTCTGTACCCCTTCGGCTACGGCCTGTCCTACACCCGGTTCGACTACGGCGAACTGCGCGTCGAGAAGCGCGACGGCGGGCTGAAGGCGTCCGTGGACGTGACGAACGCGGGCGGCGTGATGGGCGATGAGGTCGCCCAGCTGTACATCCGCCGGGTGTCGCCCTCCGGCACGGTCCACCCCATCCGCAGGCTCATCGGCTTTGAGCGCCTCCGGGGCCTGGCCCCCGGCGAGGTCCGGCGGGCGGAATTCACCGTGAACCCCTGCGACCTCATGATCTACATGGAAAGCGAGGGCAAAAGGGTCGTGGAGCCCGGCACGTACCGCGTCTACGCCGGCGGCTTTTGCCTTGACGAGCGGGTGTCCGTCGAAATCGGGCTGTAAGCCCCGCTCCGATTGGGAAAGGATGGCGATTGTCCATGAGCGAAATGGCCCTCAAGATGCTGATGTACTTTGCCGCGACCTCCTTTGTCGCGTGGATCCTGCTGTTCACCGGCATCGGCACGCGCCGGGAATGCCGGCGTCGATGCGAGCAGGAATACACCCGGACGACCGGCGTCATCGTCGATTACACCCACAAGGTCGTGCGGGCGGCGCGGCACGGCACCCGCTCCTACTGGCTGCCCGTGGTGGAGTTCACCGCGGAGGGGCAGTCCGTCCGCAGGGAATACGGCAACGCCCTGGACCCGAAGAAGTTCCCGGCGGGCACGTCGGTGGAGATCCTCTACGACGTGAACCGGCCCGAGCGGTTCCACCTGGCCGAGGACCCGGTGTTCCTGGCCCCCGGCCTGGGCGCGATACGGATATCGATCATCTGGATACTCGCGTCCGCGGCGCTGACGGTGATCCTGGCGGTGTTCGTCGGCGGGGCGCGGTTCGACCTCCGTTCCCTCTGGTACGACATTCAAAGGCTGTTCCGCCGCTGAGCATACATCTACAGGCGACATCTCCGGAGGCATTGACATGAGCAGAATCATCGGCATCGATCTGGGTACCACCAACAGCTGCGTTTCCATCGTGGAGGGCGGGCACCCGGTGATCATACAGAACGACAAGGGCGAGCGGGCCACGCCCAGCGTGGTGGCGTTCAACGACAGGGGCGACGTGCTGGTGGGCAGCGCCGCCAAGCGGCAGCAGGCCGTAAACCCCGACCGCACCGTCAGCTCCGTCAAGCGTCAGATGGGCACGGACTGGAGCGTCAGGATCGGCGGCAAGGCGTGGACGGCCCAGGAGATCAGCGCCATGATACTGCGCAAGCTGCGCCAAGACGCCGAGGCCTACCTGGGCGAGCCGGTGACCGACGCGGTGATCACCGTGCCGGCCTACTTCAACGACATACAGCGGCAGGCCACCAAGGACGCGGGCCGCATCGCGGGCCTGAACGTGAAGCGCATCATCAACGAGCCCACCAGCGCGGCGCTGGCCTACGGCCTGAACAACGGCATGCCCCAGAAGATCATGGTGTACGACCTGGGCGGCGGCACCTTCGACGTGTCCATCATCGAGATCGGCGAGGGCGTGATCGAGGTGCTGGCCACCTCCGGCGACAACCACCTGGGCGGCGACGACTTCGACGCCCGCGTGGCCGATTACCTGATGGACGAATTCAAGCGGGAGCAGCGCGTCGACCTGCGCCGGGACCCCGCCGCCTGCGGCCGGGTGCGCGAGGCGGCCGAGCAGGCCAAGAAGGAGCTGTCGGGCACGGACACCGCCCACATCTCCCTCCCCTTCCTGGCCCAGCGGGACGGCATGCCCGTGCACATGGAGGCCACGCTGACCCGCGCGAAGTTCGACCAGCTGACCGCCGACCTGGTGGAGCGCACAGCGGGGCCGGTACGCAGCGCGCTGCAGGACGCCGGGCTGTCTCCCGCCCAGCTGGGCAGGGTGCTGCTGGTGGGCGGCTCCACCCGCATCCCCGCCGTGCAGGCGAAGGTGCGCCAGCTGACCGGACAGGAGCCGTCGAAGAACATCAACCCCGACGAGTGCGTGGCGCAGGGCGCGGCGGTGCAGGGCGACATCCTCCAGGGTTCCCATGAGCTGGCCGCAAAGGGCGATATACTGCTGCTGGACGTCACCCCGCTGAGCCTTTCCATAGAGACGGTCGGCGGCGTGGCCACGCGGCTGGTGGAGCGCAACTCCCGCCTGCCCATCCACCACAGCCAGATCTTCTCCACCACCGCGCCGTTCCAGCGGGCCGTGGACATCCACGTGCTCCAGGGCGAGCGTCCGATGGCCCGGGACAACAAGAGCATCGGCCGGTTCAGGCTGACGGGCATCGAGCGGGCCATGGCCGGCGTGCCGCAGATCGAGGTGACCTTCGATATCGACGCCAACGGCATACTCACCGTGTCCGCCCGGGATCAGAAGACCGGCAAGGCCCAGTCCATCACCATCACCACCAACGACCGGATGAGCGAGGACGAAATCCAAAAGGCCATCCGCGACGCCGAGATGTACGCCGGCGCGGACAGCCTGTACAAGGACAGCATGACCGCCGTCAGCGAGGCCCGCCAGCTGATCGCGAAGGCGGAGGCCGCGCTGAAGGAGAAGGGAAAGGCCGCGGAGAAGGCCGACAGGAAGCAGGTGAAGGCGGACGTCGCCGCGCTGAGTCGGCTGCTGTTCAGGTGCAAGCCCGAGAAGATGAACGAACAGGACGTGGCCGCCCTTAAGGACGCCATGGCGAAGCTGCAAGCGTCGGCGGACAGGCTGCAATAATACCCGGCTATACACCCAGAGAAACGGATGTGAGACACCCATGAACGACCCGTTCGTAACCATCGACCTGCACGGCATGATGCAGGCCCAGGCCATGAAGACCATCGACCGGGCGCTGAGAGACGCCGGGCCGATGGTCTATCAGATTCGCCTGATCCACGGCTACCACCGGGGCACCAATCTGCGGGGCATGATCCAGGACGAGTACCGCTGGCACGAGAAGGTGCTGCGCATCATGCCCGGCGACAACCCCGGCATCACGGTGCTGGTGCTGCGGGAGCTGTATTAGTCCATTCTCTTTATACCCATTCTTTGTTGAGCCGGATGTACACGGCCTTCAACATCTGCGCCAGCAGGCTGTAGACCGCCATCAGAATCACCAGCCACAGCCCGAAGGCGGGCGCCATCACCGGCAGGTCGAACAGCCCCGCGATGGCGGTAAAGCCGATCAAGAGCGTCGCGAGCACCACCAGCGCCGTCGACAGCGTCAGCTGGGGGGAGGCCCGGTCCTGCAAGAACGGCAGCTTCGGCGTGCGTATGGTGTGTATGACCACCGTCTGGGAGATCACGCCGAACATGAACCAGCCGCACTGGAAGTACCCGGCCGTCTGGGCGCTGTTGAATTTGAAGATGTGCCACATCACCAGGAAGCACAGCACGTCCAGCACGGTGCTGAGCAGGCCGAAGTACACCATGAACTTCTTGATGCCCGGTATGTCCCACTTCTTCGGCAGGCGTATATACTCGTCCTCCACGTGGTCAAAGGGCATGCCCAGCTGCGCGAAGTCGTTCAGTATGTTCTGCACCAGTATGTGCAGCGGCAGCAGCGGCAAAAACGGCAGGAATATGCTGGCGATCAGCACCGAGAACATGTTGCCGAAGTTGCCGCTGACCGACATCTTCAGGTACTTGGACATGTTCGCGAAGGTCCTGCGCCCCTCGATGACGCCGGCATCCAGCACGTTCAGGTCCTTTTCCAGCAGTATGATGTCCGCGACCTCCTTGGCGATGTCCACCGCGGTGTCCACCGATATGCCCACGTCCGCCTGCTTCAGCGGCAGGCTGTCGTTGATGCCGTCGCCCATGTAGCCCACGGTGTGGCCGTTGGACTGGAACGCCTTCACCACCCGCTGCTTCTGGTACGGCGACAGCTTCGAGAAGATGTGGCACTTCTCGCAGGCGGCCATCAGCGCTTCGTCGTCCATCGCCTCCACCTGCGCGCCGGTCAGCGTGTAGCCGGTGGGAATGCCCAGGCGGCCGCAGATGTTGACGGCCACGCCCTCGGTGTCGCCGGTGAGCGCCACCGTGCGCACGCCGTTGCGGTTCAGGGCCGTGATGGCGGACTGGGCCGAGGGCTTGGGCGGGTCCAGAAAGCCCACGAAGCCGATCAGCACCATGTCGCTCTCGTCGTCCACGCCGAAGGTCTCCACCCCGTGCACGTTGTTCTTCTGGGCCACCGCGATCACGCGGATGCCCTCCAAATTGTTTTCGGTGGCGATCTTCTGGGCGTTCTCGATCAGTGCCCCGGTGATCGGCTTCACCTGGCCGTCGATCTCGATGTGGCCGCAGATGGACAGTATCTCCTCCACCGCGCCCTTGGTGATCAGCTGGCGCTTGCCCGCGCCGTCCCGCAGCACCACGCTCATGCGGCGGCGGCTGAAGTCAAAGGGGATCTCGTCCTCGCGCACATAGGCCTCCTTCAGGTACGACAGCCCCTCCTTCTCCGCGCGGTTGATGATGGCCACGTCCATCAGGTTCTTCAGGCCCGTCCCTTCAGGATGTCCTCATGCCCGCGCATCGCTTTATACCATGATCACAGCGCGTCGCCGGGCGTCCGGGCGAGGTACTCCAGGATCTGGTGGGCGGCGGCGTTCCCCTCCCCCGCCGCCTTGACGATCTGGTAGGGGCGGCCCGCGCAGTCGCCCGCGGCGAAGCACCCCTCGATATTGGTGCGCAGCTGCCGGTCGACGGCGATGTGGGGCCCGTCCAATGCCAGCCCCGGCACCAGTGACGCCGGCGATATGGCGTTTCTCAGGAAGAACGCGCCGTCCACCGGAATCTCGCGCCCGTCGCTCAGCCGCACCGATTCCACCCGGTCACGGCCCTGCACGGCGGCGATGGGGCTCTCCAGCCGCTCCACGTTCTCACCGCTCACCGCCAGCTCCCTTTCGGGCGAATACAGGTACACCCGTGCGGCGATGCCGGCCAGGTATTCCACCTCGTGGGCGTACCGGCTGCCGGCGCAGTACGCGGCGATGGCCTTGCCCCGGTAGAACATGCCGTCGCAGGTGGCGCAGTAGCTGACGCCGCGCCCCAGGTATTCCGCCTCGCCCGGCACGCCCTTGGCCGATACCACGCCGGTGGCCAGCAACACCGACCGGGCCTCGAAGATCTCGTTCTCGGCCAGCAGCATGAAGCGCTCGCCCACCTTCGAGACGGTGGTGACCAGCTTATCGACGCTCTCAAGGCCCATCTCCCGGGCATGGTCGCGGAAGCGCGCGTTCAATTCCCGCCCGCCGACGATCCCGACGCCCGGATAGTTGGCGATTTTCTCGGCCTTTTCGACCTTCGCGCTCATGTCCGCCGGGCCGAACCACAGAACGCTCTTCTCGCGCATCTTCAGCGTGATGGCCGCCGACAGGCCCGCCGGCCCCGTGCCAATGATCGCAACGTCAAACATGTTATTCACCTCTCTGATATTTACTCGCCTTACGCCTCCGGCCCGATCACGATCACCTGGCCAGCCGCATGCGGCAGGCATTCGCCGGTCGCCAGGCGCAGCGTGCCGTCCCGGTCCGCGGCAATCTCCGCCCTTTTGAGCTTCCCGCCCTTCCACCACAGGCTGACGGTGTAGCCGCCCCGGGCCCTCAGGCCCCGGACCCAGCCGTCCGGCCACTTTTGAGGCAGCGCGGGCAGCAGCCGCAGAAAGCCCTCGTGGCTCTGCAGCAGCATCTCGGCGATGCCGGACACCAGGCCGAAGTTGCCGTCGATCTGGAAGGGCGGGTGGTTGTCGAACAGGTTGTCGAGCGTGGATTTCTCCAGCAGCAGGCGCACGTTCTCCCCCGCCCTGTCCCCGTCCAGCAGCCGCGCCCAGAAGTGGATGATCCAGGCCCGGCTCCAGCCGGTGTGGCCGCCGCCGGAGGCCAGGCGCGCCTCCAACGTGCGCCGCGCGGCGGCCATCTCCTCGGGGTTCGCCGAGGTGATCCGGTTTCCCGGGAACAGCGCGAACAGGTGGGAGATGTGCCGGTGGCCGGGCTCGGTCTCGGCCTTATTGCCATCCAGCCACTCCAGGACGCGCCCGTCCCCGCCGATCTTCACCGGCTTCAGACTGCCCATCAGCGCCCGGTAAGCCGACACGTCCTCCCCCAGGCGCTCGCCCGCCTCGATCACGGCGGTGAAGAGCTCCCAGAGGATCTGCTGGTCCATGGCCGCGTCGTCGCAGAGGCAGCCGGTGGTGCCGTCCGGCAGGCAATAGGTGTTCTCCGGCGACAGCGACGGGCTGACCCGCAGCAGGCCGTCCCTGACCGCGCAGGCGCTGGCGAAGAACCGCGCGGCCTCCGCCATCACCGGGAACCACCGGCGCAAAAAGGCCACGTCGCCGGTGAAGCGGAAGTGCTCCCACAGGTGCAGCGACAGCCAGGCCGCGCCCATCTGCCAGACCATGGACGATACGCAGTTGTCCTGGGGCGCGCAGTCGGCCCACACGTCGGTGTTGTGGTGGGCCATCCAGCCCTGCGCGCCGTACATCTCCTCAGCCGCGCGCCGCCCGTTGGGCGCCATGCGGCCGATCATATCGAACAGCGGCCCGTGCAGCTCGGAGAGGTTCGCCGTCTCCGCCGGCCAGTAGTTCATCTGGGCGTTGATGTTGATCGTGTACTTACTGTCCCAGGGCGGGAACCACGCCTCGTTCCAGAGCCCCTGCAGATTCGCCGGCAGGCTGCCCGGGCGGCTGGAGGCGATCAGCAGGTAGCGCCCGTAGGCGAACATGCCGTTCACCAGGCCCGGGTCCCATTCCCCCGTCCGCACCCGGCGCACCCGCGCGTCGCATGGCAAATCGTCCAGCGCCGCGTCCGATTCGATGTGCAGTTCGCAGGCGGTCGAAAGGCGCTCTACGTCCTCGACGTGCGCCCGCAGCAGCGCGTCGTAGCCGGCGCGCTCCGCCGCGTCCAGCCGCGCCAGCGCCGCGTCCACAAAGCCGTCGCCCTCGCGGAAGTCGGTGGCCGAGGCCGCCAGCAGCACCGCGCCACCGTCCCCCTCGATCATGTTGCCGGTGGCAGTGCCTCCCAGCGCCCGCAGCGCGCAGCAGAACGCGATGCCGTCGTCGGCGGTGCGGCCCCGGAGCAGCACGGTGTTCCCGTCCAGCCGCCGGTGCTCCGACACGCAGTCCGCGCGGCGCAGCATGGCCCGCCACGGGCCGCCCGCCACGCGGACGGCCATCACCCGCGCCGGATAGGATATGAAGCTCTCCCGGGCATAGGCCGCGCCGTCCAGCCGGTACCGGACCCGGTGCACGCCCCGCTCGATGTCCAGCGCCCGCCGGTAGTCCCGGACGCCGCCCTCCGGCTCGAACAAACGCATATCCCACCCGGCCAGGTTGTTCAGCAGGTAGGGAATCGCCCGCGGCCGGTTCGCTGCCTTCAGCTGCAGCACCAGGTCGCACAGGGGCTGGTAGCGCCGCTGCCCCTCGGGCGTGGCGACGAACGCCGCCTCCGCCAGGTCCTCCGCCTCCGGGACGCGCCCCTCGGCGATCAGCCGGCGCAGCCGGGGCACGGCCTCGCGGGCGTCGGGGTTGATCCGGTCGATCCGCCCGCCGGACCACACCGCCTCGTCGTTCAGCTGGAACCGGTCCGCCAGCGTGCCGCCGAAGCACATCGCCCCCATGAAGCCGTTGCCCAGCGGCAGCGCCTCGTTCCAGTTGGCCGCAGGTTTTTCAAACCAAAGCTCGCGCATAGCATGCCCCTCCGCAATCCGGCACATTCTGTCACTTCATTATAGCAGATTTCCATCGCCGGAACAAGAGCGCGGGCGGATAGATGACAGTGAGAACCGTCCCCACTGTCATATAATTGTCAAGCTATAACCGGCTATCGATATTAACTATTTGACTGGGCCACGGATGAATGATACCTTATTGGATGAGGAATCCAAATCTGAAGGGAGCGAAACCACATGAAGAAACTGCTGTGTTCCTTGATCTCATTGCTCATTGTCCTCACGATGATTACCGCGTTTGCGGAGCCCGCCGTCGTCGTACCCCTCTCGGACGCCATAGAATACTCCTACGACGAGTTCCCGCTGGAGCGCGAGGGAATCGCCCTTCACCTGGACCGCATTGCCGTGGCGGGCACCGCTCCGGAGCGCAATATTCTCCTCGTCCATGGCCTGACCTACTCCTCCCACGAATTCGACATCAACTATGAGGATTACAGCCTTGTCCGGCTCCTGGCGCGGGCCGGCTACGCCGTATGGCGCGTGGATGTGGCCGGATATGGCCGTTCCGGGGCCGTGGAGGATGGCTTCACCCCCAATTCCGATTATGCCGGCGAGGACATCAACGCCGCCGTGGAATTGATCATCTCGGAAACCGGCATCGACAAGATCGACATACTGGGCTGGAGCTGGGGCACGGTGACCTCCAGCCGCTTCGCGGTAAAGTACCCCGAGCATCTGAATAAACTGGTGCTCTACGCGCCCATCCTGAGCGGACTGGGGGCGTTCGAAGTGACTGAAGAATTCCACTACAATACCTGGGAGCACGCCGCCGATGATTTCCAGCTCGACGCGGATGGCCATTACGACCTGACCATCACCGATCCCGTGGTGATCGAGCTGTACTGCTCCAGCTGCTGGCACTATGACCGGGATTACAGCCCCAACGGAGGACGCCGCGATCTGCTCGTGGACCCCTCGGAGAAGCTGATTGATCTGCCCGGCATCCAGGCGCAGACGCTGGTGATCTGCGGCGACAAGGACCCCTATCTGAATTATGATCTCGTCAATTCGGTGCTGGACGATCTGCCGGAGGGCTCAGAGCTTGTGGTCATCCCCGGCGCATCCCACGCGCTGATGATCGAAGCGCCGTTCTATCATGACTTCCAGGACAACGTGCTTTCGTTCCTGGAAAAATAGTCACACTTTCCCGGAGGAATTCTCTTCTTCCCAAAAATGAACCCCTCCCCGGGTGACAGGCTCCTCTGTTGTGGACGAATACCACACTGAGAGAACAGGCTGACATCCGGGGAGGCGTTTTTTGGCACTCGTCCCGCACGATACGATGCGTTGTACCGGGCGGGCGGTGCGACGCGGCCTCTGCAGGTTTGTTTTTCATTCCTGTAGCGCGGTTTCCTTCTGCCGATCCCCCAGACGGACGCGCCTTTCCGCCGAGAAATCGTCAGTGATTGACCGTAAGCGTCAAAAACAACTACGTCTGTGCTAAAACAATCTCTTGTGATAAGCTAACCTTCTATGAATAGAGATAGTTTAGTTTTTTCGACACAGGATTTGTCACGAAAAAACTAAACAAAACCAAATCAGGGAGGAAGCTATCATGGATGGAAAGACCGTCGAGATCAGATATCAGCAATGGGTACAGGTCATCCAGGGCTGGAGCAACAGCGGCCTGTCCAAGCGTGATTACTGTCAGCAGAATGGAATCGACGAAAAGAAGCTGTATTCATGGTACTTGCTGAGCTTAAGGTAGACAACATCTACATCGTTTGCGGCTACACCGATATGCGGAAATCCATCGCAGGATTGTCGGCAATCATTATCCAACAGTTCCAGATGCGTCCCGATGAACACAGCATGTTTCTTTTCTGTGGGAAACGGGCAGATCGGATGAAGGCGCTTATCTGGGAAGGCGACGGTTTTCTCATGCTGTATAAGGTTCTTATTGGTTTTCGCTACCAATGGCCGCGTGACGCGAAGGAAGTGCTGACGCTCACCTCGCCGCAATACCACCGTCTATTGGAGGGACTGGCAATCGGGCAAAAACGCTTTCCGCTGCCAAAGGATGTAGTGTAAAGTCCTTGAAAAATCGTAATTTTCCAAAAGGATCCCTGCCTCCGCACCTCAAACGGAAGAACCTGCAACAGAGGAAGTTACCGGTTACAAGCGGAAGAAGAAACGCACACAGGAAGAGATCATCGCCAACCTGCCCGTGGTTGTACATGAGATAAATGATGTAGTCGCGCGACAGATTGCCCCGCGCCGCGGGCTGTGGTATAATAAAAAGTGCCGGTACGGCGGCTGAACATGGAGGAAAACGCTATGAAGATCGGCATACTTTCTGACACGCACGGCCTGCTTCGCCAGGAGGTGCTGGACCACCTGGCCGGCGCCGACGCCATACTCCACGGCGGCGACATCAACAACCAGGGCATACTGCTGACGCTGCAAGGCATCGCCCCGGTGTACGTGGTGCGCGGCAACAACGACAGGGAGTGGGCGGAGCGGATTCCGTACACCCTCGACTTCACGCTGGGCGGGGTGCGCGTGTGCATGGCGCACAAAAAAAAGGACCTGCCCGCCGACCTCTCCGGGTACGGTCTGGCGGTCTACGGCCACACCCACCGCTACGAGGAGCTCCGGCAGGGCCATACGATACTGCTCAACCCCGGCAGCTGCGGGCCCCGCCGGTTCAACCAGGCGATCACGCTGGCCGTCGCAACCATCGAGGGCCAAAAAAGCACCGTGACGCGCATCGACATCTCCCACCACGACCGGGGCATCAGGCTGGGCGCGGACCTGAAATCCCAGATCGAAACCGTGATCCGCGAGACGGCCAAGGGCCGCCCCGCGGTGGAGATCGCCGCCCGGCGGGGCTGGGACGTGCGCCTGGTGGAGCAGATCGCGCGGCTGTACGTCACCCACCCCGGCGTGGACGCGGACGGCATCATGGCGAAGTTGGGCGTGTGAGCGGGCGCTACAGCGTCTGCCGCCTGACCAGCTCCACGTCGAACACCGTGTGCCGCTGTTCCAGCTCGTCGCCGCTGAGCATGCGCTTCATGTTCTCGATGGCCTTCAGGCAGATGGCCTCCGTCTGGTGGCGGATGGTGGTGATGGCCCGGTTGTTGTACAGGGCGATGGACATGTCGTTGCAGCCCACCACCTTCACGTCCTCGGGCACGCGAAGCCCGTGCACCTCCAGGCTGCGTATGGTGCTCAGCGCGTACACGTCGGATTCGCAGAAGTAGCCGTCCGCGGCCTGGCCCTGATCCAGCCGTTCGTTCACGCTGGCGAAGGCACTGGCGTAATCGCCGGCCACGGGCACGGCCACCGATAGCCCCTCGTCGTAGGCGCAGCCGCTCTCCAGCAGCGCCTTCATGAACCCGATCTCGCGGTCGCGGGGCCGCCGGTCGGGGCCGTACAGGGTCCTGACGATGGCGACGCGGCGGCATCCGGCCTCGATGAGGGCGGCGCAGGCCTTGTAGCCGGCGCTGACGGAATCCGTCGCGATGGCGCAGCACAGCTTGTCGTTCAGGTCCTCCGGCATGCGGTTGATGTAGATCACCGGTATCGAGCGGCCCTCCGGGCGCGCGATCGGCCTGCCGGAGGAGAACACGATCAGCGCGCAGATGTTCATGCTGAACATGGCGTCCAGGTAGGTCTGCTCGTTCTCGTAGTTTTCGCTGATGTTGCAGACGATGCCGATGAAGCCCTGCTCAAACAGCAGCTCCTCCAGCTTCGTCACCAGGCTGTTGACGTACTCGTAGGAGAGCCTCGATACCAGTATCCCCACCAGCCGGGAGCGCCGCGTGCGCAGGTCCTTCGCGGCCTGATTGGGCACGAAGTCCAGCTGGCGGATGACCTGACGCACGCGCTGCTCCGTCTCGGGCGAAAACCGCCCGTTCTGGTTGATGACCCGGGAGACCGTCGCGGTGGAGACCCCGCTCAGCCTGGCCACGTCATGCATGGTTGCCCGACGGTTTGCCATTTGCCCGCCCCCTTCTCTGTCGCGTCGTCTATCATACTACCACCGCGCGGATGTGCCTGTCAAGCCGGTCATTGCGTCAGAGCGCGGTGAAGCGGATCCATGCGCCTCTGCCCGGAGGTGTTGCCGTATGACCGCTTTCACTTCCGTTTCGGTTCGACAGGCACGGCGTCGTAGATCCTGCCGGTGGCTTCCACGTTGTCGATGAAGGTCACGGCCTCACGGGCCAGCTCCTCGTAGTTGTCCAGGCAGTGGCCGAAGCCGGAGTACAGCACCAGCTTGCAGTGGGGCAGGTACCGGGCGGTGCGGGCCATCAGGTCCACCCGCGATATGGTGTCCTCCACACCCCCCAGCAGCAGCACCGGCGTCTGTATGTGCCGCAGCGCCGCGCACACCGCGGCCTCGGTGCCCAGCGCCTTCAGCGGGCGGCCGTACTCGATGGTCTTCGTCTCCGGCGACTCGTAGATTTCCGCGTAGTCCGGCCGCGCCCGGAGCGCTTCCTTCTCGGCGGCCATCCGCGCCCGCCGCGCCAGCAGGCCCGGGTCGTCGGTGGGATAGTAGAAGCAGTGCCGGATGCTCCTGCCCTGCATGATCTGCTGGCGCACAGACACCCCGCTCTCGTCCAGGTTGTGCGGGCCGGCCACCACCGCCAGGAACGCGATCACCCGCTCCGGGTGATTCAACACCACGTGCCAGCCGGTGCCCGCGCCGTGGGACGCGCCGGAGTAGACGAAGCGGTCGATGCCCTTCTGATCGGCGAACTCGATCACGTCTTCGGCGAACCGGTCGTACCAGTGATCGCCGTAGTCCTCGGTCACATGGGTGGAGCGGCCGAAGCCCCGGTTGGTCAGCAGCCACACGTGAAAGCCCCGGTCCGCCAGCGCCCGCTCCAGCGATTCGCCGGCGTGCTCCACCTGGGTGCATATCAGATGGCGGTCTCCCCCGCCGCATTCCTCGTAATGGATGGCAACCCCGTCCCGCGTTATGATCTCAGGCATGTTCCCGCTCTCCCCCCACGTCCGCCTGACGCCATGCGCTCACCCGCCATGCGAAATCGTTTACTCATCGGTATCCTATCACATCCACGGGCATCTGTCAATACCGGTTTGGACAAATTCCGGAACAAATTCCAGGCTTCACGGTTGATTGCGCACCGGCTTTTTGGTATAATGGGTTCAGCGTATATGGCTGGATGCAGTTCACAAGGACCATAAGGAGGCAATATGAGCAATTTCCCGATTCTCGAGTACGACTATTCGGAGCGGGCGGTGCTGGAGCCCGACCACAGGGAGCTGGGCATCGAGCTGCCCCCCTGCGCCGCGTTCCCCATACTGGGCGATTGCGTGGGCGAGTACGCGCAGCGGAACGGCTTTGCCGAGATCGCGCGGTATGAGACCGTCACCAAGACCTACCCGGTCTACCGCGTCAGCGACAGCGTGTGCCTGTGCGAGGCGCCGTTCGGCGCGCCGGCGGCCGTCTCGCTGATGGACTGGCTGATCGCCTACGGCGTGCGCGCCGTGGTATCCACCGGCTCCTGCGGCGCGCTGATCGATCTGCCGGAGAACACCTTTGTCGTGCCCAGGCGCGCCCTGCGCGACGAGGGGTGCTCCTACCACTACATGCCGCCCGCCCGCTGGAGCTACCCGGACGACCGGCTGCAGCAGATCATCACCGAGACGCTGGAGACCGCGAACATCCACTGCGAGTTCTGCGACACGTGGACCACCGACGCCATCTACCGCGAGACGGTCGACAAGGTGCGCCGGAGCCGCGCCGAGGGCTGCGGCGTGGTGGACATGGAGTGCGCGTCCCTGTCCGCCTGCGCCGAGTTCAGGCGCGTCGCCTTCGGCCAGTTCCTTTACACCGCGGACAGCCTGGCCGACACCGACGCCTACGACGCCCGCAGCTGGGGCCGGCAATCGCTGCTGCCCGCGCTGGAGCTCTGCCTGAAGGCGGCCAAGAATGTGGAATGCTGACAGAACGATGAAGAATACATCCATGAAGCGATTGGCGGCCCTGTTCGTGGCCGCCCTTTTGGCGATGCTCGCGGCCTTTGCCGCCGCCGAGGCCGGCGACGGCCGCATGCGCGCCTATGGGGACGTCCTTCGCCTGTACCGGCAGGCGCAGGACGGCGGATACACGATGGAGCAGGTGGAGGACATGGGGCTGTACACCGGGCTGGTGCAGCACGGATGGCCTGCCGCCGCGCTGAACGACGAGGTCCGGTACCTGTTCTTCGACGCGGATTCCGACGGCTCGGACGAGCTGATCATCACGTATTGCGGCGACATCGTCGATCTGTACGACTACGACGGCCAGCGGGCGCGGCACATGTTCTCCACCCCCTACCGGGGCATCGCCGAGCTGCATCCCGGCGGCATGCTGTCCATGACGTTCAGTATCAGCGCCTCCGACTACAGCGCCACCTGGTACCAGTACGACCCGGCTTACGTCGACTGGTTCGCCGTGTTCGAGCACCGGTTCCAGGCCTCCACCGGCGACGCCTGGTACATCTTCTGCTACTACGGCCTGAGCGACGAGGAGCGCGCCGAGGTGGACGCCGCGCTGCGGGACACCGGGTATTACCCCGCGTGGATCGGGGAATGGGCCGACATGATCACGGAAGAGGAATACGAGCAAATCGTGCCGAAGACCGAGCCGCTGCGGCTGCCCGAGGGCCGGAAGCTCTCTGAGCTCGACCTCCCGGATGGCGAAGCCGCCGCCCCGTTCTACGGCGCATGTGCACATGGGGACGGTCCTTTTGTGTTCATGGCAGATTGTATCGCCTGTTTTCGTCAACACAAAAGGACCGTCCCCATGTGTTCCATCGACCGCTTCTACGGGAGCTATTGGTGGGATTGACCTGGAGCGTGCAATCGGATATGTCTGACAGATTTGGCATCAACATCAAGCGCTATTGCCGGGCCCATGAGGCGGCGCTGCGGGACGCGCCGGCGTCTCAGGCGCTGCTGGAGCGGCACCTGGAGAAGCTCCGCTGGCTGCAGCACGAGCGGCTCGTCCATCTCATCGTGCTGGTGATGACGGTGGTCGCGGAGCTGTTTGTCGTCGACCTGGCCGTGCTCCACCCCGAGACGAACCCGCTGGCGGCCGTCGTGATGCTGGCCCTCGCCGTGCTGCTGGCCTTCTATTTCTATCACTACTTCTTCCTGGAGAACACGGTACAGCGGTGGTACGTGCTGGCGGACCGCCTCCGCAATGACGCCCCGCCAACCAAAGCCCCGCCGCCCGCCGCGGTTCAGGAGGACAACCGGGTATCGGCGCGTAGCACCGATGTGTAGGGTACAGGGATGCACAAATAGCTTCCCCGCCCGCAGGCGGGGAAGTACCCGCGAAGCGGGGGATGGGGCACTCCCTGCGAATCGCAGCGCACGGCGATTCGTTCAGGTCCCCCACCACCGCAAGCGGTCCCCCTCACCATGGGCCTGCCGGCCCGTTCTCGCTGAGAACAGTCCACCGGACTGTTCTCCGGGCGCTCGAACCCATCTGCGGATGGGGAGGCTTCATTTGCTTCCCCATCCGCAGATGGGGAAGTACCCGCGAAGCGGGGGATAGGGCACTCCATGCGAATCGCAGCGCACGGCGATTCGTTCAGGTCCCCTACCACCGCAAGCGGTCCCCCTCCCCATCTGCGGATGGGGAGGCTTCATTTGCTTCCCCGTCCATGAGTCACGGGGACAGGTTCCCTGACTCATTCTGAATACAGAAAACAAAGGACCGGATTGCCACGTCGGCCTGCCTACCGTGGCAATCCGGTCCCCGGCTATTCCTGTTCCCTGTTCCCTGTACCCTGTTCCCTCTCAGACAGGCATCCTTATACTCCTAACTCCTACTTCCTAACTCCTCACTCGAACGGGCGGGCGCCGCATCGGCGCCCCTACTCCCTACTCCCTGCCCGCAACCTCCTCGCTGTCCCGCGCGTATTCTTCGCGGGAGGCCTTGTCCCATTCCAGGAACTGTTCCAGCAGCAGGGGTTTGGCGTAGTAGTAGCCCTGGAAGCTCTCCACGTGGTACTGCTTCAGTATGTTCCGCATGCCCTCCGTCTCGATGCCCTCCACGCAGACCTTTGCGCCGAATATGGAGGCCAGGTCGGCGATGTTGCGGATCAGCTGCCGGTCCAGGTCGTTCTCCTCGATCATCTTCACGAAGCTGCGGTCGATCTTGATGATGTTCACCGGGATCTCCTTCAGTATGCCGATGGAGGAGAATCCGGTGCCGAAGTCGTCCAGCGCGATGAGCACGCCCCGGGCCTTCAGGTTGACGACCACGTTCTTCAAAAGGTCCAGATCCAGCAGCCGGCACCGCTCCGTCACCTCCAGGCAGAGGTGCTCCGGCGGATAGCCCAGCTCGTTGAGGATGCGCAGCACCATGTCCACGAAGTCCGGCTTTTCCAGCTGGGTGTACGACAGGTTCACGTTGACCATGAACCCGGGGTTCTGTCTCAGGACCTGCTTGGCCGCCAGTATCGACTCCCTCAGAATCCACTCGCCCAGCTCCGGGAACAGCGGGTCGGACTCCAGTATCGGTATGAACTGGTCCGGCGGCACCATGCCGTAGCGGTCGTTCTTCCAGCGCAGCAGCGCCTCCACGCCGATCAGCTGCTCGGTCTTGGCGTCCACCACCGGCTGGTAGAGCAGGTAGAATCCGTCGTAGCCGTGCATGATGGAGGCGCGTATCGCGTGCAGCTTCTCCAGCCGCTGCTGGTTGTCCTCGGTCAGGTCGTTGCGGAACTCCACCATATCGCCCTGCTTGCGGACCTTGGACTCCTCGTCGGCGTAGTTCAGGCAGGCGTAGACCGTCTGGGAATCGACGTCGAAGTTGTCCACCCGCAGCGCGCCGCAGTGCAGGTCGAGCAGTATGTTCTTGCCGTCCACCTTGAAATCCTCGTGCAGGTACGCGCGGAAGCGGTTGTAGCCGTCCCGAAGCTCCGCGATGGTGTGGGCGTTGCTGATCAGCGCGAACTTCGTGCCGTCGATCCGGTAGATGTGGGCCTTGTTCTCCGTGGCCCGGAAGATCTCCCGGGCGTAGAGCTGCAGCACGCGGTTGCCGAAGTGGTAGCCGTACATCTCGTTGATCTCGGAGAACTTGCTGATGCCGAACAGTATCACGCTGATGCCCGTGTTGCGCTTGATGCACACCTCCAGATCCTCGAAGAAACCGTACTGGTTGCGAAGGCCGGTCAGCGTGTCCACATGGCCCTGTATGCCGTGGTTGCGGATGGTGCCTGCGAAGTAGTCCGGCTCGCCGGACAGGTCCCGGACCACCACGCCGCGGCAGGTGCACACGTCGTACTCCCCGTTGGGGCGGCGCACCCGGTACTGCATGTCGTGGGCCGAGGCGTTGCCGGAGAAGATCTCGTCGATGCCCCTGTGATAGGCCGCCCGGTCGTCCGGGTGGATCTGGTTCTCCCAGATGTCCCCCGCGCCGTACATGTACTCGGACGGCAGGCCGTAGGTGTCCACCGCGCTCTTGGACCAGCGGGAGAAGTCGTACTTCATGTCGCAGAGGTACACGTAGGTGCCCTCCGACACCACCTCGAAGGACTTGAACAGGGAGTCCAGCAGTATGCGCCGCTCCTCGCTGATGATGCGTATGTTGGCCCTTTCCTTCAGGGAATGGCTCTCCTGCAGCAGCTTCAGCTCCTTCAGGCGCGCCTTGTCCGAATACATCTGAGTGTCGGCGCGGTTGAACACGTCCTCCACGGCCTTGTCCGTGGAGGGCCGGTATTCCGCCAGGCCCGAGGCCACCACGGGCCCCTCGCCGATGCGGATGTTCTCCTCCACCTGCCTTCTCAGGCTGGAGAGCAGCTGCGTCCGGTTCTCAAAGTCCTGGCCCCGGAGGATCACGACGAATTCGTCGCCGCCGATGCGGAACACGGGGCTGTGGTGGAAGATGCGGCAGATCAGCATGCAGGAGGTCTTGATGTAGTCGTCGCCGGCCTTGTGGCCCTCGGTGTCGTTGATCACCTTTAGGCCGTTGATGTCGCACACCAGTATGCCGAAGGGGTCGCAGCCCTCCTCGATCTGCCGCTGCAGCTCGCCCTCCATCTCGTGGTAGGCCGTCTTGTTCTTCGTGTGGGTCAGCTCGTCCCGCCGGGCGATCTCATTGGCCATCGACAGCGCCGCCAGGTGCTCCTGCTCCCTGCGCACGTCCTTGTCGCGGTTCTCCACGCAGATGATGAAGTGGCTGTGATCGGAGGAATACGTCACCGACATGCGGGTGAACTGGATCTTGCCGCCGTCGACGATCATGCGGTAGTCCTCGGTCAGCTGCCGCCGGTTCTCCAGCTGGGAGATCAGGTTGTCCCGGTCCAGGAACAGCCGGATGCGCTCCCGGTCCTCCGGGTGGATCAGGCGGCCCGCGTTGCGCCAGCACGCCGCGAAGAAGCCCTCGCCCTCCTCCTGGATCTTCAGCTCGCCGGAGATCTTCTTCGCGGAGAGCTCCGCGTAGTGCTCGCTCACGCAGTCGATGTAGTAGATCATGTCGTAGTGATCGGCCAGCCGCTCGGCGATCTGCGTGAAGGTGACGTTCTTCTTCTGGTCCTCCCGCTGGGCGAGCCTGGCCTGTATCTCCGCGTCGATGTTCTTGATGCAGACGATGATGTGCTGCCCGTCCCTGGCCATGATCTCGGTGTGGCGGATGTTGCTGACCTTGCCGTTCACCACCAGCCGCCAATCCAGCGAGAAGGAGCTCTTCCGCTTCAGGTTGTCCAGCATCACGTCCTTGTAATGCAGGCTCAGGGCCTTCTCCTGGTCCTCGGGGTGCACGTACTTTCGGATGCTCCGGCGGCTCTCGGCGAAGAAGTCGTTCCCGGTGGCCGGCACGTTCAGCTTTTTGTATTCGTCGGTCGAGGAGATCTCCACATAGGTGTTGGTCGCGATGTCGATGTAGTACAGCGTGTCGTACTGCTCGGCCAGGCTCGCGGTGATCTGGTTGAAGATCTCCCGCTGCCGCGCGATCTCCTTGTCGTTCTCGCTCTGGCGGTACTGGGCGTCGATGTCGTTGAGGCCCACGATCAGGCGGCGGCCCTCCTTCTCATCCACCATGGCGGCGTTCATCTGAACGTAGAGGGGGGCGCCGTCCATCATCAGGCGATAGACCAGCGTGAATTTGCCGTGCCGCTCAATCTCCCCCATGACATTTTCCCGGGTGAAGGCCGACAGGAAGCGGCCCAGGTCTTCCGGATGGTTGAACTCCCGGGCCGCCTTCCGGACGGTGCCGAAGAAATCGGTGCCCTCCTTCGCCTGGGCAAAGCTCTCCACATAGTTGTCGGTGGCGCTGAACTCGCGGTAGCTGCCGGTCTCGGGGTCCACCACGTACACGCAGATGAAGTTGCCCGTGAGGGCGTGGAGCCGGGCGTAGACGGTGCGCTCCTCCTGGATCCGCTGCTCGGCCAGGCGCTGCCGCATCAGCTCGTCCACATCCGACACGGCGATCACGATGAAGCGCGGGTCGTCCTCCATCCGGGAAATCCGCGTGTTCACGTAGAAGGGCTCCCCCGCCTTCAGTGTGCGGCAGGTCAGGTCATACGCCCCGGACCCCTTCAGCGCCTCCGTCAGGAACGCGCGATCCATGACCTTCAGAAACGCCGGCTGATCCTCGGGGTGGACGTACTGCCCGGCGTTGCGCGCGCATACCCCGAAGAAATCCGCGCCACGACGGCCCTCGGCGAGCACGCCGCGGCCGTCGTCGGTGGAATACTCGATGTATTCGCCCGTGTCGATGTTGACGCAGAACAGGCTGATATAGCCGCGGGCCAGCGCGTGGGCGATGTGCCTGTTGACGGTTCCGGCGTCCCATGGCTTTTCGCGCGCTTCCATGGTCACGGCGTCTTCACCCAGGTTGCGTTTGTCCGCATGCTCCTGGCACATAGGCGCTCCTCCTCGCATCTGGTGACGGCAGGTATAATTTTACAAATAGATTATACCACGGAAACACGGATGTGTCTACATCCTGATTTCCTTGTAGAACACGCCGACCATCGCCCCGACGCCGTCGGCGGGCGTGGCGACCTCCTGCAGGGTCCATCCGTCCTGAACGTATTCGTTGATGACGTTCTCCGCCTTCTCCAGGTCCTTCTCGCGGCTGGCGCTGAAGCCCTTGTTCAGATAGACGAGCTTGTATTCCTTCATGATTTCATCCTCCTTCGGTTTTTCGGCCCTGGGGGCCATGATATCATGATAGCACATCGCGGGCCGGACCGCAACCCGTTTGGGCGCACTGCCGGACAGAATTGGCAGGTTATGCCCGGTGAAGCGCCTGCGGCAGGCGGCCTGCGGCGTCACCCCTTGACCGCGCCGGCGATCAGGCCGCTCATGAACCTGCCCTGCATGCACAGGTACAGTATCACCACGGGCGTCGACGCCAGCATCACGTTCGCGAACACCAGGTTCCACTGGGACGTGTGCGCGCCGATGGCGTTGTAGATGCCGGTGGTGATGGTGCGCCCGGCCGTGGAGCCGAGGATGTACATGGGGTTCAGGAAGTCGTTCCAGATCCACATGCCCATCAGTATGGTGGCCGTGGCCGTGCAGGGCTTGAGCAGCGGGAAGAGTATCCGGAAGAAGATCGATATCGAGCCGGCGCCGTCGATGTACGCCGATTCCTCCAGGCTGACCGGTATGGTGTTGATGAAGCCCGTATACAGGAATATCGTGGTGCTGAAGTACGCGCCGCCGTAGAACATCAGAAGGCCCGCGGGCTTGTACATCAGGTGCAGCATGCTCAGCGTCCGGATGCTGGGCACCAGCGTGACCACCGGCGGCACCATGATGCCGAGCAGCGCGTAGGCGTACAGGAACCGGCACACCCGGTTTTTCCGGCGGATGACCACGTAGGCCGCGGTGGAGGAGATCAGCACCAGCAGCGCCACGGAGCTGAACGTGATCAAAAGGCTCGTGGCGTACAGCGAGGCGATGTTGGAGCTGCGGAAGGCCTCGGCGTAGTTGTCCATGGTCGCGTGCAGCGGCAGGGAGAGGGGCGACTTGATGATCTCCCCGTAGGGCTTGAAGGAGTTCGACACGGCGATGTACATCGGGAACAGATAGACAAAGCCGATCAGCAGCGTGAACAGCTTCCGGATCCGCTCGATCCGCAGCTTCCTTCTGAGCGCCGACATGTCAGTACTTCACCTCCCGCCGCTTGGTGATGCTCAGCTGTATGACCGACAGCACGACGATCATCACGAACAGCACCAGTATGATGGCCGAGGAATACCCGCGCCGGTTGTACTCGAACGCCTTTTCGACGGAGAGCAGCGTGATGGTCTGGGTCGCGCCGCCGGGGCCGCCGCCGGTGATCACCTTCACGTGGTCGTACTGCTTCAGCCCGCCCGCGATGGACAGTATGCTGTTGATGGTGATGCCGGGCATCATCAGCGGCAGCGTGACCCTGAAGAAGCGCTGGATGCCGTTGGCGCCGTCGACCTCCGCGGCCTCCAGCATCTCCGTGGGAATGGTGCTGAGCGTGGCCATGTAGATGACCACGAACAGCCCCAGGCCGTTCCAGGCGATGATGACGGAGATCATCACGATGGTGCGCAGCGGCGTGGCGTAGAAGTCAAAGGGCGCTATGCCGATCAGGCCCAGCACCGCGTTGATGACGCCGCCGTCGGTCTGCATCATGTAGGACCAGATGAAGGCCACAACCACGCTGCTGAGCACGGCCGGCACGAATATGGCGCTCTTGGTGAAGGAGCACGCCCGGTTCTTCCGGTTCAGAAACACCGCAAGCACCGCGCCCAGCACGTTGTAGATCAGCACCGTGATCACCGTGATGATCAGCGTGACCTTCAGCGCGTTGTAGAAGTCGGCGTCGGCGAACAGCCGCCTGAAGTTCTTCAGGCCGATCATCTTGTACTTTGGGCTGATGCCGTCCCAGTTGGTAAAGCTGTAAAAGAAACACATGCCCAGCGGGACGATCATGAACACGGTGTAGATCAGAAACCCCGGCATGGCCAGCAGGAAATCGTGCAGCTTGTTATGCTTCATTCATACGGCCCCCTCGCATCCTCTCAGAAAGGGGAGGGCGTGCCTCGCATCCACCCTCCCCCGCCGTTCGCCGCCGCGCGCCCGTCAGGCCGCGTCGTCGATGGCCTCCTTCGCGATCTCCCATTCCTCGTCGAAATCGTCCAGCGCGTCCGTCACATCCATGCCGATGGCGATGTTCTGGGTCATCTTGTTGGTGTAGTAGTCCTTGAGCCCCGGCAGGAACGCGTCGTCGCCGGTCATGCTCTCAAAGCCCTCCACCTCGGTCATCGTGGCGATGCGCGCCTCCATCTCCTTGCGCAGCGGTATCATGTCGTACTCGACCGCGTTCTTCGTGGTGCTGAACAGCTGCTCCGATTCCAGGAACTTGCCGTACAGCGCCTCGTCGGTGAAGAAGAAGCGTATGAAGTCCTTGCAGATGTCGGGGTATTTGGTGTACGCGCCGATGGACAGGCCCTCGTTCACGTACACGGACAGCACGTCGGCGTTGTCGTCGCCCGGCATCGGGAACCAGCCGACCTCAAAGTCATGCTCGGCCTTGGCGACCTCGGCGTTGACCCAGGAGCCGATGGGCAGCATGGCGGCCCGGCCGGTGAAGAACAGCTCCAGCATCTGGGTGTAGGTGATGCCGGCGGTGTTCGCACCGCAGTATTTGGTGCAGACGGTCTGATGCTTCTCCATGGCCTTCACCAGGTCCGGGTTGTCGAACTTCACCTCGTCCGCGTTGCGCTTCGTGCCCCAGTGCGCATCCTTCGCCAGCAGGTCGGTGCCGGCGAACATGTTGGCCAGCACCGACTGCGGCCAGCCGTCCTTCAGGCCCATGGAGAAGGGCTGTATGCCGGCGGCCAGCAGCTTCTCGCACAGGTCCACCATCTCCTGCCAGGTCTGGGGCTCCCCGATGCCGTTGGCGGCGAACATGTCCTTGTTGTAGAACACGCCGATGATCTGCTTCTTGTAGTTCGCCACGTACTGCCGGCCGCCGATCTTGCCGACGTCGGGGTTGGCCAGGTAGTCCAGGTCGCCCTCGTCGAAGGCCAGCAGCGCGCCGGAGGGCACGAAGTCCGCGGGATTCTGCATGACCATGATGTCCGGGAACTGGTTGGTGCCCAGCAGCGTCTTCTCGTACTGGGGCAGCGTGACGTTGGAGGAGGGGTTGCCGATGATCTCCACCTTCACGTCCGGCTTGGCCGCCATGTAGCGGTCGGCAATGGACTGCCAGAACTCCAGCGGCAGCTGGGGCTGGAGGTTCACACAGAAAACGATCTTGACCTCGTCCGCGACGGCGGCGCACACGGCCCCGCAAATCAGAAGTATACACAATACCAGCGCCAGGAGCTTCTTCATGGTCGATCATCCTCCCCGTCGATCGTCGTTCTTTCTGAATTAAAATTATATTAATTTCTGTCAAAATGTCAAGACCCATGTTCAAATATTGTAGAATCCGCGAAGCCTTGACAACCCGGCGGCCAGGCGGTATCATAATCCTGTCCCCTGGCACAAACCACCCCATGCCGAGGTTTCATCAATGACCCGAAAAAGCAAGCTCCTCTATGTGATCTTCATCGTCGCCGTGGCGGCCGCGGTGCTGTTGATCGGCGCGAAAAACGGCGATTTTGCCGCGTCGCTGAAGGCCATGCTCGACATACCGCGCCGGTACACGCTGCTGTGCGTGCTGTGCGTGTTCGGCGGCATACTGATGCAGGCGCTGAGCGCGGCCTCGGCGCTGCGCGCCATGGGGCGCTCCCTCCCCTTTGCCCGCTGCTGCGGGATATCGCTGCTGGGGGAATTCTATTCGTTCATCACCCCCGGCGCTTCGGGGGGGCAGCCCATGCAGATCTACCACATGCACCGCTCCGGCATATCCATCGCCGACGCCACCACCGCGCTGGTGGTCCACTACATCTGCTACCACAGCGTGCTGCTGGCCGCCGACGTGGCGCTGGGCATCGCGTACCGGGGCTTCATCGCGCAGCAGGTGGGCGCCAATTTGCCCCTGCTGATATTCGGCTTCGTGTTCAACCTGGGCCTGCTGTCGGGCGCGCTGATGCTCAGCTTCCACCAGAAGCCCATCCGCTGGCTGCTCCGGTGCGTCACCGCCTTCATGAAAAAGCTGAAGATCGGCAACCCGGACCACCTGCGGGAGCGCTGCTCCGTGATCGCGGACTCCTTCTACCGGGGCACCGGCTTCATCGCCCGCCACCGGCTGGAGCTGGCCCGGCAGGTGCTCTTCGCCGCCGGCCGCCTGCTGTGCCTGACCAGCGTGTTCTACTTCGTGTACCGCGGCCTCGGCCAGACCGGCGCGAGCTACGGCAAGCTGACCGCCCTGGGCTTCATGCAGTACACCAGCGCCGACTACATGCCCCTGCCCGGCGCCTCCGGCGCCCAGGAGGGCATATTCAGCCTGTACTTCAACCAGCTGCTGCCGGGCGATCTGATGCTGTCCGGTCTTCTGACCTGGCGGTTCATCACCTACTACCTGGTGCTGATCGTCGGCGGCGTCGCCGCGGTGTGGCCCAACCGGCGGAAGTGAAGCACAGGAAAATACCTGGATTCTGGTATAATAAGGGGGCTGTCTCAAAACAAACAAGCGTTCATGCATGTACATGTTTGAGGCAGCTCCTTTTCAGCGGTTCGAGCGCCCGGAGAACCGTCCAGCAGACTGTTCTCCGCGAGAACGGGCCCGTGGAGTAGTACCCGCGAAGCGGGGATAGGGCACTCCGGAAGAACCGCAGCGCACGACGTGAATCGTCCCCGACGTCTCTTGGAACACATGGGGACGGTCCTTTTGTGTTGAAACAGCCGGCAATACGATCCGTCAGATCATCCGCTTAACGGGATTGTGCATTGGAATTGTGGGGAAAATCGCCAATTTGCCAAACACAAAAGGACCGTCCCCGCGTGTTCCGGGCAGATCAATGAAAGAACCCGGAAGAACCGACTGGAAAAGAGAACCGGAAAGGAATGAAAAAGGTGGAGAATTGCATCATTCGACTGGAAACAAAGGAAGATTACCGGAAGACTGAAAACCTGATCCGGGAATCCTTCTGGAACGTGTACCGCCCGGGCTGCAGCGAGCATTATGTGATGCATGTGCTGCGGGACGACCCGGCCTTCATCCCGGAGCTGGACTTCGTGATGGAACAGGACGGAAAACTGATCGGGCAGAACATGTTCATGAAAACGGTTATCCATGCCGACGACGGCCGGGACGTTCCGGTGCTGACCATGGGGCCGATCGGTATCGCGCCGGAATTGAAACGGCAGGGTTATGGGAAAAAGCTGCTGGACTCCTGCCTGGAAAAGGCGGCGGCCATGGGCTTCGGAGCGGTGCTGTTTGAGGGCAATATCCGGTTCTACAGCCACTGCGGCTTTGACTATGCCCGGAAGTTCGGCATCCGCTATCACGACCTGTCGGAAGGCGCGGACGATTCCTTCTTCCTGTGCAGGGAATTGGCGCCGGGGTATCTGGACGGCGTCACCGGCGTGTATCAGACGCCCAGGGGCTACTATGTGGACGACGCGGACGTGGAGGCCTTTGACAGGCTGTTTCCGCCCAAGGAAAAGCTGAAGCTGCCGGGACAGCTGTTTGACTGATATACGGAGAGTAGATCGCGCAGGCTTTCCGGGAAGGCGCGCACAGGGTTTACGCGGAATGAAGCAATTGAAGATTAAGGAGGAAATAAACATGGATCTTGCCGGAGCATATCAGGAAATCGATAGAAGGCTTTCCCGGATCGATTTCCCGCTTCTCTTTCGCGGGTTTCACCGTTTCCCGTTTGCACTGTACGACGAGACGCGGGCTTATTTCGACGGCGCGATGATCGACAAACCCGCCGAGTTTCTCGGCAATACATCCGTCGTATTTCGCGGAATGCATACGGCAATCTGGAATCTTGCGGAACATACAATGGATTTCGATACGCTGACGGCCAAGGTCGTGCATGAGATGCTGCACGCCTATCAGAGCGCTTCCGGCGAAACGCGATGGGCGGATGAACGCGCGGCGCTCGTGAAGTACCGTTATGAGGCGGCGAATGTCTCGGCCCGTCTCGAGGAAGCGGATGCGATGGAAAAATGCCTTCGCGAACATGCGCCGGAAGCATTCTCCCGGCTTCTGGCTCTGCGCAGGGCGCGCGCCGATCGTTTTCCCTACGCCTATGACTACGAATCGCGCATTGAGCAGATCGAGGGAAGCGCGCATTTTGTCGAGCTTGCCGCACTCGCTCAGCTCGACCCGGAAAAAGCGGTGCTGTCTTGGAAACGGCTTTTTTCGGAGCTTTCCGATCCGGCGCGGTATTTTCCCGTGCGCGCCGTGACGTACCTCTCCGGCGCGGCATTCATCGCCTGTCTGCGCAGATACACACCCCTTGATACGGACGCTTTCACCGATACGCCGTTTTCCGTCGAGGCGATTGCCGGCGCGGCGCCGTGCGCTCTGCCGGAGCCCGGCGCGCGGGTGCGTGAATGCATGGACGATTGGTTGGAAAAAACGCGGGCACGTATCGAAGAAGCGCTCAAAAAGGGTAAGCTCGTTCTGGACGGAGATTACCGTCTCTTCGCGTTTAACGTATATGACGCGCTTTGGGACGGACGGTACGCTGTGCTGTCCGGCTTTATCGGCTATATCGAAGGGACGGCGCATCCTGCGACAGACGAAGAGCTGTTTTCCATGATGAAGATCCTGAACGGGGATTTCATTGCGCAGCTTGATGCGCAAATGCATTTCCGCCGCCTATGGCGGCAGTAAACAGAACACAAAAGGACCGTCCCCGCGTGTTAGGAAACATCCATGAGTATAAGGATCCCGGCTATGACAGATATTTCAAAGCTCAGCAATATATACGATGTGCGCGAGATGCATGAAAGCGATGCAGATAATATCCTTGAGTTCTGCCGGAAAAACGTTCAGTACTATCTTTACTGTGAAGCGGAGCCGACAAAGGAACAGATCCTGAGCGACCTTAATCTTACGCCGCCCGGGATTGGGCCTGAACTGAAACACTACATAGGCTTTTTTCAGGGAGATATCCTGGTGGCGGTCATGGACCTGATCGATGGCTACCCTGAGGAAAACATCGCATTCATCGGCTTTTTCATGATGAATGCGGATATGCAGGGAAGAGGGATTGGCAGTGCGCTCATCGATGAGGCCGCAGCATATCTTAAGACTGCAGGCAAAACATCGATCCGGCTGGCGATAGACAAAGGCAATCCACAGTCCACACATTTCTGGAAGAAAAACGGGTTCGCAGTGATCAGCGAAGTCGACAGAGACGGGCACGCACTTCTCGTTGCGGAGAGGATGCTTTGAAAAAGAATGTGGAACACATGGGGACGGTCCTTTTGTGTTGAAACAGCAGGCAATACGATCCGTCAGATCATCCTCTCAACGGGATTGTGCATTGGAATCGTGAGGGAAATCGCCAATTTGCCAAACACAAAAGGACCGTCCCCGCGTGTCCCACGCAAGCGCTCCTTCGGGGCGTCTTTTTACGTTTGCGGGGTAGAAACCTGCAACGGGCTGTGCTATACTGCGAAACAACGTGGAAATGGACCTAAAGACGCGCCTGATCAAGAGAACCGTTCTTTTTGTCTTCGATGAGTAGGGTGAGGTTTATGAATGTTTTAAAAACCATACGGAATTATTATTTCTACTGCGGAATAGAAAAAGATGAATACAACGCAGTAAAAAAGGACGCCTATATCTCCAATTTTGAGGTTTGGAAGATCCTTCATTTTTAATGGCTGCCGTGTTCTGCCTTCTGTATTTTACATCCCTGCAATACAGTATGATGGAAACAAACAGATGGTTCTATCTGATCGGTTTCCTCTATTCTGTCTGTGCGATCGTCTGTTTTTTCAAATTGAAGAAAGACTCCATCTTTGCGCAGTTCTTGATCTATATATCCATGTAGTTCTTATTCCTGTTCGCATGCTTCATTAACCTGAATAAGCCTGAAAACAACGCAACGACATTCATCGTTCTTTTGGTGCTTACACCAATGTTTATGATTGACAAACCCTATTTCATGACCATTGAGTTGAGTGTTGCCTCTGCCATTTTCCTGATCTGGATGCATGAAGTCAAGCCAATAGATGTATGGCGAATTGATCTTGTCAATGCTGTCACATTTACAGTTATTGGCTGCTTTCTGAATGTCATCGCAAATTCACTCCGTATAAGAGAATTTGTCCTGACTCGAAGAATCCGCATTCAACGAGACACGGATGAAATGACAGGTTTAAAAAGCAAAGGTTCTTTGACCCGGGAAATCAATGAATTCCTGGAAGATCGCTCAACTGACAAGGGTCTTTTGTTCGTATTGGATGTTGACCATTTCAAATCTATCAATGATGTATATGGCCACGATGTCGGTGATGATGTCATTATTCAGCTCGGCGGTGTCCTTGGCAGAAGATTTACAAATCGTGAGATCGTCGGACGTTTTGGAGGAGATGAGTTCATCGTATTTGTCAAAAATACGAATGATTTGGACAGCGCCCCGCAAAACAGCGGAAGACCTTGTTGAAGGCGTTTCAAAAAGCGTTTCGTTGCCAAACAATGAGAAAGTGGTAAGCATCAGTATTGGAATTGCCGCTTACAACGGCCACGAGAATAATTACTCCGAGCTTTTCAAAAAAGCGGACATCGCCATGTATAAGGCAAAAGCTGATCCGGAAAACAGATTTTATATCTACGAATAATCATGGGCATTGGGGACGGTTCCGGCGTGTCTGTCCCCAGTGTCTGCTTTTACAGTGGACACCGGGGACAGACACAGCAGAACACCCATGCCAACAATGGCACAGACAGGGAATGGAAACGGTCCGGTACAACGTCTCTTGCCTCCCCATCCGCAGATGGGGAGGGGGACCGCTTGCTCGTCATAAGTGCCCTATCCCCCGCTTCGCGGGTACTTCCCCACTGCGGTGGGGAAGCACAGGTGTACGAAACGATTTGTTTCCACGCAAACCGTCCCCGATGTCCCCCATTTTGAAACAGCCCCTTTTTCATGTTTACAGGGCCCCGTCAGCGGCGCGCGGCGCGCAGCTGGAGGATGTAGAAGAAGCTCGACAGCCGGTTCAGGGCCAGCACGCAGTCCTCGTAGGCCAGGTGCTCCCCGTCCCAGAAGGCCTGCACGGCGGCCAGCTCCGCCTCCCGGCACACGGCGCGCAGGCGGTTCATCTGCGCCGCGACCAGCCCGTGCGCCGCGGCGGGGAGTATGTGCCCCGGAAAACCGAAGGCCTCCGGGTGGTGGGAGCAGCGGCGCACTTCCTCCGGGCCCATGCCGTCCAGCGTCCACGGGGGCACGGGAATGTCCCGCACCTCCGCCGCCATCACGGCGCGCACCAGCTTCAGCGCGTCCTCCAGCGGCGCGGCCCATTCGCCGCCGCAGGCTATCTGCTGCACCAATATCTCGCTGTGCAGCGTGTCCAGCTTGCCGCGCAGAAGGATGCGCGGATGCGCCTTGCAGACCAGCGTCTCCCCCATGCCCAGGCTGGTCATGTGCTCCGGCTTTTTATCTTTTGCAGCGCCGCAGGCGCGCCGGTCCCCTTCGTCACGCACGCTATGGTCCCCCATACCTGATCAGCCTCCCCTTTCAATCAGCGCCACGGTCACGCGCGCCTGACCACCATGTTGAGCGCGTTGGGCAGCGCCTCATCCGCCTGCCAGGCGTATTCGATTGCCTCCGTCATGCCCTTCAGCACCGCCAGCGCCAGGTCGTCCTCCGACCGGGTCAGATCCATGCGCGGCCCGGCATAGCGGATCGTCCACCGGGCGCTCCGGGCCTGCTCGGAATACTCGCAGACGGCCTGGACATGCACATCCTTCAGCGCGGGCACCAGCAGCTGCGCGGCCTCCTCGAAGGCCAGCTGAATTCGGCCGGACAGCTTTTGCGGGATCTGGTTCCGGCCGCAGTACGCTTCGATCTCGCCCGCCATGCCCAGGAAGTCGTAGTCGCGGCTCTCGATGTTCAGTTCCAGCACCTTCAGCCTGCGCACGAAGCGCCGGGTGTTCTCCCGCAGCGGGTTGTCGAACACCTGCTCGGGCGTGCCGTCCTCGTAGATGCCGCCCTCGTCCATGTAGAACACGCGGTTTGAGATCGCCCGGGCGAAGGCCATCTCGTGGGTGACGATCATCATCGTCTTGCCCGTACCGGCCAGGTCCCGGATGACGGCCTGCACCTCGCCCACCATCGTGGGGTCCAGGGCGCTGGTGGGCTCGTCCAGCAGGATCACGTCCGGGTCCATCGCCAGCGTCCGGGCGATGGCGATGCGCTGCTTCTGCCCGCCGGACAGCTCGTCCGGGTAGCTCAGCGCCTTCTCCGCCAGGCCCACCGTCCTGAGCAGCCGCATGCCGGTGTCGTAGGCCTCCTGCTTCGACTTTTTGAGCAGGTCCGTCGGGGCCAGCATGAGGTTCTCGATCACCGTTCTGTGGCCGAACAGGTTGAAGCTCTGGAACACCATGCCCATTCTCCGGCGCACCCGGTTGATGTCGCACTTCGGGCTGGTGATCTCCACATCGTCCAGCCAGATCTTTCCGGCGGTGGGCCTTTCCAGCAGGTTGATGCAGCGCAGCAGCGTGCTCTTGCCGGTGCCGGAGGGCCCGATGACGGAGATCACGTCGCCGTCGTGGATTTCCACGGTCACATCCTTCAGGGGCGTGACATTCGGGTATGCCTTCTTCAGATGCTCAATTCTGATCATCGGTCTTCACCCCCTTCAGTATGTCCCCGGGTTTCCTGCGCTTCGGGTCGAAGCTGACGCTGATCCGGCTGACGGCAAAGCCGATCAGGGTCTCCAGTGCGAAGTAGATCACCGTCACCGCGATCAGCGGGAAGAACGCCTCGTAGGTGCGGCTGCGCACGATGTCGCACATCTTGGTCAGGTCCTGCACGGCGATGTAGCCCACGATGGCCGTGGCCTTGATGAGGCTGACGATCTCGCCCCGGTAGGCGGGCAGCACGTGGGGCAGCGCCTGGGGCAGTATGATCCTGAAGAACGTGCGGCGGTTGGTATAGCCCAGCGCGTAAGCGGCCTCGTACTGCCCGCCGTCCACCGCGCCGACGCCCATCCGCAGAAGGCTGAACACCGCCGCGCCGAAGGTGAGGGTGAAGCCGATCACCGCCACGGCGACGCCGCTGATGGCCACGCTGCTGAAGATGATGTAGTAGAGGATCATCAGAAGCACCACCATCGGCATGCCCTGCACCAGCCACAGGCAGAAGCGGGTAATGTGGTTGGCGACGGGGTTGCCGTTGCGGCACAGCATGAACACCGCAAAGCCCAGCAGCGTGCCGAACAGGACCGACAGCAGCGTGATCAGCAGCGTGGTGAGCACGCCGTTTGCGAACAGCCGCCAGCGGCCCTCGCGGATGAAGGTCTTGTGGATGCTGGCCCCGACGCCGCCGTCAGCCGCCCCGGCGGCCGCCGCGGCGGCATCGTCCGCCTTCAACACCGCCATCACCGTGGCGGCGGTATAGTAGGGGTCGGAGAAGTTCACGCTTTCGGCGCGCTCCTCGGTGATGGCGATGGACGCCGCCGCGAAATCGACCTTGCCGGACTGAACCGCGGGCAGCAGGCCGTCGAAGTTCATGGCCTGCACGGTCATGCCGTAGCCATACGCCTCGCAGAAGCGGGCCGCCAGCTCCACCTCCAGGCCCACGATCTCGCCGTCGCGCATGTAATTCATCGGCGCGTAGGCCGCCTCGGTGGCGAACTTCAGCGTGCCGTTCGGCGCGGGCAGCGCCGCGTAATCCGGCATGGTCTTCCCGTCCTCCGGACCGTCGATCCACTTTTCGAGCAGCGCGTCCATGCCGCCGTCCGCCTTCCTGGCGGCGAGCCACGCGTTCAGCTCGGCCTGCAGCTTCCCGCCCGCCTCGCTCTTGGACAGTACGAAGCCCAGATCGACGCTCTCCAGCGCCTCGTCCAGCAGCTCCAGCCGGTCGTTCTCGGCGACCAGCAGGCGCATCGGCGGCTCGTCCCCCGGAAAGCCATCGATCTTGTAGGTCTCCACCGCGGCGACCATGTCGGTATAGCTGTTGAAGTAGCTGATCTGCGCGTCCGGGAGCCGCTCCCGCACCACGTCGGCATAACTGGTGCCCGTCTGTATGCCGATCCGCCCGCCGTTCAGCCGGGAAAGCGAGGTCGCGGCCCCGGCGGATTGCGCCAGATCGGCGCTTCTCACCGCCAGCACGATGCCGCCGTAGCTGGTCGGGTCGGAGAACAGCACCTGCTCCTCCCGCTCCGGCGTCACGTTCATGTCCGTGGTGAAGTCGTACTTGCCGGATTGTATCGCGGGGATGCGCCCGGCGAAATCCACGTCGCCCAGCTCCAGCGCGTAGCCCCGGTCCCGGCAGAAGCGCACCGTCAGGTCGATGTCGTAGCCCACGTTTTTGCCATCCTTGACGTAGGACCAGGGCACGTCCGTGGAGGTGGTGACGACCCGAACGGTTCCGTTTTCCCCGGTCAGGCCGGACATGTCCACGACCTTTTTGTCCTCGTCCACGCCGAGCCATATGTCCTCCAGCGCCTGCATGGTGCCGTCCGCCCAGCTCCGGGCGAGGAAATCGTTCAGCTCCCCGCACAGCGCGGCGCTCTTGGGGTCGTCCTTCCGGAACGCGAAGCTGTAGTTGTTCTGGGTGATGCGCTCATGGATGTAGTCGATCTCCGGCTGCTCCGCGTGCACCGATTTCAGGCCGGGCTCGTCCCCCAGGTAGGCGTCGATCTTTCCGGTGAGCAGCGCCGTGATGCAGTCCGGATAGCTGTTGAAGAGCAGGTGCTCGCTGTCCGGAAAGTATTCCCGGGCGGTATCCTCCATCAGCGGGCCCACCAAAACGCCGATGCGCTTTCCGTTGTAGGCGGCATAGGCGGGCGCCGCGCCGCCCTGGGACGCGTCGTCCGGGCCGTTCGGCTGGTCCGCCGGGGCGAGCTCCGCCCGGGCCGAAGCGCCGAGCAGCAGCAGCAGCGCGATCATCGCCGCAAGCACTCTTCTCATATCCACCACGCTCCGCATTTTATTGGGTTTATTGTACCCTTCCGCCGGCAAAATGTCAATTGTCCGCCGGTCGGGCTGGATTCTTCGGCGGGGATGCGCTATAATGAAGGTACAAAGGCCGGGCAAGGAGGGCTTTCCATGCGCTTTCTTCACATCGCGGATTTGCACCTGGGCAAGCAGATGAACGATCTGTCGCTGCTGCCGGATCAGGCGTATGTCCTGGACCAGATCGCGTCCATCGCCCAGAGCGAGCAGGCGGACGCCGTGCTGATCGCCGGGGACGTGTACCAGCGCTCCTCCCCCCAGGCGGAGGCCATGGCGCTGTTCGACGGGTTCGTTTCGCGGCTGGCGGGGCTGGGCAAGAAGGTGTTCGTCATCAGCGGCAACCACGATTCCGCGCTCCGGGTGTCCTACTTCGCCGCGCTGATCAGGGCCGCCGGGGTGTATGTGACCGAGGCCTTCGACGGCGCGCCCCAGCGCGTCACGCTGCAAGACGCCTTCGGCGAACTCGTCGTGTGGATGCTGCCGTTCCTGCGGCCCTCCCAAGTGAAGCGAAAGCTCCCGGAGGAGAAGATCGTCACCTACCAGGACGCCGTGGAGGCGGTGCTCCGGCAGGCGCCCGTCGACGCGGGCAAGCGGAACATACTGCTGTGCCACCAGTTCATCACCGGCTGCGAGACCTCCGATTCCGAGGAGCGAGCCGTGGGCGGGCTGGACAACATCGACGCTAAAGTGTTCGACGCCTTCGACTACGTGGCCCTGGGACACATCCACAAGCCCCAGCGGGTGCACCGGGACACGCTGCGCTACGCCGGGTCGCCGCTCAAGTACTCCTTCTCCGAGGTCCATCACAACAAGAGCGTGACGATCGTCGACGTGCTGGAGAAGGGCGATATCGCCGTGCGCGCCGTGCCGCTGTATCCGCTGCACGACGTGCGGCAGGTCGAGGGCATGCTGGACGAACTGATGTCCATGCCCTATTCCGAGGACTACCTGTGGGTGACGGTGCACGACGAGCTGCCGCCGCCGGACGCCCCGGTGACGCTGCGCGTCAATTACCCCAACATGATGAAGTTCTCCATCGTCAATTCCCGGACGAAGCAGGACGTGGACGTGCTGGCCGCGCAGCGCATGGAGGACAAGACCATCCCCGAGCTGTTCGGCGATTTCTACCGGCTGCAGAACAACGACCAGGCCCCGAGCCAGGCCCATCAGAAGGTGCTCATGAAGGTGCTGAAGGAATTGGAGGAACGCGCATGAAACCGTTGAAGCTGATACTCTCCGCCTTCGGCCCCTATGCCGGGGAGACTGAGATCGATTTCACCCGCTTCGGCGAGGACGGCCTCTTTCTGATCGCCGGGGACACCGGCGCGGGCAAGACCACGATCTTCGACGCCGTCAGCTTCGCCCTCTACGGCGAGGCCTCCGGCGGCCGGGAGCGGCGCAGGAGCAAGTCCTTCCGGTCGGACTACGCCCCGGCCGGCGCGCAGACCTTTGTGGAGCTGACCTTCCGGCACCGGGGCGAGACCTGGCGCATCCGCCGCAACCCCGAATACGAGCGCCCGAAGAAATCCGGCGAGGGCACCACCACGCAGGCGGCCAACGCCAGCCTGACCAATCTGGATTCCGGCGAGGGCTTCGAGGGGCTGACGGATGTGGGCGGCAAGGTGTCTGAGCTGCTGGGGCTGACCCAGGATCAGTTTGCCCGGACGATGATGATCGCCCAGGGAGATTTTCTGAAGATCCTGAACGCCTCCTCCGACGACAGGCGGGCGCTGTTCCAGAAGCTGTTCAACACGTCTGTCTACGCGGACCTGCAGGGAAAGCTGAGGGACATGAACGGCGCCTGCAACCAGGAGCGGGCGGACCTGGACAGGCGCATCACCATCGCGGCGGGAAAGATCGACCCGGAGCCCGATTTCCCGGAGCGGGAGAACATCGCGCTGTACAAGACAGAGGCCAGGTACGCGGGTCCCCTGGCGGAGTGCCTGGCGCGTCTGATCGAAGCCGAGCAGGCCGTCCACAGCCAGGCGGCGCAGGAGAAGCGCGCCGCCGGGGAACGGGTGAACACCCTCATCGCGGCCATCGAGCAGGGCAAGGCGGTCAACGGGGATCTTGACGCGCTGGAGCAGGCCCGGGCGGAGCAGGCGGCGCTGCTGGAGCGTCAGAGCGCCATGGACGACCTGTCGGAAGCGCTGGAGCGGGCGCGCAAGGCCCAGGGGCTGACGGCGGATGAAGCGCTGATCGCAGGCAACGCTTCCGACATCCAGCGGCAGCGGAAGGCGCTGGACGCGGCGACGGAGGCCCTGGCGTTCGCCGAAAAGGCCCTGCCGGAGGCCCAGGCCCGGCAGCGGGAGGCGGAAGCCCGCGCGCCGGAGGCGGACGAAGCGCTCGCCGCCGCGCGGCGGCTGGCCGACTGCATACCGGTGCTGAAGGGCCTTGAAAAGCGGCAGAAAGCGCTGGAGCAGCAGAGGCAGCGGCGGGAGCTGCTGCTTCAGGCCAGCGACCGGGCGGATAGCGAATATCTGGCGGCGAAGGAGGGCTATTACCGCAGTCAGGCGGGGCTGCTGGCGGCGGCGCTGGAGGACGGGAAGCCCTGCCCGGTGTGCGGCGCGCTGACTCATCCGCACAAGGCGCAGCTGACCGACGACGCCGTGACCCGGGAGGCGATGGAGGCCGCGGACCTGCGCCACCGCCAGGCCGCCGACGCGCTGCACCGCGCGGACAACGAACTGACCTCCACACAGGCCGAGGCGGAAGCGCTGACGGCGCGCCTGCGCGACATGCGCATCGCCCAGGGCGAGACACAGGCGCACCTGGAAGAGCGGATCGGCGACCTGGAATCCCGGGCGAAGCAGTGCAGGGACGCCATCGACGAGAGCCGGAAGGCCTGTTCCGATCTCACAATCCAGCTGGAAAGGAACCGCGCGGCCATGGCCCAGGGCAAGGAGAACCTCTCCTCGCTGCTGCAGACGGGAGCGCGGCTGAGCGAACAGTTCCGGGCGCATCTGACCGCCGCGGGGTTTGCAGACAAACAGGCCTATCGCCTGGCCAGGCTGCCGGAAAGGGACATCCTCGATGTCGAAAAGCAGCTGAAGGCCTATGGCGAAAAGCGGCAATCGCTGTCCGATCAGGTCGCCCGCCTCACCCAAAGGCTTGCCGGCAGGGCGCGCGCCGATGTCCCCTGCCTGGAGCGGCAGCTTAAGGAATGGGAGGCAAAGAAGGAATCCGCCGAGAAAACGGAGGCCGCGCTGACGAAGAAGCTGGCGCTGCACGAGGACGCCCTGAAGGAGATCCGGGAGGCCCTCCGGCAGCAGAAGCGGAAGGCGGAACACTGGGCGGTGGTCCGGGACCTGTACAACTGCTGCGCGGGCATCGCCGGCGGCAGCCATCGGGCGAAGCTGACCTTCGAGGCCTATGTGCAGCAATACTACTTCAAGCAGGTGGTGGCCGCCGCCAACAAGCGGCTGACGGTGCTGACCGACGGGCTGTTCACGTTGCGCTGCAAGGAGGAGGCCCGGGACCGGGTGCGTCAGAGCGGCCTGGACCTGGACGTGCTGGACCGGGGCACCGGCCAGTGGCGGGACGTGAGCACGCTGTCCGGCGGCGAGTCCTTCCTGGCCAGCCTGGCCCTGGCGCTGGGGCTCTCCGACGTGGTGCAGGCCCGCAGCGGCGCGATCCGCATGGACGCCATGTTCATCGACGAGGGCTTCGGCACGCTGGACGACAACGCCCTGCGCAACTCCCTGCGGGTGCTGGCGGACCTGGCCGGCGGCAAGCGTCTCATCGGCATCATCTCCCACGTGCACGACCTGGAGGAGCGCATCGAGAAGCAGATCGTCGTGACCAAGACGCTGCGGGGCTCGACGATCGACATCCTCGCATGAGGCTCCGCCCCGCGCCGGAGGCGGCTTGATGGGGCTGACGACCCATAATTTAACGCTTTATCAAAGTAATATGCCATTGACATCTCATCGAATCGTGGTATAATTCGTTTCAAACCGACGGGAAAGGTGGGAATCGACATGAAGCGTGAATACCATCGCAATATGTCCGCGTCCCGCCGCGGCATGGCCTGCGCCATGCCCGCCTGTGTTGCCTATGCCGGCGCAGGGCAGTTTTACAACGCCCTGCGCTTTAACTTTTTTGGCTTTTGGCTTGCGCAAGGTCCCGTCCGTGAGAGATGCGAGATTTGAACTCAGGGTTCATTGAGACGGCTCTCCCGGATGGGAGGGCCGCCTTTTTGATAGATCAACCGCATAGGAGGAAAACCAACATGAAGAAGCTGATTGCCGTAATGATCGCCGCCCTGCTCTGCCTGGGCATGACCGCCGCCGCCGAGCAGGCCTATACCGTGGGCATCTGCCAGCTGGTGCAGCACGAGGCGCTGGACGCCGCCACCCAGGGCTTCCAGGACGCCCTGACCGAGAAGCTGGGCGATGCCGTCCGCTTTGACGTGCAGAACGCCTCCGGCGATTCCAACACCTGCTCCACCATCGTCAACACCTTCGTGTCCGACGGCGTGGACCTGATCATGGCCAACGCCACGCCCGCCCTGCAGGCCGCCGTGGCCGCCACCGGCGACATCCCGATCCTGGGCACGTCCGTCACCGACTACGCCACCGCGCTGGACATCGACGGCTGGACCGGCGCCACGGGCATAAACGTGTCCGGCACCAGCGACCTGGCCCCGCTGAGTGAGCAGGCCGCCATGCTCAATGAGCTGTTCCCCGACGCCAAGACCGTGGGCCTGCTCTATTGCTCCGCCGAGCCGAACAGCAAGTACCAGGTGGACGTGATCACCGGGTATCTGACCGAGCTGGGCTATGCGTGCGAGGAATACACCTTCGCCGACTCCAACGACGTGGCCTCCGTGGCCCAGAGCGCCTGCGACGGCTGCGACGTTCTCTACATTCCCACCGACAACACCGCCGCCTCCTGCACCGAGGCCATCCGCAACGTGGTGGAGCCCGCGATGAAGCCGGTGATCACCGGCGAGGAGGGCATCTGCAGGGGCTGCGGCGTGGCGACCCTCTCCATCAGCTACTACGACCTGGGCTATGCCACGGGCCTCATGGCCTATGAGGTGCTGGCAAATGGCGCCGACGTGGCGACGATGGACGTGCAGTTCGCCCCCAACGTCACCAAGGAGTACAACGCCGAGCTCGCCGAGCTGCTGGGCGTGACGATTCCCGGGGAGTACGTTGCGATCGCGGGCTAAAACCCTTCGTTGGGAACGGGAAATGCATTTCCCGTTCCCAACGATCATTTCCAATTTGTCATATCGGAGGGACCGACCTTGAACATAACCTCTCTTCTGAACGCCCTTCCCGGCGCGGCGGCTCAGGGGCTCATCTGGGGCGTCATGGCCATCGGGGTGTACATCACCTACAAGGTGCTCGACCTGGCGGACCTCACCGTGGACGGCAGCATGGCCACCGGCGGCGCGGTCTGCGTGATGCTGATGATGAGCGGCTGCAACGTGTGGCTGGCGCTGCTGTGCGCGGTGCTGGCGGGCATGCTGGCCGGCCTTGTCACCGGCATATTCCACACCGCCATGGGCATACCGCCGATCTTGTCGGGCATACTCACGCAGCTGTCGCTGTATTCCCTCAACCTGGCCATCATGGGCTTCAAGGCGAATCAGGGCATCAACGTGACCAAGTATCCGCTGATCGTCAGCCAGCGGAACGTGCGGGAGCTGGCGCCGGACAACCCCATATTCATCGCGCTGATCTTCCTGGCGGCGCTGATCGCCCTACTGTATTGGTTCTTCGGCACGGAGCTGGGCAGCAGCCTGCGGGCCACCGGCGCGAACGAGGCCATGAGCCGCGCCCAAGGCATCAACACCAACATCGCCAAGATCCTGGGCCTGATGATCTCCAACGGCATCGTGGCGCTCTCCTCGGCGCTGCTGGCCCACTACCAGGGCTTCGTGGACGTGAACATGGGCCGCGGCGCCATCGTGATCGGCCTCGCCGCCGTCATCATCAGCGAGGTGATGTTCGGCAGGATGTTCCGCAACTTCGCGCTGAAGCTGGCCGGGGTGGCTCTCGGCGCGGTGATCTATTACATCGTCATACAGATCGTGCTCTGGCTGGGGCTGAACACGAACCTGCTGAAGCTGCTTTCGGCGCTGATCGTGGCGGTGTTCCTGGCCGTGCCCTACTGGAAAGCCAAGGCCGGACAGAGGGGAGGCCGTAGACATGCTTGAACTGGTCAACGTCCGCAAGACGTTCAACTCAAAGACCGTCAATGAGAAGGTCGCCCTCGACGGCGTCAACCTGCGGCTGGAGGACGGCGACTTCGTGACCGTCATCGGCGGCAACGGCGCGGGCAAGAGCACGATGCTGAACGCCATCGCCGGCGTGTGGCCCATCGACAGCGGGCGCATCGCCATCGACGGCTATGAGATCACCCACCTGCCGGAGTTCAGACGCGCCGCGCTGCTGGGCCGCGTGTTCCAGGACCCGATGACCGGCACCGCCGCCACCATGCAGATCGAAGAAAACCTGGCGCTGGCCGCCCGCCGCGGGCAAAAGCGCACGCTGCGCGTCGGCATCACCCGGGAAGAGCGCGCGGCCTACCGCGACAGGCTGGCGGCACTGGGGCTGGGCCTTGAGGACCGCATGACGGCCAAGGTCGGCCTGCTCTCCGGCGGCCAGCGGCAGGCGCTGACGCTGCTGATGGCGACGCTCAAAAAGCCGAAGCTGCTGCTGCTGGACGAGCACACCGCCGCCCTCGACCCCCGCACCGCCGCGAAGGTGCTGGAGCTTTCCGAGAAGATCGTGACGGAAAACCGCCTGATGACCCTGATGGTGACCCACAACATGCGCGACGCCATCCGCTACGGCAACCGCCTGGTCATGATGAACGCGGGCAAGATCATACTCGACATATCGGGCGAGCAGAAGAAAAACCTCACCGTGGAGATGCTGATGGACGCCTTCGCGCAGGCCAGCGGCGAGGCCTTCGCCAACGACAGGATACTGCTCTCCTGACGCCGCGGGCCCTCATCAGCGCGGTTTGAGCGGATAGAGCCTGACGCTGTCCAGGCTGCTCAGGTACTTGTTCAGGTCCGATGTCCTGAAGGGCTTCCCGTGCCCCGGATACAGCCGGGCGGGAGCCCTTTTCAATATCGCCTCCCACGACTGCCTGGATAGTTGTTGACCACGCGATTGCCGAGGTTGATTATCGTGTTTTTCATGTCCGTAAGCAAGCGCTCTCATTTCTTCGTTCCGGCCACCTGGTACATCTCGCCGTCGGAAACGCATACGTCCACGTCAAACCACGGTTCAAACAATTCCGCCAGCGCTTCCGCGCTGATCAGGCCGTTGGAGACGTGCCGCGCTTCACCGGTGTGGTGGGCGTTGATCGTCTCACAGCTGAAGCCGTGCGCGACCGTCAGACGGCCCTGCTCCACGAGCAGGCCGGACAGCCGCTGGATCAGTCTTTTGCCGTCCGGGAAGTGCGGGAAGGCGTTGTAGACCACCACGCGGTCAAACCGCCGGTGAAACGGATAGTCCTCCACGTCGCCGCAGATGACCTCGACGAGGGGATTTCCCGCGTATTTTTGCGCCGCCCGCTTCACCATTTCACGGGAGATGTCGATGCCGGTCAGGGCGCGAACGCCACGGTTCAGGTAGTGCGGAAACAGCACGCCCGTGCCGCAGGCCACGTCCAGCACATCCTGTCCGGCACGGACGCCGGCATTGTCCAGGATCACGGATATGACGGCGTCCCTGTCCTCCTGCATGTCATCCCACGCCGGCGCGAGCCGGTCGAAAAAAGCAATGACGTCCTGCCTGTTCATGGGGCATCATCCAAAGAACGTGGCGGTATCGATCTTCTGGTAGCCGCCGAAGCTGGACGGGTAGGCGAATATGGCGTCCGCCATGTCCTTGCCGTAAAACGCCCGGGTGACCTCGTTGGTCTTCGCCTTGATGTCGATATCCTCAAACAGCGCGGGATAGACCGTCTTGGCGATGAACCAGGTGTTGATCAGGGCGATCTCGTAGTTCGTGTAGTAGGCGTTGTAGGCCATCTCCAGATAGACCTCGCCGTTCTGCCAGGCCTTGCAGGCGTCAAAGATCGCGTTGTCCGCCTGATACAGGGGGATGATGTTCTTCACGGCGGCGGCGTCCATGATCATGATGTCCATGTCCTCGCCCAGCGCCACGAACTTCTCCTCCTCGATGGGCTGTATGCCGCCCTTCTCCAGATCGTTCACGACGTTCTTCACGTTGGCGATGTTGAAGGAGACGTAGTTCTGGGCGGTCATCAGGTGGTTGGTGGTGCCCCAGTTGCCCAGGCCGCAGATGTAGACCCCCGGCTTGTCCGCGTCGGCCACCGCCGCCGTCCGGGCGGAGATGGCGCTCGCCTCGCCCTCGATGAAGCTCACCAGCGCCTCCGCCTTGTCCGGGTTGCCGAAGATCGCGCCCAGCAGGCGCATGCTCGCCTTGAAAGCGTCGTCAAACACGCCCTGGGGCCCGGCCTTCAACGTGATCACCGGCACGCCCAGCTGTTCCTGAAGCGCGTCCTCCTTCTCCACATCCTCATACTCGGAGATGACGATGTCGGGGTTGCAGGCGAGTATCTTCTCCGCCTCCGCCGCCTGTGCGTTCGGGCCACCCACGCCGCAGGAGGGCAGCGCGTTGAACACATCGCCGTAGGCGATCACGTACGGACGCGCCACGGAATCGAACATCTTCGGGCGCTCTTCGACGGTCGTGTTGTCGATGTCCTCCACGCCGCAGAGCAGCGCGGTATCGCCGATGTAGCTGTACATGCGCAGCGCGCCCGCGCCGATGCAGACCACCCGCGCGTAGCTGCCGGGGGTCACGGTCACCTCGCGACCGATCATGTCGGTGACGGTCACGCCCGCCTCCGCCACGGCCGGCCAGGCCAGAAGCAGTGCAAGCGCCAGGAGCAGGGCTGCGATTCGATTCATCCTCATTGCGATATCCCTCCCAAAATGATGCTCTGGTTCCCTATCTCAACAATTTTGATGTCTGCGTCAAAAATGTCTTTGATGACCTCGGGCGTAAAGCAGTCTCTGCCGCCGGCGTACCGGATCTTGCCCGCTTTGATGAAGAAGAATCGATCTCCAAAGGCCATGGCCTGGTTCAGATCGTGCAGGGCGCTGAGTATGGCGATGCCCTTTGATCGCGCCAGCTTTCTGGCCTCCTCCAGCACCTGCTGCTCGTTCGCGATGTCGAGATTGCCCGTCGGTTCGTCAAAAATCATCAGCCGCGGCTCCTGGGCCATGGCCCGGGCGATGGCCACCTTCTGGCGCTCGCCGCCCGACAGCTCCTCCACGTTTCTCCGGGCGCAGGCCTCCAGGCGCATCTCCGCCAGTATACGCTCCACCACCGCGTGGTCCGCCCGCGAGGCCCTGTAGCCGAAGTACGCGACCCTGCCCAGCAGCACGGAATCGTAGACGCTCAGCGCGCCGAAGCGGATGTCCTGGGGCACGTAGGCCACCCTTCGCGCCTTTTCCCGGCGCGGGAGGCGGATAAAATCTTCGCCGCCAAAGCGGATCGCGCCGCCGGACGGCGTGCAGATGCCCAGTATATTCCTGAAGAGCGTGGTCTTGCCGGAACCGTTTCTGCCCAGCAATATGCCGATCTCTCCGCCGTTCAATTCAAGATCGATCCCGTCCAGCACCATCGGCCCGCGCCTGCGATACCGGAAGGAGAGGTTTTCAACGCTCAGCATGGCCGGTTCTCCCTTCCGGAGAATATGACGGCCACGAAGAACGGCGCCCCCAGCAGGGAGGTGATGGCGCCGACGGGCAGCGCCGAACCGTTGCCCAGGCTGCGGGAGAGATCGTCCGCCGCCAGGAGCAGCAGGCTGCCGCACAGCGCGGAAACGGGCAGCGCGACCCGGTGGTCCTGCCCCAACAGCCGCTTGGTGACGTGGGGGCAGATGATGCCGACAAATCCGATCACGCCCAGAAAGGAGACGCACACCGCCGTAATCATCGAGGCCAACAGCAGCGAGACAAAGCGCAGCAGCTCCACATTCACACCCATGGCCGCCGCGGCGGCCTCGCCGCTGAGCAGCGCGTTGTAGCGCCAGGCTAACAAAGAGAACACGGCGATGCCGAAGGTAACCACGGCCAGCATGATCCAGTCCGTTCGGTAGGTCGCGCGGCCGAGATCGCCGAAATTCCAGATCACCGCGGCGGATATTCCCACGTCGGTCGCGTAGAACTGCAGCAGCGTCGTGGCCGCCGTCCACACGGCCCCCACGGCGATACCGGCCAGCACCACCACGTTCGGCGAAAACGCGCGGACCCGGCACAGCCCCAGTATCAGCAGGATCGACAGCATCGAAAACGCGAACGCCATCACGCCGGTGGCGTATGGGTTGGCGCCCACCGCGTAGTTTTTCAGGTTGTTGCCGGTGGAGAGAAACCCGCCCGCGAACGCGATGATCGACACGTTCGCTCCAAACACCGCCGCGTTGGACACCCCCAGGGTCGAGGGCGAGGCCATGGCGTTGTTCATCACCGTTTGCATGATCAGGCCGGACACCGACAGCCCAGCCCCGGCGATCATCGCCGCCAGTATGCGCGGCACGCGGATATTCCAGATGATGCGGTTGTTCGCGGCGGTGCTGCGCTTCAACAGCGCCGCCACGCCATCCGCCACCGACATGTGCGAAGAACCGATGAACAGGGAGGCGACGCAGAGCAGGGCCGTGAGCAGGCCCAGCGACAGCATCACCGCTCTTTTGCGGCGCAGGTTTTTCCTCGCGTATCCGTCCATACCGATCCTTCACACAGCACAATAGTTTAGTAAAGTATAATACATTAAAGGGAAAGCGTAAGCCCCCCTGGGGGATAAAAATCGGCATCCCCTTCAGATTGTCGAACCGGGGTCGGGCCGCCCGTCGCTCTCCCAGGCCGCGAGCGGGCCGGGCAGGGTCAGGGCGCCGCGGGGCGCGCCCTGCATGTCCTCGGGGCTCTCGGGCAGGGCGGGCACGGCGGCCACGTCCCCCGGCCTTCGGATCAGCGCCAGCCGCTTCAACTGGGCGGGCAGGCCGCGGGGCGCGTCGGCGCTCTCGCGGATGCGCACCTTCAGGTCCTCGTCCAGCTCGATGTCGAACCAGCCGTTCTGGCCGGTTTGGTCGAAGCCGCAGAATTCCTGCCAGGCGGGCAAGTTCAGGCAGACCTCCGGCTCCGGGTACATCACCCGCAGGTAGCCGCCCTTCATGCGCACGTACAGGTTGCCCTCGGCCCGGTTGTCCCGGGTGGGAAACACGATGGCCGCCTCGCCGCAGTCGTAGAAGATGTTGTTCTCGATTCTGGCCCGGCAGGAGGTGCCGCCCCGGTCGGAGCCGCCCATGCGGAAGGGCACCGGCTTGGCGTAGTAGCCGCTGTGGCGGCACTTGCCGATCAGGTTGTGGGCGATGAACAGCCGGTCGGTGCCCTCGGCGTAGATGCCGTAGCCGTTCACGGCCTCGCTCTCCCGCAGCTTGTACCAGCCGGAGGAGCCGGGCTCCACGGGCACCTTCGCCGGGTCGAAGCGCCCCTCGACGTTCCAGATCACGTTGTTGTCGATCAGGTTCACGCCGTCCCGGGTGCACTCGATGAATATGGCCTCCCGCTGCTCGATGCCGTCCAGGAACAGATTGCCGGTGATGCGGTTGTTCTCGTTGCCGCAGTCCAGCCACAGGTGGTCGGCCCGCAGCGTTTCCCGGAACACATTGCGGCGGATCAGGCCGTTCACGCTATTGTGCAGCTTGATCGCGCCGGCCTCCCAGGACAGTTCCATCTTCTGCCAACCGGTGCCCCGGATCAGGTTGTCCTCGATCAGCATGCGCTCGGCGAACAGCCCGGCGATGCCGCAGACGCCCGCGTCGATGATCCGGCAGCGGCGCACGACAGAGTACCCGATCTGCTGGCCCTCGATGAGCTCGTGGTGCCAGCACTCGTTGCCCACGTCGATGCCCACGGCGTTGGACCAGTTCACCGCGCAGTCCTCGATGATCCAGTGGTGGCCCCGATAGCAGGAGATCGCGCCCCGCTGGGGCACCGGCGCGCCGGTGGCCGCGTGCTCGCAGACCAGGCCGCTGACGCGGATGTAGGATAAGAAAGGCGTATCCGGCGCGAAGCACTGCTCCCGCACCGTCAGCTCGATCAGGTGGTTTTTCGGATCGTCGTCCCCGGGCAGGCGGAAGTGCACCACCTGGCCGTTGTGCTCCACCCAGTAGGTCCCTTCCTCCGCGGCCAGCTGGTTGTACAGCGCCACCTGCTTTAGCGGCCTGCCGTCGCAGAACACGCAGCCGCGGCGGTTCAGGTAGGGCGTCATGTCGGTCTTGTCGTACTCGATGAACAGCCGGTCGTGCAGTATGTTCACCGCGCAGAACGGGTTGTAGCCGCGGAACATGTCCGGGTCCAGGGCATGCCGCCAGACGCGCACGCCGGACAGGTCCCGGTCCACGTCCATGCGGGCCTGCATGCGCCAGCCGGTGCTGGGCGTGAAGTCATACACCGGCTCCGAGGCGCGGATGATCACCGGGCCGTCGCCGAAGGCCTCGTAGGCAATCATGCGCTCCGGCCCCTCGCCGCCCCGGGCGGGCCGCACGCACTCCCGGTACAGGCCGGCGCGGATACGCACCCGGGTGCCGGGCACAGCCAGCCGCGCGGCGGCACCAATGGTCTTCAGCGGATGGGCGGCGCTGCCGTCGTTGTCGTCACTGGCGTTTTCAGCCGCGCCGTCCACGATCAGCTCGCGGTCCCAGGCGCAGGGCCTCTCCCAGAAATCAAAGGAGCTGCCGTCCGGCAGTATCGCGGATCGATCCATATCGCTCACCTCCGTGGTTTGGTTCAAAAAGGGCGCCCCGCAAAGAGGCGCCCGGTTGTTCAGGTGCGTTCGGTCTTATTACTTGGCAGCCGCGATCTTCGCGTCCACCTCGGGCTGATAGTTCGCGCAGTCGAAGGCGTACAGCTGCTCATAGCCGAAGCCGTTCAGCTGCTCGATCATCTCGTCCCACATGGCCTCGAAGTCGTCGTCGTTCTCGCAGAAGATCAGGTTCCAGGTGTAGGAGCACAGCTGGGTGTTCACATCCACGCGGATGGGCGCGATGTCGTTGTCATCCGGGTTGGGCGTGAAGTCCACGCTGGGGCTGGCCAGCAGCTGGTTGTTCTTCTTCATGTAGTCCACGGAATCCTCGGCGCCGAAGGTCTCCTGCCATTCCTTCTTCATCTCGGTCATGGTCATGTCCTTATAGGACTGCCAGAACTTCTGAGCGAAGCGCTCGCCGGTGATCGGGTTGACGCAGATGGAGGAAACGATCCACTGGTTGATGGCGTTGTTGCCGTCGCTGTAGCCGCCCTCGCCGTACTCCTCAGGCACGGGCAGGTTGTCCATCAGGGCGTTGTCCTTGTAGGGCACGAACTTGCCGTCCTCGCCGACGGTGTAGTTCAGGCCCTCGATGCCGCAGTGCTGGAAGGTGGCGCCTTCGGGGCTGGCATACCAGTCGAGGAAGGCCATGATGCGGTCGTACTTCTCGCCCTCGACCTGAGCGCCGATGCCGAACATGCGGTCGGAGCCGTAGTAGCGGTCAGCGTCGGCGTAGTACAGCATGTCGCCCACGGGGATGAAGATGAAGCCGGTGCCGGCGTTCAGGCGATCCACGCTGTTCCAGAAGCCGACCTGCCAGCTGTACCACATCAGGTCAGCGCGGCCGGTGGACAGCTTGTTGGCCACGTCGTCCCAGGGCTGCTCGCCGGACTCGGGATCGACCAGGCCCATCTGATAGGCCTTGTTCAGGAACTTGGTGATCTTGTAGTAGGCGGCGTCGCGGTCATAGACCGTGGTGAAGGTGTTGTCGGGCTTCAGGATGGCGCTCTGCTTCAGCTTCTCACCGTACCAGGTGGTCAGCTGCACCACGTTGGCGATGCCGATCATGTTGTCGTTGCCGTCCCAGTCGCGCCACAGCGTGAACGGATAGGCGGGATCGCCGTCCTCGTTGGTGGGATGGATCTCATGGATCTTGGCCAGGCAGTCCAGCAGGTCGTCCAGGTTCTCCAGCTTCGGACGGCCGACCTCGGTGTACAGATCCCAGCGCATCATCGGGGAGGAGTAGATCACGTCGTCGGTCAGCGTCGTCGGGGAGGTGTCGGTCATCTCGGAGGGGATGCCGTAGTACACGCCGTCCTGACCGGTCAGGCCCTTGTTGTACACGTCGATCTGCTCCTTGAACTTCATGATGTTCTCGCACTCGGGCAGCTTGTCGCTGATGTCGCGAACCAGGCCGGCGTCCAGCAGGTCGGACATGTCCTTCTTGTCGACGACCACGATGTCGCCCAGGTTGCCGGTCTGCGCGCGGGTGGCATAGACCTCGTTGCCCACCACCTGGGGCGCGATGATGTTCAGCTCCAGGTTGAAGCGGTCCTTGACGACCTTGGCGAACCAGCCGGACTGGATGCCGTTGTAGTTGGCGGCCGCGTCGTAGATGTCGATGGTCATCGGGGCTTCCTCAGCCACCGCGCTGATCATGCCCATGGACAGAACCATGGCAAGGGCCAGCAGAACAGACAGCAAACGTTTCATAGTAACCCTCCTTTAATGTGTATGATACAGGGCGTATGCCCAGATATCCAAATGGATCATCCCTTGACGGCACCGATCATGATGCCCTTGGTGAAGAAGCGCTGGAAGAACGGATACACCATCATCACCGGCAGCACCACCACCACGGTGACCGTCATGCGCACGGAGGTGGCAGTGGCGGCGCGGGCCAGGGTGGCGGCCAGGTTGCTGGAGGACGTGGTGCTGCTGATCAGGGCCTTCAAGCTGTTGGCCTGGTTGATGTACTGGAACAGCACGTACTGCAGCGTGTTGTACTTGTCGGTGCTGGTCATCAAGAGCAGCGTATCCTGGAAGGAGTTCCACTGGGCCACCGCCGCGAATATGGCGATGGTGGCCAGTATTGGCTTGATGACCGGCAGCATGATGCTGAAGAAGATGCGCAGCGTGCCCGCGCCGTCGATCTCGCCGGCGTCCTGCAGCTCCTGGGGCACCGATTCGCAGAAGGTCTTGCACAGTATGATGTAGAAGGGCTGTATGATCGTGGGGAAGATGTAGCCCCAGAAGTTGTTGGTCAGCCCCAGCTTGTCCATCGTCAGATACCAGGGAATGATGCCGGCGTTGAAGTACATCGTCACCACCACGAAGCGGTACCAGAACTTGCGCTTCCACAGCGTCTGGCGGGTGAACATGTAGCCCAGGAAGCCCGCCACGATCACCGTCAGCGCCGTGCCCACCACCGTTCTGAGCACGGAGATCTTCGCCGCGTTCAGAAGGCCCGGGATCTTGGTGACGTTGATGTAGTTCTGAAAGTGTATCCCGATGGGGTACAGTATGACCTTGCCGCGCTCGGACAGGTTGTTGGCGCTGATGGAGTTGATGAAGATGTAGTAGAACGGAAACACGCACACGAAGGCGAAGATCGCGTAGACCACATAGGTGATCACGCTGATCACGCGATCGGTAAAGCTCTTGTCCAGCTGCACGCCGCCCGGATTGTGCTTGCTCATGGATACTCCCTCCCGTCTGTCATGACGTGTGCCCGTCAGATGAAGCTCTCGCCGCGAATCAGCTTGGAAACCGCGTTGGTACCGGCGAGCAGGGCCACGCTGACGATGCTCTTGAGCATGCTGATGGCCGTGGACAGCGGGTAATTCTTGATGCTGCTGCGGGCATAGTTATAGACGTAGAGGTCCAGCACCTCTATGTATTTTCGGTTGAAGTCATTCTGGAACACGTAGTACTGCTCCATGCCGTTGTTCAGGAAGCTGGCGATGTTCAGCATCACGATGACAAAGTAGGTGGGCAGTATGCTGGGAATGATGATGTGGCGGATGATCTGCATGCGCGTCGCGCCGTCCACGCGGGCGGCCTCGATCATCTGCTCGTCGATGCCGGTGATGGCGGCCAGATACATGATCGCCGCCCAGCCGGCGTTTTTCCACGTTAGCCACAGCCACATCTTGAACCACAGGTGGTCCTTCGATTTCAGGAACGATATGGGCTTTGAGATGACGCCCATGTCCGTCAGCACCGAGTTCACCGCGCCGTTGGAGCCGAACACGTTGAACGCGATGGAGAACACCAGCACCCAGCTGATGAAGTTGGGCAGCGTGGTGACCGTCTGCACGAACTTCTGATAGGGCTTGCACTTGATCTCGTTGAGGAACACCGCGAAGATCATCGGGAACCACGAGAAGAACAGCGATATGCCGCTGATCGCGAAGGTGTTGCGCAGCACGCGCAGCACGTCCGCCGTGCGCACCGGATTGGATACGATGTAGGTGAACCACTTCAGCCCCACGAAGGTCTCCGCGGTGATCGGCTTCGGCGGCTGATAGTCGTGGAAGGCGTAGATCCAGCCGTACAGCGGGAAGTAGGAAAACACCGCAACCAGCAGGATAAAGGGCAGTATGTACAGGAACTCCCTGTACGAACGCGCCTTCTTGGGATCGATCTGCATGGACCCACCTCCTGTAGCAGTGCAAAATAACCTCTCTATAATATGATAATCCCATTGCCTCAACAGGCAACGTCAATACTTGTAAAGATAGGGACATTATTATCTGTTTGTTAATTTGATGCATCCAAACGCAAGATATGAGGAATAATCTCACGTATAACGCAAGGAATGAGTATCCATTTCGTACTTGCGCAAGCGCCCAGCGCATGGTAGAATAGCAATGGAGAGAAACTCAGGAGGACTGTTTCGGATGGAAAGCGCCAGTGATGCATTATTGCAGGAGAAGTACCACCAGGAAGACCTGCAAAGGCTGCGTGGATTTCGCCCGATCGACGACACGTTCATGCGCTGCCTCTTCCGCGACGGGAGGAGACGCAGAAAGACCTGAAGCGCCTGCTGGGCGCGCGCTCGCTGTGCCTCGACGTCCATGGCGTCGACAGCGAAGACCGGGAATACGATATAGAGGTCCAGCGCGCGGACAGGGGCGCAAGGCCGGAGCGGGCCCGGTATCATTCCGCGGCCATGGATATTGAAGCGCTGGATGCCGGTCAGGAATTTGAAGCGCTTCCTGAGACCTATACCATTTTTGTCACGGAGAATGATTTCTTTGGCAGGGGCGCGGGGCTCTATCCCATCGA
>CACYTF010000033.1 GCA_902777335.1 uncultured Eubacteriales bacterium
GGTGGTGTAGTCCGCCACCGCGGCCTCCAGGTTCCCCAGCGCCGCGTTGCACACCGCCCGGTAGTAGTACGCGCCGTCGTTGACGGCCTTTTCATTGCCGACTTCGGTCTGTTCGCCAGCGACTTCGGTCTGTTTTTCAGCACCGTCGATCAGCTCGGTGAACGTGGCCACCGCCTTATCGTACTGCTCCTGCTGCATCTGGCAGATCGCCAGGTTGTACCGCGCGTCGTCCGCGTAGGGCTCGCTCTCGACGGACTTCGTGAAGTCCGCCGCGGCGCTCTCCCACTGCTCGCCCAGCAGCGCGCACACGCCCCGGTTGTAGTACAGGCCCTCGAACGCGCCGCCCTTCTTCTCGCAGGTGGTGAACGCCTCAATGGCCCCGGCGTAGTCGCCCAGGTTCATCTTGCAGATGCCGGTGTTGTAGGCCGCGCCCGCCGCGTAGGTCTCATCATTGGCGTAGGCTTCAAAGCCCGCGATGGCCTCCTCCAGCTGGCCCGCCTGCATCTTGTACAGCGCCGACTGGAAGCCCGCCTCGGCCACCTCGCCGCCCGCGCCTTCGACGTACTTGTCGTAGGCCGCCTGCGCCGCCTCGATGTCGCCCTTGGCCTCGTTCAGCTGGGCCACCGTCTCGTACAGCGACGTGTCCTCGGTGAGCTCTATGTACTTCTCCAGGTTTTCGATGGCCGCGTCCACGTTGCCCTGAGCCGCGTACACCTGCGTGCGCACCAGGTACGCGTCCGCCAGGTCCGGCTGCACGCGGATGGCCGCGTCCAGGTTCAGAAGTGCCATGTCGTTCTTCTCCTCGATCACGTCGATGCAGGCGCGCTTCAAGAGCAGGTCGGCATACATGGCGGGGTTGGACTGCGGGTCGCTGTAGGCGAAGCGGCATACATGGCGGGGTTGGACTGCGGGTCGCTGTAGGCGAAGCATATGCTCAGGTATTCCTTCGCCGTCTCATAGTCCTCGGCGTTGATGGCGTTCAGCGCCAGCGTGTAGCTGGCGTCCAGCTTCTGGGTATCGACGACCACCTGAGAAATCGCCTGCGCTTCCGTCGCTTCCTCGGCCAATACGGGTGTCACGGTCAGCAGCAGCCCCGCCGCCATACCTGCCGCAATGATTCGCTTTACGTTCATAATTTGACTCCTCCGTAACAACTTTATAAAAATGTATATAACCCTACTGTTATTTTATGCTTCCTGTTATCCCAAAGTCAAGGGGGGTTTCCAGATTGGCAAATCCCCCCCTCTCCGGGAGATATATGGATTTGCCAATCTGGAACACCCGCTTGTGTCAGACCTGTAAAAAATGATATAATTATACGGATTTTGAAGGAGTGAGTATCGCTTGAGTCAGAATAAACTGAACGGTACAGCGGGCAGCACCCAATACAACCATAAACGCATAGGCACAGTTATCTGTCTGCTGCTGGTCATCATCTGCATTTCATACGCATATACAGGCTTTGCGGAGGCGCTTGAGTCGGCGGATGACCTGTTTTACGCGGAGGACACCACCTGGGCTGACGACTGGTATGACGAACCGGAAGCAGCGCCTGCGAGCAAGGATAAACTGGCGGCGCTGCATCAGTATCATCAGCAGATGGCGCGTCATTTTCTTGAGAAAGCCAGTGAACTGCCTGAGGATTCGCAGATACGGGCTGTATATGAGCTCTATGCGGATCTGTTGTCAAAGCCGCTGCCGGGAAGGCCTTCAGAGGAAGAAAGCCGTACCTATTCCGAAGCAAAGCTGTCAAAAATCAGCAGCCAGCTGGAACCCGCGGCGGTTGCGCATTATGAGGAATGCGTAAGGGCGGAGCCGCAGATAACCTCCGATCTGTGCGACATCGCCGAGGCGATCGGAACGGAGATGTTCGGCCTTCAGTATCGCATCAAATCCGCCGGTGACGATGAAGAAGGCGTATGTCGGATTGCGGATAAGATCGCGGAGATCATCTCAGAGGGCGGAATGACCGGCAATCCCCTCACCTATGAAGAAGCAGTTCGCTACATCACGGATATCGTCCGATATACGCAAGCCGGAACCCCGGACACACTGACAGAGAATTACCTTGTAACAAAGGGCATGCTCGAGGAACGGGGCTACCAGCTCGTCCGACTCCGCAACAGCTGGCAGACCTTTACGGAAAAGGCGCCCTATCGCGGCGTGAACACCCTGTTCGTCTCGCCCGACGGCGTTACGTTTGAATTGCAGTTTCACACCGCGGAAAGCCTTGTTACCAAAGAGGCAGAGCACTACAATTATGAAATAATCCGCAACCCGCGGACATCGGACGAAGATCGGCTTGCATTGCGGGCGGAAAGCTATAGTATGTATGCAGAGTTGACGGAACCGGCGCACATTGAGCTGATCCATTGAGCAGGCGCATCACGGCAAGTCGTCCTCGCTTCAGTCAGGCGATTTCTGAAAAAGGGTGAATGATATGGAAGAACGCTATGAATATCAGGTCTGGCCAGAGCGCAGAATGCTGATTCGCATTTCATCCAACTGCGTGGAGCTATTCTGCCCCGGTAAGGAAATGGAATGGCAGCCCGCGCCCCATCTCGATGCCATCCGTTATGGCGGCGGAGATTTTGTCTGGTATCGGCCTGTCAGTGAAACAGAAGCGATGCAGTATATGGATTCATTCAGGAGCGAAACAGGCTGCACCGATTGCGCCGAATGAATCAAAAGCAACTCGGGAGCGCAGCCCGTCCCCTTTCGATGGGCTGCCTCAAAACGGATAATAACATATGAAGCATGTGTAGGGGCGGCCAATGGCCGCCCCTACGACATGTACACGCTTGCAAACTTCCGCGTTTTGAGACCGGTCCTGTTATCGGCTTCCCTTGGCGCTTCAGCTCAGCGGCCTTCTTCGGTCCAATCCTGTTTTGCGATAGTATTCGGCCTTCGCCTCGTACATCTTCAAATCCGCCTCGTGCACCAGCTTCTCGGAGGTCAGGCCGGGGGAATCCGCCGCCAGCGCGTAGCCCGCCGCCAGCTTCAGGCCCTGCCCCTTCTCTCCGCGCCACTTGTCCGCCTCCCGCCGCAGGCGGTTGAGCGCGACATCGGCGCGGATGCGGTTCATATCCGTCGCCAGCACCACGAATTCATCCCCGCCCGTGCGATAGAACCGGCCCGCGGAAAACGCCCTTTCGATGCAGCGCGCCGCGCCGCAGATCAGCTCATCCCCCGCGTCGTGCCCCAGCGTGTCGTTGGCCTCCTTCATGCCGTTGATGTCGACGGTGAACGCGGCCAGGTCCTCCGGCAGCGCGCCCTTCGCGTCGTAGCGCTTCAGCGCCCGGGAATAGGCGTAGCGGCTGCGCAGGCCCGTCAGCGGGTCGGTGTCCAGCGCGATCCGCTGCTCGCTCACGAAGTCGTCCGTCGCGAGCTGGGAAAACTCGGTGTAGTGAATGAACATCAGCGCCGCGCCGATGGTCATCGCGATGTAGGAAACCCGGTGCCCCCGGGGAAGCCCCTCCTGTATGGCGATGCCGATGACCACGAGCGCGATGATGGCGTACAGCGACCAGCGGTTCTGCCTTCGATACGACCGGCCGTACAGTATGAACTGGACCACGACGATGGCGATGATCGCCAGGCAGACGAGCATGTAGACGCCGTACAGCGGGCCGTGCACATAGTGGTTTTCACCGTCGATCACCACCATCCAGCCGGTAAAGACGGAGATGAGCTGAAACGCGGTATTCAGGCCGAGTATCGCCATCAGCGCCTTCTGCCAGCGGTTGTTCACGCGAATCTGTATGACCAGCGCGCCGCCGGCCATCGGCGTCAGAATGTAATCGACGCACTTGACCAGCTTAATCAGCCACCGGGGCGCATCCGCGCGGCCATCCAGCTGCACGCCGCACCACTCCGCCAGCGCGGAGACCGCGATCAGCGCATAGGTGGCGTAGAGCAGACGCTTGTCGGCGCGGGAGATGCGTCCGTTTTCCCGAATCAGTATGCAGAGCACCCCCAGCGCCATCCAGGACAAAAGTATAATTGAAGTATAATAGCTGAACAATACGATAGACTCCTTTGATTCTATATCCGCGTCAGGCCGCGTCGGCCAGCGCGTAGGCATCCTCCAGCGCGCCCAGCGCGGCGACGGAGCGGTCGAACAGGCCCAGCAGGTCCGCTTCGGCGATCAGTCCGTCCGCGTTGGTCTCAACACCCTCAAAGCTCAGAAGGTATTGCATGGGCGGGTTCTCCGGCGTCAGCATTTCGCCGCTTCGAATCTGTTCGGTGCTGCGGTAGACGATGCTGGCCCGATACCAGACCTGACCTTCCCCATCGCGCAGGCGCTCAAACATCAGCTTCACGCCGATGGGCGTCTTGGTCTCGATGCTCCCTGGCAGCGCGTCCAGCTTCGCCCCCAGCGCGGACAGCGTGCCGAGCACGGTGCAGTCGTGGGCGCAGAAGAAGGTGAACTTGCGGCCCTCGTTCTTCAGCTCCGCCTCCAGCTCCTGAAGCAGGGGATTTGTGATGTTCACGGCCACCAGCGGCGCGCCGTGCTTCAGTTCCAGGCAGGTGGTCATGAATTTGCCGAGGGCGGCCCAGTCGTCGTCCGTCAGCTCGTGCCCGAAGGCCGCCGTGACGGCGTCGGGCGCCTCGTAGTACTGCAGCAGCAGCGCGTCGGCCACCTGATAGGCCGTCTTGATCGCGCCGGTGAGGTCCGGCTCCTTGTCGGCCTCCATCGTGAACCCGCAATCCTTCGCCAGCAGGTCGCCGTACTTGCCGCTCTTGTAGACCTCGCTGTCCTGCATGTCGACGGTGTCCATGATCAGCTTGATGACGTCCTGCGTCTGTTCGGCGATGCCCTCAAAGCCCGCGTCGCCGCCCATGGCCTCCACCTGCGCCGTGGCGTCTTCGGCGTAGGCGTCGCTGTAGAAGTGCAGCACCGGCTTCATGAAATCCTCCGTGCCGTTGGCGTCGCCGGGATACTCCACCTCGATGTCCGAGAGCGGCAGCAGGCCCGCGGCGAAATACCGCGCCGTGGCCCGGCAGCGCTGCTTGTCGCGGGCGACAAAGCGCACCTCGCCCTCCTCCGGGACGCTGTTTTCCGGGATCAGCCCCTCCCGATCCAGCCACTTGCGGAAGTACTGGCCCATGCTGGTCTCCTCGACGCCGCCCTTTAAGGTCAGCTCGCTGGAGTTGGCGCTCCACTGAATCCACGCATGGGGCGTCAGCTCATCCGGAACGGAGCCGTTGCTGGACAGCGGCGCGCGCAGGTTGTGGCGGCTCAGCACGACCACCTGCTCGAGCGTGTAATCGGCTGTCGCCCGCAGGGCTTCGACCTCGGCGATCCTCTCGTCCGAGTAGTTTGACAGCCAGCGGAATTCGCCGGTCTTCTGGACGTCCTCGCCATAGATGGTCTTCCAGTCGTCGGCCATGGAGATCACGTTGTAGCCCATGCCCTCCCACTTTTCGCGCAGCTCCGCGCCCTTGGCGGGGTTGCCGTAGTCGCGGACATCGTCGTCGGCGATCAGCTGGAACGCGGCGCTTTTGTAGCGGTTGTTCAGCAGGGCGTAGTTGTTCATGCTCACGTCGCCCGAGCTGTTGCCGAAGGACAGCACCGGCTGCCTGCCGATCTCCTGCGCGATCTGCAGGACCTTGTTGGTCTTGAGGTCCTTTATCAGAAGTTTGTCCGTGCGCACCAGCGTGTCGTCGCCGGTGAACACGTACTCGACGCCGTCCGTATCGCCCTGATTCCTCGCCTCCAAAGCGGTGTCGGAGCCGATGCAGTTCTCGGAGGGAATGTCCATGACGCCCTCGATGAAGGCGCGGACGATGAACCGGTCGCTGCCGGAGACAATGTAGCACTTGAAGCCGTTGTCTCGCAGATACTCCACCACCTCGGCCATCGGCTGATAGTAGATCTCCGCGTAGGTCATGCCCGTAAAGCCGTCCGCCTCGCGCACAAGGAAGCGCGTAACGAAGTCGGCGTACTCCTGAAGGGTCATCCCCGCGAACGCCCTGGCCTGGTGGTAGGAGAATCCATAGTCGTAGTCGTCCGGGAAGGATTTGTCCAGCGCGTGGTCGCGGGTCATGCGTCCGAATTCCAGCATCTCCGCGTCCGGCTGCCAGGTCGCATCCGCCAGTATGCGCTCCGTCAGCAGCATGACCTCCAAATACGTCGGGGCCAGTTCGCCCATCAGCGTGCCGTCCATGTCGAAGGTGGCGATGCGGTCCGCCTCGGGGATGAAGTCCGGGGAATCCGGGTCGGTCACCGACTCCACGTATTCGATCAGCGCGTTCAGCGCCGGGGCGTCCGCGTTCCACTCGGCAAACGGCGCCTCCGCTTCGCCCTCCGCCGCGTCGTCCAGCGCGCGGGTTTCCAGGAAGCGCGCCGTGCGGTCCGCCACGTTCTTCTGCAGATTCCGGAAGAAGAACTGATAGTCATAGACGTGATACGCGCCCTCCGGCAGCCCCGGCACGATGGGCGGATAATCCGCCGGATCGACGTCCGTGACCTTCAGCACGCCGCGGGCCTCGTCGATGTAGCAGCCGCACAGCCCGGCTTCCTCCCGCTTGATCTCTCCGCTGTACTTTGTAAAGCACGCGCCCAGGTTCTCGGATTTATCGGCGGGCGTGCCGTCCGTCTTCCAGTTCAGCGGGTTGATGGTCAGGGCGCGGACCCCCTCGGGCGTGATGAGCGTTTGGCTCACCTCCGGCGCTTCGCAGTCGAAGCTCACGACGGCGCCCAGGTCGTCCTCCCCCGCGGCGGGCACGATCTGGGGGTATTGCGCGGTCATCTCCGCCGTGCAGGGCCAGCCGATGGCGTAGACCGCGACGAGCTGATTGTACAGCGCTTCGTCGCCGAAGTACTCCGCCAGCAGCCTGTAGCACATATCCGCGCCCTGGGAGAAGCCCGCCAGTATGATGGGGCGGCCCGCGTTTTCGTGCGCCAGATACCAGGCGAACGCCGCGGAGACGTCCTCATAGGCCAGCGCCAGCCAGCGCTCGCGCTCCGCCGGGTCCAGCGAATAGACCTTCATGGCGGCCTGCCGGTAGTAGGGCGCGTACAGCCGGGCGGTATCCTCATAGATGCCGCGCTCCATGTTCAACGCGCCCAGAAAGCTGGCCTTCGTGTCCGCGTCCTCCAAGGACATGTTGAACTCGTCGTTCATGTCCACCGTGGGGCAGACCAGAAACACGTCCGCCGCCTTGTCCTCGCCGACGCCGAAATACGCCCAGTTGTCCGCGTTCGCGTAATCCGCTGCGGGCTGTGCGTCGATCGCGAGGGGCGCTTCAGGGACCGCCTCCGCCAGCGCCGCGAAGCCGCACAGCAGCATCGCGATGATCAGTACATATGAGATGATCCTCTTCATTATGATAGCTCCTCCTTATCCTTTCATGATTCGCTTGCGACTTGGCGAAATGGCGCGCTGGGGACAGACCAGCAGGCACAGGTGGCAGCCCACGCACTTTTTGCCGTTCAGCCTGGGCTTCCGGTCTTCGCCAAATTGAATGGCCTGGTGACCGCCGTCGGCGCAGGAGACCGCGCAGCGCCCGCAGCCGACGCACTTCTCCCGGTCGAACCTCGGGAAGATCACCGTGTCGCGCTCCAGGGTGTCGGTGGTCCCGCTGAGGAACTCCAAACCGAGGCCTATGGCCTCGCGCACGCTGTCAAAGCCCTTCTCCGCCAGGTACAGGTTCAGCCCTTCCTTCAGATCGTCGATGATCCGATAGCCGTACTGCATCACCGCGGTGGTGATCTGTATGGAGCCGCCGCCCAGAAGGATGAACTCCAGCGCGTCCTGCCAGGTCTCCACGCCGCCCATCGCGGACAGGTGCAGCCCTCGAAGCTTCGGATTCTGCGCCAGCTCCGCTATGAAGCGCAGCGCGATGGGCTTGACGGCGTTGCCGCTGTAGCCGCCCAGGGCGCTCTTCCCGTGCACGGCGGGCTCGCAGACGTAGGTGTGCAGGTTGACGCCGGTCACGGACTTGATGGTGTTGATGGCGGCGAGGCCGTCCGCGCCGCCGCGCCGGGCCGCCTCCCCCGCCGGGCCCATGCTGGCCACGTTCGGCGTCAGCTTCGCCAGCACCGGGATGCGGCAGGCGCGTTTGGCCGAGGCGGTGAACCGCTCCACCAGCTGGGGCACCTGGCCGATGTCCGAGCCCAGGCCGCCCTCCGCCATGTTGGGGCAGGAGAAGTTCAGCTCCACCGCGTCCGCGCCGTTTTCCTCGCACAGCCGCGCCAATGTGCCCCACTCTTCCTCGTCCCGGCCCATGATGGAGGCCAGTATGAACTTGGCGGGCCACTTCTGCTTGAGCCTGCGGAAGATCTCCATGTTCTCCGCCACGCTGTGGTCGGAGAGCTGTTCGATGTTCTTGAAGCCGATGATGCTGCCGCTGTCGCCGGTGAGGGCGGCAAAGCGGGGCGACGCCTCATGGATGTCCATCGAGCAGATCGTCTTGAAGCAGGCCCCCGCCCAGCCGGCCTCAAAGGCCCGGTCGCACATGTCGTAGGTGCTGGCCACCACGGAGGAGGACAGCAGAAACGGGTTTTCCAACGCGATGCCGCACAGATCGCAGGCCAGCCGCGCCTCGTCCGCGGGCGGCGGTGTCTCCGCCCGGGGCTTCACCTCGTCGTACAGGCGGCACACGAGCTTGCGGATCGGCACCTCGCCCGGCCGCACGCAGGCCCGCTCGCACGGCGCGTCGCAGGTCAGGCAGGGGTTCGCCTCCGGCAGCCGGGCCGCCGCGCCCTGCTCGTTGCGAAACCAGACGGCGCGCAGCAGGCGCGCGGGGTCCAATCGGTCACAGGCGCTGTCGCAGGGCGCGTGGGCGCACAGGGCGCAGCGGATCATATCGCCCCTGCGGACGACGGGCTCATTCTGAATCATGCATAAACACCCCCTTGGGGTCGCGCCTTCCATGCTGTTTACAGCGAAAAAAGGCTATATTCCTCCGTCTCGTATCAGATCATATCGTCCGCTTCGCGCGGTTCAACTTCATCAGGAAGAACGCGAAGCAGGCGGCGGCGAACACAGCGCCCACCGGGTAGCCGACGCCCGCGCCCAGCTTGAAGCCCTCGTTGGCCATCAGTATGTAGGTCATGGAGACGGCGGACATGAACGTCGCGGGAATGGCGGTCACGAGGCTCGTCATCTTGTTTTTGTGGGTCTTGAGCAGATACGCCGTGGCCACCCACAGGGAGATCATCGCCAGCGTCTGGTTGCTCCAGGAGAAGTAGCGCCACAGCACGTTGAAGTCCAGCTGCGTCAGCACCGCGGCGATGCCCAGCAGCGGGATCGTCACCACCAGCCGGTTTTTGATGGGCTTCTGGTTCAGGTGGAACATTTCGGACAGGATCAGCCGCGCGCTTCTGAACGCCGTGTCGCCGGAGGTGATCGGGCAGGCGATCACGCCCACGATGGCCAGCAGGCCGCCCACCGCCCCCAGCATGCCGGTGGAGATGTCGTACACCACGCCGGACTGGCCGAGGTTCGTCAGCGCCTCGTTCAGGCCGCCGGTCGCGCCGTAGAAGGCCACGCCGCCCGCCGCCCACACCAGGGCGATCACGGATTCGGACAGCATCGCGCCGTAGAACACCTTCTTGCCGACCTTCTCGGAGGTGATGCACTTGGAGATCATCGGCGACTGGGTGGCATGGAAGCCCGATATCGCGCCGCAGGCCACCGTGACGAACATGTAGGGCCACACGGGCAGGTCCTGCGGATGCAGGTTCTGAAGCGTCAGCTCCGGCACGTGATAGCCGCCGAAGACGGTGCCGCCCAGTATACCCAGCGCCATCACGATCAGCACCGTGCCGAACACCGGGTACAGCTTGCCGATGACCTTGTCGATGGGCAGAAGCGTCGCCAGCACGTAGTAGAGCAGTATCACGACCACCCACAGCATGGTGTCGTTTTCCATGGGCGTCAGCCGCGCGATCAGCGCCGCGGGGCTGTTGACGAACACCGTGCCCGTCAACAGCAGCAGCAGCACCGAGAACAGCCGCATCCCCCACAGTGCGCCATTTCCCAGGTAGATGCCCGAGAGCTCGGCGATGGACTTGCCCTCGTGGCGCTCGGAGACCATGCCGACCATGTAGTCGTGCACCGCGCCGCCGAGGATCGAGCCGAATATGATCCACAAAAACACCACCGGCCCGAAGCACGCGCCCATCAGCGCGCCGAAGATCGGGCCCGTGCCCGCGATGTTCAAAAGCTGCACCAAATAGGCGCGCCAGGTCTTCATGGGCATGTAGTCCACGCCGTCGGTCATGCTGTTGGCCGGGGTGACCCGGTCGTCCGGGCCGAAGGTGCGCTCCACCAGCTTGCCGTAGGTCAGGTAGCCGATGAGCAGCGCGACAAAAGACAGCATCAGAGTAATCATGTTTCAGCACTTCCCTTCTATTGCTTTTCTGTAGATACAAACGTCAGACAGTATGTCATCGGTCCTCAGCTTTATCGCGATTCAAAGCGCTTCACGCACCACGGGAAGACAAACGACACATAGAACATCTGCAAAAAACAGGATGCGATCAGGCCGCCCGGTCCGGGAATCCCGCTTTTGAGCAGGGGTACAAGGATCAGACTGACCGCATAATGACCCAGGAGTCCGGTCACAAGTCGCGTAACCCTCGTCGTCATGGAAACGTCGGTAGAAAAACCGATAAAGCGCCTTTCCAGGACCCACCCGAGCAGGAAACCAACGCACCATCCGACGCCCTTATAGGTGTCGTTGGCCATTTTGGCGCCGTCGACCAGCAGCTTTCCCGTAGAATCGTAATCCGTGGGATAGTTCTTCATCGCGGCATACACCGCGACCGCGACGGCGATGCCGATCCCGACAAACATCACCAATATGTCCTTCCCCGGATGCGCCTCGATCCATTTCATCAGCTTCGCGGTCAGCCACATGAGAAGCAAACCGGCGATCGCTCCCACCAGAATGTCCTGAGGCGTATGTACCCCCAGAAAGTTGCGGCTGAAAGCAATCAGCGCGACGACAACGCCCAATGCGACGCGCAGCGCCCGGGGCAGTTCCTTCCTGACAGCTCCGCCGCCGTACAGCGACGCGGCGTTCATGCTGTGCCCGCTGGGAAAGGAATAGCCCGTCGCCTTCGCCAAAGCTTCGCCGTCAGGGATGATTCGAACGTCTCTGATCCATGGGCGATAGACGCATGCGGTCACCTTCAAAAGCCCGTTGACCACTCTGTTGCCGCTCCAGCCCATCAGAAGATACTGCCCGAACGCCTTGCTGACGCACCAATAGATCACCGCCATGACGGTCAGCACAAAGCTCATATCCCCGATATCGCTCATCTTTAAGAAGAAATTCGTGAGACATGCGCCGACGCCGTTTCGGAAGTCCTGTAACAGTAAGAGAATCCTGATATCCATGTTTACCTCCCATTGCGTTGTTTTTCATGCGCGGGGCCATCCGGGATCGTCACCGTCACCACGGTGCCGCCGCCGTCGCCCGGCGTGATGGCGAGACTGCCGCCGCACATGATTTCAAGCCTCTGCCGGATGTTGTTCAGGGCGATGTGCGGCTCGTCGTCATCGGCGGGATGAAAGCCGGGGCCATTGTCCGATACGGTGATCTCGCTGCCGGCGGCCGTCTTTCGCGTCCGTATGGAGATGCGCAGCGGGCCCGCGTAGGGGTCTCTGCCGTGCTTCACGGCGTTTTCCACGATGGGCTGCAGCGTCAGCGGCGGCACGCGGAAGAAGGTATGCGGCGCGTCGTATTCGACGAAGAGGCTTTTGGCGTACTGCACCTGCTCCACGGCGAGGTAGGCGCGGGTGTGCTCCAGCTCCGAGGTAAAGGGAATCGGCGCGTCGCTTGCGATGGCGTTGAAGTTTTTGCGCAGATAGTCGGTGAAATCCCTGACCACCTGCTGGGCCTTCTCAGGGTCCTGGCTGCACAGGCAATAGATGCTCGTCATGGTGTTGTAAATGAAGTGCGGGCGCATTTGCAGCACCATGATGTTGGCGCGCTGATTGGCGATCTCCAGCTGCTGCCGGGTGATCTCATGCTGCTGCTGGAGGAGTTCTCGCTGACGGCGCATATCCTGCTCGATCTGATCGGACACAACGAGGCTGAACATGACCAGACCGGAAAGGACGATGCTGATGTCAATGAGAGCGAAGGCATCGACGAACAGATGGATGAGCAGCGTGACCGTTATCGGCAGGATCGCCAGCAGGAAGCTGACAAACGTCTTGTGGGAAAACCGGTTTCGGCGGCGCAGCACGCCCGCGAGGTTGAGCAGCATGATGATGTTCATAGGCAGCGCAATGATCGGGTACAGCGGCCCGCGGTAATACTGCAAATCCGGCGTGATCGAGTAGAAATCATCAAAGAACAGGGAGCCCGCGAACAGGACCATACACACTGCGTACAGGCCGACGACGGCGTAAAAGAGCTTGCTTTCGCGCATGCTTTCACCGGAGCAGTGCAGCAGATAAACCGTCAGCATTGGCAGCGGCAGCGAATAGAACAGGGATTCCAGAAGCATCACGAGATACACGACCGCTTGGGGCGGGGAATAAAAGAACATCTCGATGAGGCCCAAAAGGCAGGCCGCAAAGAGAATGATAAAGTAGTTCCGGAAGAAGCGCCTGCTCCAGCGATCGACGGCGGGCAGTATGGCGGTCAACCACAGCCCCAGCACGCTCAGCAGCAGCGCCGCCCCGATGATGAAAAAGTAGAAGTAATCGATCCAGCTGTTCACGCGCCCGTCCCTCCCGTCAAAAACGGATAGCGCAGCTTTGTAAGCTGCTTCCTGACGTCCTCCGGGGTCAGCGGTTTGACCATGAACCCGTTGGCCTCGGTTTTCCATGCGTCGAGGGCGTAGTCGGGGTAAGCGGTCAGGAAGACGATGTTTGTGCAGGGGTTGATTTCATGCAGCGTGTGGCAAAGCTCAAGCCCGCTGGCCGTTCCCAATTCAATGTCGAGCACAGCCAGCGTGACCCGGTTCGTCTTTGCGTATTCGATCGCTTCCGCAGGCCAGATAAAGCCCGTGATCGCGGCGTCCGGCATGGCCTCCCCCAGAACATTCAGACTGTGGGAGAGTATGACCTCGTTGTCGTCCACCATGATGACATTCGGGATTTCATCGCTCTCTGCCGCAAGGTGAAACAGCCTGCTGGCGTCGACATTGAGGCATTTGGCAATGCGGGGAATCATCGCGGCGTCCGGCAGACGGTCTCCTCTTTCCCATCGCGCAATGGTGGAATGATAGACAAACAGCTGTTTCCCGAGCTGCTTCTGCGTCAGTCCTTTTTCCGTCCTCAGCTTCCTCAGAGTTTCAGCAAACAGCATATTCACGCAATACACCCCTTATTGTATATCATGTATTATAATCCAGAGCGGAGGGAAAAAACAAGCGGGATCGAACATTCTGATTTGCCAATCTGGAACACCCCCTTGAGTTTGTCTGAATCTATACGATCAACGGCGCAAAACAGCTCGGCATCGAAGCGCGCAAGGGCGCGGACTTCCTGGTGTTCGATGACGACCCTCTCACGTCGGAGCCCGGGGGCTTCGGCAACAGCCTGCCCGGAACGCGTACCTCTGCGGCAGGATAGTGATATGACGAAAGGCCATACAGATGGCGGGGTTCAGCACTCAGATGAACCCCGCGCGTGAAATAGCTTTTCAAGGAGCTTTTTTATTCAACAACCTGCCGGAAGTGATCGTCGCAGGCCTTCTCCAGCGCCTCGACGATGATCTTCAGCGTCTGGATGCGGGCGTACTTCTTGTCGTTGGACTCGATGATGGTCCACGGCGCGTTCTCGGTGCTGGTCTTTTGCAGCATCTCGTTCACGGCTTCCTCGTACTGCGGCCACTTCTCGCGGTTGCGCCAGTCCTCGTCGGTGATCTTCCACTGCTTCTCGGGCGTGTTCTGGCGCTCGGTGAAGCGCGCCAGCTGCGTGTCCTGGTCGATGTGGATCCAGAACTTGAGCACCACCGCGCCCCAGTCGGTCAGCATGCGCTCAAACTCGTTGATCTCGTTGTAGGCGCGCTGCCAGTCCTTTTCCGAGCAGAAGCCCTCCAGGCGCTCCACCATCACGCGCCCGTACCAGGTGCGGTCGAAGATGCAGATGTGGCCCGTGCGGGGCAGGCGCGTCCAGAAGCGCCAGAGGTACTGCCGGTTCAGCTCGTGGGGCAGCGGCGAGGCGATGGGGTACACGTCGAAGCCGCGGGGGTCCAGCGGATAGGCCACGCGGCGGATGTTCCCGCCCTTGCCGGCGGCGTCCCAGCCCTCGTAGCACAGGATCACCGGTATCTTCTTGCGGTAGATCACGTTGTGCAGCGCGCTCAGCCGGGCCTGCAGCTTCTTGAGCTCCTTCTTGTACTTCTTGTCGTCGATGGTCTGGGAGAGGTCCACGTCCTCAAGCAGCGGCATTTCGATCAGCGGGAATGCCTCCTCGAAGGGCTCGCCCACGTAGCGGCCCTGGGAAAGGCCCCTGCCGATCTCGTCGGTCAGAAGCCGCATGGCGTCGCGCACGGCGCTCTTGCGGCGGCTGCCGTCGAGGATGTGCCAGGGCAGTAGGTCGCCGGTCTTCTCCATGAACTCCTCGTAGGCCTCCCGGAAGCGCCTGTACTCCCGGTGCTGCCACAGGTCGTCCTGCGTCACGCGCCACTCCGTCTCCGGCGCCTCCGCCAGGGCCTGCAGGCGCTTGAACTGCTCTTCCTTCTCGATGTGCAGGAAAATCTTCAGCACCAGGTAGCCGCCGTCGCGCAGCTGGCGCTCAAACTCGTTCACCTGCCGGATCCTGCGGCGGTACTCCTCCTTCGTGATCTCGTGGCGCAGGAAGTTCTGCACGGCGGCGTCCATCCAGCCGGAATCCATGAACGTGATCTTGCCGTTCTGCGGAATGGCCTTCATATACGGGTACAGGAAGGGATAGCGCGCCTGCCCCTCCGGCGTGATGGCGGGCGACACCACGCTGTAGAAGCGCGGGTCGATCTCGCTGATCAGCTCCTTGATCAGGCTGCCCTTCCCCGCCGCCGACCAGCCCTCGATCAGCACGATCACGGGCAGCTTGGCCTCCAGCAGCGCCTGCTGCTGGCCAAGCAGCACGGCCCGGAGCTGTTTGATCTCTTCCTTCAGCGCATCCTTGTCCTCGGCCTTGTTCATCTCAAAGTGCTTCAGCATCGTCCGTCCTCCTCACATATCGATCAGGTTCATCTTTTCAGCTTGGTCATGCGCACGACCGGCTCTACGCCGCCCGTGCCCATCTTCGTCCGTCCAATACCGTTATACCATCATTTGTTCCCAAAAGCAAGCTCCAATTCTGTGTTTGGCTTTCAGGTTAATCTCCGCTTGCCTGAGCCGCCGCAATTGTGATATAATACGGAAAAAAGCAAGGAGGCTATCGACATGAAACGCACTGTTTTTTGCATCGCAATACTGACCTTGATACTGGCGCTGTGCGCCGTCTCCGCCCTGTCCGAACCGCTGGCCGGCGGCTGGCAGAACGTGCCTTGTGAGGCCGCCGAGCTGCCCGAGGACGCGCAGGCCGCATTTGACAAGGCCCTGGAGGGGCTGGTGGGGGCTCAATACACCCCTGTCGCGCTGCTGTCCACGCAGGTCGTCGCCGGCATGAATTACTGCATACTCTGCCAGATCACACCGGTGGTGCCGGATGCCGCGCCGACCTGGGCGCTGGTCTACATCTATGCCGACCTGCAGGGCAACGCCGAAATCACGAACGTCTACGATTTGTACATCGACCGTCACAGCACCCCGGCGAACTGAACAGACGATCGCGACAAGCACCTGACAGCGCCATTCCTATCAGCTTGTCCAGCTTGTCGACCATAAACAACGGAACGTTCAGGATGATTCCATCATAGCTGAGATTGCGAAGCGACAGGCGCACGACAATGGGCGTCTGTGCTTCGTAATTTTTTGCGTATCGCTTGACGCTGGTTGCCCGGACGTTTTCCCCAGCCTTGGCATCAATCGGAATAACCTCGGTTTCCCGTTGAATGATAAAGTCAACCTCATGAGGAGCTTCCGCCCAATAGCGGGGCGGAACCTCAAACTGCCGGATGAGGGACTGGTGAACATAGTTTTCCGTCAAAGCCCCCTTGAACTCGGTAAACAGGCGGTTGTTTTCCGCGAAGGCCGTGGTGGGCAGATGGGATAACCGCCGGAGTATGCCGACATCTACGGCGTAAACCTTGAATGCGCTTAAAACATCGTAAGCGGACAAGGGCAAGCCGGGCTTGGTCATACGATTGACCTTGCTCACGATGTTCGCATCCTTCAGCCAGTTCAGAGCGTTTTCATATTCCCTGGCTCGCGCGCCCGGCTTTACAACACTATAAAGGAATTTCTTGTTCTCCTTCGCAAGCTGTGAAGGAAGGGACTGCCAGATATACCTGATCCTGGGAACATCCTCTACGGGCGCATGCTTGCCAAAATCGCTTTCATAGGAGGTTATGATGTCAGAGAGGACGCGATCCACTTCTCTCGGGTCTCTGTCCTCTGTCCAAACCTTGACAGCCTCGGGCATCCCGCCGGTGATGAAATAGTGCTTGAGCTTCTCCGTCAGTGGGCTAAAAAAGGCGTCCGGGATCGCGCTGATCCCGTTCAGAGAAGCAAGGTATTCCACATAGTTCTCCGCATTGTCAGCCAACAGAAATTCAGTAAAGGTCATCGGCCCCATTTCAAGAGAATCAACCTGCCCAACGGGGAATCCGCCCGACAACTGCAAGCCGAGAAGAGACCCCGCGCTGGCAACATAGTATTCCGGCGCATCTTCACGAAAGTATTTCAGGCAGTTCAACGCTTCCTCACACGCCTGTATTTCATCAAATATGATCAGCGTATCCGTGGTAATCCTTTGTCCGCTTGCCATCGCCAGATTCTGAAGAATTCGACGCACATCCTTCGTGGATTTGAAGAACTGCCCGTACTCTGGCTCTTTATCAAAGTTGAACCTGACATAGCCGTTGGGGAACGTCCTTCCGAATTCCTCCAAAAGCCATGTCTTTCCAACCTGACGAGCGCCGCGCAAAACCAAAGGCTTCCTGCGCTTGGCGTTTTTCCACGCGATAAGATCTTCCATAATCAGTCTTTTCATGTGCAGAAACCTCCAAACCATATGAAAGACGGCTTCCCCCGCCATTCATTATACGGCTCAAAGCAGAAGCAGTCAATGAAAATCACGTTTTTCTTGAATATTATGTGGAATTTCTCACATTATTCTTGAAATTTATCGTTCGCCATGGTTCATTCAATTGTTCTCCCGGACCTGTTCAACTACAGCGGCGGCGCGATAGCGCCGCGGCGCACAACAACGCCTTCGGAAATGCCTTCAGGTTCATTCTCCGTTCAATGGTTACGCACATCCCTATGTGTAAAACACATGGGGGCGTCCCCATGTGCAAAGGGCCGCCCCCATGACCTCAATTCTGTTATTCCTCGGGAACCGTGTCGCTCAGTGCCTCATACCACCTGACGGCCCGTTCGATCCATCCGGCCATGCACATGCCCGTGCCGTCGGCAAAGCCATGTCCGCCGGAAGGGCCGGCCTCCAGCCTGCAGGGAATCCCCTGCCGCTGCAGGGCCTGCTGCAGGCGGCGGGAGTGCTCCGGGTTGACCAGCTCATCCGTGCTTGCCAGGAAGATGGCGCAGGGCGGGAAGCCCTCAGCATGATCGGGGATTTCAAAGGGCGAACGCATGGCGGTTTCCAGGTCGCACCCGAAGAGCGCGCGATCAAAGCTGTCGTCCCCGTCGTCCGCTTCTCCCGACCACGCCTCATGGTTCAGCTTCCAGCTCACCACCGGATACACCGGGAAGACGGCCTGGGGCTTTGGCAGGCCGTGGAAGGCAAAGCCCTTCTCGGGCACATTCCACAGGCACACCAGATAGCCGCCCGCCGAAAAGCCGCAGGTGATATAGCGCTTCCAATCCACGTTGAACAGGTCCGCGCGGTCCCGGATCAGCGCGATGGCCCGGGCAAAGTCGCCCATCTCCCGCTCCAGCAGATGGTCGTCCACCGCCACCTGATAGGTCAGTATGAACACGTTGTAGCCCAGGCGGTTGAACTGCGCCGCCACCGGCCAGCCCTCCGTCAGGTTCCACACGTTCACAAACCCGCCGCCCGGCACCAGCAGTATGTAGGGCCGGCTGCCCGCGTCCTCCGCCTTGGAGGGCAGCCACACCAGGTTTGCGCCCGCTTTGCCCGCGTCCGCTTCGCATTCGGCCTGCGTATAGAGCGGATAATACCATTCTCCGCCCTTCGCCGCCTGAAACAGCGTTTCAAACCCCGCCGCAAGATCACCGCCAAAGCAGTCCTCCCTCAGCTGCGCCAGGGATTTTTCCCACATCGCTTCCTTCGACAGATCCATCTTCCGAATGGCGTCCGGCGCGATCTTCTCGATCAGCGGATCGGACAGCAGCTCTTTCAGCGTCTTTCTCTCATCGATCATGGCTCTTCTCCCCTTCATCACTTTCGTCATCCGATGGGGCAGGATCACCGTTGGCGCCTCCATCGGCGTGCTTCACGTCCTCCTTTTTCATCTCGCCGTAGAAGTTGACGATGATGGACGTGATCAGGGCAACCCCCACGATGCCGTACACCCCGAGGATCACGCTCAGCACCCGCCCAACCTGGGAAGTGGGCGTGAGGTCGCCGAAGCCGATCGTCGTGACCACCGCGAAGCAGTACCACAGGCCGTCCCAGAAGGAGTTAAACGCCTCGTCGACGGAATGATGGCAAGCACCCGTTCCGCCAGCAGGCTGGCCCAGAACGCCAGGGCAAGCACCGACATGACATCCTCCGTCGGGCCGGCGGCGGCCACCAGCGCGACACAGGCCCAGAAGACGGCGCCGTAGGTCAGGTGGGCGATGAACGCCGTCCGCGATTTTGCGCGCAGCCGGAAGGCGCGGAACAGGCGCGCCGCGCCCATCGCCGCGAACATCGCGCAGAGGGCGAAGACGGTGTCCCCAACCTCCGTGTCGCCGGCTCACTTCTTCAGGTAGCTGAAGCTCAGCGGAATGGTGAGTACGGAAAACAGCATGTCCCCGACGAGGGGGACGACGCTGCGTCTCTTTCGCGACAGACCGGGCATGGGAAAACCCTCCTAACCGTATGGACGACGTGTCGTCACTGAATCATGGATGCGCCGACCGCGACGATCTCTCTGAGCTCGTCCATACTCAGCTTATCGAACGGCAGCAGGTACAGTATCTGGTGAATGCCCTCCACATAGACCACGAAGATCAGGGCGAAGCCCACCACCGGCACCAGCATGCCCATCCAAGGATACTTCGGCTTGCGCGTGTAGGAGAACAGCAGCACCAGCGGGGCCAGCAGGAACAGGTAGACGGAGCCGCCGAAGCCCACCGCCAGCGCGATGTTCATGCCCCGGTTCATCGCGAGGTTGACGTCCTCCCCCTGTATGGCTTCTTCGATGGCGGCCTTCAGCGTTTCGGAGTCGACCTCGTCCAGGTTGACCGGCTTCGGCGGGGCGTCGGTCGCGGCGATTTCGCCGTCAGCCTCCGGCGGGGCGCCGGTCGCGGCGGCCTCGGGCATTCCCCCTTGCGAATCCGCGGCGAGCGCGGCCTTGAAGGCCTCCATGTCGAATTGGCTCCCCTGCAGGGCGGCGGCAAACGCGGTGCCAAGCGTCTCGGCGTCGTATGCCTTGCCCTGAAGGGCTTCCTCGATCGCGGCCGTGAACGCCTCCGGGTCGGAGTATGCTTCCGGCAGGGCGTCGCCCAGCGCGGACTGGAACGCCTTCATGTCGAAGCGATCCCCCTGGGTGGCGGCGGTCAGCGCCACCTCCAGCGCCGAGGGCTCCGGGGTCGGCGTCGCGGACAGCTTTTCCTCGACACTCGTCACCGTGGTCTGCAACATCTCGTTCATCGTGAAGCCGAGCACCACCGCCAAATCGGCGATGCTCACGACCACCAGCATGATGGCCAGGAACACCGAGAAGTTCCACGAATTGCGCCGGGTCTGCAGAAACGCCAGGTATTCCTCGTGGGTCTTTCCGTGGCGGCGGAAGCGGAGCTCGCGGGTCTTGACGAACAGCGCCAGCGCCACAAACAGCACGAACGTCATCGGCGGCTTCACCGTCAACAGCGGAAACGCCCAGGCCGGAATCTCGACCACTCCCCTGGCGGCACGCTCCTTGAGCACCATGCAGTCCACCTCATAGGCGATGGGCAGCAGCCCCAGCAGGCGGAAGAGGAATCGCGTCTTCCCCGTGAAGATGTGTCTGGGCTTGTAGTTCAGGAAGAACATCGACAGCGCGCACAGGAACAGGTCCACGAAGATGTTGTAGGCCACGAAGCCGCTGGGCGCGACCTGGGCGATGACGGTCTGGATCGCGGGCATGATCTGCCCGGAGTTCTCGATGAACGCCCCCATGCCGCCCACGATGTAGCGGTAGAACACGAGGCAGGACAGCGCCCAGATGCCCGCCATGGCCGCGGCGTTCTTGACGATCTGCTTCGCGTAGCCGCCCTCCGCGTTCAGAAGCTGGGCGAACACGCAGATGAGCAAAAACGGCAGCGACAGGTGGGCGGCGTTTTGCAAAAGCCCCAGCACGCCCGCCGTATTCACCGCCACGTCGGCGTTGATGCGGCCCGCGAGCCCCACGATCAGCGCGACCTGGGACAGCACGATGCACAGCCAGCCGAGGATCTGAAAGTGAAAGAAGGACAGGGGGCCCCTGTAGCGAATGTCGTTTTCAGAAGTGACCTCGTGCAGCTTCACGCGCTGTTTCTTCACCTTATCTGTATTGTCCCGCTTCCCGAACATGGGTCAGCGCCCCCCGTCCTATCGTTTCTTCGTCCCGGCGTCTCAGGCGAACCGGTCCTTTTACGCTTATTCCGCCTCCCGGTGGGCGGCGGAGCGACGCCCGCCTGCGCCGCGGCGGTCTTCTCCTCCGCCACGGCAAAGTCCGTCAGGTTCAGTATACCGTATTTCCGCTTCAGCTTCAAGACCCTGAGGGCGGATTCGTCGATCCGCCTGAACGGCCGGTCATTCTGCCTCGATATACGTCGGGTCGCTGATGTTGTCGAACGTCACGGACTGCACGACGAGCGGGCGGATGTCCTCTTCCTCAAAGCTCTCCGCATCCGCGATGTCTCCCGTCATCACAACGTCGAAACTGTAGGGGCCCTTGTTCATGAAGGCGACGATGCCTTCCGGATCGGAAAAGCTCCAGCCGCTGTTGGTCCAGCCGTCGTCGAAGAGCTCCGCGCCGGTCTTTCCGACGTACTTGTCGAGCTCCTCCTGCGCGGGAATGCCCTCGCTCATGTTGTCGATTTTTACGACCCTGAGCGGCGAAGCCAGCGCCCTGAGCTTTTCATCATACTCCGGATCGTCCCACTCGAGGTTGAAGAGCGCTTCGCTGACGTCGCCCGGCAGCTCCGCGATCGCGCGGTAGATCACACCATCCTGTTCAAACGCGAGGACGTATTTGTCCTCCGTGACGCATCTGCCGTAATCCGGCTTGCCGAGCAGCTCGCCGACCGTCTGAACGGCGTCGAGGTCGACGTGGGCCTCGTCCGTGCCGGCGATCATGAACACCGCGACGAGCTCCGTGTTCCCGTCAATCTCAACGGTGATCGCGTCGTCGGTGGAACACTCTTCCCCGTTGCGCGTCCAGCGGACGAACTTATAGCCCTCGGCCGGCCGCGCGGCGAAGGTGTAGGTCTCCGGCCCCTCCAGGCCGATGTACGCCGACTGGGACGGGTATTCATCATCGAACACGGGCGCGGCGTCCCCCTGGGCATAGGCGATCTCGCCTTCGCCCTCGATGTTCACGGTCACGGTAAAGGCGGCTTGCGGAGCCTCATATGGCGCAAAGTGGTATTCCCCGCCGCCTTCGACCGCCATCAACACGCCGTCGGCGCCGTCCTCGGACACGGTGACGACGAAGGGATCGCCGTCGTCATACGGAGAGACGATATTGCCGTGCAGCGCCTCCCCCTCCTGCGGGATATACCATCCGACCATTCTCTCCGCGCCAAGGAAGCTGACCAGCCAGCCGGCGTAGTCCGCGTCCTCCGATTCCGCGATGATCAGCATATCATTGTTTTCGTCCGTAAAGCAGCCCGTCCGCGTCCATGTAAACGCCGCGTCGCCCGACGGCGCGCCCTCGCCCAGGCAGGCCGCAAACGACAGAACGAGCAGGAGCGCCAGTATCATGCTTGCGATTCTCTTCATCATGTTCGGTTCCTCCTTTTGTTCCGGCCCATTTTTCGATGGGCTCCGGTTTTACGACTCATTATACCACATGCCGTCAACACCTTCAAGGCACGCCGCGCCGGAAAACGGCGCACACCTGTCCGCCGACCGGTAAGGCAGCGCCTTTCGGGACATGAACGGGCTTTTCTCATAAAACGAAAAGCAACCCTCCAACCGCAAAAGCCCTTGTGGCAAGCGGTATAAAGGGTTGCCGTGGTGTACGCCGCGTGAAATCGCGGCGGTTCCCCTCACCTATGGTCACAGCGCCGACAGCGCGCCGCACTCCATCCGATAGACGCGGGTCCCGTAGGGCAGCGCTTCGCTGTCGTGGGTGACCAGCAGCACCGCCTTTCCCGCCTCCGCGGCCCGCCGGCGCAGCAGCGTCAGGACCGCCTCGGTGTTCTCATCGTCCAGGTCGCCGGTGGGCTCGTCCGCCAGTATGACCTCCGGGTTCCCCGCCAGGGCCCGGGCGATGGCCATGCGCCTGAGCTCGCCGCCGGAGAGCTCGGCGGGGCGGGCGTCCTTCAGATGAGCGATGCCCAGCGCGTCCAGCCAGCGCAGCGCGCCCTCAGCATCGCCCCGCTCGCCGCGAAGCTGCCCGGGCAGCAGCACGTTCTCCAGCACGGTCAGGGTATCGACGGCGCTCCTGCCCTGCGGGATCACGCCGAATTTCGCGCCGCGCAGGCGCGAAAGCTCCGTGTCCGGCAGGGCGTACAGGTCCGTGTCGTCCAGCAGGACCCTGCCCCCGGTGGGCGTCAGCAGGCCCGCCAGCATGTGCAGAAGCGTCGTCTTGCCGGAGCCCGAGCGGCCCGTCAGTATCGTGACCTCGCCGGGGCAGAGCGCAAGGCTCACGCCCTTCACCGCGTAGAAGTGATTGGCCTGGCCCGTTTTGCGGAAGTACCGCATGGAGATGTCTTCGGCCCTCAGCATGCCTCACGCCCCCTCTCTCAGCGTGGCGCCGGGGTCGGTGCGGCTCAGCCGCGCCGCCGCCCAGGCCCCCGCCAGCAGCCCGACCGCAAGCGTCGCCAGGACCGTGCCGCCCGCCAGCGTCAAGAGCGTGCCGGGGGCGGGCGTCAGGTACGGCAGGCCGATCTGCGTCTCGATCAGCGTCGTGAACGGGAACACGCCCAGCGCCGCCACGCCCACGCCGATGAGCGCCCCCGCCAAGCCGCACAGCGCGGTCTCCGCCAGGATCTCGTCCCGCAGCCCGCGCCGGGACACGCCCAGCAGCCGCAGCACGGCGAACTCCCGCCGCCGCTCGCGGATCATCATGGCGAAGGCCACCAGCAGTATGACCAGCGCCAGCGCCCACACCGCGCCGATGAGCACCCGGGCCGCCCGGGCGATGCCGGACAGGCTGTCGGACACGTCGGTGAACATGCTGCGGGCGCGCACGGCGGTGACCTTGCGGATGTGGCCGTTCAGCCAGTTGTTGACCTGGGCGGGGTCCGCCCCGTCCTTCACCTTCACATACACCGCGGAGATCACGTCCGAGCCGCTGGTGAGCCTGTGGGTGACGCCCTTCGCCTCGGCGGCGGCCAGCAGCTTCTTCATGGTGTCCATGTTGCAGTAGACCGCCGTGTCCAGGCCGGTGCCGGTCTCGGCCAGCTTCGCCACCACGTGGGTATACTGCTCGTAGATCTTCAGCGTCTCCCCCACGCCCGCCGTGACCTTGCAGCCCACGGCCACCTCCATGTCGCCCAGACCCCGCGAGTAGCTCTCCTCGATCCACGGCTTCACGGTGAAGTCCGCGCCGGGGTCGATGCCGATGATCTGCACCTTGATGGCGCAGCAGTCGGCCTTCAGCGAGGCCAGGAAGGTCTGCGGCGCGGCGATCTCCACGCCCTGGGCCCCGCGCACCGCGTCCAGCACCGAGGCATCCATGTAGAACGCGCCGGTCGTGCCCTGCAGCAGGAGGTTCTTGAAGCTGACCTTGCTCTCGGCCTCGGCGGGCATCACGATGATGTCCGCGCCCAGCCGCGCCTCCAGGCTCTCAAGGCCCCTGCGCAGCGAGCCGACCACCACGGAGCCGCCGAACACCGACGCCGCCAGCAGCGCCGTCAGCAGCACCAGCGCCGCCGTGCGCCCGGGTTTTCGGAGCAGGTTCTTGACCGGCAGGTGTGCCCTTCCCATGCGTCACTTCTCCCCCCTGCGCGACAGCAGCCAGCCGACGAGCGCCGCCAGCAGCGCCAGCGCGAACAGTATCGTCATCGCGGGCCGCGTGAGCATGCGGCAGCGCATCGTCGGCATTTTGCACAGCGCGATCAGCGCCCCGGGTGTCAAAAGCCCCAGCGCCGAAGCCGGAATCATCGCCAGATACAGCCCGGCCCGCTCCCGCTTCAGCACGAGCGCCAACACCGCCAGCGCCGCCAGCAACGCGCCCTCTCCCAATATCGCCCGGCAAGCCCAGTGGCAAGCGCCAAAGCTCCCGTCCTCATGCACACAAGCCCCCAAAAACGTCTGACTGCCCACAGCGACGATCAGCGATAACACCAGTACGATTATCGCCGGGATACACGTTCTTTTCATGGCTCCACTCCTCATTCAACGAAGTTTTCGTTCACGACCTCCCTCGCCACCTTCCCGTGCTCCAGCACGATGGTGCGCTGGGCGGCCTCGGCGACCTCGGGGTCGTGGGTCACGACGATCAGCGTGGTGCCCTCGCGGTGCAGCTGGCGGAACAGGTCGAGCACGATGTTCTCGTTGGCCTCGTCCAGGTTGCCGGTGGGCTCGTCGGCCAGGATCAGCTCCGGGTGGTTGATCAGCGCCCGCGCCACGCACACGCGCTGCTGCTCGCCGCCGGAGAGCTGACTGGGCAGGTGCTTCGCGCGCTCCCGCAGGCCCACGCGCCCCAGTGCCTCCAGTGCCTCGGCCTCGTCGGGCATGGAGTGGTAGTACTGGGAGACCATCACGTTCTCCACGGCGGTCAGATAGGTGACCATGTGGAACTGCTGGAAGATCAGGCCGATCTTGTCGCGCCGGATGTCCGTCAGCCGCTTGCCGGGGAGCTTGGAGATGTCCTCGCCGTCCAGCAGCACCTCGCCCTTGGTGGGCTTGTCCATGCAGCCGATGATGTTCATCATCGTGGATTTGCCCGAGCCGGAGGGCCCCATGATGGCCACCCACTCGCCCTTGTCCACGTGGATGCTCACGTTGTCCAGCGCCTTCAGCTCGCCGTAGATCTTGGATATGTTTTTCAGTTCAAGAAGCGCCATGATTTACTCTCCCTTCAATACGATCGCGGGGTCGATCGCGACCGCCCGCTTGATCGGCATCAGGCAGCTGGCCGCGGCGATGACCATCGAGACCAGCACCGTCACCGGCAACAGCAGTGGCCGGAACACGATGGAGGCGTGGAACACGTTCACCGAAACCACCTGCGCGAACACGAAGCCCAGCACCGCGCCCATCAGGCCACCCAGCAGCCCCAGGAACATGCCCTCGCCCAGGAACTCGCCGCGTATGGAATTGTCCGACGCGCCCAGCGCCTTTCTGAGGCCAATCTCCCGACGCCGCTCGGAGACCACCGCCATCATCGTGGTGGACACGCAGATCATCGTCAGGATCAGCACCACCACCGTCACCAGGAACACCAGCGCCTGGAGCTTGCCCAGCACGGCCGTCTCCGACTTGGTGACGCGCTTCACCAGCCGCGCCATGATGCCGTCGCCGGTCAGCGCTTCGGCGTAGGCGTTCAGCTGCGCCTCGTCCGCCGATATGGACAGCTCGGCCACGTCCAGCTTGTCCTCGCCGGTCAGCGTGATCAGATCGTCCGTGGACATGAACACGTAGCCCTCCTCCTCGCCGCCGGTCACCAGGATCCCCGTGACCCGGTAGCGGGTGGTCTTCGGCTGCCCGGAAGGTCCGGCCCCGGCCGCGGCATCGGCGGCGCGGGCGGCGTTCAGCGCCTCCACGACGGCGGCGGAGGTGACCGTCGCGCCGGAGAGGGCATCGATGTCCTTTTCCATTTCAAGGGGCAGCGCCTTTCCGATGAACTGCGCCGCGAAGGCCGGCTCGGTCTGCGCCCGCCCGCCGTACTCCGGCGTCTGGGTGGAGGCGTCGATGCTGATTTCGGCGATCTTCGCTTCGCCGTCCAGCGTGGCCGTCACATACACCATCTGCTTGCCGAAGCCCTCGGCGCTGCCCGAGAGCACCGCGCCGGGCACCCGGTCGTCTTCGGCGCTGCCGTCGGCGTCCCGCGCCGCGGGCTGCCAGGTCAGCTCCATGTCGGAGCCCACCTTCACGCCGATGGTCCCGGCGATCTCCCGGCCCACCAGGACCTCCCGCGGCGCTTCGGGGTAGCTGCCCTCCACGCTGAAATAGGGGCTGGTCTTCCGGACCTGTTCAAAATCGGTGCCGGCAGTGGTGAACGACTGCTGGCGGCTCGTCATGTCCAGCCGCACGTAGCGGTAGGGGGACGCGCCCACCAGCGCGTCCTCCGGCAGCTTATGAAGGGCCGCCGCCAGCTTTTCGGAATCCAGCGTCTCGCCCTCGGCGGGCATCAGCAGCATGTTCGCGCCGTAGGAGCGCATCTGCGCGCGCATCTGCCGCGGCACGTCGTAGTAGATCGTCACCATGCCCGCCAGTATCGTCGCGCCGATGCCGATGGACAGCAGCGCGATCAGCATCCGCGACCGCCGCCGAAGCAGCGAGGCGGTGACCATTCGTAAGAACATACGTCGTTTCGTCATATCAGTGTCCTCCGTGCAGCACTTCCGCGGGCTTGAGCCGCAGCACCATGCGGATGGCGGGCAGGGAGCCCGCGATGGTCACCAGCGCGATCAGCCCCGCCACGATGGGAATGACCTTGGTGTTCATCTCGATGGCCGAGCCGAACACGCTGCGCCCGATGAGCTGGGCGAAGCCGAAGCCCATGCCGTAGCCCGCCGCGAAGCCCACGAGCGCGGTGATCAGTATCTCCGTCATCACCACGCCGGTGATCGAGTGGTCCTTCGCGCCGATGGCCTTCAGAAGGCCGATCTCCTGCGCGCGCTCCATGACGGAGGCGGTCACCAGGTTTGAGATGCCCAGCGCGGAGCCGATCAGGTTGAGGGCGGTGATCAGTATCATCAGCAGCTTCGTCTTGTCCAGCACCGTGCCCTCGCTCTCGGCCACCTGCCGCACGGCGCTGGCCACCGAGCCGGTGATGACCTCCTGAATCTGATAGCAGATGGCGCTGACGTAGGCCGTGCAGTACCAGGTCTCGTAGTCGCGGCTGGTGAGCGCCGCGGGGTTCTTCGCCGCGCGGCGGGCCAGGTCGTTGTCCGGCGTGGTCAGCGCGGACACCTCGATGGAGGCCACCTTGCCCTCCCGGTCGGTCAGCGCCTGCACGGCGTCCAGCGTGGCGAAGATCTGCTCGTCCTCGTCGCCGCCGGCGTCGTATATGCCGACGATGGTCATGTCCCTCTCGCCGCGGCTGCCCGTCAGCTTCACGGTCTCGCCCACGGTCCAGCGCTTCCTCTCGGCCAGCAGCGCGCCCACCATGATCTCGCTGTCGGCACCCGCGTCCGCCTCGTTCAGCCAGCGCCCGCCGGTGATCTCCCACCAGGAGCGCATGCCCTGCACGCCCGCGTCCAGCTCCTCGCCGGTGGGCAGCGACAGGTGGTGGTTGAACCAGGTGCCGACCACCTGCGCGCCGTCGCCGTCCGGCAGGGCGACCTGCGCGTCCAGGAAGGGGGTGAAGTCCACGATGTTGAAGGCCCAGAAGATGGTCTTGAGCCTGCCCAGCTCGTCTTCCCGCAAATAGGCCGCGTTCAGCGCTTCGCCGCCCTCGCCCACGTCGTAGATGTCCGACAGCAGCGAGGCGTCCTTCGGCTTCACGGTGATGTTCGCGCCGTAGTTCTTCAGCTCCTTGTTGACCTTGTCCTCCACGTCCATCACCACGTTCAGCATGCCCGTGGCCAGCGAAGCGCCCAGCGCGATGGTGATGGCGATCAGCAGCATCTTGCCCTTCTGGTGGAACAGCACGCCGCGAATCATTCTGAACAGCATTACTTAAACTCCCTTTCTCCGGCGATCAGATCGGCCATGGCGAACACCAGGCTGCCGCCCTCCACCTCGTATTTGAGGGGGATGGGGTTGCAGCCGCCCTTGAAGCCGATGGTGTTGGTGTTCATCACCACGTCGCAGCGGCGGCAGACCACCAGGCCGTTTCGCTCGTAGTAGCCCGCGTTGCCGCAGACCTCGCAGGCGTCCAGCCCCACGCCGTAGGAGGCGGAATTGGGCTTGCGCACCACGATCCAGCGGACGTTCACGCCGCCCGGCGTCTGCCACTCGAAGCGGTGCAGGTGAAAGTCGTTGACGGCCTCCATCGGCACGAGTATGCGGTCGCCGTCCTCGGTGAAGGTCTCCGGCGCGGACAGCTCGATCACGCGGGTGTCATATGCCTTGACCAGCGTCAGAAAGCCGGTGAACAGCACAAGCGCCGCCAGCGCGCCGCAGGCCGTGCGGCGAAAGTGCCGGTTGCGCGCGCGCAGCTTGCGCCGCTGGGCCGGGTTGTCCCAGGGCTCGGTCACGCGGACGTTCTGCGCAAAGCAGATCGCGAGGCACGCCGCCGCCAGCGCGGCGATGATCCATATGAACAGCATCGAGTGATAGGCGGTGAACATCATCCATTCGCCGATCCAGCCGAAGCGCTCCTCGGTGTACCGGACGGGCCAGCCCAGCCACTTGGCGTGGTTGACCCACGGCACGAAGAAGCGGCCGAAGCAGTACGCGGCGTTCACCAGCGCCCCGGCGGTCAGCAGGCCGTTCACGGTGCCGAGGGGCCGGATATGCAAAGCGCAGGCATAGAGCATGCGCGAATAGGCGAGCAGCAACAGGAGCGCCAGCAGCCAGCCCGCCATGCGCACCATGTAGTAGGACGAGAGGTAGCCCTCGCCCATCGTGTTGAAGTTGAACGGATACAGCATCACGCCGGGCAGCTGGTAGAAGATCAGCGTCGCGGAGAGCCCCGCGCCGGACAGGCCCAGCGGAATCCTGCTCCACTTCCTGCCCGAAAACAGGCTGAAGAGTATGAACGCCAGCGTGAAGCCCATGATGAAGGCGTAGATGTAGTGGTTCCAGTGGCTGGATATGATCTTGTTGGAATTGCCCTTCACGGCGGCCAATACCGCCGACGCGATGACGCCAACGACGATGCCCGCGCCGTGCAAGCGGCGGCCGAATCGGTCATGGCGCCGCGCCAGCACGGCGTGCATCCAGGTGACCAGCGTCACCGCCACCAACAGGTCCTGGGTGACGGTCCAGAGATATTTCAGCATTTTCATGCCTCCAGGTGTTGATGAGTCTACGCGCATGCTGCTGATGTGCATCCCCCGCGGACGGCACATCAGCAGCCATTCATTTGTAGAACGGGGAACGGCCGGGTCCGCCGCGCGGCAGTCGCCTCTCCTGTTCCCTGTTCCCTGTACCCTGTTCCCTAAATCAGGAACACCTGATTTTGCTTACCACTCCTTGACAAACTTCCAGCCGGTCCAGGTGGCGGTCAGCGGCTCGGTCCAGAACTCGTCGGCCTCGACGCCGGTCTCGTCGTCGACGTGCAGCAGGTAGCCGTTCTCCGCGGGGCTCTTGATGGACAGCGTGATGCTGTACTCGCCCTCGGGCAGCGCGATGTTGTTGCCGTAGTGGGGGCCGTCGGAGGCCGCCATGGGCATCATGGAGCCAGTCAGCACCTCATTGCCCTCGGTGTCGTTGATGACAAAGTCGATGCTCAGGTAGGGCACCCAGCCGTCCACCGGGAAGGAATAGGGGTTCTCGTTGGCGGTCAGGTCCACCTCGATGTGCAGGTCGGAGCCCTCCTTCGCGGCGGCCAGGTCGGCGGGCGCCATGTCCACGGGCTGGAAGTAGACCATGCTCATGGTCATGAAGCCGACCTCCTGCTCGCCCTCGACGCCCAGCTCATACTCGTCGAAGCCGGCCTCCTCGGCCAGGGCAAACGCGGAAACAGACAGCATCATAACGGCCAGCAGCAGGGCAAAAATCTTCTTCATGGTGAAATCCTCCTATAACTGTTTTGATTTGTATCTTCAACGCCGCCTGCGCGGGGCAGGAGCGCGGAGACCACTTTGAGAGTGGAGTGTGGAGAGTGGAGAGTGGAGTTATGGTTTGCTCTTGAGTCACGGGGACAGGTTCCTTGACTCATTTTTTCCAGCGAAGTGAGTCAGGGAACCTGTCCCCGTGACTCACCAGGCTCGCCCACAGTGCGTCCAGCTTACCGCGGTAATGGGCGATTATGAACGTCTGGAGAGTGGAGTTATGGTATGCTTTTGAGTCACGGGGACAGGTTCCTTGACTCATTTTTTCCGGCGAAGTGAGTCAGGGAACCTGTCCCCGTGACTCATCAGGCTCGCCCGCAGTGCGTCCAGCTTGCCGCGGTAGTGAGCAATCATGAACGTGACCAGCAGCACGATGGAGAGCGCCAGCTGCGGCAGCAGCGTTTCGAGGTACGGGTAGATGCCCAGCACCTGTATCGCGTCGTTCTCCGGGATGCCCGGCACGCGCAGCGCCAGGTCGAACACATTGCCCTCGGCCAGCTCCTTGATGCCGCTGCCCAGGAACGACACGCACATGACGGCCATCAGTATGCTTGTGGCGGTGAAGAACACCTTGATGGGCAGCTTGATGGACAGCTTCGTGATGGCCAGGTACACGAACACCAGCAGCACGCAGCCCGCGCCGAAGCCCGCCCACACCATGCCGGGGTTGCCCTCGGAGAGCATCGGCTGGTAGAACAGCACCACCTCCGCGCCCTCGCGGAACACGGACAGGAACGCGGTGAACGCCAGCGCGAACGCGCTGCCCTGCTCCACCGAGGACTGCACCTTGCCGTCGATGTAGCGGCTCCAGCTGGCGGCCTCGGCCTTGGAGATCATCCAGTTGGACACGTAGAACAGCACGCACACGGCGATTAGCGCGGTGATGCCCTCGATGACCTCCTGCGCCAGACCCGCGCCGACGAAGGCCCGCTTGGCCCAGGCCAGCACCGCCGCGGCCACGAAGCTCGCCGCGATGCCGCAAACCGCGCCGATGTACACGTTCTTAAGGCTCTTTCCGTTGCCGGACTTGGTGAGGTACGCGATGATGGCCGCGATGACCAGTATGGCCTCCAGGCCCTCGCGCACGATGATGCCAAACGCGGCCAGGAACGTGAGCAATTTCGGGTCAGACGGCTTTTCCTCTACGATTTCCTCCGCGGTCGCCTCGGGCGCCTCCGCCGCCTGCGCCGCGGCCTGCTGCTCGTCGATGCGCTTCGCCAGCTTCAGTATGCTGTTCTTGGCCTTGTCGGTGGTGGTGCGGAACTTGTTCTTCTGGTACTTCTCCCCGGCGGAACTCACCAGTCCGTTCAGGCTCGCGAACTGCTTTTCCATGCCCAGCCGGTCCGAAAGCGACAGGTCGGTGTAGATTTTGTGCGCCAGGCCGGACTCCTCGTACACGCTGTAGTAGGCGGTCTCCAGGTTGTCCGCCGCGGCGGTGAAGTCCTTGTCCAGATAGCCCATATAGGCCGTGTCCAGCAGTTCCTTGACCAGCGTGGCGGCCTCGTACCAGCTCTCGTATTTCGCCGCCGCGTTGGGGTCGGCGGAGTATTCCGGATACGGGTCGGAAGCGACCAACTCGCCCGCCTTGTACCACTTCATCTCGCTCTGCGCGCCGCCCTGCTGGCTTGCCAGCTTGTTGCCGTCCTCGCGGATCATGCCCTTCAGCTTCACCAGCGCGCTGCGCACGGAGACGATGGTGTCCTGCTGGGCGTTGTCCTTCTTCACCGCGGCCTTGCAGTTGGAGAACTGCATCTCCACGGCGTTTTTGCGGTTGCCGGAGATGTAGCTCATGGTCTGCCGCTCGAAGCCGGTGGTCTCGTACACCCGGAAATAGGCGTTGGAGACGTTCTGGTAGGCGCTGTCGGCGTTTCCGGCCAGGTAGTCCTCAAAGGCCGTGTCCAGGAATTTGTCGATCTCGTCGGCGGCGTCCGCCCAGCGGGTGTCCGCCTCCGCCAACGCGCCCAGGCACTGCGCAAGCAGCACCAGCGCCAACAGGCCGATCCACGCCAGCCGCGCGATTGTCGTTCTCTTCATGTCCATGCTTCCTTCCCTGTTCAACCGGCGGGGCCGGTCGAGCGTGTTAAGAATAGTTAAATACTTTTAACATATGTTAGTCGCCTTTAATTCAATGCCTATTTTAGCATAAACTAACCGCCTTTTCTATCCTGATATTGACTTGGTGGGGCGATTTTCTATCCTGATATTGACTTGTTTGAAAAACGCTTGCAATTTAAGTTATTATATGCTAACATTTATTAGGAAAGGTTAACCACATGCAACACGTCCCGACGTTCGGGGAGGCGATCGTATGAGGGAAAATGGGGGCCGGGATTCGGGCGAAGCGCTCGTGCGGGCGGCGAAGGAATACATCGAGACGCACAGCGCCGAGAAGTTCTCCCTGAAAACGCTGTCCGAGGCCCTGTTCATCAACGGCAGCTACCTGCTGCGCCTGTTCAAGGCCCGCACGGGCCAGACGCTGCTGGGCTACCACAACCGCGTGCGCTGCGACAGGGCCACGGCGCTGCTGCGCGACACGGACATGAGCATCTCCGAGGTCGGCGAGGCTGTGGGCTTCGTCTCCTCCGCCCACTTCTCCCACGTGTTCAGGAAGACCACGGGCATGACGCCCACCGAATGCCGCTGCGGTCTGAACCGCCAATAAACGCGATGGAGGGGACGCCGTATGCTGAATGATCGAACGATGGACCGCTACCTGCACGCCATACTGATGCTGGGCACGCGCTTTCTGATCGTCCGCGCCGTCGATGTCGCCGCCTGGCTGGAGTACTCCAAGGCCAGCGTCAGCGTCGCCGTGAAGCAGATGCTGGGTGAAAAGCTCGTCAGCGTCGGCAGCCACGGCGCGCTGCTGTTGACCGCGGACGGCCGGCGCCGGGCCAGCGCGTTTCACGAGCGGTACGACTTCTTCTACCGCCTGCTCACAGAGGCCGGAATCGACGAGGCCGTCGCCAGGAAGGAGGCCGAGGCGCTGGCCGGCGCGCTGAGCGAGTCATCGCTGAACGCCATCAAGCAGCGCTTTTTCATTCAGCAGACGGTGTAAGGCACAGCTTCCCGCCGTCCATGACGTACACCCGATCGGCGAATTGCGCCGCTTCATCTTCGTGGGTCACCAGCAGCACGCCCGCGCCGTCGTCCGCCGCCTTGCGCAAAAGGCCGAGCACGGCGCGGGTGTTTTCGTTGTCGAGGCCGGCCGTGGGTTCGTCCGCCAGCAGGATGCCCGGCCGCATCAGCATGGCGCGGGCGATGGCCATGCGCCGCAGCTCGCCGCCGGAAAGCGCGTTGGGCTTCGCGGTCATCAGCGCCTCGAGGCCCACGTCCACAAGCAGCGCCTTCGCCCTGTCCACGGGCTGTTTTCCCCTGCTGTAGAGTACGGCGGGAAGCAGCACGTTCTCCAGCACCGTCAGGCTCAAAAGCGCCGTGTGCCCCTGGGGGATCAGGCCGATCTTTTCATTGCGCAGCCTGGCCAGCGCTTTTTCATCCAGCGCGTAGAGATCGGTATCGTCCAGCAGTACTTTGCCTGAGGTGGGTGTCAGCATGCCCGCCAGCATGTTGAGCAGCGTGCTCTTGCCGCTTCCGGAGCGGCCCGTGATCTCCACCATACTGCCCGATTCCAGCGCGAAGTCAAGGGGCTGCACCGCCGTGAAGGTATTGCTGCTCTTGCCGGCGCGGGGGAAGTCCTTTTTAACGCTCTGTGCGGTCAGCTTCATGTCATTCGCCCTCCTTCAGCACTAAGCTCGCATCCATTGCATTGACCTTATGCACGGTGATATCAATACAGCCATGGCAATGATGACGGTTCTCTTCTTCATGACGCTCACCTCCCCTGGGATTTCCGGCGCAGCGCTTGCGTCCCGGCGATCACGCCGGAGGCCGCGATCAGGACGGCCATGATTCTGACGAAGGGCTGCATGACCGTATAGCAGCGCATCGAACGCATCATGCACATGGGCAATATCGTTTCGGGGATCAGGAATACCACAACGCTCCCAATGATTCCCAACCCAAACGCGCCTGTCTTCAAGGCTTTATTGCTCAGAACCGCCGCCAGAAGGAACAAAGCGGTCATTGCGCCGCCGAGCTTCGCCACCGCCGTTTGCGCGCCGTGGCATTTCATCCACGCGCCGTCGTCCTTCATGCCGCAGGCGCCGAATACCGTCAACACGCCGAGAACCAGCAGCGCCGACAAGAGTACCGGTATCCACTGCCGGATGGAGGTTTTGCGTCGTTTCATGATCTGACACCTCATAAACAATTAGTTTATACTAACCTTTAGGCTGAATGAAGCGGCCAATCCGCAGTGACGCACTCGAAAAGGCCGCATCCCGTCAGCCCACAGCGATTCCCCGCATGTCAATGGCAGCAGTGACCTTCGTGATCGCAATGCTCGCCATGGTCTTCACCGTGGTGATGGTGCTCTCCGTGATGGTCGCAGACCGGGTTCTCTTCATAGGCCAGCGTTCCGGCGATCAGCTTCGCCACCGCCTCGTCGGCATCGCCCTGAATGCCCGCGTAGAGGCGAATGCCCGCTTCCGCAAGCGCGGACTGTGCCCCACCACCGATGCCGCCGCAGATCACCGCGTCCGCCTGACACTGCCTGAGGAAACCCGCCAGCGCGCCGTGGCCAAAGCCCTCCGCGCTGACAACCTTCGAAGCCGTTACCACGCCGTCCTTCACATCGTAGAGCTTGAATTGCTCCGTATGGCCGAAATGCTGAAACACCTGTCCGTTCTCGTATGTGACCGCGATTCTCATAACATCTATCTCCTTCTTCGCGTTCTCTTTGCTGATTTCGTCTTCCCGCAGCCGTCGGAATTCACACTGACAGCCGCGAGGATTTCGATCCACCGCCAGTGACGCCTGCCGCATCTGCTCGAAGGACACCGCCAGGAAATCCATGGCCTCCTGCGTGGGCAGGTAGTGCATGTGATACCCATATTTTTCCTTATACACCATGCCCGCCTCATGCAGGATCTTCAAGTGCTGCGAAATCGCAGGCTCGCTGATCCCCAGCTTCCTTGAAAGCGAGCGCGTACAGTGCTTGCGGATCAAAAGCTGCTGGAATATCGTCAGGCGGGTAGGATCGCCGAGGGCTTTCAGACAAATGGACAGTTCCACTTCTTGCGTGCTCCATTTTGATTAAGTCTCTGTTTAATCATATTTCATGTCAGATTATACTACCTTGATGTGATTAAGTCAATACCTAATTTGATTCAAAAACAGAAACGCACGGTCGCCATCCGCTGATCGTGCGTTTCCACTGACAGATTGTTGATATTCGACAATACCGAGGTCAGGTTCTGTCCGTCGGTTTCCGCCTTTGAAAATGGGTTGAAATGCGTTTTGGATCACCGTCTGACTCAGTCAAAGATGAGCTGCCAGTTCTCCGCCTCGACAGCTTCAAAGCACATGCCGATCTGCTCCCGGTTGCTCTTTCCGTCGGCCAGAGGCTCGGGCAGTTCATCCAGGCCAAAGAATCCACAGGCGACGGTTTCCAGGTTTGGCACAAAATCGCCGGAGATATACCTGCACAGCACATACGCCGAACAGACATTGCTGGGGAAGAAGGTGGTGTTTCGCCTGTTGTGGTCGAACAACGCGATCACGCGCACGGGCTCGACGATCATCCCCGCCTCTTCCAGCACCTCCTTGGCGGCGTTCGTCCGGATCGTCTGGTCATAATCGACCCAGCCGCCCGGCAGGGCCCAGTTTCCATTCGCTTCCTGAACCAGCAGGATCCTGCCGTCACGGAACACCGCGGACCGGGTATCCAGCTTCGGCGTCTGATACCCGGTGCCCGCACAGAAGGTTGCCTTGATCTCCTCCAGGGGAGAACCGCTGATCTTTGCCGCCATTTCAGCGGAGATTTCCCGGATGCGTTCAAACCGCTCAATGTCAAACTTATCCTTGCAGTAAGCCAGCGCGCACTGCGACAGGTTTTGGAGCTCTTTGATCCAGGAAGTCCATTCATTGTCCGGCATCATTCTATCCTCACAGGTCTCAATGGATAGACCCATTATAGATCAAAACGGCATAAACTGCAATACGATCACGCCTCGCACGCCTTCTTTTTGGTTCTTCACGGAAAGTTGTGGGATTGGAGTTCCCCCTCTCCGCCCTTCGGGCACCTCTTCCGGGGGCCTGCCGGCCCGGCCTCGCTGAAAACAGTCCACTGGACTGTTTTCCGG
>CACYTF010000034.1 GCA_902777335.1 uncultured Eubacteriales bacterium
TTGGATAGAGATTGGCTGAAAATCTACTTGCCGCTCTGTGAAGTTGCCGGCATTTGACGCTTGGTTGCCGGTTTTTGAGCGGGTTCTTCAGTGGTCTCGGACGGTTCTGCTGTGTCTGTCCCCTGTGTTCCAAAGCGGCTTCAGGCTTGTCGCCTGGATCAAGATTCATTGTAACGCATTGTAACGCCACCAGATATCTTGACGGTCTGTCTTTCACAAGGTATAATGATTCACGTGAAAGACTACTGTACTATGAGAAGCAAGGCAGAAAGATGTCGCAGAGGTTTCTGATGAAACAGCTGCGACGGGGGAGGGTTAACCACCATGCCCATAGAATACTCTGAAATGCTGGATATGCTGCCACAGGCAGAACAACAGTTGGCCTTTGAAATGCTCAAACGCATCGTGTTGGCGTGGGATGCAGATTATACAAGGTTGATACCCGCCGAGGCTGCTGCGCTGGATGCTGCTGAGGCCGAGATCGAACGTGGCGAAGTACTGTGGGATGATGAAATTGATTGGGATGCGGATTAACTGATCAAGGGCCCACGTGATTGCGTGAGCCCTTGGTCGTCCCAATAAGGACGGTTTGCGTGTCTGTCCCCGGTGTCCCTATCATATTCATAGTAACCGCTCAACAATCCACTTTGCTACAGAAGCGCCAACGCAGGATAATGCGTCCGAGGGAGTCCGATAAACCTGATTTTATGATCTCACCCTGGAAACGCTATGAGACCGAAATGCGCGCCGAAGGAATACAGGAGATCCTCAAAATCGGCATGGCGCTCCGCGGAAAGGAGATCGCGGTCAAAACGAAGCGGGACAAGAGGGATGCTTCTATACACCGGAACAGCGCGTCAGAACCTTTTGAACTGTCGAATTTACCCTACCTGAAAGGAGAATGACACGATGGCCGATTTTGTGGATTTCAACGACATGAAAAGGAAGCAGTCAAAAAAGAACGCGCAAAACGAATCGATTTCCGAAATTGCCGCGCTGTTTGAAGGAGACCGGCCCGACAACGCGCTGCTGGAGCAGACGGCAAGAGCGGTTATGGATAAAGCGGCGCGGCTTGCGCTGCTGACGGAGATCGCGAGAGAGGCCTGTACGCTGATCAAAAAGGCGGGCTTTGATCCCGACGCCTTTGAGCTCGATGAGGACGCGCTCAATTACTTTCTTATAGCGGAGATAGACGAAGCGGACCTGGAGGATGTATCGCCGGATGTTCTTTGGAACGGACCGCGATACTGCTTCGAAGGCAAAGGCTTTGAGGTGCGCGTTGCTTCCACGGTGGCGATCAGGGACGAAGAATCCATGGCCTTCAGCATCGACATACTGAAGCTCGACGATGGCAAAGACCATTGGAAAACGTGGGTGAACGGCAAGTGGCAGGCCGGCCCGCCGGAAGACGCGTTTGAATATATCGACGCGATGCGAACGGATATGCTTGACGATGACGATGACGGGGCATATCCGTGGTTTGACGATGACGGCGATGATGCGTGGGAATCCGGCGTTGAATCTATGCTGCTTCCGCCCAATGTGATCCGGGCGCTCCTTGAGGCCGGGATCGAAGAGATCGACGCGTTGAAGCAGATGACGGACGAACAGCTGTTGGCGATTAAAGGCATCGGCAAGAAGAGCCTGGCGGACATTCACGACGCGCTGGAATTCGAGGATTAGGCATTGTTTCCACTGTAGCGCATGGATGGCGGTTTTCTTGATCCCGACCGGATGAAGGACGCCGCTTTCCTCAACGATCAGGTCGATCTCCTTCTTCTTGCTGTCTCGGTAGAAATTGAGATTGACCGTTTGAGCTATACTGATTGTATACTGCGGAGCGAAGCGGGGGAATGAACCATGGACGGCGGATTGGAGAGGCGCTTTACCATCGGCGGCCTCAATGTAGCGCTGTTTCCCGCGGCGCGCGCGGGCAGCCCGCTGGTGCTCTTGAACGGGGAAGCGGGCGAAGCCGCGGCGGTGTGCGACGCGGTCCGACGCCATACGGGCGGGGATTTTTCGCTGGCGGCGGTATCGGGGTTTGACTGGAACGCCGACCTGTCGCCCTGGCCCGCGCCTCCGGTGTTCGCGGGCGGCGAGGCCTTTGGCGGCGGGGCGGACGCTTATCTCTTGACGCTGACGGAGCGCGTGCTGCCGCGGGTCGTCGACGCGCTGGGGGAGCGACCCGCGTGGACCGGTTTGGCGGGGTACTCCCTCGCGGGGCTTTTCGCCGTGTACAGTTTGTACCGGACGGAGGCCTTCTCCCGCGTCGCCAGCGCTTCCGGCTCCATCTGGTTTCCAGGATTTATCGACTTCGCCCGGTGCTCGGTCATGCGGCGGACGCCGGATGGGGTCTATCTGTCGCTGGGAGACGGCGAGGCCCGCACCAGGAACCCGGCGCTTCGGACCGTGCGGGATGACACCGAGGCGCTCTACAGGCACTACGCGGACATGGGTATACCGGCGACGTTTGAATTGAACCCGGGCAACCACTTCCGGGATGTGACGGAGCGGACGGCAAGGGGCATCGCGTGGATGCTGTCCGAAGCGGAATAATGACAGGGAGGTCATCACATGTTGAACGGCGCAAAGTGGATCTGGACCGGCCGGCCCACGGGGGACGCGGTGCCGGCGTTTTCAAAGACCTTTAGCCTGCCCGGGGGCAAATCGGTTTGCCGCGCGAAGCTCTCCATCACGGCGCTGGGCGTCTACGAGGCGGAGCTGAACGGCGCGCGGGTGGGGCAATTCGTGCTGGCGCCGGGCTGGACCGCTTACGATACCCGGCTGCAGGTGCAGACCTACGACGTGACGGCGCTGCTTCGCGGCGAGAACGCGCTGCGGGTGAAGGTGGGCCGGGGCTGGTACGCCTCGCCCATGCCGGGCTGGGTGGACAGCGCGGACAGGCGGCGGCGCATGAAGCGCCACACCGCGCTGATCGCCCGGCTGGACATGGCCTTCTCCGACGGCAGCGCGGCGCGCGTCGTCACCGACGAAGACTGGACCTGGACCGAGAGCGAGCTCCGCTTCAGCGAGATCTACGACGGCGAGGTCTGCGACGCCACCTTCGCGGACGGCGCGCCCAAGCCCTGCGCGGCGTTCGACGGCCCGACCAAGGCCCTCATCCCCCAGGAGGGCGAGGAGGTCCGGGAGGCGGAGCGCGTGGCCGCCCGCTCGGTGTTCCGCACGCCGAAGGGCGAGTGGGTGGTGGACTTCGGCCAGGAGGTCACCGGCTATGTGGAATTCACCGTCGACGCCCGGGCGGGGGACGAGGTCCGCATCCGCCACGGGGAGATACTGGACAGGGACGGCAACTTCTACAACGAGAACTACCGCTCGGCGAAGGCGGAGCTGCGCTACACCTGCCGGGCGGGCCTTCAGACCTGGCACCCGCGGCTGACCTTCTTCGGCTTTCGCTACATCCGGCTGGACGCGTTCCCCGGCGCGCCGAAGCCCGAGCAGTTCACGGCCATCGCCGTCCACTCCGATCTCAGACAGACCGGCTTTGTCGCCACCGGCCACCCGGGCGTCAACCAATTGGTCTCCAACATACTCTGGGGCCAGATTGGCAACTTCCTGGACGTGCCCACCGACTGCCCCCAGCGGGACGAGCGCCTGGGCTGGACCGGCGACGCGCAGGTGTTCGCGCGGGCGGCCTGCCTGAACTTCGATTCCGAGCGGTTCTTCGCCAAGTGGCTTCGGGACCTGGCCGCCGACCAGCGGCCGGACGGCGGCGTGGGCTGCGTTGTCCCGGACTACCTGCCGGACGGCATGAGCAGCGCCGCCTGGGGCGACGCCGCCACCATCGTGCCCTGGACGGTCTACCAGGTCTACGGGAATGAAGCGGTCCTCCGGGAGCAGTTCGCCAGCATGAAGAGGTGGGTGGACTACATCACCGCAGCCACCACCACGCCAAACCTGTGGACCGGCGGCAACCACTTTGCCGACTGGCTGGGCCTGGACGCGCCGGCGGGCAGCTACAAGGGCTCCACCCGCGAGGATTTCATCGCCAGCGCCTTCTACGCCCACTCCGCGGAGCTGGTGGTCAAGGCCGGAAAGGTGCTGGGCGAGCCGGTGGCGGAATACGAGGCGCTGCAGGGGCGCGTCGTGGCGGCGTTCCGGCAGGCGTTCCCGGAATACTTAACCCAGACCGAGCACATACTGGCCATCCACTTCGGCCTGGCGGAAGACATACAGGCCGCTGCGGACGCGCTGGCGAAGCGGATCGAGGCGGACGGCACACAGCTTCGGACCGGCTTTGTGGGCACGCCCTACATGCTGCACGCGCTGTCCGACCACGGCCACGCGGACCTGGCCTGGTCGCTGCTGCTGAGGGAGGATTACCCCTCGTGGCTGTACCCGATCGGCAAGGGCGCCACCACGATCTGGGAGCACTGGGACGGCATCATGCCGGACGGCGGCCTGTGGAGCGCGGACATGAACTCCTTCAACCACTACGCCTACGGCGCGGTGATCGACTGGCTCTACGAGAAGGCCGCCGGCATACGGCACGACGAAGCCCATCCCGGCTATTCGGAGGCGCTGATCGCGCCGCACTCCGACGCCCGGATGGGCTGGATGGAGGCCTCTCTTGAAACCCGCGGCGGCACCATCACCAGCAGGTGGACCTGCCTGAAAGGCGCCGTGCGGTATGACATCAAAACGCCCGTGCCCGCAAATATCATGATCGACGGCCGGACCCTGAAGGTCGGCCCGGGCCGCTACACCCTCTGGGGCACGGGCAGGGGATAGTACTACAGATAACGGTCCAGCAGCGCCATCAGCCTGTAGCCGTAGATGATCACGATCCCGAGCGCGGCGATCCAAATCAGCGTTGTCATGGCGATACCCCCTCTTTTGTGGTCAGAATCTGAGGAATTTCTGCACGTCCCGGTCGCTGCCCAGCAGTATGACGCGCTCGTCGGGGCCGAAGCGGTGGGCGGGGCCCGGCATGGGCTCCACCTGCCCGTTCCGGCGGACCGCCAGCAGGTTCAGGCCGTACCGCTGGCGCACCGCCAGCTCCACCACCGTGTGGCCGATCCAGGCGTCCGGGATGGCGGTCTCGTAGATGGCGTGATCCTGCGACAGGCGGATGTAGTCGAAGATGTGGTCGCCGCTGTAGCGCACCGCCGCCCAGTCCGCCATCTGCTTTTCCGGGTAGATGACCTCGTCCGCGCCGCACTTCAGCAGGAACTGGGCGTGGGCGTCGCGGGCCACGCGCACCAGCACGAAGGGCGCGCCCTTCTGCTTTAGAAGCGCCGTGATCTCCAGCGACGCCTGCAGGTCGTGGGCCATCGTGACCACGCACAGGTCGAAATCCTGAACGCCCAGCGCGTCCAGCAGGGCCGGATCGGTGGCGTCGCCGATCTCGGCGTTGGTCACGTAGTGCATGGCGTCCTGCACCCGGCGCTCGTCCTTGTCCACGGCCAGCACCTGGTGGTTCAGGTCGGAAAGCTTCTGCGCCATGTGGCGTCCGAAGCGCCCGAGGCCGATCAGCAATACGTTTTTCATGGCGTCCTCCGTATGCCTGTTGATACTGCAAGTTTATCATGGATTCTGTCAATGTGCCGTTAAGCATTTTTCATCGGCATTAAAGCCGCATTAAACCGCTTTCGAGCGGCTTTGCGTCTTTATGCCATCTTAATGCGCCTGGAATTCTTTTATTTTTTTCTTTAGACGAAGTGTGGTATAATTGTATGGCAAATGTGAGGGGAGGGGATCGCATGCCGAACGGAAGCGCCGGTCAGGAGCGGATACTGGTGTGCGTGTCGGCGTCCCCGACCAATGCCGACGTCATCCGCCGCGCTGCCGCGCTGTCCGCCGCCGTCGGGGCGGAGCTGATCGCCCTCTATGTGGAAGACACAGAGCTTCATGACGAGGCCCAGGCCAAGGCGGTGCACGATCACCTGAGCCTGGCCGAGCGCCGGGGGGCCGTCGTGACCACCGTCTACGGCAACGACCCGGCCACCGCCATCGCCGAATACGCCCGGGTCAGCGGCATCACGAAGATCGTGCTGGGCAAGAGCCCGGGCCGCCGCCGGCTGTTCGCGCCGAGGGAGACGCTGATGTCCCGGCTGAACGAGCTGGCGCCGGACGTGGAGATCGTCATCGTGCCCAACCAGCTGACCGAGGATATGCGCGTTTTCAGCCTGAAGGGCCTTCTGCGCTGGGAGCGGTTCTCGCTGCGGGACCTGATCCAGACGGCGGCGATCCTGGCGCTGTGCACCGGCGTGGGCTTCCTGTTCTCGGGCATCGGCCTCGCGATCACCAACGTGGTGCTGATCTACATACTGGGCGTGATGGCGGTGGCGCTCTTGACCACCGGCTATGTGTACAGCCTGCTGTCGTCGCTGTTGTCGGTGCTGGTGTTCAACTTCTTCTTCACGGAGCCCTTCTATTCACTCCACTCCAGCCCGGACTACTTCGCCACCTTCGCGGTGATGTTCGCGGCGGCGCTGCTTTCAAGCTCTCTGACCAGCCGCATCAAGGCCCAGTCCGTACAGACCGCGAACAAGGCCTACCAGACCGAGGTGCTGCTGTCCACCAGCCAGCTGCTGCAAAAGGCGGAGAACCGGGAGGCGATACTGAACGTGGTGCAGCGGCAGCTGAGCCGCCTGTTGGAGCACAGCGTGCTGTACTACGACGTGGAGGGCGGTAGGCTGGCCGCGGAACCGGTGACCTACGAGATCGAGCGGGATGACGGCTTTTCCGGCATGGACCTGAAGCGCGAGGCGGACGCGGCGGCCTGGGCGGGCCAGAACGCCAAGCACGCCGGCTGTACCACCCGCGTCCACCCGCAGGCCCGGTGCCTGTACATGGCCATACGCAGCGAGCACCGGGTGTGGGCCGTGGTGGGCATCCGCGCGGACAACGCGCCGCCCATCGACGAGTACCGGAAGAACCTGATGATCTCGATACTGGACGAGTGCGCGCTGGCGCTGGAGAAGGACCACATGACCCGCGAGAAGCAGCGCATGGAGGAGAACGCCCGGCAGGAGACGCTGCGGGCCAACCTGCTCCGGTCCATCTCCCACGACCTGCGCACGCCGCTGACCAGCATCTCCGGCAACGCGGCGATACTGCTTGAAAACCCGGGCCATCTGGACGAGGCGCGGCGGCAATCGCTGTACGCGTCGATCTACGACGACGCCATATGGCTGAACGGCCTGGTGGAAAACCTGCTGACCATCACCCGCACCGAGAACGGCACGATGAAGCTGAACCTCCAGTCGGAGCTGGTGTCGGACGCGGTGGAGGAGGCGCTGCGGCACCTGGACAAAAACGCCGCCCGGCGGCACGTCGCCACGGACCTCACGGAGGATCTGCTGATGGCCCGGATGGACTCCGCGCTCATCGTGCAGGTGCTGATCAACCTGATCAACAACGCGGTGAAGTACACGCCCGATGGCGCGCACATCACCATCGGCGCCAAGCGCCAGGGCGACATGGCCCTGCTGTGGGTCCAGGACGACGGCCAGGGCATCCCGGAAGGCGACGAGGACAAGGTGTTCGACATGTTCTACACCGGCGTCAAGCGCTCGCCGGACAGCCGGCGGGGCATCGGGCTGGGGCTGGCGCTGTGCCGCGCCATCGTGCAGGCCCACGGGGGCGAGATCTACGTGCGCAACATAGAGCCCCACGGCGCGCGGTTCTGGTTCACACTTCCCATTGCCGAGGTGAGCGAGTATGAGTAACAAACCGATGATACTGGTCGTCGAGGACGACGCGGCGGTCCGCAACCTGATGGCGGTGACGCTGGAGACCCAGGGCTACCGCTACCACCTGGCGCGCAACGGCGCCGAGGCGATGATCGAGGCCACCACCCACCAGCCCGACGTGATGCTGCTGGACCTGGGCCTTCCGGACATGGAGGGCGTGGAGATCATCCGCAAGGTGCGCAGCTGGACGAATCTGCCCATCATCGTGATCTCCGCCCGCAGCGAGGACGCCGACAAGGTGGAGGCGCTGGACGCCGGGGCGGACGACTACCTGACCAAGCCCTTCTCGGTGGATGAGATGCTGGCGCGGCTGCGGGTGGCGCTGCGCCGGGTGAACGCGGACCCGCAGGGCGCGTCCCAGGAGGCGGCCGTGTACAGAAACGGCGGCCTGCGCATCGACTACGCGGCGGGCTGCGCCTTCATGGGCGAGGCCGAGATCCACCTGACGCCCATCGAGTACAAGCTGCTCTGCCTGCTGGCGAAGAACACCGGCAAGGTGCTGACCCACAACTACATTGTGAAGGAGATCTGGGGCGGCTGCACGGCGTCCGAGGTGGGGTCGCTCCGGGTGTTCATGGCCATGCTGCGCAAGAAGCTGCAGACGGGCGACGGCACACAGCCCTACATACAGACCCACATCGGCATCGGCTATCGCATGCTGAGGGTCGACCGGGGCGCGGAGGATGCGCCGTGATACAGCTGCGAAAATCGGAGGGGCGGGAGCGCTGTTACTGCGCGGAGGGCCTGCTGGCGGCCGGCTTCCTGGCCGTCATACTGGTCGGGACCGCGCTGCTGGCGCTGCCCGCGGCCACCCGCGGCGGCCGGAGCATCGGCCTGTTCGACAGCCTGTTCACCGCCACCTCGGCGGTGTGCGTCACCGGCCTTGTGGCCGTGGACACCGGCGCCACCTTCTCGCCGTTCGGCCAGGCGGTGCTGCTGGCGCTGATCCAGGTGGGCGGCCTGGGCTTTATGATGTTCGCCAACATGATCATGGTCATGCTGGGCCGCAAGATCACGCTCCGGGGCCGCATGCTGATCCGCGAGTCGATGAGCTGCGCCTCGCTGTCGGACCTGTCGGGGCTGGCGAAGCTGTACCTTTTGCTGGCGCTGGGCATAGAGCTGGCGGGCGCGTGCGTGCTGGCCGTGCGCTTTGTGCCGGCGTTCGGCCTCGGACGCGGGCTGTGGATGGCCCTTTTCCATGCCGTCAGCGCGTTCTGCAACGCGGGCTTTGACCTGTTCGGCCACTTTGCCAGCCTCACCGCGTTCGCCGGCGACCCGCTGGTGCTTCTGACGGTGGCGGCGCTGATCATACTGGGCGGCCTGGGCTTTTCCGTGGTGCTGGAGGCGCTGCGCAACCGGCAGGGCTTTCGCAATCTGTCGCTGCACGCGCGCATCGTGCTGCTGAGCACGCTGTTGCTGCTGGGGGCCGGCACGGTCTTCTTCCTGCTCTTTGAGGGGAACAACGCCGGAACGCTGGCCGGGAAAAGCGTGGGCGGCAAGGTGCTGAACGCCTTCTTCCAATCCGTCACGCTGCGCACCGCCGGGTTCAACACCGTGGACCAGGCGCTGCTGAAGGACAGCTCCAAGCTGCTGGGGAGCCTCCTGATGGCGATTGGCGCGTCCCCGGCCTCCACCGGCGGCGGCATGAAGACCACCACCGTCGCGGTGCTGTTCTTCCTGATGCTCAGCGTCGTGAAGGGCGACAAGGAGGTCAACGTCGCCCGGCGCAGGATCTCCGACGACACGGCGCGGCGCACGCTGGCCGTGGCCGCGCTGTTCATCACCGTGCTGATCGCGGGCACGCTGATCATCGCCGCCATCGAGGACGGCCGCTTCCCGCTGGCGGACATCGCCTATGAGGCCGCCAGCGCCATGGGCACCGTCGGCGTGTCATCCATTGGAACGCCCAACCTCCACGCCGCCAGCCGGGCCGCGCTGATCCCGATGATGTTCCTCGGCCGCGTCGGCCCCCTCACCCTGGCCATCGCCGTCGCCCGCCGCCAGGGCCGGTCCCACCGGCTGTCCCGGTTCCCGGAGGAGAAGATCATGATTTGAGATTACCGGATATGATCATCATCACATGCGCACATTACTTCTCTTCATGCCACTTCCGCATGACAGCTTCCACCTGGGCGATCAGCTGTTCCTTGTTGGGCATATACAGTACATAGCGTGAAGCAAACACATTGTTGGACAGGCCGCCCAACGCATACTCCGCCGTGATGCCGTCCTTTTCGGTGCACAGTATAATTCCAATGGGCGGATTGTCATCTTCGTCATTGACCTCACGGGCATAGTAATTCAGATACATGTTGACCTGGCCAGCCGCTTCCGGCGTCAGCTTCGTCGTCTTCAGCTCTATGAGGACATAGGCCCGCAGGATTTTGTTATAGAAGACCATATCCACATAGTAATGGGTATTGTTGATGGTCACCCTCTGTTGCGTTCCCACGAACATGAATCCCCTGCCAAGCTCCAACAGGAATCTTTCGATTTGCTGAACGAGCGCTCGTTCCAGGTCGCTTTCCATGACGGGCTTATCCTCTGGCAGCCCCAGGAACTCAAAGACGTATGGGTCGCGTATAATGTCAGCTGGTTCCGCGATTTCGTTACCCTTCAGCGCGAGGGCAAGCACCTGTTCCTTGTTGGCGTCTCCGCGCGACAACAACAGCCTTTCAAACAGTGAACTGTCAATCTGGCGCTTCAATTCACGCACAGACCAATTGGCGTTGATCGCCTCTTTTTCATAGAAGCTGCGCTTGTCCGGGTCAGATATAGACAAAAGCTCACAGTAATGCGACCATGACAATTTAACAGACACTGTCTGTTGAATTCGATAGGTGAGATAAAACCGCCGCATGAATTGCAGATTGGAAACAGAGAATCCCTTCCCCAACTCTCTCGTCAGGACTTTGGATAACTCGCGAATGGTCTGTTTGCCGTAATCGGCGCGTTCGGGTTGACTCTGTTCGTTTTCCACCATGATACGGCCTATGTTCCAGTAAGCGTATAACAACTCGCTGTTGACTTGGTGAGCGATGTGGGCCTTTGCTTTATCTATTACATCCTTGATCTCAGCAATCATAGGATGCAATACACTGTTATCAGACGCAATCTCATTCATGGGAGAATCCCACCCCTAAACATATCAAGTATTGGTTATTATAACATTATTCATCCATGAGGGCAAGCATATCTGGCTGGGTCTTCTTCATATCTGATAATTCTGGCAGGCGCTTCTTGACAAGAAGCTGTTAATGTGATAATATGTCAACGATGACACATCCGGAAAACACAGTATTTTCTGGACCGTTGCGGGGGAGGGGAGCGGCTTGGACGCCAAGATGAAGGACATCGCCCGGGAGGCGGGCGTGTCCACCGCCACGGTGGGGCGCGTGCTGCACAAGCGGGGGTATGTCTCCCCGGACGCCAAGAAGCGCGTGGAGGCCGCCGTGCAGAAGCTGGGCTATGTGCCGAACACGCTGGCCCGGGCGCTGATCACCAATCGCAGCGGCATCATCGGCTGCCTGGTGGTGGAGCACGCCGGGAATCTGCACCAGGAGATCAGCCGCGTGGTCTTGGCCGCCGCGGAGGCGCGGGGCTACCGGCTCTTCACGATGCAGACCCGCCTGAACGTGCGGGACGAGGACGAGCTGATCCGCCAGTTCATCGGCCTGCGGGTGGACGGGCTCGTGGTGATCTCGAACATCTACCTCACCCGGGAACAGCTGAGCCTGCTCAGAACGCGCCAGGTGCCGGTGGTGGCCATCGAGCGCGCCTACTTCTCGCCCGGTGTGGACAACGTCTGCTTCCGGGATGTGGAGGGCGCGGAGGAGGCCGTCCGGCACTTCCTCGAAAGGGGCCACCGCCGCGTGGCCTTTATCGGGCCGAAGCCCTTTGCCCAGACGGAGGAAGACCGGCTGGAGGGCTTCCGCCGGGCCATGGCGGCCGCGGGAATTCCGGAGTACGGCCAGACCGTCGCTTTGACCCAGGCCTATGGCATCGACGAGGGTCGGGCCGCGGCCCAGCGGCTGCTGGCCCTTCCCGAGCCGCCCACCGGCCTGTTCTGCACCGCGGACAGCCTGGCCGCCGGGGCCATGCAGGCCCTGTACGCGCGGGGCGTGCGCGTGCCGCAGGACATCAGCATCTCCGGCTACGACAACCGCATCGCCCGGGAGCTGGCCCCGCCGATCGACTCGGTGGAGCCGGACCTGGACAACCTGGGTGGCGTGACGATGGACCTGCTCAGCGCCCGGATGGAGCGCTTCGACGACGCCGGCCGCACCGAATGGCTGCGCATGCGCTATGTGGACCGCGGCACCGTGACCGCACTGTGACAACCCATGTGCCGGAGCACGCCGGCTCTTGCTTACAGAAACATGTCAACGATGACACAAAAGGAGGCTTTCCGATGATCTATCGCGCGTTTCAGGACATTCAGCTCTCCAACCTCGGCTTCGGCGCCATGCGTCTGCCCGTGATCGACGGCGACGACAGCCGGATCGACGAACCCGCCGCCCTGCGCATGGTGGACATGGCGATGGCGGCCGGCGTCAACTACTACGACACGGCCTGGGGCTATCACGGCGGCCAGTCCGAGCTTGTGATGGGCAGGGCCCTGGCCCGCTATCCCAGAGACCGATTCTTCCTCGCCACCAAGTTTCCCGGCTACGACCTGAGCAACATGGGCAAGGTGGAGGCGATATTCGAGGAGCAGCTCAAAAAGTGCCGGGTGGAATACTTCGACTTCTATCTTTTCCACAACGTCTGCGAGATGAACATCGACGCCTACCTGGACGACGCGAAGTATCACACCTACGAATACCTGATCGGGCAGAAGCGCAACGGCCGCATCCGCCACCTGGGCTTTTCGGCCCACGGCAGCACGGAGGTCATCCGCCGCTTCTTAGAGGCCTACGGCAAGGACATGGAGTTCTGCCAGCTGCAGCTGAACTGGCTGGACTGGGACTTCCAGGGGGCCAAGGCCAAGGTGGAGCTGCTGCGGGAATGGGGCATACCGATCTGGGTGATGGAGCCCCTGCGCGGCGGGAAGCTGGCGCGGCTTACCGAGGCGGACGCGGCGAAGCTGGCGGCGCTGCGGCCCGGCGAAACCGTCCCGGCCTGGGCCTTCCGCTTCCTGCAGAGCATCCCCGAGGTGAAGGTGATCCTCTCCGGCATGTCCAGCGCGGCGCAGGTGGCGGACAACCTGCGCACCTTCGAGACGGACGCGCCGCTGAACGACGCGGAGATGGCGGCGCTGTTGGCGCTGGCCGGGGAGATGACCCGGCGCACCGCGCTGCCCTGCACGGCCTGCCGCTACTGCACCACCCACTGCCCGAAGGGGCTGAACATCCCCTGGCTTCTGGAGCTGTACAACGAGCACGTGTTCACCGGCGGCGGCTTCATCGCGCCGATGGCGCTGATGTCCGTGCCGGAGGACAAGAAGCCCTCCGCCTGCGTCGGCTGCCGCAGCTGCGAAAAGGTCTGTCCCCAGCAGATCAAGATATCCGAGGCGATGAAGGATTTCAGCGCAAAGCTCGGCGATTGATTCGATACGCGGTGATGCTTTAGACGACGCTGGGGGGATTGGCAACATGGCGGAAATGCGCATGCTGAACACCCCGGATTCCATATTCGAACAGGCCTACAGAAGGAGGTTGAGTTATGGATTTGGGTGTTCAGCTTTTCGGCGTATTGACCAACACGGACCTCCCGGCCGCGGAGGTGTTTTCCCGTATCAAGGAGACGGGCTATACCCATGTGGAGCCCTGCCTGGCGCTGGATGTGATCGGCGCCTATGAGAACGCGATCTGGCCGCTCAAGGCGTTCGACGGCTATATGGAAACCTTTGCGGGGCTGGGCCTGAAGGTGGATTCAGTCCACGTCTTCGGGAAGCACCTGAACGCGCGCGCCGGGGTGCTCTGCGATATCGCCCGGCGGTGGGGGATTCGCGCCTTCGTGGTGAAGCTGCCCGAGGCGCCCGACGACTTGAAGCTCCAGGAGACGGCCATCGCCTGGATGACGCTGGCGGACGCGCTGCGGGAAGTCGGCGCGTCGCTGCTCATCCACAACGAGGCGGCGGACATACGCGCCGCCGTGAACGGCAAGACCCTCTGCGAGCGCATGGCCGACCTGTGCCAGCGGCGCGTGGGGCTGCAGGTGGACGTGGGCTGGGCCATGCAGGGCGGCGCTGCGCCCCTCGATTTCCTCCGCCGCAACCGGGACCTGGTGCGCTCGGTGCACTTCAAGGACTTTGACGCGGCGGGCAACGCCGTCGCGGTAGGGGAGGGCGCGCTTCCGCTCAAGGACTGCTTCGCCTTCGCGCGGGCCAACGGCCTTCCGCAGATCGTCGATCAGGACAGCTTCGGCGGCGAATTGTTCGCCGAGCTGGCAGCCGTCCGCCAGCGCTTTTCGGCGCTGGCCGGCAGCCGGGGGGACGGCGTGAGCTATCTCAACATCATGGACTTCGACAGCGGCGAGATTCGCACCGTGGCGAAGTTCGACCGGATCATCGAGGCCCCGAACTGGATGCGCACGACCGGCGAGCTCGTCTACAATTCAAACGGCCTGATCTACGCCTGGAAGGACGGCGTGGAGCGCCGCATCGACACCGGCGTTTGCGACGCCTGCAACAACGACCATGTGCTGTCCCCGAATGAGGACGCCATCGCCGTCAGCCACATGACCTTCGGCGAGGGCGGGTTTACCTCCCGGGTTTTCATCGTGCCCTTTGACGGCGGCGCGCCCCGGCTGGTGACGCCCAACTCGCCCAGCTTTCTGCACGGCTGGAGCCCGGACGGCCGGGAGATGGCCTACTGCGCCTTCCGCGAGATCGACGGCAGGCGCCAGGTGGACGTGTACGCCATTCCCGCGGAGGGCGGCGACGAGGTCCGCCTCACCGGCGGCGGCTTCAACGACGGCCCGGAGTACTCGCCCGACGGGAAAACCATCTGGTTCAACTCCACCCGGTCGGGGCTCATGCAGGTGTGGCGGATGAACCGGGACGGCTCCGACCCCGTCCGCATGACGCGCAACGACGACAACTGCTGGTTCGGCCACGTGTCCCCGGACGGGAAGAAGGTCGTCTACATCGTCTACCACAAGGGCCACCTGCAGCCCGACGAGCACCTGCCCGACATGCAGTGCGAGCTCTGGGGCATGGACGCGGACGGCAATAACGCCCATCGGCTCTGTGTCCTCTTCGGCGGCCAGGGCACGATCAACGTCAACTCCTGGGCCCCCGACAGCCGGCGCTTCGCGTTCGTCAGCTATGGGGAGGGGTGAGCGATGCCATGGAGGCCCCTCAAAGCGCGCCGGCTTCGGCGCGCACTGAACCGTCCATGGACTCATTCGAACAGATGCCCCGGCGGGCGGCGTTCGATCAGCGCGGCGGCCAGCTGCCACAGCAGCGCCAGCGCGCCGATTAAGGTCAGCGGGTTGCCGCGCAGCAGGTACAGCAGGAGCAGTGCCGCGGCCAGCGCGGCGTTGCGGGGCTTCGGGGGAATGACCCGGGCGCGGGCCAGGGCGTCGCGCAGTCTGCGGCGCAGCGGCTCGGGCGGTTCGTCCTCCGCCACCTTGGGCGCGCCGGGCGCGCGCAGAAGCCGCGTCAGGGCCCGGCTGTCCAGCACGGCGACGGCGGGGGTATTCAGCCGGCTGGCGCAGTACAGGGCCCTCGGCTCCGCCGGGCAGGTGGCGGCGATCACCAGCCGCCCGGCTTCCCGGTTGGCCTTCCAGGCGTTCAGCACGTCGCCGGAGGACAGCGTGGCCTCCGGGTGCTTCAGCACCGGCGTCAGGCAGAAGTCCTCGCCGGGCCAGCGCCACCGGGCCAGCGCCTTGAGCCGCTCTTCCGCTTCCGCGTCCGAAAGCGCGGCGACGCGCCACAGCGCCGCCCGGGCCTGGGCCGCCGGCATGCGATAGGGCAGCCGCACCCGCGAGAGCAGCCGCCGGAGCAGCGCGCAGCTGACAAGGGCCGACACGCCCGCAAGCGCGATTTTGCCCCAGGCGTTCAGGTAAAAGATATAAAAGCCCGCCGCGCACAGCGCCCAGAGGACGGCCCGATCGATCCTTTTCCCCATAAAAATATCTCCCCGCGGTCAATGCTGCTTACAGCATTGACCGCGGGGAGATATTTATACAATTGATATCATCTTCCCAGCGTGCACTTTGCCAAGCTGGTGCTGCTCTCGTTGGTGGACGCGCCCTCAAAGTACTTCGTGACGTCGTCCAGCGACTTCGCGTAGCGCAGCGGGTGGCCTTTGGGAATGAATATCATGCCGAACACGCGGGTGTTGTGGCAGGATGGCGAGGCCACCAGGTGGCTGTAGGCGCAGATCCGGACCGCCCGGTGCATGTTGCAGGACGCGGTGGGCTCCGTTCCGGACAGGTAGTAGTCGGTGTTGGTGCCGTAGTCGTTCACGTCGTTGCGGCAGGCGGAGGTGGGCAGCATGCCGGACACGGCGCACACGGTGCACGCCGTCAGGTGGAAGTCGGCGGGGGAGCCGCTGATGATGGCGCGGTCGGCGGTGCAGCCGGTCAGCAGGTGCACCTGGGTCATGATCTCGGCCCACAGCGGCGCGGCGTAGGTGCCGCCGGTGGCGTCGCTGGTCAGCGGCTTGTAGTTGTCCGACCCGACCCACACCGCGGCGGAATAGTAGCCCGTCATGCCGGCGAAGGTCACGCCGATGTTGTTGGTGTTGGTGCCCGTCTTGCCCGCCACGGTGATGTCGCCGAAGTTGGCGCGGGAGCCGGTGCCGTCCGGCCCGACGCAGCCCTTCAGCACGTCCACCAGCATGTAGGCGGTGGAGGGCTTGAAGGCCTGCCAGGTCTCCTGCACCTCGCGCACGTCGATGTAGACGGTGCCGTCCGGGTTCAGTATCTGCGTGAAGGCGTAGGATTCCTGGTACACGCCCCGGTTGGCGATGGCGCCGAAGCCGGTGGCCAGCTCGATGACGGAAAGGCCCGAGGAGCCCAGCGCCAGGCCGGAGCCGTTGGCCCGTATGTGGTTGGGGTTCACGCCCAGCTTCAGCAGATAGGTGACGGCGTTTTCGATGCCCACATAGTCCATCAGCACGTGGGCCGTGGAGGTGTTGTGGGACTGGTTGATGGCCTTGCGCATCGACTCCACGCCGCTGAAGCTGCCGCCGCCGAAGTTGTTGGGGTAGCCGGTCTCGCTGACCCAGTCCTTGATGGGGATGGGCAGGTTCATGACCGGCGTGCCGGGGGAGTAGCCCAGGTCAAAGGCCGGCCCGTACACGGCCAGCGGCTTGATGGACGAGCCCACGGGCATGTCGTTCTGGTAGGCGCGGTTCAGCTGCTTGCGCTGCACCGGCTCGTTGCGCCCGCCCACGATGGCCACCAGCTCGCCGGTGTGCCAGTCCATCACCGCGCAGGCGCACTGGGGCTGCACCACCGTCAGGTATTCGCCGCCGCCCAGCGAAGCCTGGGTGGCGCTGTCGTTGGAATAGCGCATCGAGGGGTACTGGGTCCAGCCGGTGATCACGTCCTGCACCGCCTTCTGCACGTCCGGCCGCAGGCTGGTGAACACCTTGTAGCCGCCGTTGCGCAGCTTGGTTTCCATCTGGCTGCGGTTGTAGCTGGTGTCCTCCAGGCCCTCGACCCGCAGCATCTTGGTGACCACGTCGTAGATCGAATACTCCACGTAATAGGCGTTGTCGTACATGCCGGCGCTGGCGGCGGTGCTGCTCTCGATGACGTTCAGCTTCTCGTCGTGGGCCGCCTGATACTCCTCCTCGGTGATCAGGCGCTGGTCCAGCATTTCCTCCAGCACGTAGTTGGTCTGCTCCTCGATGACCTGCGGGGTGTGGCGGGTGTAGTAGTTCGCCCGGGGGTTGTACCGGAACGGGTTGCGGATGATGCGCGCCAGCGCGGCGCACTCGCGCAGCGAAAGCTCGTTCAGGTCCTTGCCGAAGTAGTCCTGTGCGGCGATCTTCACGCCGTAGCTGCTGCCGCCCATGTAGATCACGTTCAGGTAGGCCTCCAAAATCTGCTCCTTGGTCAGCTGCTTCTCCAGCTCCAGGGCCAGGTAGGCCTCCTGCATCTTGCGCTTGTAGTTCTGGTCGGCGTTCAGAAGCGTCAGCTTCACCAGCTGGCAGGTGATCGTGGACGCGCCCTGGGTGTTGCCGCCCATGATGTTGTTCAACAGCGAGCCGACGATGCGCTTCAGGTCCACGCCGTGGTGCTCGTAAAAGCGGGAGTCCTCCACGGCGATGACCGCGTTGATCAGCTGCTGGGGAATGTCGGCGAGCTCCACGTAGATGCGGTTTTCGGAGCCCTTGAACTCCATGATCAGGTTGCCGCTGCTGTCGTAGATGAACGAGGTCTGCGACTGTGCGCCGATCTGGGCCAGGTCCAGGTTCGGGGCCGTGTCCACCCAGCCCTTGGCGATGCCGGCCACCACGCCGCCGCCGATCAGGCCGATCAGCAGGATCACGAAGAACAGCATCTTCGCGGTCAACATGATCACCGAGAACAGAAAGTTTCGCTCCGATTCCCGGGGTTTGAATATCGCGTATTTCAAGCTCTGTATCCTCCCGGCGGCAGTGCCGCCCGTGTGTTTGACGTACAGTGGATGGATTTTGATCCATACCCATTCTATTATAGCATAGATTCGCCCGTCGCGCACGTATTTTTGTTTGTCATTTTAGTGAATTATGAATGGACGCGCGCCGGGGCCGGCGGCGGCGCGGGGCGGGCGGGGGACGGGGAAAATGCGCAGTTTGGCCTTGACAGCGCCGGGGAGAATGAAATAAAATAATACTGGTGCTTTGGGACCATTCCCATGCGCCGGGACGGAGCAAAGGGGCTGTGCGGCATGATGAGAACAGGGCGATGGCTGCGGCGCGTGGCGGCCTGCATGGGCGCGCTGGCGCTGCTGTGCGCCCTTTTCGCGCTGACGGCCTGGGCCGAGAAGCCGGAGGGCGTGCTGAGTGTGGAATTCAGCGTACAGCCCGCGGCGATGGTGGACCCGGGGGACGCCACCATGACCTTCGTGCTGACGAACCCCACCGACCGGCCCGTGCAGAACATCTACCTGATCTCCGCCGACGGCCTGATCTCCGAGCCCATCGGCCAGCTGGGGCCGGGGGAGCAGCAGACGCTGGTGCGGCCCCACGCCGTGACCGAGGAGGAGCTGGACGCGGGGGAGATCGCCTACACCATCAGCCACGACGCGCTGTCGCCCGAGGGTGAGAAGGTGACCTACAGCCTGAGCGCGGCCATCGCCCGGGGCGAATCGCAGCCCCTGGCCAGCTTTACCCGGCAGATCTCCTCCGACACGGTGACCCGCGGCGGGGTGGTGACGGTGACCTACAAGATCGTCAACACCGGCAACGTGGCGCTGACCGCGCTGCGCATCCGCGACGGCCTGGGGGACTTCACCGGGCGGCTGGAGCGGCTGGGCGTGGGCGAGGCCAAGACGTTCATCAGCCGCGCCACGCTGACGGAGGCGGCCGAGTCGGCCCCGGAGCTGGAGTACACGGTGCCCTCCGGCGAGACGATCACCCGCAGGCTGGACCCGGTGCCCATCGGCATCGCCGAGAGCGCGCTGGAGATCTCGTTCTCGGTGGGCCAGTCGGTGTTCGAGCGGGACACCGCCGACGCCATACTGATACTGACCAACGCCGGCAACGTGGACTACACCGGCATCACCGTGGTGGACGACGTGTACGGCGGCGTCATCGCCGACGCCGTGTCGCTGCTCAGCGGCTCCGCGCCGGTGGAGATCGCCCACACCTACCCGCTGCGCGGCGAGGGCGAGTTCCGCTGGCGCATCACCGGCGTCAGCAGCGCGGGGGAGATGCTCGATCTGCGCACGGAGACGGCGACGCTGTCCGGCGCGCCGGCGGACAGGAACGTGGATGTTACCCTGCAGGCGTCGGCGCGCACGCCGAGGATCAACCGGCCCGGCCGGGTGACCGTCGACTTCGCCATCGCCAATTCGGGCAACGTGATGGCCCGGGACGCGGTGCTCTACGAGGCCGCCCTGGGCGAGATCCGGCGGCTGGCCGTGGTGCCGGTGGGCGAGCCCAGCGTGTGCAGCGCCGAGTTCGACGTGGCCGCCGACGCCCAGTTCGCCTTCTACCTGAACTACGACGACGCCGAGGGGCGTCAGCACACGGCCGCCAGCGCGCCGGTGGACGTGGTGATCGCCCCGGACGGGGTGGACCCGGCCCGCGCCGACGAGCCCGCCGGCACGCCGACGGGCCAGTCGGTGAAGCCCCGGGGCAACAGCGCCATGTTCATCGTGCTGCTGGTGATCGCCGGCGCGGCGCTGACGGTGATGGTCACGCTGCTGATGGTCACCTCGCTGCGCGCCCGGCACGAGCGGCTCAAGCGCCTGGCCGCCGAGAAGCAGCGCGCGAAGGCCGACCTGGGCAAGACCGGCGCGGTTCCCGTGGTGAAGGCGCCCCAGAGGAAGAAAAAACCCAAAAAACAGCCGTGACGGATTCCGGCTGACATAAAGAGAGGTATTCTATGAGTACGGACAGTACAAGATGGTCCAAATTCAGAAGCGGCTCGGAGATTCGCGGGCCCGAAGCGCTGCTGACCGATGCCCGCGTGGAGAAGCTGGGCTATGCCTTCGCCTGCTTTCTGGCCCGGCGCGAGGGGAAGACCCCGGACGCGCTGCGGCTGGCCGTGGGCCGCGACGGCAGGCCCTCCGGCGAGCGCATCATGGCCGCCGTGATCCGCGGCATCACCGCGGCGGACAGCGACGTGCTGGACTGCGGCCAGTGCCCCGCGCCGGCGGTCATGCGGACGCTTTCAAGCGCGCCGGAGCCGGTGGACGGGGCCGTGATGGTCACCGCCGGCGCGGCCAACCCGGGCCTGAACGGCTTTCGGTTCGCCGCGGTCCAGGGCGGCCTGAAGGACGAGGAGGTGGCCGCCGTGCTGGCGCTGGCCGCCGAATCGGAGGTCCCGGAGCGCCTGGTGGTGCGCCACGACGCCCAGACCGCGTATTTTGAGAACCTGCGCGCCGTCGCCGCGCGCTGCCTGGAGGACGACGCGCTGAAGCCGCTGCTGGGCATGCGCGTGGTCGTGGACGCCCGAAACGCCGTGGGGCGGGCCTACGCCGGCTTCCTGGACGCGCTGGGCGTGGAAACGGAGGGCAGCCCGCGCACCCCGGAGGGGGGCGAGGACGCCGTCGCCGCGCTGGAGGACCCGGCGGCCGTGGACGAGATCGCCCGGGCCGTGCCGGCCTGCCGCGCCGACATGGGCGTGCTGTTCAGCGCGGACGGCAGCCGGGCGGCCATCGTCGATTGCGACGGCCGGGCGGTGTCCGGCAACCGGCTGATCGCGCTGGTCGCGGCGATGCTGCTGGACGCGCGCCCCGGCGCGACGTTCGTCACCGACAGCGTCACCAGCTCGGGCCTTTCGTCGTTCATCGCGGAGTGGGGCGGCGTGCACTACCGGTTCAAGCGCGGCTACCGCAATGTGATCGACGAGGCCGTGCGGCTGAACGACGAGGGCATCGACTGCCCGCTGGCCATCGAGACCAGCGGCCACGCGGCCTTCAGGGAGAACGGCTTCATCGACGACGGCATGTATCTGGCCACCCGCCTGATCTGCGAGGCGCTGAACCGCAAGCGCGAGGGCGAGGTGCTGTTCAGCCTGATCGACGATCTGAAGGAGCCGGTGGAGAGCGTGGAGATCCGCCTGCCCATACTGGACGAGGAGGACCCCTCCGCCGCCAGCCAGGAGGTCGTGGAGGCGCTGCTGAGCCACACGCTGGAGGACCCGCTGTGGCAGGTCGCGCCGGACAGCCGCGAGGGCGTGCGCATCAACTTCAACCTGGACGGCGACGTGAACAACGCCTGGTTCCAGCTGCGCATGTCGGTGCACGACCCGATGATGGCGCTGAACGCCGAGAGCGACGTGCCCGGCGGCGTCAAGCGGATACTGGCCCAGCTGTACGAGCTGCTCCGCGGCACGGAGCTGGTCGACCTCGCGCCGATGCGAGAGGCGATGGAGAACTGACGGACATGCGAACGCGGGGCGACGATTGTCGCCCCGCGTCCGCATGTCAGATCTTCCTACCTGTGTCTTGCGAACAGCGCGCTCAGCTTTCGCGTGGCGCGTGTGCGCTGGGCCTCCTCCAGGGCCCGGGCGTACTTGGCGCACTTGGGGGCCTGGTGGGCGGCCACGGACAGGTAGATCAGCGCCTTTTCGGTTTCGCACAGGTTCATCAGCACCGCGCCGAACAGGTAGTTCCACTCGGCGCAGCGGGTGTCAAAGCCCATCAGCAGCCGGCGGGCCGACTGGTACTCGCCGCTGTCGATCAGCGCCTGGACCCGCCTGAGCGCCTCGCCCTCGTTGTCCACGGCCAGGCGCGCGTCGGTCAGGCCGTTCAGGCACAGCCGGTAGGCCGCGTTGATGGTGGCCATGCGCTCGTTGGCCCAGTCCCGCTCCGGGCCCGGCATGAAGCGGTCCGGGTGCCAGCGGCGCGCCAGGTCGCGGTAGGCCGTGCGAATCTCATCGCGGGTGGCCGTCTTCGGAATGTTCAATACCTCATATCCATTCAAGGCCGTTCACCTCGTCAACCGCCGTCCGGCCAGCGCCGCGGCGGATCCTGCATCAATTTATGAAAAAACCGTGATATTATGCGCATTATAGCATTGCCGTCGGAGCACTGTCAAGATTTTGTCGATTAATATATGGTACAGCTTCCGTGTCGCTTTCGTGTCGCGGGCGCGCTGTATGCGCGCCGGCGTCGAAATATGATTTCAAAAATGTTAAATTTATTTCAAAATTAGAAATTTCATCCATTTATCTGTTTACTATTTTGCAAAAATCGGTTATAATAATGGCGAAACCAAGGGGATTGTGTCATACTGTGTCGATAAAAGGTCGTGATTGACTTGAAGATACCGAATCCGCTGCGCGCCATGAAGGCGAAGCCCCGGGCCGCAAAGGCGAAGCCCCGGGCCGCAAAGGCGAAGAAGGGCGATCGCAGCACGCTGAAGACGGCGCTGTGGCTGCTGCTGCCGCCGGTGGGCCTGATGATGATGTGGCGGCCCGCCTGCCGCTGGCACGTGGCCGTGAAGGCCTGCGTCACCGTGGCGCTGGCCGCGGTGCTGATCGCCGTGTTCGCCATCCCCGGCCCGTCCACGCCCGCCAACGGCGGGGTGTCGCTGGTGAGCAGCCGGCCGGAGGTGGAGGTCTACGGGCCGGACCTGCCCAACTTCATCGTGCCCGGCTACACCAACGACCAGACGGAGTCCGTCATCATGCCCGCCGAGGAGAACGACGTGCACTACGTGTATGCCGCCGACGGCGCGCGCTGCTACCACGAATACAAGTGCAAGTTTGCCTTCGCCAGCTCCCAGCGGCTGACGGTGTACGAGGCCTACTACCTGGGCTTCGAGCCCTGCAACCGCTGCAAGCCGCCGATCTACGACCCGACCACCAACACCATCATACAGCAGGAGCACGACGACAAGTACGATCCCAGCTGATAAGCATCACTGCAAAACCCCCGCGCAACCGCGCGGGGGTTTTGCGTCGTCCTTTACTCTACCAGCGACGCCTCGGCGTCGGCGCGCAGCGCGCCGCCGAACATCGAGGAGTAGTGGCCCGGCGCGAGGGGCTTCATCTCAAAGCGGGACTGCGGCTCCACCGTCTTGCCGGTGGTCGCGGCCTCCTCCATGCCGGCCAGCACCTCCAGGCAGTGCAGGCCGTACTCCTTGCTGCACCGGTTCTTGCGGCCCGCGCGTATGGCGTAGGCCATCTCGGCCACGCCGACGCCGCGGTGGCCGTAGTGGTCGTAGGGGGACGGCTGCAGCGTGTTGACGCCGTCGTAGCCGTGGGTGAAGGGCAGCGGGGCCTCCGGCTGGTCGGCGTAGATCAGCGAAACCGGGCCATTGAAGCTGTCCGGGTCGCCGACGCGCAGTATGCCCCGGGTGCCAAAGAGCGTCAGGTGGTGCTGGGTGGCGCCGATGGTGTTGCCGTCGAACAGCACGCTGACCAGCGCGCCGCACTCGAACTGCAGCGCGGCGGACACCACGTTGCAGCCGGGAATGCGCCAGGGCTGCGCGTCGCCGTTGGCAAACAGAAATTCCGGCGCGTGCAGCGGCGCGGGCGCGCCGAAGGCGCGTATGGCGCGCACCGGCCCCAGCAGGCTCAGCAGCGCGCCCACGTAGTACACGCCCACGTCGAAGGGCAGCGAGCCGCCCTGCCCGCGCAGAAAGGTGAAGTGCTCGGCGTTGAGCGCCTGGTTGCGGTTCACCACGGCCAGGCCGGAGGTGACCGCGCCGATCATGTCGGTGTCCAGCGCGCGGCGGGCCGTCTGCAGCCCCGCGCCCAGCACCGTGTCCGGCGCGACGCCCAGGTACAGGCCCTTCTCGTCGGCCAGCGCCACCAGCTCCCGCGCCTGATCGACCTCGACGGTCATGGTCTTCTCGGTGTACACGTGCTTGCCCGCCAGCAGCATCTTTTTGATGAGGTCGTAGTGGGCGAAGGCCGGCGTCAGGTTGACCACCAGCTCGATCCCGGGGTCCTCGGCGATCTGGTCGATGGTCATGGCGCGGATGCCGAGGGCCTGGGCCCTCTCCTGGGCCGGGCCGGGCGTGCGGTTGCCCACGGCCACCAGGTCGATGATGTGAAACAGGTCCTTCAGGTTCTTCAGGTAGATTCCGCTGATCATGCCGCAGCCGACCACGGCGGTCTTCACTTTCTGCATGGGAACCCTCCTGTCCGTTCGGTCATTCCATGTCCTTCAGCTCGCGGTACAGGTCGAGATAGCGGTTGGCCGACACCGCCCAGGACACGTCCTTCTCCATGTCCCGCAGCACCATCTCGTTCCAGCGGTCGCGGTCCTTCAGGTACAGCGCCTTCGCGCGGGCCACGGCGTCCGCCAGCAGGTCGGCCTCGTAGCGGTCGAAGGTGAAGCCGTTGCCCTCGTCGGTGTACTCGTTGTAGGGCAACACCGTGTCCTTCAGGCCGCCGGTCTCGCGCACGATGGGCACCGTGCCGTAGCGCATGGCGATCAGCTGCGTCAGCCCGCAGGGCTCGAACAGGCTGGGCACCAGCAGGGCGTCCGCGCCGGCGTAGATGCGGTGGGCCAGCGCCTCGTTGTAGGAGATGTAGGCGCACACGCGGCCCTTGTTCTCGCTCTCGTAGTAGCGGAACGCGCCCTCGTAGCGCGGGTCGCCGGTGCCGAGTATGGCCACCTGGGTGTCGTCGTCCAGCAGCTCTGTGAACACGGCGTTTACCAGGTCCAGGCCCTTCTGGTCGGTCAGGCGCGAGATTAGGCCGATCACGAACTTGTCCTCGTCCACCTCCAGGCCCAGCTGTTCCTGCAGGGCGCGCTTGTTCTCGCGCTTGGCCTGAAGCACGTTCGAGGCGTCGTAGGGGGCCGCCAGCAGCTTGTCGGCGGCGCTGTCCCACTGCTCCACGTCGATGCCGTTCACGATGCCGCTGAGCTTGGCGCGGTGATAGTACAGGTGCCCGGCCAGGCCCTCGCCGTAGAAGGAGGTCTGGATCTCCTGAGCGTAGGTCTCGCTGACGGTGGTTACCCGGTCGGCGTAGGCCAGGCCGCCCTTGAACATGTTGGCCTCGTCCTCGTTCTGCTTGAACACCGGGTAGTCGAACAGGTAGTCCGGCAGGCCCGACCAGTACTTCAGGTGCTGTATGCTGCAGATGCCCTGGAAGCGCAGGTTGTGGATGGTCAGTATGCTCCGGGCCGCGCCTACGGGCGTGCCGGCGAAGCGGGTGCGCAGGTACACCGGCACCAGCGCGGCCTGCCAGTCGTGGCAGTGCACCACGTCCGGCACCCAGCCCAGGAAGTTCAGCGCCGCCAGCGCCGCCTTCGAGAAGAAGCAGTACTTGGGAATGTCCTCCCACAGGCCGGTGTAGGGGTTGCCCCAGTCGAAGAATTCCCGGTTGTCGATGAAGTCGTAGATCACGCCGTCCAGCTCGCTCTCCATGATGCCCACATAGAAGGCCCGGCCGTCCATGCACTGGTCCATCATGAAGGAGCCCCGGTAGGTCATCTGGTCCTTGAACTTCTGGGGGATGCAGTTGTACAGCGGCATCAGCACGCGCACGGTGCAGCCGTCGCGGCTCAGCGCCCGGGGCAGGGCGTACATCACGTCGCCAAGGCCGCCGGTCTTGACAAAGGGGTAGCTCTCGGAACCGATAAAGGCGATGTTCATATTGCTTGGCATAGGCATTCTCCTTTTCGTGTTATTCCTCTGTGAAAAGTATACCATAGAAACTGAAAATTAACAAGGGGATTTGTGGCACAGATTTTGGCGCCGCGCTGGACAGTTTGACCATAAATATGGTATTATTAGGATGTTACATTCAGGAAAACGCGCAGCGCTCCGGAGGGCGCCCAACATCATGGAGAAAAATTTCTTTTCCGATACGCTGACCCGGAAGCTGAAGCGGGCGGGCACCTGTTCGCTGACGGTGCTGGAAGCGCCGGCGGGCTACGGGAAGACCACGGCGGTGCGCATGCTGCTTTCCGGCAGCCGCGAGGCGGTGAACTGGTACACGGCGGTGGAGAGTATGCCGGACAGCAGCTTTCGGTGGTTCGCGCTGCAGATCGGGGCCGTGGACGAGGCCTGCGCCCGGCGGCTGCAGGACCTGGGCGCGCTGAACCGAAGCAACGCCGACCAGGCGGCGCGCATACTCGCCGAGCTTCGCCCCGGCGAGCCCTTGACGCTGGTGTTCGACAATTTCCAGTTCGCGCTGTCCAACTGGCAGCCGCAGATTTTGGACGCCCTGGCGAAGATGGCCGGCCGGGGGCTGCGCACGGTGTTCATATCGCAGAATTTCGGCAGGCTGCGCAATACGCTCAGCGCCCTGGAGGACAGCATCTGCTACATCCGAAGCCAAGACCTGCTGCTCTCGGAGGCGGACGTGCAGCAATACGCGCGACAGCTGGGCGTGCAGGCCGGCGACGCGACGATTCGCATGATCCACGAGCGCACGGACGGCTGGGCGGCGGCGGTGGCGCTGTATCTGGAGCGCCTGGGCGACGGCTCGGTGCGGGAAGGGCCCGAGGACATGGACGACCTGCTGAACGGGGCGTTCTGGCAAAAGCTGTCCGCGGACGCGCGGGAGGCGCTGCTGAGAATCTGCCTGTTCGACTGCGTCACGCTGCCCATGCTGGACGCGCTGGTGCCGGAGACCGTGCTCCCGCGGGACGCGCTGACCCAGCTGCTGGGCCGCGCGCCGCTGATGACCTACAACGAGGCCCGAAAGGCCTACTACCCCCACGAGCTGATGAACGCGTTCCTGAGGCGGCAGCTGAAGGAGGCGGACGCGGGCTTTCGGCGCGAGGTGCTGTGCCGGTCCGCGCGGCTGTACCGGGAGCACGGCATGGACAAGGAGGCGGTGGCCTGCTACTACCGGGCGGGGGAATACGAGGCGATACTCTCCTGCAGGCTCGTGTGCCTGATCACGGAGAATATTGACGGCGTGCCCTACACCGAGCTGGCGCTCAACGTGCTGACGGGCCTTGACGACGGGGTGCTCAAGAAGTACCCGTACGCGCTGCTGCGCCTGTGCTACGCGCTGTACGCTGGGTGCCGCTTCGACGCGTTCGACGTGCAGATGCGGCGCGTGCGCGCGCTGCTGGACGAGGCCCAGCCGCAGCTGATCGGCGAATGGCACCTGGTCTGGGCATTTCACTTCTTCCCGGACATCGAGGCCATGACGGAGCAGTACCGGCAGGCGGAGGCGCGCATGGATGCGCCGTCGCAGGTGTTCGTGCGGGAGGAGCCGTTCCTGTTCGGCTGCGCGTCGATGTGGTATCTGTTCTATTCAAAGCCCGGCACGATGCTTCAGACCGCCGACCGGCTGGACGCCATGATGAAGCTGTACAACCGCCTGACGGACGGTCACGGCGCGGGCGCGGCGGAGCTGTACCGGGGCGAGGCCTATTCCGTGCAGGGGCGCTTTGACGAATCGGACGTGCAGGCCTATCAGGCGGCGTTCCTCTCCGAGCAGTGGGGGAACGCCACCGCCACCTACGGCGCGGCGCTGCTGCTGGGGATCAACGCGATCTACCGGTCGGACATGGCCGGCCTTCAGAAGGCCGTCGACTACCTCGAGAACAAGGCCCAGGGCTATTCGTTCCTGCGGGGCCGGGCGCTGGGCGCGTACATGGTGGAGACCGTGCGCGGCTACCTGCTGGGCCTGATGATGGAGACGGGCCACTCGGCGCTGTGGACCCAGGGCGAGGCGGACAGCCTGTCGGATTTGACGTTCACGAACTTCATGATCAAGACCTGCCGCGTCACCGACCTTTTGCTGAAGAAGGAGTACAAGCGCGCCATCGCGTCGGTGGAGGCGTCGCTGCGGATGGACCCCCGGCTGATCTCCACCTCCACGCGCAACTTCATGTGCTGCGGGCTCGCGCTGGGCTATTTGGCCATCGGCAGGGTGTTCAAGGCCGCGGAATACCTGGATCAATCGCTGACGCTGGCGGGGCAGGACAAGAACTACACCTTCCTGGCCTGCTTCCGGAAGTACTTCCAGGTGCTGTTCCTGCTGCCCCACATCGCCGCGAAGCACGCGGAAACCATACGCGAGATCAAGGCCCTGTCCATCCGCTACACGCGGGCGGACGAGAGCCACATCTTCGCCATGCTGGACGAGGTGCCGGAGCTGAAGGAGGAGCTGACCTCCCGCGAGCGCGAGGTGGCCCGGCTGGCCGCCCAGGGCCTGCGCAACGCGGAGATCGCCGAGGCCCTCGGCATCACCGAAAACACGGTGAAGCACCATTTGAAGATCGCCTTCCAGAAGATGAACATCGACCGGCGCGGCAAGCTGATTGAGATGTTAAAATAATATTTTCTCGAAAGGTACTACTTTCGGGTGATGCGCTCCCCCTCCGGATGGTTTATACTGATGATAGAAACATGGGTTGCTATCGCGATACAGACCGTTACGGGGGGATTTTTGATGGGAGCCATGTTGGAATCCGTGAAGCCTCTGCCCGGCTACAGGCTACAGTTGACGCTGTGCAACGGCAGCATGGCTGTCGTCGATCTGTCGCGGCGAATCAAGACCGTTCGCTTTGCCGGTCTGTCCTCTACGGCCGTGTTTAATACGGCGCGGGCCGAGGGCGACAGGGTGGTGTGGCGGAACGGTGATACGTCACTCTCTCTCTACTGTTTCGACCTGCTGGACGCAATGCTGCTGGATTGAAGCCGTTCGCGACCTGACCAAATATGGAGGGAAAAACGATGAAGCACACCGTGAAGAAGACCCTGGCGCTGTTGATCGCGCTGATGCTGGCCCTGCCCACGTTCGCGCTTGCGGAAGCGCCGCTGGACGCGCCGGATGACCGGGAGACAGTCGTATACGAGGGCGGCGACATCGTCAGCGACGCCGTGGACGAATCGTATGAAGAGGCCGGGGAGCTCTCGCTGGGCGGAGACGACGGCGGGCTCGAACCGGAGCCGGAGGCCTCGCAGCCCGGGGAAGAACCTCAGGACGCCGTCGCGACCTGGTGGTTCATACTGGACGACACGCTGATCGCCACCCAGGAAGCGCGGGAGGGCGACGCGATCGCCAGACCCGAGGCCCCTGCATGCCCCGAGGGCACGGTGTTTGACGGCTGGTTCTTAGAGGACGGGACCCGGCTGTTCATCGACGCCGACGGCGACGGCGAGATCGACCCCGTGATCGCCCACCCCGACCCGCTGTGCCCCGAGGTGAATGTGATCGGGAGATATTTAACATCGTCCGCGGGGGATGCGTCTGCGGAGGATGCCCGGGCGGATGCCGCCGCGGACGAGGCCCAGGAGGGCATGGGAGTCACCGCGCCCGAATCGGTGAACGCCGATTCGGACGCGGTGACTGATGGGGCGGAACCGGCGGACGAATCGGCAGAAGAGACGACCTCATCAGTCTCGCCTGACGGCGAGCCAGAAGGGGCTTGCCAGCCCGGCCTCGCTGAAAACTCTCCACTGGAGAGTTTTCCGGGCGCTGCGGCCTCCCCTGAAGGGGAAGCCACAGATGGCGCGGACAATCTCCAAAAGCCTTCCCCTTCAGGGGAAGGTGGCAGCGCGGAGACGCTGACGGATGAGGTCGTTCTCCTTAACGACAATACAACCACTACCGTCGAATCTTTCACTGACGATGAGTCGCTCCAAAAGCCTTCCCCCGATGGGGAAGGTGGCGCGTCAGCGCCGGAAGAGGTCCCCGACGAGCAGACCTCCGCTGACACTGACGCTGAATCTTCCAACGACGAGGAGACCTCTTCAGTCTCGCCTGACGGCGAGCCAGCTTACCCAGAGGGGAAGCCTTTTGGAGACGAACTCGCGGATGCTCCAGCGGACGCCCTCACGGACGAACCGGCGGAACTGACCACGGATGCTCCTGCTGACGAACCTGTCGACGAATCCACCCAAAAGCCTTCCCCTGATTGGGAAGGTGGCAGCGTGGCAGCGCTGACGGATGAGGTCGTTACTCCCGACGACGATACAACTACTACCGACGAATCTGTTACTGACGACGCCCCCACCCAAAAGCCTTCCCCTTCAGGGGAAGGTGGCGCGGCAGCGCCGGATGAGGTCGTTCCCCCCGACAACGATACAATTCCTACTGACGCCCCCTCTGACGAACCCATTGACGCCCCCCTCGACGATCCCATCGACGACCCCGACTCCGAGGACCTCACCCTGGCCACGCCGCTGCTTGCGGCTGCGCCTTTAGAAAAAAACGGCAATTCCGACTACACCGTGCGTTTCGACGCCAACGTGCCGGCGAGCGCGTCCACGGCATGCGCGGGGCACATGGAAGATCAAAGCTTCGAATATGCCGATACGAAGCCGCTCGGCAAGAACGGGTACTCCTTGCCGGGATATGAATTCAACGGCTGGAATACGAAGACGAATGGTACGGGGACGGCTTATGCCGATGAGGCCGAGGTGCAGGGCCTTTCGGAGAACGGCGGCACGGTCACGCTCTACGCCCAGTGGAGCGGAAAACCGTATACGATCGAATACTGGTCGGACGATGCTGGAAGCAAGAAGCACGTCCAGACGGCGTACTTCGACCGGCCGGACAAGCTCGATGAATATTCAGACAGGGCGTTCGGCTGGAATTCCGGCGGAAAGACGCTGCACGGGTGGTTCGGGACCGGTTTCGGGTCCTTCTATGAGGACGGCGATGACTTCGTGAACCTGTGCGGCGCGCCCGATGCGGACGGGAACGTGGCCGACCCGGTCATCGTCGCCGATTGGGTGTCTAACGGCCAGATTATTGCTACGATCACAAAGGACGGCGCGCCGCAGGGAGGCTTGGCGGATCACCTCGTCCTGGCCCAGGGCAGTGAGATGTTCAATATCCCGGTCGCGTATGAGAATGGCAAGTATGTCTTCGATCCGTCGAGCATGCCCGCCGGCGAATACGAAGTGCGGTTCGAAGCCAATGGCTACCCGCCGGCCTCCGCGCACATCACTTACAGGAATAACCATGCGGTCAGCGCCGTGTTTGACTACTACACGGTCAGCCTAACGAAAGATCCTGCCTACGCCGATTTCAACAATGTCCAGATCGAAGGCGGCGAGCCTGTTGCGGGTGCACCCAACACGGTGGTCGCGTGTGACGGCGACACACTGAGCATCAAGACGACTGTTGCGCAGGGCTATCGCTTCGTCGGCTATACCGCCGTCGGAGTAGCGCCGATCTGGCAGGATGGCGATCCGACAAAGGTGGAGCAGACGATCGAGGTGCGGGGTAAGGCCGACATCGAAACCCATGTTGAGCAGGAGCCTGTTTCCTATCTGGATCCGACCGATCCGGCGAACTCCGATAAGACCTGCGATACCTACACTGTCATCACAGACCAAACCGAAGTGACAAGCGGCTGGTACGTGGTGACGGCGGACGCGACCATCTCCGACCGCATCACCGTCACCGGCAATGTGAACCTGATCCTCTGCGACGGCAATACGCTGACGGTTTCCAAGGGCATCACCGTGGGAGGCGACAACAAGCTGACGATCTGGGCGCAGAGCGGCGGTACGGGCGCGCTCTACGCGGGCACGGAGGATGGGACGCGGACGAGCTGCGATTATGGGAACGCGGCCATCGGCGGAGCGGGCTGGGAAGATTCTGGCGCGATCACGATCAACGGCGGTACGATTTACGCGGCTGGCGGTGACAACGGTGCGGGTATCGGAACCTGTGGCTGGGGGAATGGCAGCGCGATTACGATTTGCGGCGGTACGATCAACGCGACCGGCGGCGGAAACGCCGCGGCCATCGGCGCCGGCGCGAGAGGACATATTGATTCCGTCATCATCAGTGGTAATCATACGGTTGTCAATGCCACTGGCCTGAAAGGTGGTATTTTCAGTTCATACCAGTGCGGCGCGGGCATCGGCAGCGGCGACGGCGGAAGCGTCGGCACGATCACCATCGCCGGCGGTACGATCAATGCCGAAGGCAGCAAGGGCGCGCCTGGCATCGGCGCCGGTGGTTGTGTGGGAGGCGGAAGCGGCGGAGTTGATCAGATCGAGATCACCGGCGTAAACACGCTGGTCACAAGCAAGAGCTCAAGCACCGGCGGCCAGGACGCCCCGGGCATCGGCGGCGGCTTCAAAGCCAATGTCGGCACGGTCATCATTGGCGGCTCGGCCACCGTGACGGCGGTTGCCGGTCATCGGGAATCGCAGGCCATAGGCGTAACGTCAAGCGGCAACGGCACGTTCGGCACGCTCACCCTCTACGATCTCGCACTTGTCAGCGCGGGCAAGGATGAGGATAACGCGCAGAAGATCCTCGCGGTGCCGGACGGACGCGTGGAGGCCTGCCGGGAAAACGCGTATGCTGTAATAACGCCCTGTAACCATTCAGACGCGCAGCAGGGCACCTACATCACCCCCACCACGCACAACATTTACAATTGCCAATACTGCAAGGTGAATCAAAACGAACAATCGCACACCTTCACCGGCTCCGGCAAGACGCAGGTGTGCGATCCCTGCGGCGCGTTGAGCGTGAAGTACATCGACGCCGCGGACGCGGAGCAGGGACCTGTATTTTGCCTGCCTGTGGCGGCGAGCATGGACGATCAGGGCCCCAGCGAGGGCTGGTACGCCGTGGCGGCGGACGCGACCCTCGACAGCCGCGTCACCGTCACCGGCGATGTGAACCTGATCCTCTGCGACGGCGCGACGCTGACGGCGGGGCCGGGCATCACCGTTTCTGAGGGCAACAGCCTGACCGTCTGGGCGCAGAGCACCGGCAGCGGTATGGGCGTGCTCTACGCGGGCACGACGGACGGCAGCAACATGACTACTGAGGGCAGTAGCGCGGGCATCGGCGGTGTCTATGAGAGCGACAAAGAAAAAGCTGGTACGGTCACCATCAACGGCGGCATGATCGTGGCGGTCGGCGATGGCGCGGCGGCGGGCATAGGCGGCGCGAGCATGAGCAGCAATGGCACGACTGTCATTCACGGCGGCAAGGTCACGGCGAAGAGCATTCTCAGCGGCGCGGGCATCGGTGGCGGCTCTGGCGGCAACGGTGGCATTATTACCATCACCGGGGGCATTGTGAAGGCGGAATCCGATGCGGGCGCGGGCATCGGCGGCGGCTCTGGCGGCGACGGCGGCACAATCTGGATCACCGGCGGCGAGATCGAGGCAACCACCACGGGCAACGGCGCGGGTATCGGTGGCGGCAGGCGTGTGGCGAATAAGGGTGGCGACTGGACGAGCATCGAGATCACCGGCGGCACGGTCACGGCAAACAGCAGCAATGGCGCTGGCATCGGTGCGGGCAATATCTACAACGATTCCTACACGCCCACCGGCACGATCGCGCTGGATTGGGACGCAGTGGGCGGCGTGCCCGCCCTGCCCGAAATCACTGTCAACAGCTACGGCGGCAAGGTGACGCTCGCCAAGGGATTTAAGGACAAGAATAACACCACCTCACTGTTCGCCCCCGGGATCGTCGGTGACAACGGCATGCTGGCCGGGATCACCCTCGTGCCAGAGACATGTTATAGCGTCATCATCGGCGATAATATCAAAAATGGCGGCGTGGCCGCAAATGCGACTGTCGTGGTGAAGGGCAAGACCGTCACCCTGACCGTGACGCCGGATCAGGGCTACCGGCTGGCGACCCTGACGGTGACCGACGCGAACGAGAGCGCGGTCCAAACTACTTACGGCGCCGGCAGCACCTATACCTTTGAAATGCCCGGGTCGAGAGCGACCGTCACGGCGACGTTTGAGAAGATCCCCGCTGTCGAGCCGACGATCACCACACATCCGAAAGGAACGACGCTGACCTACGGCTATGCCTCGGGCGGCGTGCTGACGGTCGCGGCGGATTGCCCTGTCGAGCACACGCTCAGCTATCAGTGGTATGACGCCAAAGGCGCGATCTCCGGCGCGACGGACGCGACGTTCGACATCCCGACCGGCCTGGCCGCGGGCGAGCACGACTTCTATTGCGTCGTGACCGCCACGCGCTCCGACAACAACAAGTTCGCGACGGCCCAGAGCGACACGGCCACTGTGACGGTCGATCCGAAGCCCGTGACCCTGACCGCGAACAGCGAAAAATCCGTCGTCTATGACGGCAAAGCGCATACCGTGGAGGGCTACACCTGCAGCGTGAACGGCCTGACCTTCGACGGCGTCAGCGCCTCCGGCAGCGGCACGGACGCGGGGACCTATGCGGTGAACTTCACCGGCGTCACGCTGAACGCGACGCGGGACACCACCGGGAACCATGTGGTGACCGAGACCGTGGACGGTTCGCTGACCATCGTCGCGCGGGATGTGACCATCGTTGTGAAGGCCGACGACAAGACCTATGACGGCACCGCCACCGCCACCGGCACGGCGGAGATCAACGGCAAGGTGGACGGCGACGACCTGAGCGTGAGCGCGGGCACGGCGGCGTTTGCCGACAAGAACGTGGGCACCGGCAAAACCGTGACCTTCAAGGGTTACGGACTGGCCGGTACGGACGCGAAGAACTACAGCCTGACCGGCCAACCGGCGAACGTGACGGCGAACATCACCGCGAAGGAAGTCGGCCTGACCTGGGCGAACACGTCCTTCACCTATGATGGGAAGGCGCACATGCCGACGGCCACGGCCACGGGGCTGGTCGGCAAGGATGCCTGCACCGTCACCGTCACCGGAGAACAGACGATCGCGGGCAACCACACCGCGAAAGCGGCGACATTGAGCAACGCGAACTACGCGCTGCCGGAGAAGGCGACGCAGGCGTTCACGATCGGCAAGAAGACCGTGGGGCTGCGGGAAGGCGCACATGCCCACCGCCACGGCCACGGGGATGGTCGAAGGGGATGCTTGCACCGTCACTGTCACCGGCGAACAGACGAACGCGGGCAGCTATACCGCCACGGCGGCGAAACTGAGCAATGCGAACTACGCGCTGCCGGAGAAGGCGACGCAGGCGTTCACGATCGGCAAGAAGACCGTGGGGCTGACCTGGACAAACACGTCATTCACCTACGACGGC
>CACYTF010000035.1 GCA_902777335.1 uncultured Eubacteriales bacterium
ATCTTCATCGTGGAGATCATGGGCCACAAGGTGGGCTGGCTGCCGCTGAACGCGGGCATGGCCGGCGGCGCGGACATCATACTGATCCCCGAGATCCCCTACGACATCGACAAGATCGCCGACAAGATCAAGGAGCGCCACGACCGCGGCGCCAGCTTCACGATACTGGCCGTGGCCGAGGGCGCCATCTCCAAGAAGGACGCGAAGCTGTCCAAGAAGGAGCTGGCCAAGAAGCAGGCCGAGAGCCCCTACCCGTCCGTCTCCTACGAGATCGCCGCGAAGCTGACCAAGAAGACCGGCTACGACGTGCGCGTGACCGTGCCCGGCCACACCCAGCGCGGCGGCTCGCCCTGCCCCTACGACCGCGTGTTCGCCAGCCGCCTGGGCAGCGAGGCCGGCAAGCTGATCCTGAAAAAGGAGTTCGGCTTCATGGTGGGCTACAAGAACCGCGAGATCGTCAAAGTCTCGCTGAAGGACGTGGCCGGCAAGCTGAAGATGGTCGACCCCGACGCCTCCATCATCAAGGAAGCCAAGATGCTCGGCATCAGCTTCGGCGACTGATCCAACAAAAATGAGATAGGGGACGGTTCCTTATCTCACTTCACGGTGAGATAAGGAACCGTCCCCTATCTCAGAAATCGTACCCCTGTCTCATCACTCCATGTGAAAGAGAGGTTACACGCCATGCCGAGATGCGCGAGGAGAAAGAGCGCGACAGACACCTATCACGTGATGCTGAGGGGCATCGATCGACAGGACATCTTTCGGGACGACGAGGACTACCGCCGCTTTTTGACCACCCTGTCGGATTGCAAGAAGATCAGTACCTTCGAGCTGTACGCCTGGTGCCTGATGCCGAACCACATCCACCTGCTGATCCACACACAGACAGAGCCCCTTGACCTGATCGTCAAGCGCATCGGCAGCCGGTTTGTGTGGTGGTACAACATGAAGTACGAGCGCGTCGGCCACCTGTTCCAGGACCGCTTTAAGAGCGAGCCGGTGGAGGACGACGCCTATTTCCTGACGGTACTGCGCTACATCATGCAGAATCCGATGAAGGCGGGGCTGGAGACCGCCCCCGGAACCTGGCCCTGGAGCAGCTATGCCCATTACAACGGCCATGAGGATTTTCTCACCGACGCCGCCTTCGCCGACGGCTTCTTCCCCAACCGCGAGGCGCTGCTGGCCTACCTTTGCCGGAAGAACGAGGACCGGGCGATGGACGAGCACCCGAAGGCCGTACACATCACCGACGAAAAGGCCGCCGCCGTGGCCAGAAAGATCACCGGCTGCAAGACCCCAGAGGCCTTCCGGCAGCTGGACAGGGCAGAACAACGGAAATACATCGTCCAACTGCGCCAGGCACACCTGTCCATCGCCCAAATCTCCCATCACACTTCAGTTCCTTATGCTACAGTCGGGCGGATTGTCCAAATGAGATAGGGGACGGTTCCTTATCTCACTTTTATGTGAGATAAGGAACCGTCCCCTATCTCAGATTTCAAAGGAGGTTTACGGATCAATGCTTCTGCTCTGCTCCGACGGATTGACCAGCCCGGCGCTGCTGGACGCCGTCCGCCCCTGGGTTCCCGCAAACCGCGCCGCCGCGCTGGTGGTCACCGCGGACGATCAGTACAAGGCAAACAACTGGCACGTGCCGCGGTGTACATCGGAGCTGGAATCCCTCGGCCTGTCGGTGACGCCGTTTGACGTGGATGAGCGCCCGGCCCGCGACCTGCTGGATTATAGCGTGGTGGAATTCATCGGCGGCAACCCGTTCTACCTGCTCCAATCGCTCCGGCGCGCCGACGCCAACGAGATCCTCATGACCCTCGCCCGCGACCGGCTGCTCATCGGCTGGAGCGCCGCGGCCTTTGTCTTCGGGCCCACGCTGGCGCTGGTGAACCGCTATTCCCCCGAGATGAACACCCCGGGGTTGACGGACCTGACCGCCCTGCGCCTGACCGACATACAGGTGCTGCCCCACTACAGCCGCTTCCTCACCCGCTTCGACAATTTCGAGGCCACCTGCGCCGCCTACGAGCGGGAGATGGGTTGTAACGTGATCCGCCTGAACGACGGCGAGGGCGTGCTGATCCAAAATGAGATAGGGGACGGTTCCTTATCTCATTTCATTGTGAGATAAGGAACCGTCCCCTATCTCATTTTCACTGGTATCCCCAACCATTTCCCATAGGAGGTCATCATGTACATATCCAAGCAAGACGCGCTGACCTGGTTTGAATTCTTCGCCCAGCTGCCGGAGGACGAGCCGCTGCCGCCGCGCCAGCAGGAAATCGCGCTGGCGGCGCTGTCGCAGATCGAGGCGGCCGAAGCGGCGCGGATCGAGGCGCTGCGACGCGAGGTTCCGGGGCTTAAGTCGCTGGACGGCCGCAGCACTTTCGTGGGCGACCCAGTCCGCTTTCCGAAGGGCTGCCGCTCGTGCCTGCAGGGCACGGGGCTGAGCGCGGTGCGCAAGACCAACCGCTGCAACCTGCGCTGCCCCTTCTGCTACGACTGCGGCGCGATGGACGACCAGCCGCCCATCGGCGAGGGCTACTGGGAGATCGGCGGCACCCGCTTCCGCGAGGAGGACCTGCCGCTGCTGCTGAGCGCCTCCAACCGGCCCACCGGCATTTCCTACGTGTACCTGGAGCCCTTCATGGAGATCGAAAAGTACTATCCGATCATCCGCGCCTTCCGCGAGGCCGGCGTGTACCAGCACCTGTACACCAACGGCACGCTGGCCACGCCGGAGAACCTGCGGGCCCTGGGCGAGGCGGGGCTGGACGAATTGCGGTTCAACCTGGGGGCCAGCGGCTGCGCGGATGGCGTGATCGCGGCCATCGGCGAGGCGAAGAAGCACATCCCGATGGTGGGCGTCGAGACGCCGATGACGCCCGAGCTGTACGAGACCTTCCTTTCAAAGCAGGACGCGATACTGGCCACCGGGCTGGACTTTATGAACTGCGCCGAGCTGCACCTGAACCCGAACAACCTAGCAAACTACCTGGGCGAGAATATGTACATGTACCGGCTGGGCTACCTCTCCCCCATCTCAAGCCACGAGCTGACGCTGAAGCTGATGCGCCGCGCCGCGGAGGAGGGCTGGCCCATCGCCGTGCACGACTGCTGCAACGCCACCAAGTTCGCCCGGGACCTGAATCTGCGCGCCCACGAGGGCGGCTGGTTCGGGGCCAGCAGCTACGGCATGGAGTTCGACGCCATCCCCTTCGCCGCCTTCCTGCCGGTGCTTTCCGACCCCGATTTCACCTTCCTTCGGGAAGAACCGCTGCCCGAGGGCTACCGCCCCGGGGACATCGTGTTTTAGGAGAGGAGGCCTCACCATGGCACATCTGCAAGTCGAATACTACTCCAACTGCCTGATCCGCCCCGTGCAGTTCAAGGTACTGCTGCCCAACGACCCCAACAATCAGTGGCCGCCGGAGCAGAAGTTCAAGGGCCGGCCGATGAAGACGCTGTTCCTGCTGCACGGCTACACCGGCGCGGCGGGCAACTGGGTGCCGGAGCGCCTGCCCGCGCTGTACAACTTCGCCGTCGTCATGCCCAGCGGTGAAAACGGCTTCTGGATCGACGGCATCTCCACCGGCCATCGCTACGACGCCTTCCTGGGCGTAGAGCTGGTGGATTACGTGCGCAAGACGTTCCACCTGGCCCTGACCCCGGAGGACACCTGCGTGATGGGCATGTCCATGGGCGGCTACGGCGCGCTGCACGTGGCCCTGGCCCACCCGGACCACTTCGGCGCGGCCGCCGGGCTGTCCAGCGCCCTGATCGTGCACGGCATCGCCCACATGAAGCCGGGCGACGAGAACCCGGTGGCCAACTACGAATACTACCGCGAGTGCTTCGGCGACCTGGAGACCGTGGAGCAGAGCCGCAACAACCCGGAGGTGCTGGTGGACGAGCTCCTCGCCGCCAAGAAGCCGCTGCCGAAGCTGTTCATGGCCTGCGGCACCGAGGACTTCCTGCTGGAGCCCAACCGCCAGTTCCACGCCTTTCTGGAACAGCGCGGCGTCGAGCACCAATACTTTGAGTCCCCCGGCGGCCACGACATGACCTTCTGGACCGAATACGCCGAGAAGATGTGCACCCTGATGTTCGGAAAATGAGACAGGGGACGGTTCCTTATCTCACAATTAAGTGAGATAAGGAACCGTCCCCTGTCTCATTTTGTCCCTACGCCTTCTCCCGCGCCTCGGCCATCTCCTGATCCCACGTCAGGTGCCGGAAGGCCTCCGCCCGCGGGTCGGTCTTCAGCCACTGCATGAAGTCCTCCATCATCGGCAGGGTCCAGCGGGTGTCGATCTGGGCGGTGGTGTAGGTGCGGCTCTGCAGGCGGTCGAAGCCGAAGATGTCCTTCACGTGGGACTTCTCGGCGTTCTCCACCACCTTCTCCGCGTGCTGGGCGGGAATGAAGATCACGCCGCTGATGGTGCCCAGCACCACGTCGCCGGGCATGCATACGGCCTGGCCCACGCGGCAGGGCACGTTGTAGCCGGTCATCAGGCAGTTGCCGATGCCGGTGGGGTCCACGCCCCGGTAGTACACCTGCAGCCCGTCGATCTTCACGATCTGCTGCAGATCGCGCACGCCGCCCCAGATCACCGCGCCGCCCCGCTTCGTGCGGGTGTGTATGGCGGTGGACAGGTTGCCGCCCACGTAGGTGCCCTCGAAGATCTTGTCGTACAGGTCCACCACCACCACGTCGTCCTCCACCAGCGCGTCGATCACCCACTGGTTGTAAAAGCCCCTGTGGCCCTCCTCGTCCTGGCCGATGTGCTTCAGCGCCGCGTCCAGGTCCGGCCGGAAGGGCATCATCACGGCCGTCACGGCGCGGCCCACCAGTATGGAATCGCCGTGGGTCATCTTGAAATTGCATTCCCAGTTGTTCTTGTAGCCCATGTTCCAGAGGGGGCCCCAGGCCTCCTCAAACGTGATGTTCCGCATCCGGCGCAGCACGTCGTCGCTGACCCTGGGCCGCCCGTCGGCCATGCGCTCGCCCGTCCACTCCGGCGTCAGCCGGATGATGGTCTCCCGATCGTTGAAATACATGTATGCCTCCTATCCCTACTCCCTATTCCCTACTCCCTATATCAGCACCGCGCCCTTGTCCACCCGCACCGCGTCGCCGGTGATGGCATTGGCGCCGGGCGAACACAGGAACCAGACCAGTTCGCCCACGTCCTCGGGCGTCACCATCCGGAACGACGCCATCTCCGGGTTGCGGCAGTCCAGCGGATAGCTGGAGCGCATCGGCGCGCGGCCGGTCTTGAACTCGATCTTGCAGCCGCCCAGGTCCACGGCGTTCACGGTGATGCCGTCGCGGTACACCTCCAGCGCCAGCTCCCGGGTGAACATGCGCACCGCGCCCTTGGTCATGGCGTAGCCGGCATCAAAGCAGGTGGGCCGCTTGCCGTGGATGCTGCATATGTTCACGATCCGCCCGTTTCCGGCGGCCTTCAGATAAGGCAGGCACGCCCGCGCCGCGTGGAAGTAGCCGCCGATGTTGATCTCCCACAGCCGGCGCAGCCTGTCGTAGTCGTATTCGTCGATGTACAGGTTGTGCTGCATCGCGGCGTTGTTCACCAGTATGTCCAGCCGCCCCCAGCGCCCGACGATCGCGTCGACCATGGCCTTCACCTGCGCCGGGTCGGAGACGTCCGCCGGCCAGACGAAGCCCTCGCCGCCCGCCTGCTCGATGCCCCGCAGCGTGGCCTCGGCCATGTCGGGGTTGGAATGGCAGTTGACGCACACGCGCACGCCGTGCCCGGCCAACACCCGCGCGATGCCCGCGCCCACGCCCTTGCCGCCGCCGGTGACCAGCGCCACCCGCCTCTCGGAGGTCTCAGCCATAGTAGGGCCTCCCTTCCACCTTGCGGCGATGGGTGTAGAACAGCGTCATCGCGTCGTCGGCCCGCAGGTCCGCGCCGGTCAGCGGGGCGGCATCTTCGGTCATCAGAAACGCAATCAGCCCGTTCAGCGCGTCCGGCCCCGGCAATTCCCGGCTGGCGCAGCGCAGGTCCGCGCCGTAGTACAGCGTGGACACGGGGCTCCTGGAATCCGGGTCGGTTTCGGAGACGCCCTTCTGGATGAAGTACACCCGCACGCCGAACTGGCCGTAGTCCTGGGCCGCCTCCCGGGCCAGCATCTGCGTGGCTCCGCAGCCCATGCTGTACAGCGCGCCGCAGCCCACCGGCTTCTCGGCGTGTATGCTGTTCAAATAGATCATGCTACCGCCGCCGTTTTGCCGCATGATGCCGCAGAACACCTTGGTCGCGCACCAGGCGGCCATCGGCCCCGCGTCGGCGGCGCGGTTCCATTCATCCATGGACACGTCGGCGACGGCCCCGAGGATGCGCTCCGGCGCCGGGTGGATCACCCCGACAATGCGCTGCGCCAGCGGTTCGGCGAAAGCGCGCACAGCGGCCTCGTCCCACAGGCACACCGACGGCGGCACGGTCTCCACCCGATACCCCAGCGACTGCAGATGCGCCCGGGCCGCGCGGGCCTCGGCCATGCCGTCGCGGGTCAAAACAATGATATCTTTCACTGAAATCCCTCTGTCAGCTCCACAGCCGGTCGTGGGAATACACGTCGTCCCAGCGCGAGGTCTCGGTCCACATTTCCGGATAGTCCGGGTGCAGGTGCTCGCGGATGACCTCGTCGTTGTAGTCGTCCACGCCCAGGCCCGGCTTGTCCGGCACGGCGATGAAGCCGTTCTCGACGATCTTCTTCGGCGCGCCCAGCACCATGTCGTCCCACCAGGGCACGTCCACCGAGTGGTTCTCCAGCACGTAGAAGTTCTCGGTGGCGGCCACGCTGTGCACGCAGGCGTAGGCGGACACCGGACTCTCGGCCATGTGTACCGCCATCGCCACGCCGTGGCGCTGGGCCAGATCGCCGATGCGCTTGTTCTCCAGTATGCCGCCGCTGGTCAGTATGTCCGGGTGGATCACCGACACGGCACGGGCGTTCAACAGCGGCTCGAAGCCCTCGGCCAGGAAGATGTCCTCGCCGGTGCAGATCGGCACGGTGGTGCTGTCGCTGAGCCGCTTGTACTGGTCGGTGTACTGCCAGGGGACCATGTCCTCAGCCCAGGCGATGTTGTACTTCTCGATGCGCCGGCACAGCCGGATGCAGTCCTCCACGCCGATGTGGCCGAAGTGGTCGATGGCCAGCGGCACCTCGTAGCCGATCACGTCCCGCACGTCCTTTACGTACTGCTCCAGTATGTCCAGGCCCTTCTCCGTCACGTGGATGCCGGTGAACGGGTGCGGCACGTTGAACAGGTCGTAGGCCCGGTTGCGCAGCTGGCGCTTCTCCGCCGGTCCGGCGCTGTTGGCCCAGGACAGGCCCTCCATGGCGTTCATCTCGTCCATCAGGCCCAGCGGCGCGCACACCGCGCCCGGCTCGCCCCTGAGTATGCCCAGGCCCAGGTCCATCTTCAGGAACGTGAAGCCCTTGTCCATGCGCGCCTTCAGCGCCAGGCCCATGTCCTTACCGGTGTGCTTGCCCTCCACGTCGGTGTCGCAGTAGATGCGGATTTTGTCGCGGTACTTGCCGCCCAGCATCTGGTACACCGGCACCCCGTAGGCCTTGCCCGCCAGGTCCCACAGCGCCACCTCCACGCCGCAGACGCCGCCGCCTTGCCGCGCCGGGCCGCCGAACTGCTTCACCCGGCGGAACAGCTTTTCCACGTTGCAGGGGTTCTCGCCGATCAGCCGGCTCTTCAGCATTTCGGCGTACACCCGGTTGCCCCCGTCGCGGACCTCGCCCAGGCCCACGATGCCCTGGTTGGTGTAGATCTTCATCAGCGTGCAGTGCATCGGCGCGCCCGCCACATCCGTAAAGCGGATGTCGGTGATGCGCAGCTGGCTGGGATGGGAATTGCGATTGACCGATTCCGAAATCATGCTCTCCATTGTATGTACTGCTCCTCTCCGGGTCGCCGTCTGTGCCGGCCCAAGACCATGATACAAGCCCAATGGATGTTTGTCAATCATAACAAAAGATGACAGCGGGGACGGTTCTCATTGTCATCTTTTGGCGCTTCATTGGTGACAGCGAGAACCGTCCCCGCTGTCATCTGAATGCGGTTCGGGCAGATCATGAAGGAAAAGCGTCGAGGCGCGAAGAAATACATATTCATACTTTACGATACGGGAGGAAAACACCATGCGAAGCATCCGCATCCATCAGGGCTGGCACTTCGGCCTCGGATTGACCGACCACCCCCGGCGGCTGACCGGCGCGCCTGAGGAGCGCGTCGTCGACCTGCCCCACGACTACATGATCGAGAGCGACGTGTACGCCGACGCGCCGTCCAGGCAGGCCAGCGGCTACTACAACGCCGGCGTCGCCCACTACTGGCGCGAGGTCGACATCCCCGCCGACTGGGCCGGCGAGCGGGTGGCGCTGCGGCTGGACGGGGCGATGATGAACGCTACCGTCGAGGTCAACGGCGCGAAGGCCGCGCTGCACCACTGCGGCTACACGCCCTTCGAGGCGGACATCACGCAGCTAATCTACCCCGGCGAAAAAAACAGCGTCGTCATCACGGTCAATCCCAGCATGCAGCCCAACTCCCGCTGGTACACCGGCGCGGGATTGTTCCGGAGCGTGGAGCTGGTGCACATGCCGAAGCTGCACGTGGCCTTCGGCGGGCTGTCCGGGCACACGAAGAAGATCGAATACGCCCCGGACGGCAGCGCCGAGACCGCGTATCTGGCCGTCTCCGCGGAAGTCCGGAACGAATGTGCCGAAAACCGCCTGGCCGAGGTGACGTTCACGCTGACCGACGACGCCACCGGCGAAGCCGTGCGCGCCTCAAAGACGCTGGTCCAGGTGCCGCCGATGGCCGCGGCGACGGCGCACATGACCCTCACCGTCGACGCGCCAAAGCTGTGGAGTGCCGAGTCGCCCCACCTGTACCGCCTGGCGGCGCGGGTGACGGACGCGGGCACCTACAAAACCCGCATCATCCCCGCCGAAGCCCCCACCGCCGACGAGGAGGGCGCGCTGTTCGGCATCCGCACCGTCGAGGCGGACGTGAAGCACGGCCTGCGGATCAACGGCAAGACCGTCAAGCTGAAGGGCGGCTGCCTGCACCACGACAACGGCGTGATCGGCGCGGTGAGCCTGTACGATATGGAGGCCTGGAAGGTGCGCAAGCTGAAGTCGGTGGGCTTCAACGCCATACGGACCACCCACAACCCGCCCTCCGCGGCGCTGATCGAGGCCTGCGACCGTCTGGGCATGTACGTGTTCGACGAGGCCTTCGACGCCTGGGGCATGGGCAAGCAGCCCGGCGACTACAACCAGTTCTTTGAGTCCGACTGGGAAGCCGACCTCTCCGCCTTCGTCCGCCGGGACCGCTGCCACCCCAGCGTGATCCTCTGGTCCACCGGCAACGAGATCACAGAGCGCGCCGGCCTGAACGACGGCTACGTGTGGGCGACCCGCCTGGCGGAGGCCATCCGCGCGCTGGACCCCAGCCGCCCGGTCTCCAACGCCATCTGCTCGTTCTGGAACGGCCTGGACGACGTGATGATGAAGGATCAGCTGCGCAAGTGGCGCGAGGCTGCCGAGGGCACGCTGCAGAACGCCGACATGGCCGGCAGTCGTGATCTGACGTGGGAAGCGTACACCGAGGCCTTCGCCAACGGCCTGGACGTTGTGGGCTACAACTACTATGAGGAAAAGTACGGGCAGGACCATCAGATGTTCCCGGAGCGCGTGATGCTGGGCTCCGAGAACTACCCGGTTCAGATCGGCGCGCACTGGCCGATGATCGAGCGCACGCCCTGGGTGATCGGCGAATTCACCTGGACGGCCTGGGACTACATCGGCGAAGCCGGCATCGGCAAGGCCACCTTCTACGACCAGGGCGACCCGAACGCGAAGGACGGCGCCAGCCCCTGGCTCGGCGGCTCCCCTTTCCCCTGGCGCACCGCGAACGACGCGGACTTCGACATCACCGGCGCGATCCGCCCCCAGGGCGTGTACCGCCGCATCGTGTGGGGCAGCCCCGAGACCGCCGCCTTCAGCTACGACCCCGACAACTACGGCAAGCTGGAGGTGCTGACGCCCTGGGGCTTCCCCGGCGTGCATGACCGCTGGACCTGGCGCGGCCGGGAGGGCCGGCCCGTGGACGTGCTGGTGTTCAGCGCCGCCGAGGAAGTGGCGCTGCTCATCAACGGCGAAGACGTGGGCCGCCTGCGCGCCGGCGAGGCGCAGGTCCACGGCATGCCGATGACCTTCCTGTTCCACACCGCCTACGCCCCCGGCACGCTGGAGGCGGTGAGCTACAGCGGCGGCAAGGAGGTCTCCCGGACGGCGCTGACCACCGCCGGCGCACCCGCGAAGATTCGCCTGACCTGCGAGACCGGCCCCATGAAGGCCGACATGGATGCGCTGGCCTGCGTGCGCGTGCAGCTGCTGGACGCGCAGGGCGTGCCCGTCCCCGACGCCGGGGTCAAGCTGCGCGCCCAGGTCACCGGCCCCGCCCGCCTGCTGGGCTTCGGCTCCGGCAACCCCGTCACCGACGAAAACTACACCCGCGGCGAATGCACCGCCCACCGCGGCATGGCCCTCGCCGTCCTGCGCGCCGCCCCCCAACCCGGCGCCGCCCGGCTGACCGTGACGGGCGAGGGCGTGGGCAGCGCGGAGATTGAGGTTGAGGTCGATTCGTTGAATGTGGAGTGAGGAATGAGGAATGAGGAATTCAGGTGCAAATCCCTGACGGGATTTGTTTGATTGAAAGGAGACCGGATTGCCGCGTCATCCCCGCTGACGCGGGGAATCCTCGCAATGACATGCAGGGGGTATTATCCTCCGTCCCGTCATTGCGAGGAACGAAGTGACGTGGCAATCCGGTCCCCGGCATTCTTTTGCTCCTAACTCCTCCCTTCTAACTCCTCACTCATTCCGTTACTGCAACAGGGGCGGCACTGCGATCAGCAATGCCGCCCCTGTTCCCATTATTCACTACTGCCCACGCTTCCTCACTCATCCAGCTCGAACTCCTCGTCGTCGTCCTCCTCCGTCTCGTCGGGCATGGCGCTGTCCAGCGGGGCTTCGATGGCGCCGGTCCTGAAGCTCTCGCGGATCTTCGCCTCCACGGCGTCGAAGGCGTCGGGGTTGTCGCGGAAGTACTTGCGGGCGTTGTCGCGGCCCTGGCCGATGCGCTCGCCGTTGTAGGAATAGAACGAACCGGACTTCTGCACGATATCCTGCTCCACGGCCATGTCCAGCAGCTCGCCCTCGCGGGAGATGCCCTCGCCGTACAGCATGTCCACCACGCAGCTGCGGAAGGGCGGGGCCACCTTGTTCTTCACGATCTTGATCTTCGTGCGGTTGCCGATGATGTCCTTGCCCTCCTTGATGGCCTCGCTCTTGCGGATGTCGATGCGCACCGAGGCGTAGAACTTCAGCGCCTTGCCGCCGGTGGTGGTCTCGGGGTTGCCGTACATCACGCCCACCTTTTCGCGCAGCTGGTTGATGAAGATCACCACGGCGTTGGTCTTGGAAATCACGCCGGTCAGCTTGCGCAGCGCCTGGCTCATCAGGCGCGCCTGCAGGCCCACGTGGCTGTCGCCCATGTCGCCCTCGATCTCGGCCTTGGGCACCAGCGCGGCCACGCTGTCCACCACCACGATGTCGATGGCGCCGGAGCGCACCAGCGCCTCGCAGATGTCCAGCGCCTGCTCGCCGTTGTCGGGCTGGGACACGTACAGCTCGTTGATGTCCACGCCCAGCTTGCTGGCGTACACCGGGTCCAGCGCGTGCTCGGCGTCGATGAACGCCGCGGTGCCGCCGGCCTTCTGGGCCTGGGCCACGCAGTGCAGCGCCACGGTGGTCTTGCCCGAGGACTCCGGCCCGTAGATCTCCACGATGCGGCCCTTGGGCAGGCCGCCCACGCCCAGCGCGAAGTCCAGCTGCAGGCTGCCGGTGGGGATGACCTCCACCTGGGTGCTGCCGGCGCTGCCCAGCTTCATCACCGAGCCCTTGCCAAAGTCCTTCTCTATCTTCCCCAGCGCCACTTCCAGCGCCTTCTTTCGATCATCGCCAAACTTCTGCATCGCGGGCTTCTTCTCCGCCTTCTTCTCCGCTGCCATCCGGATCATCCTCCAATACGTATTTCGCGGGCGGCCCGGGGTCGCCCCCAATTTCAGTGTGCCCCCATTATAGCACACCCCGCGCCGGAATACTATCGAACATATGTTTATTTTTTCATGGCAGCATCAAAAATGAGATAGGGGACGGTTCCTTATCTCACTTCAGAAGTGAGATAAGGAACCGTCCCCTATCTCATTACAGGTTTTCCCCGTCCGTCGGGTTGTTGATGATGCCGAACGCCACCAGCACGGGCAGCAGCACGTCCAGCAGGCCGTTGACCTGCTCTGAGATGTCCAGCCCGCACGCGGTCTTCACCACGTACACGATGAGCGCCGCCACCGAAAGCCACAGCGCCCAACTCCTGAACCGGTTCTGCCTCATTTCTTTACCCCCTTCAAATCCCGAATGTCGTGCTCCGCCTCGTCCATGCGGCCTTCCAGCCGGAAGGTGCGCTCCACGAGGCTGTTGTGCTTCTCCACCTTCTCCTCCAGCATACGAAGTCGGTACTGGGTCAGCCGGGCGGAGGCCATCACGCCGCCGAAGGCTCCGACGGCAGAGCCCGCCAGGCCGATCAGCGCCACCGCGATCGCGTCGCTCATGCATCTATCACCTCCGCGTCTCTCTCGCACAGCCAGCCGTTCTGGCCGTCGTACTCCACCAGGTGCCACGGCACGCCGTCCGCGTCCCTGTGGGTCTCGCCGGCGTAGGGCAGGCGGTAACCCGGCTGGACGGTGCCCAGGGACATGTACCCGTCCCCGGGGGCGCTCCTCACGTGGATCTCGCGGACCTGGACGTACTGCGCGGGCGTGCCCGGCACGGGCTGGACGGGCGCGTCCGACAACTCGCTCTCGTCCGTACCCCCGTCGTCTGCCGGCGCGACAGGTTTGTCGACGGTCGTCGTCAGCGCCTTGCGGGTGGCCTCCTCGTAGACACCGGTTACGGTCAGGCCCTTGGCTTTCTGGAACGCTCTCAGCGCGGCCTCGGTCTCGCCGCCGAAGTCGCCGTCCGCGCCGTACCTGGGCAGGCAGGTCGGGTCCCAGGCCAACAGCGCCCGCTGCATGGCCGTCACCGCCGTGCCGTAGTCGCCCCGGCGCAGGCCTGTTCCCTGTTCCCTGTCCCCTGTCCCCGTTTCCGTCTCTGCCTTGCTGCCGCTGGAGAGCACCACCACCGTGTGCCCCTGTGTCTTGGTACACAGTATGTCACCGCGCTTCAGGTAGTCGGGGCTGTCGGTGTACTTCGCGCCGGTCAGCTCCACGAAGGCCCCGCTGTCCAGCAGCGCCCCGGGTTCGTTGGTGGTCCGGATGTTGGGCAGCATCACGCCCGCGTAGGCACAGCAGACCCGCACCAGCGCGGAGCAGTCCGTCTCGCAGGCCGCCGACACCTTCGCGCAGTTGAAGCCCACCACCTTCGAGACGGTGTACAGCGTGTCCCGCTGACTCTGATCGTAGCCGATCTTCGGATTGTCGCAGGCCGCCTGCATGTCCCAGGCGATCTTCTCGGCCACGCCGCTGTTCTTCGCCCGGAACACGCGCCAGCCCTTGCTGTGCTTGTACCAGTTCTGAGTAGAGACCTCACTGCCGGTCTGGTCCCCGGCCTTGCCGCCTGTGGCGCGCCCGTTCTCGTCGATGCGGGCGCTGCCGAGTTTCACCGTTGCCATGGTATCACTCTCCTTTTTTGCGTTGGTCGCGTATGTGTCATAGTACCTCTGGCCGTACCCGGCCCGCTTCGCCTTCGCCTTCTCGCTCTGGTCCTTCGGGCGCTCGTAGCCGGTCAGCACCGCGTCGCTGGCTTCCCGGACGCTCTTGGCGGTTCTCAGCGCGTCCAACACGTCGCTGTAGAGCACCCGCATCTCCCAGATCAGGAAATCCAGCTGCGTGTCCAGATCACCGACAGACATCTCATAATCGCGCGCCCAGCTCAGCAGCGCCTCCTTCCGGCTCCACCAGGTCCACTGGGCCAGGCCGTAGCCCGCGCCGTCATAGGCGAAATCGTCATAGGCCCCGCTGTCCACCGCCTCGGTGTAGCTGTCGTCGGTGTACCCCAGCTTCTTCTCGAAGCTCTGCTGCAGATTCCTCGGGTTCAGCGCGCTCTCGGCGTACAGGTTGCCCATCAGCCCCGCCGCGCCGAAGGCATTGCCGCCCGTCAAACTCATCAGCACATCCCAGATCTTCTGTTCGTTCATACTCCGTCTCCTCCACCATCCACTGCCCGCTGCCAACTCAATTATGTATCGTCCCCGTCACGGTCAGATCGCCGTTGACGGTCAAGCCGTTCTCGTCCATGACGATGGACGCCACCTCTGCGAACTGCTCGATCATTTCGCCGCCCTCGCCCTCGACCCAGACGAGCTTGTGGATGGACGCGGTGATGCTGTCGCCCGACAGCGTGATCCGCGCCTCCGCACTGTTGCCAAGGGTATGGTACAGTTGGACACCGTCGTCGCTGTCCAGCTTGAGGCCGGCGATGTAGGTCCCGACGCGCGGCCGAAACAGCTGTGACCACAGATCCACGGTGCCATTCGAGCTCATCACCAGCGCGTCCGTGCCGCTGATCCAGGCCTTGTACTTCGTGTAGCCGTTTTCGGTGACGGGGCTGACATACATCTGCCCCTTGTCGAGCCACATCATCTGACCGCTGCCGGAATGTCGGGCGTAGTATTGCAGCGTGACCAGCCCCGCCGAGAGCTGCGCCCGCGCCTGGCGGTTCGCGTCATAGGACACGACGCTGCCGTTGGTGATGACCGCGCCGGCATTGTTCAGCGTGACCACCGTGTTCCCGTTCGCGTCCAGCACCTGCAGCACGCCGTTGACGTTGTTCGCGCCGCCCAGCGTGAGCGTACCGCCGTGGATCAGCGTGGCGGCCAGCTCGCCGGTGTTGATGTAGCTGGCGTTCACGTACAGCTGGCCGTTCACCAGGTACAGCCCCTGGGCCGCGCCGTTGCCGGTGAGGCGGTTGAAGATCTCCAGCTGGGTGAGCGCGTTGTCCAGCGCGGCCGCGGCGGCCCCGCTGACGGTGTCGGCATAGGCCTTGGCCACGGTCAGCGTCTTGGCCGCCTGGCCGATGTAGGGGTACTCGTCGGCGGCCTCCTCGGTGCCCGGCGCGGCGATGTCGCCCCGGGGCAGCGCGCCCAGCGTGACGGTCTCGCGGCACAGCGGGCCGCTGACTTCGCTGTTCGCGCCGGCGGTGATGATGTCGCCCAGCTCCGCGGCCGGGTCGTACACCGCGCCGGAAAGCTGGAAGGGCTGCCAGCGCGCACCGATCACGTCGTTCTCCAGCAGCGGCCCGTAGGCCGCGATGGCGCCCGTCAGGTTGAGCACCGCGCCGGTCTCGTCGCCGGTCAAAAAGGCCTGGCCGTCCACCGTGCAGCGGATGCCGGAGATGGTCCCGACCGCGCCCACGTCCATACCGCCCAGCACGCCCCGCACGGCGGCTGACTGCCGGCCGCTGGCCACCACCGGCACCAGCCGCAGCCGGTTCGCCGGGGTGATGATCCAGTTGCCGCCGTGGGCCGCGCCGATCCGGGAGAGCACGTCCCGCACGGTCGTGCCCGATCCGGGCTGGCTGATCTGGTAGTTGTTGCCGGTTTGGATGACGTTGCGGCTGTCCTGCTGGACGCCCAGCAGCGCGGCCAGCTCCGCCGTCACGGCGGCCATGGACCTGGGCCAGCTGCCCGCGGAGGGCGTCCAGACCGCGTTGGCCTTCAAAAGCGCGTCGTAGCACTCCAGGCTCAGCCGGCCCGTCACCGGGTCGTGGGCGCGCTTGGAGATGTAAAACGCGCCGGCCGGCAGCCACTCGGAGGTGGCAGAGCCGTCCGTCAGGCGCATCTCCACGGCCACCGCCGCGGCCTTGGGGATGCTGCCCGACGCGGCCCGCAGGCTGAACGCGCAGGAGGCGCTGACCGCGTTGCCCGCGCTCAGGCCGTCCGACATCGTCGCCCGCGACAGGACCGGCGCGGAGATCCCGTCGTACACCGTGCCCCCGATCGTCGCCCGAACCTCCAGGCGTGCGCTGCCGCTCTGCCACAGCGACTGCCATACATTTGAAGTCGACTGCATGGTTTGCTCCCTTCATTCAAGAGTGGAAAGTGAAGAGTGGAGAGTGAAGATATGGTTTGCCGGAGAACGAAGCGTCGTCCACCCGTCCTTCACAGTGCCATTCCTTCGCGGTAACGGAGCTTTTGGATTCCGCGAACTATCGCGCGCGGCTACCCAAAACTCCACCCTCCACTCTTCACTCTTCACTCTTCTATTTCCTTACTTTTCCACCATCTCAAAGCTCACCCCGTCGTAGTACGGCGCGCCGGTGCTCTTGTTGTAGCGCTGGGCGCCGAAGGGGACGGTGGAGGTGTAGAAGCTCCTGGTGGTCTGCGCGCCGGTGGCGGGGTCCACCACGGTGGCGTTGTAGAAGGGCTGTGAGATGTCGGAAAGCAGCTGCTGCATCGTCGCCTGCTGCAGCCGCAGCAGCTTCACGGTGGCCTTCAGCTTCGTGGCCACGCGCGTGCGGAACATCTCGCCGGTCTGCACGTCGCGCCCGCTGCCCTCGGCGTCCAGGTCGTTCCTGGACAAATTCAGCGCCTCCACCAGCGCCGCGTAGTCGTGGTTGTTGATGATGAGCACAGGCTGCATGGTTTACGCTCCTTTCTTTGAGAGTGGAGAGTGAAGAGTGGAGAGTGGAGAGTGAAGATTGAGTCAGCCAGAGAACAAAGCGTCGTCCGCCCGTTTTTCATTGTGCCATTCCTTCGCGGTAACGGAAGCCCGTTATTCCGCACACTGTAGCGCGCGACTGTCCAAAACTCCACTCTTCACACTCCACTCTTCACTCTCCTACATCAGCGGGCTCGCCCCGTACATCTGCGTCTGGCGGTTCAGGCCTTCGATGATCTGGCGCAGGCTCATACCGCCGGGCGCGTCGCCGCCGCGCTGCAGCTGCTGGAGCGCCGCCACGATCGCAGAGGTCTGCGCGCCGATCACGCTGATGATGGTCTGGATCAGGTCCTCATTGTTGGCGTTCAGCGTGTCCTCTATGGCCTCGCCGGCCTCAGAGATCCGCGCCGCCACCTCATAGGGCACCGCGCCGCCGGTGGCCACCGCGGGCAGGCTGAGCCGCACCTTGCTCAGCGCGTACAGCATGCCGGAGGCCACCGCGCTGAACATCGTCTGAGCCAGCTGGCTCTTGTTCAGGATCTCGGTGCGGCCGTTGATGTGGCCGACGATCTCCGGCCCGGCCTCGCCCGCCGCGAACAGCGTGCCGTGGGCCCGCGACGTGCCGGCGGCGTACTTCTGCACGCCGTCCCACCACCTCGGCCGCCCGGAGTTCGTGAGCAAGCCCCCGGAGGCGAAGGCCAGCGAGCGCCCGCCCGCGGTGATGATGCCGCCCAGCGCCTTGGTCATGGCCACCCACGTCGTGCCGCCCGTGCCGTTGGTCAGGTTCACCTTCACCGTGGCCTCGCCCTTGGTGTTGCCGGTCAGGTACGCCAGAAGGCCGCTGGCCCAGTTCGTGCCGCTGTTGGACAGGGTGACCTTGGTCGTCACCGCCGTGCCCACAAAGGCCGATATGGAGGTCCAGCCGCTCTTCGCCAGCGACACATTGCCGGTGACCGCCTTCTCGCTCGCGCTGTAGACCCCGGAGACATTCTGCGTGCCGCTGCTGGCCTTTGCCAGCGAAGTATAGCCGGTGACCGCCTTGTCCGCCTGGCTGTAGACGCTCTTCACCGTCTGGTCGCCGCTGCTGCCCTTCGCCAGGCTGGTCTTGCCGGTGACGGCCTTGTCTGCGGCGCTGTACACCGCCTCGGCCGTCTGCGGGCCGCTACCGGCCTTCCCCAGCGATGTCAGCACGGTGACCGCCGTGCCAACGAAGGCCGATATGGACGTCCAGCCGTTCTTCCCCAGCGAAGTCAGCACCGTCACCGCCGTGCCCACGAAGCCGCCGATGGACGTCCAGCCGCTCTTCCCCAGCGACGTCAGCACCGTCACCGCCGTGCCCACGAAGGCCGATATGGACGACCAGCCGCTCTTCCCCAGCGAGGTCAGCACCGTCACCGCCGTGCCCACGAAGGCCGATATGGACGACCAGCCGCTCTTCCCCAGCGACGTCAGCACCGTCACCGCCGTGCCCACGAAGCTGCCGATGCTCGTCCAACCGCTCCTCCCCAGCGACGTCAGCACCGTCACCGCCGTGCCCACGAAGGCCGATATGGACGACCAGCCGTTCTTCTCCAGCGAGGTCAAGACCGTCACCGCCGTGCCCACGAAGCTGCCGATGCTCGTCCAGCCGTTCCTGCCCAGCGAGGTCAGCACCGTCACCGCCGTACCCACGAAGCTGCCGATGGTCGTCCAACCGCTCTTGCCCAGCCGAATCAGCGCTGCCAGCGGGTTGTCGATGCCCAGCCATTTGGTGATTGTGGTCCAACCGCTCCTCAGCAGCGACAGGTTCAGCGACAGGTTCGCGCTTCCGCCGAACAACAGCGCGCCGAAGAACTCACCCAGCTTCATCAGCGCCGCCTTGAACAGCGCCCACAGCTTTTCCGCCATGGCATCCCAGTCCACCCGCGAAAGCGCCCGCCCGATGCCGTCGGCAAAGCCCTTGGCGTCAAAATCATCGAAGAACGACAGGCCGAGATCCAGCACGCCCAGCAGCGTGTTGTTCAGCCAATCGCCCAGGGCGTCCCAGTTCACGCTTTCAAACAGGCCGTTCACCGACGCCGCCAGCGCCGCGCCCGCACCCGTCCAGTCGAATTTCGCCGCCGCTGTGCCCAGCACGGACAGCAGGTCATTGACGCGCCTGCCAAGGGCCTTCCCCAGCCGTTTCCAATGGGTTCTTTGGATGAAACTGTTGATCCCGTCGGTCAGTCGCAGCGCCAGGCCCGCCCAGTCGACGGCGCTCAGCTTTTTGTCCAGCGTGGTGACGAAGCCATTCACGCCATCGGCCAGATCCGCCGCGAACGCCGGCCAGTCAAACCCGGTGATGAAGCCCGCGACCGTCTCCCAGAACGTTGTAAAGAGCAGCGCCACCGTGCCGCCGGCCGTGGTGAAATCGATCTCAGCCAGCGCGTTGTTCAGAAATTCCGCCGCCGAAGCGCCGATATTGGCAAAGTTTATCGCATCCAGCGTCCAGTAGGCCGTGGAGAACAGGCCGTTGACGTAGTAGCCGACCTTCGTGCCGAGGCCCGCCCAATCCACCGAATCGACGATGGCGTTCACCTGCTCGCCCAGCAGCTGCCCCAGGCCAGCCCAATCGCCCGCCTGAAACGCCTCGCGCAGCCGGTCGGCGAAGTCCCGAAGCCCGCTTTCGATGGTCCGGGTCTCAAACATGCCCGCCACGCCGCCGCCCCCGCCGCCGCCACGCCCGGAGGCGCCCGACTGCAGCACGTTCAGCTGGTCGAAGCCCGCCACATACCGGCGAAGCGCCGAGGTCGCCCGGCCGATGCGCCCGCCCACGGCGCTCCACGCCTCGCCGGTCCTGCGGGCGGCCACATAGGTCTGTGAACCGGACAGCCGCGCCACCAGCTGGCCCGCCAGGTTGAACAGAGTGACGATGCAATCGGTCACGTAGTGGATGGCCGGAGCCACCGTATTGATCAGCGGCGCGGCCATCGCGGCAAAGCTGTTCTTCAGATACAGCGCGCTGGCGGCCAGACCGTCCAGCGTCGACGCGAAGGGTTCCCAGTTCTCCTGCCCCCAGCGGTACAGGTTGCGCAGGCCGGAATCCAGCCCCTGGGCCAGGTTTTGCGCGTGCATCAGCGCCGACACGACACCCTTGGCGTAGTCGCCCATTCGCGACAGTCCCGCCGCCGCCCGCTGGACGATGCCGCCAAAGGACCGCATGGAATCGCGCATGCCGGCGATCGCCGCGTTCAGCGCCCCCGCCTCGCGAAACAGCGCCGAGCCCTGCCTGTGCTCGGCCATATCGCCCAGATCAATGACGATGGATGCGGACATGAAATCACCTCCTTGGGGAAATGAGGAATTAGGAATGAGGAATGAGGAATTCATGTGGAAATCCTGTCGGATTTCTTATGATTAAACAAATCCCGTCAGGGATTTGCACCGCCATTCCTCATTCCTAATTCCTCATTCCTCACTCAACAAAGTCCACAGCGTATTCCTCACGCCTGACCGAGCGCCAGCAGGAGCCTGTCCTTCTCCGCCTGTTCCCGGGCGCTCAGCCTTGGCTTCAGCCGGCAGATGGCCAGGTTGTTGTTCCAGAATTCCTGTTCGTTCTTCTCCAGCTTCTTGCCCCGGGCCTTCTTGCCGCGCAGGCTCAGCACGGTGCTGTACACGCTGTCGCGGATCTCCATGAACAGACCCAGAAAGGTCCACCAGTGCATGTATTCCACACTTCGCACTTCAAAGCCCGCCGCCCGGTTCACCGCCGGGAAGATCAGCGGCGCGTCCTGGACCCAGTCCATGGTCCGCGGCCCCGGCTTCTGGTCCCCGGCGCCGTGGTCGATGAAGGCCATGGCCGCGTCCAGCGCCGCCTGGAGCTGGTCCCGGGGGATCTCCCCGAAGTCCACGTACAGGTCCATCAGGCACAGCAGCGCCTTCTCCCCGTCCGACAGGTCCGGGTCCTCAAACGCCGACAGGATCCGCAGCACCTGCCGGAAGTCCGGGTCGATGTCCCATTCCCGCCCGCCGAAGGAGAGAGCTGTGGGTAGGTCGAAGATCATGGGTGCTCCTTTCAGTCGCTTTGAATGAGGAATGAGGAGTGAGGAATGAGGAATTCAGGTGGAAATCCTGTCGGATTTCTTTTGATTAAATCAAATCCCGAAGGGATTTGCACCACCATTCCTCATTCCTAATTCCTCATTCCTAATTCCCCTCACTTCTTCCCCCGCCGCGTCGCCCGGTTCGCGTACTTCTTCGCGTTCTCGGAGAACTTCGCGGTCTCCTGTTCGAACTGTGCGCCGATGAACGTGCCCACGGCGTCGAGCACCTGGGCGCAGTAGAACGCGCCGCCCACGGGGCTGAAGGGGTCCATCCTGCCGAAGAACGCCTGGGCCGCGTCGTCGCTGCCGAACAGCGTGTTGACGGCCTCGTACAGCCGCTTCCCGGCCTCGTCCAGCGCCTGGGCATAGCGCGGGTCGGAGATGTCCACGTCCCTGTCGCCCAGCTCCGCGGACATCTGCGCCAGCGGCTCGAAGATGGCGTCCGCCCGGTCGGTCAGGTCGTTGTAGCGCTTGATGATGCCCAAATCCGTCGGGTGGAACGTGAACGCGCCGATCTCCACGCCGTCCTTATTCTGAATCGGAACGCGGCGACTGCCGTCGTCCACGACGATGGTCATGGGTTTAATGTTGTCTGCCATGAGATGCTCCTTTCATTCAAGAGTGGAGAGTTGAGAGTGGAGAGTGAAGATAGAATCAGCCATCCAAAACTCCACTCTCCACTCTTCACTCTCCACTCTTCTCTACTCCCTAATCAGGTGTCCGGCGTGAACGTGCCGGAGGCCCCGCCGGTGCCGGGCGTGTAGATGCCGGACGTCTTCTCGCCGACGTAGGTCACCTCAAACGGGATCTGATAGCCGCTGGTGTCGCCGCCGTAGCTGGTGGGCACCACGTAGCAGTCCTGGCGGTAGGCCTTGTAGGTGCCGCTGGTCGTGCCCTCGTCCCACAGGTGGACCTCCAGGCTCTTGGTCTTCAGGGTGTCGTCGTTGATCTGGCTGTCCACGATCTGCTGCAGGCGCTCGAACAGCGCGTCGCCGACCTCCGCGTAGAAGGGCTCGGCGCTGGCCGACATCTCGTAGCCGTTGTGGATGAAGCTGTTGTTGCCCAGGATGTTCTTCTTCTTCTCGGTGTCGGGGTTCATCTCCACGTTGAACTCCTCCAGGTCCTTGCCGACGCGGTACCAGCTGGGCGTGGTCCCGCCGAAGGTGCTGTCCAGGAAGTGCGCCATGTACTTGCGCGCGATCTTGCCGGTGATTCCAGTGTTGGGCATATTTCATTCGCTCCTTTCAATTCAGGCAATAGGCATCAGGCATCAGGCAGTAGGGGTTACCTCGGTGGATCTCCTACTGCCTACTGCCTATTGCCTATTGCCTATTCCGTCCTTTACGCTTCCGCGTGCACCACGACGCCGCCGCGGGCGCTCAGCTTGAACGCGCCGTAGTAGTAGCGCTCGTAGTACAGGTACTTGCCCTTGCTCTGGGCGTTGGGCGCGCTGATCATGGCGGTCTCGTACTTCACCGGCGCGGCGATGCTGTCGAGGCAGACCACCAGCGCGTAGATCTTCTTCGCGCCGCTGTTCGCGCTCCAGCCGGTGGTGAAGTTGAACGAGCTCTTCATGATGGAGGACGGCACCGGATGGATCGGGATGCCGTCCATCGTCAGGATGCTGCGGTCGACATTGTGGGCGCCCTTGTCCACGTCCATGTACCGGGTGATGCCGCTGCCGTACTTCAGCATGGTGTAGTACACCTCGGAGTTCATGTAGCAGACCACGCGGTTCATGTTGCAGCGGTCCTCCGCCAGCGTCGACAGGTACAGGTCCCAGCATCCGATGATGTTGGACACGGTCGGGGCCGTCGTGATGGGCGTGGCCATGCTGTACAGCTTGGCCGCCATGTAGGCGTCCATCTCGGGCACCTTCTGCTGCTCGTTGAAGGCCCTGGTGATGTTCGCGATGCTGGCCACCTGGTTGGTCTCCTCGACGTCCATCGGGTCCACCAGGGTGTCCCACTCGCGGTCCATCTCCAGCGTCACCGCCTGCAGCGCGTTGTCCCAGTTCCGGTTGAAGGTGCCGGTGATCTGGTCTCGGTTCACCGCGTGCGCGCCGGTGGTGGTCAGCGTCGGAATGTACATCGTCTTGCCGATGCCGGGCTTGTACAGGTTGGAATTGTTCGCCGCCCAGATCTCCGGGAAGTAGCTCAGGTACGGATACGCCTGCGCCAGCGCCTGGCTGTACTCAGCGGCATAGTTCACATTGGGCATATTCATTCGCTCCTTTCAGTCGCTCATTTGAGAGTGAAGAGTGAAGAGTGGAGAGTGAAGATAGCGTCAGCCGAAGAACGAAGCGTCGTCATCCCGTTCTTCAGGATAACTCTCCTTCGCGGTAACGGAGCTTTGGGATTCCGCGAACTATCGCGCGCGACCATCCAAAACTCCACTCTCCACTCTCAACTCTCCACTCTCACTTCGTCCCAAACCCCCACGCGTCGGCGAAGGCCTTCGCGGCGCCGGTGTCGCCCTTGGGCATGCTGCCCTCGACGGGCGCGCCGAACTGGGGTTTCCTGGCGGGCTCCGCGGCGGTGAAGTACTCCTCGTACTGCTCGCGGATGCCCTGCAGCTGCTCCTGGACGGGGTTCGCGCCGTCCCCGCGATCCACCATGCCGTAGACCGTCTCAAAGAACTTGGGCTTCACGCCCGCGTAGTCCTCGGAAATCCGCGCCGCCTGCATGGCCTTGTAGCCGGCGTACTCGTCCGCCAGCGCCTTGTAGTCGTCGCTCTGCTTCGGGTCCGGGACCTTCACGCCCTTCTCCCACTCGGTCCTGGCACTCTCCAGCGCCGCCGCCTGGGCCTGCTGGGCCGCCGCCTTGGCAATGTAGCCGTCGTCCAGCGCCCGCCCGTACAGCGCGAACACCTGCTCGGTCCGCTGCTCCGGCGTCAGCCCCTCGTTGCTCATGATCTCGTTCAGCGCCTTCCTGGTGAAAATGTTCGCCATATACTCCTCCTTTTTGCGGTGTCATGGAGTGATGCACCGTCTGCGTGTTTACCGTCCCGCCGGACGTGATTCACCACGCGCAGCGTGGCATGAAAAAGCAACCAACCGGCGTGCTCCGGTGGGTTGCTTATTCATCCGTTTTCTTCTCGTCCTTCGCCGGCTTCTTCTCCGGCTTCTTCTCCGGCTTGATGATCTCGCCGCAGGTCAGACAGCGCATCACGCCGTCCGCGCCCTGGAGCGTCGCCGGATGGCTGCAGGGAATCCCGTTCATCTTTCAACCCTCCTTTCCATTGTCGACATACCGTCCTCAGGCAGCGGGCGCTTACCGCTTCCAGCCCCCAGTCTTGGCTCCCAATCCCCCCTTACGGCAGCTTCTGGAGACGAGCGCCAATAGCGAAGAAGCTGAAAGATACGGCGCCACCGGATGAAAAGAAAAGTCCGGCCAGCTGGTTCTGGAAGTAGCTGCCGCCAACCGAAATGACTACACTGTTATCCCCCGAGGAAACACCATCCGCAGCATATGTAGAGTAGTCCGCTGGACTGATACTCGCGTTCGGGTACATCGCCCATTCAAGCCCTGAGGTTGCCGGCACATCCCAGCCGCTAATAACTCCATTAGCGGATGTGCCGTCGCTGACCTTTGTGTGATTGTTGATATCGTCCGAATAATTGGCTATGACATTCGTGACGTAAGCTGCCCTGTTGGAAAGAACGATGCCGTCGCACCAGTCGTACAAATTGCCCCACGGGTCCTCGATGTAGCGGTACTGCACGCCGACACCATAGCTCGTGCGATTCGCCTGCATCGTACCGGTGTGATAAGTCATGCTGTCGGACGCGCCGCAGTTCGAGCTGCCGGAATTATCGCCGCATCCGTAACCGATCATGGCCTGTGAATTCCAGTTCGCAAACTCCACCAAATACAGCATGCGCACTGTCCACCACATGGCATAGTCAATCTGAGAATAGCCGCTTCCTATGCCCGCGCAGCCGGTTCTCGCCTCCGCTCTGGTTATGCCTGACTTTGGGGGCGCACCGGTCGTGCTGCCATAGTTGTTGTTGCAGTGGTAGCGCCCGATGTACACGTAATCGCGCTCGCCTTTTCCGTCGCCCCTGTCAGCGTGGGCCGGAGATGTTAAAAATCCCTCCGCCTCCGAATCGGAGATTTGCAGCTTCAGCGCGCCCTCTTCATTCGTCCACTTGTACCAGAACTTCGGAATCTTGACCATCTCGTTGCCGTCCACGGTCTCGCGCGCCATACCGGACCACGGCATACATTCATCGAACGGGCTGCTGCCGTTGCCGCCGGAGACAGCGGGAACCGGCGCGGAGAAGTTGGCGGCGTCGTCCGTACGCGTCAGCGACGTGCTGCTGCTCTTGTCCCAGCTCACGCCGTAGATGTGCTCGCTTTTGGGCGTCTCCGCCTGTACGCTGACACTGAGCGTCGAGCTCGACGATAGCCAGTTGTCCGTGCCGGCCACGTTGACCGTGATGGTCGCTTCGCCGTCCGCAACCGCGGTTACAGTCAGCGTATTTCCGCTGATTGCGCCGGTCGCGACGCTCGAATCGCTGCTCTGCACGCTCACAGCGCCGCCGCCAACGACCGTCAGGGTCGCTGATCCGGTAAGGCCCTGGTCTCTATAAATGGCAACCGTGTCCGGAACAATGCCAACGCTGCTCTGAGCCTTTGCGATGCTATATGCCACAGGTACAGTGCCGGTATAGTCCCCTTTCCCAATGATATACAGCAAATAGCTTCCGGCCTCAATCGCCTTGTTCCTAAAAACATTATAGTCGGTATTGGCCGTCAACGTGGTTTCGTCAATTATCACCGACGAAACCACTTGTTCCTGCTCTGATCCCGTATAAACCAGAGAAGCTCCAAGCGTGACCGTAGCACCGGCGATTGATGTCTTTCCGTTCCCGGTATTCTGCTTGATCCATGTGCGATCCACTTCGTCAAACAGGTATCTGATGCCGGTATCCACCTCAATAAAGCAGCTTCCTGTTATGATACCGCCTGTCGGCTTCGTGTCCGTCGAAAGCCCCGCCGCCTCGATGTACTTCTTCTCACCGTCAAAGTTGTTCTCCTTCAGAATGCGAATCATGGGTCTTGTCTCCTTTCTCCCATCAAAAAACCGCCCGAAGGCGGTTTGGTCGCAATATCAAAGGCCACCAGACTGATCTGATGGCCCGCTTTTGTAATCATCGGAGGTGCTTCCGGCGGGTGTGCCCCTTCCCGCATTTCTTTTGACCACAAGGGTGCGTAGCAGCACAGTCTCTACTTCGGAATCATCTGTATTATATCATACTTCTCCGGCCCGCTTCTCCTCGGCGATCCGCTTCAGCTCGTCCATGGCCTCGGCCTCGGTCAGGCCGATGCCGTACTTCCGGTCAGTCAGGAACGTGAGCTTCGAGAGCAGTCCGGCCCCCACCAGCATCACGCCCTCATTGAGGTTCGTCTGCCGGTCCTGGGTCACGCTGTCATCGAAGGTGATCTTCACTTCATAGCCGTCCGCGGCAAGCGCCGCCACGCTTTGGCCCTTCCAGGTCACGCCGTACAGCGCCGCCACGTCGATGATGGTCCGCACGGTCTTCTCCAGCACCGGCGACAGCTGGTTCTTCACGGTCCGGATGGTCTTGAAGGTCTTGCTGTTCTCGCTGACCACCTCGGTGGCCGTCTTCAGCCCGCCGTGCTCATCGAAGCTGAAGGTGCTGGCCGAGAAGCCCAGCTGCAGGCACAGGATCGACAGGAAGGCGTTCATGGCCGACACATGCTCCTCCACCCGCAGCTCCACGCTGGTGTCGGTGATTCGCAAATCGTCCTTGTCGTCGCTGGCGAAGGCCTCGTACACCTCGTCCCGCGGGTCGAAGTAGCGCCTCAGCTGCCCGGTCACCGGGTCGGCCACCTGCCGCACGCACCGCGCCGGCACGATGATCCGCTTCTTCCCCAACCGGAACTCGTTGACGAACGAATCGTAGCAGATGTCCAGCGCGTGCAGCGTCTCCAGCGCGTTGGCGTAGATCGACACGCCCAGCGGGCTGTTGTCGTCCAGGTTGTTGGCCACCGGCGTCCGGAAGTAGGCGAACAGGCCGGTCCCGTTGGGAACCTCGGTGTGCTCCTCCAGCCCCGGATACAGCTCGGAAAGCGGCACCCGCGCGCCCAGTATGTCCTGGAGCTTGCCGGGCGCCACGCCGTTCTCCATGTCCGACCGGTAGAGCTCGTTGTCCACGGCGTAGCCTGCCGCCGTCCGCCGGTGCCACTCCAGCCGGGTGTAGAAGTACTTCCCCTTCACCACCCGACTGACGAACACGCTCTCGAACACGCTCACATTGTCCCAGCTCAACGGCACGAACTGGTCCGCGGCCACATAGCCCAGGCGGACATCGTATTCGTCTCCTGTTCCCTGTACCCTGTTCCCTGTTCCCTTTGGAATTGGCTCCGCCCACACCTTGATGGCCGCACCGCCCAGCGCGAGCCCCTGCTCGATCAGCTGCTGCAGCTTCTCCCCGAAGGCATTCTGCCGCAACACATGCTGCACGAATTCATTCAGCGGATCCTCCCCTGTTCCCTGTTCGCCCCGCGTCCTCGCAATGGATTGCGGGCCGCGGGTTTCGCCTGCGTCTTGCTTCGCTGCGCTTGCAGGCTCAGCCCTCACTTCGCTCGGGCGCTCCTGTTCCCTGTTCCCTGTTCCCTGTTCCCTGTTCCCTGTTCCCTGCGTACTCACCCGCACCTCCGCCTGCTCGCCCCAGACGAGCCCTGCCAGCTCCGCGCAGACCGCCTTGGCCGCGTTCAGCCGGTACAGCTGGCGCGTGGCGCCCGGGCTGTCGATGGACGGCGCGGGAACCAAGTGCCAGTCCTTGTAGAAGCCCTTGTACAGCTGTTTCCAGACGAAAATGCCCTCGCGATAGAACCGCGCGAACGCCGGCACGCCGTCCAGCTCGAATATGTCCTTGAATTCGCGGGCGATCCCCGTCGCCGCGGCCGCCTTCTGCATGATCGATCGCCCCCAATCCCGTAGCGTTGATATTATCGACATGTTCTATCCCACCTTGTATAAGGCCTTCACCTGAATCTGATACCGCGCCGCGCTGCTGCCCACCGCGATGGGATAGGCGGTCAGCGTGGGCACGATGGCGGTCAGCTCGCCGCCCTCCCACTCGGGCAGGTCGCGGGCGTTGTTCTTCTCGATGATCCACGCGAAGATCTGCCGGAACACGTCCAGGTTGTTCAGATTCGTCAGCGCCTCGGCCCCGTAGTCCATCCGCGCCCCCAGCACGAACTGCTGCTCCTGCCGGGGCATGAGCGCCATCTCACCCACGATGTTCTCCCGGTACTTCAGCGCACTGGGCACGCTGTCCAGCGTGAAGCCGCCGGGCTCGTCCCCCAGATAATCCGCCCCGAACAGCCCCGGGCTCTGGGCGATCGGCGGGCAGGCCAACAGCCAGGCGCGAACGTTTGCCGTGTTGTCCATGTTGAGTTCCTCACTTCTAACTCCTTTTACGCTCCGACAACCTTCACATGCGCGCCGTTCGGCGCTCTCCGGTTGTCCGTGACGGCCAGCGCGGTGATCATCTTGTCGCCGTGACAGCGCTTGATGAACGCCGGCGTCCACCCGCTGCCGCTCAGGCGCTCCCGGACGACGATGTCCCCGGCCCTGATCTCCAGCCCCGCGGGCAGCACCTCGGCCGGGATCCTGACGATCACCTTCCGCGCCGCCACCAGGCCGCCCTTGGGGTCCACGGTATCGGCGTTGGCAGCGAACCAGCTGACGCCCGCGATCACCGTGGGCGCGTAGACGGTCGTCTTCGTCTCCTGATCCACCGACGCGGTGAAGACGGTGATGGTATCGTTACAGAGCTTCATGGTCTCGCTCCCTTCGGGTTCATTTGAGAGTGAAGAGTGGAGAGTGGAGAGTGAAGATATAGTTTGCCGGAGAACGAAGCGTCGTCATCCCGTTCTTCAGGACAACTTTCCTTCGCGGTAACAGAGCTTTTGTATTCCGCGAACTATCGCGCGCGACCATCCAAAACTCCACTCTCCACTCTTCACTCTCCACACTCATTCACGGGCATCCGATGCCCGTGAATAAAAGCGGCGTCCCCGCATCATCCACCACCCCGTACAGCAGCGCACCCACGGTCCTGCCCAGCGCCTTCTGCGCCGCCGTGGACCGCTCAGTCACGCCGCCGTAGCTCTCGCTGTAGCCGTCCGTGGTGAAGCTCGCCACCACGGGCGCAGACGCTTGCGCCTCGGCGCCGAAGCTCTGCTCCACAGCGATGATCTCGTACATGGCCGCCTTGACCTCCTGGGGCACAGTTTGCATGCCGGCCACCCGCCCCTGGGTCAGGCTGTCGATGCGCTTGCGCGCCTTCAGCTCCGCCAGCGGGAAGTCCCCCGCGGCCATCGTGCCGCCGAAGGCCTGGTATTCCACATAGGTCAGATACACGGCTTCTCGCCTCCCCCATACATCGCTTCGCCGTACACGATCTGCCCGACATGCCCCACCTTGATCCGGCTGTCGCAGGCGATTCGCGCCTTCAGCATCTCGGCCCGCTTGCAGAACGTCAGGTCCTCCGACAGCTTTTCCATCGGCCGGAACGGTAGCGGATGTACTTCACACACGCGTTTGAGCAGCTCCGCCGTCATCATCACGGCGCCGAAGCCGCATCCGGCAATCGGAAACACCGAATCGCGCGGATAGTCCAAATAGGCTTCCACCTGCCCGGTCATGCCGACGATACCCTTGTAGATCACCGGCGTCACCGGCAGCTCGCGCTTGAAGTACAACCCGCAGACCATGTCCCAGCCCGCGTCCAGGTCCTCACCCAGCCGGATCATCAGGTCTTCCTCGAACACCATGTCGCTGTCCAGCCACAGCACCCGGTCCGCGCCGCTCTCGATGGCCTCCCGCGCCAGCAGGTTCCTGGCGTCGTGGCAGCTGGCCCGCACGATGAAGCTGAACCGGCTCGGGCAGTTCCGCTTCAGGCTCAGCATCGAATACGCCGTCCGCACCGGCATCACGTCCAGCGCCGGCACGGCGATCAACACCTTCTCGTCTCTCATTCCGCCCTCCACCTCTCGATCAATTCCGGAATATACCGCTCCAGCGCGTACTCCATGGCGTCCAGGCTGTCGATGTTGGTCGTGCCGTCGTCCAGCCGCACGTCCTCGGTCAGCTTCTTCCCGTCCCACAGCGCGCTCTTCAGCGCGTCGATGGTGGCCGGGCAGCGCCGCGCCACGAAAAAGCGGCCCGATCCCATCAGGATGCAGGTCGCCCTTATCCGGTCGTTGATGGGCTTCTTCAGCGCGCCTCCGATGTTGATGGGCAGCCGCGCCGCCGCGGCCGCGGTCCTCAGGCCGTTGATCAGCGTCTGCTCAGCGCTGTCGCACCAGGCGTCCGTCACCAGCCAGCGCATCTGGCAGCGCTTTACGAAGTCCACGAACGCCTCGGCCAGCCGGTTCGGCGTCAGCGCGTCCTTTTCCCGGTACTCGTCCAACACGACGGCCTCGCCGGAAGTGGTGAACCCCAGACAGCAGAACGCGTGGGCGCTGGTGCCGCCGCCGAAGTCCACGCCGATGGCGGCATGCCGCACCGTCTGCCCGGGCACGTCGTCCACCAGGAAGCGCTCCGGGTTGTCGGCGAACTGCTTATACACCAGCCCCTCGGCCACGGCCCGCTCACCAAGTATGTCGCGCCGGTACCACACGGTCCCCGGGTCGTACTGGCTCTCGATCTCCTTCAGCCGCGCCTCGGTGATCGTGGCGTTGTCGCGGACCGTGAAGTGCTCGTACTGGTACCCGCCCGCAAGCCCCCGCTCCCGGTACAGGTCGATGTAGTCCCGGTAGATCGGGTGCTGCGGCGCGCAGGGGTTCAGATCCCACAGCGTGAAGGGCTTCTGTGCCGCGATCTGCCGGCCCGCCGCCACCTTGATGAAGCTCACCCGGCTGTCCGTGCTGTCGTAATGCTCGTTGATCTCGGTGGCGATCCACAGCCCGTAGCTGTTGCCCAGTATCCGCTTGTAGCTGTCGGCCTTCGCCCCGCCGGCGAACACCACCACCTTCTCGCCGGCAGCGGTCTGAATGTACAGCGCCTCGTTGTTGCGGTAGTTTCCCCAGCGGCAGCGCCCCCGGAACAGGTTCTCCAGCCCGAAGCCGTTGCACACGCCGATGTTCAGCTTCGCGTTGCCGATCGTAGACCCGCTGGCCAGGTGGAACCGGTCCGGCGCGGTCTCCAAATACGCCGCCGCGATGATGCAGTGGTCGATGGTCTTCCCGCTTCGGATTGCCCCCTCGGCCACGCACATCCGATTTTTCAGCGCCCCGCGGATGTATCTCCGGTGCTTCTCACTGAACGCGCCCCAGGGAATCGTGGCGGTCCTGGTCATACGCTCTCCTTTTCATGGGGTTAGTTTACATGGGGACGGTTCGGGTATCTGTCCCCAGTGTACATTTTCCCCTGTCCTTTACATGGGGACGGTTCGTGTTTACATGGGGACGGTTCTAGTGTATCTGTCCCCAGTGTACATTTTTCCCCCGACAGCCCTGCAGGACGAACTCATTCCCCGTCCTCCGACTCATCATCATCGTCCTCGTCCCCGTTCACCATGGCCATCACCGGCGACAGGTCCTCCACGTCGGTCTCCGAAATCTTGATGCCGCCGGCCAGGTCCTTGTAAGCGGCGGTCAAATCCCGCAGCTTGAACAACTGCGTGACGTCGTCCTGCTGGCGCTTGGTCTCGGTCACGGCTCCGTCCGGAAACTGATCCACGATCTTCTCAACCCGCTGCAGCAGCTTCCGGCACACCCGCGTCGCCAGTTGGGCATTCTCCGACACGCCGCCCTCCCCCGCCTCCGCAACTGCCGCCTCTTCCGTTTGACCGACAAAAACCACCGCTTGATTCTCAGCGGCGGTCACGTCGTCCTTCTTTCTCCTTCGAGCGGTCCCCATCGGCTTCACCTCATTCCCTTCACCCTACATATTAGCAGTTTATATGTTCACTCTTGTTCACCACTCCGCTTTTTACAGAAAATTCACATTCCAACTGCCTCTCCGCACGCGCATGCACCTTCCACAGCCACGTCCGTCCAAACCCGGTCCGCACGCAGATATCGCGCCAGTTCAGCCCGTCCAAATAGCGATAGCGCATCACCTCCCGGTCCACAGGGTCCGACAGCGCGTCGATGATGTTCCCGGCCCGCAGCTGCAGTGCGGCCAGGGCTTCGGCCTGACGGACCAGCTCCGCGTCCAGAGCGGCCAGGTTCTCCCCCGCACCGTCCGTCGCCCGAATCAGTTCCGCGCAGCGCCTGCGCCGCAACGCCAGGGCCCGCAGCTGCCGGTCGACCTGTCGGGCGCCTTTCAGGCATTCCATCGCCTCCATAATAAAACCTCCCTGTTCATATTGTCCAATAGTCTGAACAATATGATTATACTTCAGCACAACAAATCTGTCAATACACCTTGACAAATTGTTCAAACTGCTGTACAGTATGCCCAGACACCGCGATAGGAGGTCTGTCCCATGCTCATTCCGAACCTGTCGGTGCTGCTGGCGGAGCGCCGGCTGACGCTGTCGAAGGTCTCCGCCGACACCGGTATCTCCCGCACCACGCTGACGGCGCTGTCGGGCCGCGCGGCGCGGGGCATACAGTTCGCCACGCTCAACGCGCTGTGCCAGTACCTGCGCGTCACGCCGAACGACCTGTTCATCTACCGCCCCTTCGACCTGACGGTCGACTGCGACGGCCAGCCGGACACCGTCGCCGCCTTCACGCTCACCCGCGCCGGCGTCCGGGAGCTCACCTGCGCGCTGGGCTGCAAGGCGACCTTCCATCGGAACCCGTCGGACCCCGCCCGGCTGGACAAGCTGACCCTGCGCCTGTCGCAGCCCGAGGATGACGGCGGCGATGCCGCGCGCCTCGTCGCCCTGCTGCAGGCCCTCCCCCGCCCGGCACTGGCCGAGGTCGAGTTCTCGCTGCTGCGCCCTTTCGACGCCCGGATCGACCCCGCCCTCGCCCCGGACGACTACATCCCCGAGGTCCTCTGGCCCTGGGAGACATAAAAAAACGGAATGAGGGACGGTTCCTCATTCCGCTTTTCTTTCGTCCGTTACAGTTCAAACATGCTCATCTGGCGGTTTTTCTCCGGCAGCTCATGCAGAAACCGAAAGCATTCCTCCGGAGTTGACAGCATGTCGCTGTCCCCGCATATTTCACGGAACACCTTCAAAAGCGCCTTCGCGTTCGGGCTGGGCAGCTCATAGGCGTTCCCGTAGCGCTGGACATAGCGCGCCTTCAGCCCCGGGAAGTGCCGGTCCAGCGCGGCGTAATAGTATTCCCGATCGCCCTCCCGGAGCGTCAGCCCCATGCCGAAGTCGATGACCCCCTTCACGCCGGCACCGGCGCAGGCCTTCAGTATCGCCGCCACATTCTCCTCCGTGTCGTTGATGAAGGGCAGTATGGGCGTCAGCCAGACCACCGTGGGGATGCCCCGCTCCCGCATCCGCTCCAGCACCTCGATCCGCCGCGCGGTGTCGCACACGTTCGGCTCCAGCACGCGGCACAGCGCGCTGTCGAAGGTCGTGAGCGTGATCTGCACGACGCACTTCGCGGACCGGTTGATCTCCTTCAGCAGGTCGATGTCCCGGAGGATGCGATCCGACTTGGTCTGGATCGCCGCGCCGAAGCCGTGTTTCAGTATGACCTCCAGGCACCTGCGAGTCAGCCCCAGCGACTCCTCGCAGTGCATATACGGGTCCGACATCGAGCCCGTGCCGATCATGCACTTCTTCCGCTTCGATCTCAGCGCCCGGTCCAGCAGCTCCGGCGCGTTGCGCTTCACCTCCACATCCTCAAAGGCGTGCGTAAACCGATAGCACGCGCTCCGGCTGTCGCAGTAGATGCAGCCGTGCGTGCATCCGCGGTAGATATTCATGCCGCAATAACCACCGCCGCCGGTCAATATGCCCTTCGCTTCTACAAAATGCATGCCGTGCGCTTCCCCCTCACAAGGGCGGGGACGGCCGCGCAGGGCCGTCCCCCATGATCGCGACGCCTCCGCACAGCATCCGCGGCGCGATAAGTCCCATCCGAATGGTCTATCGTGCCGCGACCGCCGCGCGCGTGAGCGCCGCTGTCCCGGATGTCAACTACAGGTATTGATTGAATTCCAGCTTCTCCCGGTTCGGCCCCAGTATGGTGAAGTACCGCACGCCGTTCTCCCAGAATGGCAGCGCGCCCTCTTCGATGACCTCCAACCCTATATCGTCGGCGATCCTGCGCGCCTGCACCACGTCGGTCACGTTGATGGCGATGTGGTCCACCGCCCCGGCCGTGCCCACGGCCCTGCCGTTCTGGTAGGTCTCAATGGTCAGGTCGCAGAGCCTGAGGAAGGCCACCTGTTCGCCGTTGTTCTCGGCGCGGTGGGCCACTTCAAAGCCCAGCGCGGTGTAGAAGGCGATCGTCCCCTCGATGTCGTTCGTGGGAACACCGATGTGCTGAAGCCCCGTCGCAATGCTCGAAAACGCCATGTCCTCCCCTCCTGTCACCTCTATTATAGGTTATCCCATCCCCGATTGTCAACAGCAGGTTAATTTGGGACATTGGGGACGGTTCTGGGACATTGGGGACGGTTTGCGTGGAAAGGAAAAGACAGAAAAGGCAACAAAAACAAGCCACCCATTGGCAGCCAACAGAGATAAGAGACGAATAGCCTTATTCAG
>CACYTF010000036.1 GCA_902777335.1 uncultured Eubacteriales bacterium
TGCTGAATGTTTCGACTTCTTCTCGTTTTATCCTTTTGGTTAACACATTGTTAACTATCGCGCTCACTCTTCCTCGCTAAGTAAATGATGTCGCCCTGACTCCTCTTTCGCGGTATTGCGCATTTTCGGATTATGCGCTATAATGCCCACAAAGCGACCGCGCACAGGAGGTCAAACACCGATGTACAACGCGAAGAACTGCCGTTTGACCCTGCCCTGCGGCGACATGGACTACATCCGCTTCGGCACCGGCGACAAGCCGCTTGTGATGGTTCCCGGCGTCGGCGACGGGCTGAAGACGGTGAAGGGCACGGCGCTGCCCTTTGCGCTTCTGTACCGGAGCCTGGCCCGGGACTTCACCGTGTACGTGTTCAGCCGCCGGGTGACGCTCGCGCCGGGAATGACCACGCGGGACATGTCCGAGGACCTGAACGCCGCGCTGGAGGCCCTGGGGCTGAAGGCGGCGGCGGTGGTCGGCGTTTCCCAGGGCGGCATGATCGCCCAGTGGCTGGCCATCGACCACCCGGACAAGGTGGGCAAACTGGTGCTGGTGGTGACGGTCCCCCGCCCGAACCCCACGCTGCAGCAGGCGGTGTCCCTCTGGCTGGACATGGCCCGCCGGGGCGACTACGCCGGCATCATGCTGGACACGGCGGAGCGCTCCTATTCCGAAAAGCGGCTGCGCAAAGCCCGGCGCATCTACCGCCTGCTGGGCAATTTCGGCAAGCCGAAGTCCTTCGAGCGGTTCATCCTGCAGGCCACGGCCTGCGTGAACCACGACGCGAGCGCCATGCTGGGCCGCATCGCCTGCCCGACGCTGGTGATCGGCGGCGGCCGGGACAGCATCGCCACCGGCGCGGCGTCGCGGGAGCTGGCGGCGGCCATCCCGGGCAGCCGGCTGTACATGTACGAGGCGCTCAGCCACGGGCTCTACGAGGAGGCCCCGGACTTCCTGACCCGCGTGGCGGATTTCTGCCGGTAGGTCCCCGTCAATAACAAAATCCCATGCCGTAATCCTGAAAACGGTCATGGGATTTCCTTTTGCGGTTGTACAGCTTTTTGCTCTCGACCTTTTTCGTCACCGGCGAAAACGCCCAGGTGGCGCGTCGCTCGCCGTCCAGCTGCTTCCGGGCCTTCTTGCCCAGCTTTTCCCGTGGAATGAACTGCTTCATGCCTCATACCTCCTCGTCCGGTTCCTGCTTCTGCCAGTACAGCCGCGCGCTGTAGCGCGCCTGCGCCTCCAGGCTCTCCTTCCGCTCCCGCCAGGCTTCGATCTCGGCGCAGATGGCCAGCATCTCGTCCACCAGCATCTCCTCGCTGCGCGGCTTCGCCTGGCGGACGTACGACGCCATCCGGTCGATGGCCTTCGGGCTCTTCAGCTGCCGGGCCATCAGCTCGGCCAGCTCCGCGGAAAACCCCAGCGCCGTCACCTCGGCCACCAGCCCGTCCCTGGCCCGCGCCCAGATCTGTTGATTCAGCGTCATACACATCCCCTCCGGTAGCGTCGCCGGATGATTATAGCACATTTGAGCCCGCATTGCAACGCCAAAAACCTGTCACGGGGACGGTCCTTTTGACAGCTTTTCCTGTCACCGGGACGGTCCTTTTGACAGCTTTTTCTGCCAAAAGGGCCGCCCGCCCCGTGTCAACGTCCGGCGCCGAACATGGCCCTGGGTATGTGGCAGTAGCCCCCGGGGTTCTTGTCCAGGTACTTCTGGTGGTATTCCTCGGCGCTGAAGAAGTTCTTCAGTGGCAAAAGCTCCACCGCCAGCTTTGCGCCCAGCCTGGCTTCCTGGGCCGCATACACAGCCTCGATCTCCGGCAGCTGCCCCGCGTCGGTATAATAGATGCCGGTGCGATACTGTATGCCCTCGTCGTGCCCCTGCTTGTTCACCGACAGCGGGTCAATGACCACAAAGAAGCGCTCCAGCAGCCCGGTCAGCGGGATCACGCCGGGGGCGTAGTCCACCCGCAGCGTCTCGGCGTGGCCGCTGTCGGCGCACACGTCCTGATAGCTGGGCGCCGCGTCCGGCCCGTTGGCGTAGCCCACCTCGGTGCGGACCACGCCGTCAAACTGGTCGAAGTACTTCTGCATGCCCCAGAAGCACCCGCCCGCCAGGTAGATCGTCTGTGTGTTCATGCCATGCACCTCCGTCTATAACAGCATGCTGAGCTGGCCGTCGCGCCAGCTCCTTTGTTTCGCGTCGCGCACCTGGTCGTCCGGCATCAGATGGCCGACCAGCAGCGGGGATGCGGGGTCGTGCCGGGCCATGTTGGCGCGGACGGTCCTCGCGTCATAATTGGCGTAGCAGTAACGGCACAGGTGGCCGCAGGTGTTGTACGCGCCGATGTCGCCGCCCAGGTAGCAGGCGCACTCCTTCCGCGCGGGCGTCCAGGCGGGGGCCTTCAGGCGGCAGCCCAGCGCCCTTTCATACATGGCCAGGGTCATGCAGCCGCCGCAGTCCGCGCCGAACGGGGCCAGCTCGTCCCCCTCCGCGCAGGGGCGAACGGTCATGCCGCACTGCCGCGCGATGTCGACGAACGCCCGGCCCAGCGTCAGCCGGTCCTCCCGGCCCACCGCCCGGGCCTCGGGGAAATTGCGCCGCGTCTTCTCATACAGGTCGATGAAGCTGATCACGGCATCATGGGTATAGCCCGCCAGCGCCCGCGCCATGGCCTCGAAGGCCCGCAGGTGGCGCTCCGCCGGCCAGGCGTCGCTGACGAATACCGGGTCGTACCGCCAGCCCACGCGGTCCGGGCCGACGATGTCCGACAGCCGCCGGAAGTCCTCCAGCACCCGCCGCTTGTCCGGCACCCGGGGCTCGATCTCCGGCCCATAGGGCGTTACGGTGACGTACCAGAACTGACCGTAGGGCTTCAGCAGGTCCATCCGCGGCAGCATCGGCGCGGGATTCTTGGTGCAAAAGCCGATCAGGTCCACCACGTCCGGCGACAGGCTGTACCGGGTGACCGATTTCGGGTTGTAGGGGTTGCGCACCAGCACGAAGCCTGCCCTCAGCCGGTTCTCGAACCACTCGGCATAGAAGGCGGGAATGTCCGTGCGCTGTCCGGTGTTGACGATCATGGCCTGCCCCTTCCGTTCCCCAAAAACGGCCCTGCCTTTCGGCAGGACCGCTCTTTGAAGCCTATTGTGGATATTACAGGTTGCCGGGATACACGCCGCGGAAGTTGCCGGCCTGATAGGCGGCGCGGAACTCCTCGATCATCTCGGCGGCGCCGGAATCCAGGGTCTCCTGGATGTACTGATCGTAGGTCTCGTCGAAGGCGTCGGCGTCGCAGGCCACCACGGCAGCCAGGAACTCGCCCTGCTTGCTCTTGACGGTGGCGCCGTAGTCGGTCTCGGCCTGAATGGCCACCGGGAAGCTGATCTGCGTCCAGGCGTCGCTCAGGGAGTCGGCGTAGGAGGCCTTCACGTCCTCTTCATAGCCCTTGAAGGGCAGCGCCAGCGCGGCGGCGTTCTTGGCGTCGTCGCCATAGCACAGGCCGTTGGAGATGAAGCAGATGTCGCCGGCGTGCATCTTGTTCTCGTCCGGCACGTCGTCAGCGCTCTTCACGCCATAGGGGATGCCGTCCTCGTTCAGGCCCTCGTAGTTGACGCCCTCGAGGCCGTTCTGCATCGCGAACATGTTCTCCGGAATGGCCATCCAGTCGAGGTACTTCATGGCGGCCACGGCGACTTCCTCGCTGGTGGTCTTCGGGATGATGATGCTCAGGCCGGCGGGCGCGTAGATGTCATGCAGGTGCTTGCCGCCCAGGCTGTCGTTCTGGAAGGGGTTCACGGTGACCCAGTGCGCGCCCTCCACGTTCTTTTCCATCTCGATCTCGTAGTTCTTGTCGGTGCGCCAGGGCTGGTCGGGCTGCTGGGAGAAGAAGCCGTTGTAGCCCATGATCAGCGCGGTGTCGTTGGCCTCGTCGTTGTCGGTCAGGGCGAAGGTCTCGGGGATCAGGCCCTCGTGATACAGCGTGTTCAGCCAGCGGAAGCCCTCCTTGGCGCCGGGCAGCATCTCGGGCGTGCGGGCGTTGGCGAACCAGTCTTCCTCGGAAACCTGGCTGAAGTCCACCCACGCGTCGGTGAAGCGCCGCACGTTGAACAGCGGGTCGGGCGCATAGATGCCGAAGGAGAAGGGCACGGTGTTCTCACCAGCCAGCTGGGCCTCCTTGGCCGCGCGCAGATAGGCGGTGAACTCGTCGATGGTGGTGGGCTTTTCCATGTTCAGGGCCTTCAGCCAGTCCTCGCGGATGAAGTTGCCCACGTTGGCGCGGGAGATACGGCGGGCGGGGAGGTACCACTGCTCGGGGGTGCCGTCGCCGTCGTGATCGCTCTGGCCGTAGGTCAGCAGCTCGTCGCCCAGGAAGGCCTTCAGGTTGGCGCCGTATTCATTCACCAGGTCGTCCAGCTGCCAGATGCCCTCGTCGTCGATGCACTGCTGCACCAGACCGCCGTTATAGGTCACGCAGATGTCGGGCGCGGTGCCGCCGGCCAGCGCGGTGGTCAGCAGGTCGCCCTCGGTCCAGCGGGCGAAGGACACGAACTCCAGCTTGATGTGGTTGGGATCGCCGAAATGCTCCTGGGCGTAGTGCAGCTGCCAGCAGTTGGTCACGTCCAGGCCGGTGATCTCGCGGTCGTAGGTCTCCACCCGCAGGGTGATCCAATCCTCTTCCGCAATCGCGGCGGTCGCCAGGCCCAGCAGCATTGCCAGAGCCAGCAGGATAGACAGGGTCTTCTTCATGTTGTGTCCACTCCTTTGATTATATTCACCGCCACCCGGCGGCAGGATTCATCCCTTGATGGCGCCGATGGTGACGCCCTTGACGAAGTAGCGCTGCACGAACGGATACACCACCAGTATCGGCAGCGTGGCGAATATGATGGTGGCCGGCTCGATGGATTCCGACACGCTGGTGGCCACCGTGGTGGTACCGCCCTCCATGGCGGCGATGTCCACCGCCTGCGAGCCCTTGATGATGTGGTACAGCTTCAGCTGCAGCGGCTGGTAGGCCTTGTTGCTGATGTAGTACAGCGCGTCCTGGAAGCTGTTCCACTTGCCCACCGCGTAGAACAGCGTCAGCGTGGCCAGAGAGGCCATCGACAGCGGCAGGTAGATGCGCAGCAGCACCTGGAAGTCGTTCGCGCCGTCGATGACGGCCGCCTCCTCCAGCTCCTTGGGCAGCGCCGCGAAGAAGCTCTTGAGGATGATCATGTTGTAGGTGGACAGCATGCCCGGCAGGATCAGCGCCCAGGGCGTGTCCAGCAGGCCCAGCTCCTTGATGTTCAGGTAGATCGGAATCGTGCCGCCGGAGAAGTACATCGTGAACAGCGCCAGGAAGTTGAAGAACTTCCGGCCCCGCAGGCGCCTCTTGGTCAGCGGGTAGGCCATCAGCACCGTCAGCACCATCGCCAGCGACGTGTAGGCCACGGTGATGCCCACCGTGAAGAACAGGCTGCGGATCATGGCCGGATCGGCGAATATCGCCTTGTAGGCCGTGAACTCCATTTCCACCGGCCAGAACGACACCTTGCCGCTGAGGATCGCCGACTTGGAGCTTAAGGAGATGGCCGCCACGTTCACAAACGGCAGCAGGCACGTCAGGCTGATCAGTATGATGATGACGGACAGTATGATCTGCGGGCCCGTCCACTTGCCCTTCTTGTCCTCGCGATAGACCAGCTCGGAAGGATCGACTTTGCTCATGCCACGCACCCCCTTACCAAATGCCGTCTTCGCCCAGCTGCCTGGACACGATGTTGGCGGCGGAGATCAGCACCAGGCCCACCAGCGACTGGAACAGGCCGATGGCCGTGGCGCGTTCGAACTTGGAATTGGTGATGCCCGTGCGGTACACGAACGTCGAGAGCACGTCGCAGTACTTGCGCACCTGCGGGTTGCCCAATATCTGCGGCCGGTCGAAGCTGATGTTCATCATCTGGCCCACGCTGAGGATCAGCAGCACCACGATGGTGGAGCGGATGCCCGGCAGCGTCACGTGCCAGATCTGCTGCATCTTGTTCGCGCCGTCGATCTTGGCCGCCTCGAACAGCTCCGGGTTGATGCCGGTGATGGCGGACAGGTACAGTATCGTGCCCCAGCCCATGCCCTGCCACACGCCCACCAGCGTGTAGGTGGCCTGCCAGTGGGGTCCGCTGCTCAGGAACGGTATGCTCTTGTCGATCACGCCCCACCTTAAAAGCGTGGCGTTGATGATGCCCGTCTTGGGCGAGAAGATCTGCAGCACCATGCCGCCGATGATGATCCACGACAGGAAATGCGGCAGGTACAGAAGCGTCTGGGAAACCTTCTTCAGGCCCACGCTCTTCATCTCGTTGAGCATGATGGCCAGCACGATGGGCACCGGGAAGCCCACCACCAGGCCCAGGAAGTTCAGCCACAGCGTGTTGCGCAGCGCGTACTTGAAGTCGGCCATGCCCATGGTGAAGCGGAAGTTCTCCAGCCCCACCCACTTGCTGCCCCACATGCCCTTGAACATGTTGTACTTCTGGAACGCGATCAGCACGCCGACCATCGGCTTGTAGCAGAAGATCAGGTAGAACGCGATGGGCAGTATCAGCATCACGTACAGCCGCCAGTCCCTGCGCAGCCACCCCTTCTGGTGGTTGTTCGCCGGCGGCACGAACGTCTTTCTCTGGACGGAGTTTGTATACATCGACATAGCGCCAGTCCTCCCTGTGGGCGTCAAGGCATCCCGATAGTCTCCCGATATTGCGCCATTTATACCCTGTATTATAGCGTAAACATCAGGTTATGTGTGCTCAATTATTGATGTATTATCCTCATCGGTTGCGCATTTTCCCATGCTGCGCTTCCCGTTGCTCCTGTTCCCTGTTCCCTGTTCCCTGTTCCCTGCTCCCTGTTCCCTGTTCCCTGTTCCCTACTCCCTACTGCCTACTGCCTCCCAAAGCTCCCGGCCGTATCCATCGCCACGTCCCGGGCTTCCTTGTGGCGGGAATTGGCGCGGCGCTGGTTCAGCAGCTCCAGGAACCACTGCTCGTTGATGGGCAGCGACACGGTCTCGCCCGTCCAGCCGGACAGGTGCATGGCGTTGGACAGCATCAACCCGCGGATGCCCTCCCGGGCGTCGGCGACCAGCGGCTCGCCCCGCAGTATGTGGGCGGCAAACGCGTTCAGCACCGCGGCGTGCTGGCCGTTCTGCCCGTCCGTCTCCACCGGCACAACTTCGCAGTTCGGCGCGGCGAAGGGCGGCACGTCGGCAAAGCACCATTCCCGCTCGTCTTCCGCGTTGCGCTCGAAGGTCAATTGGTCATGCTCGATCACCAGGCGGCCCCTGCTGCCCAGGATCTCCAGCCGGTTCTCCCCCGGCGCGTCGCCGGTGGAGGCGATGAACACGCCTGTGGCCCCGTTTTCAAACTCCATGTAGCAGGTCACGTCGTCCTCCACCTCGATGTCGTGCCACTTGCCCTCGTGGGTAAAGGCGCGCACCTTCACCGGCAGGCCGCACAGCCATTGCAAAAGGTCCAGCTGGTGGGGGCACTGGTTCAGCAGCACGCCGCCGCCCTCGCCGTCCCAGGTGGCCCGCCACGACCCGGCGTCGTAGTAGCGCTGGGTGCGGTACCAGTCGGTGATGATCCAGTTCACCCGCTTCATGGCGCCCAGCTCCCCGGCGTCCAGCAGCGCCTTGGCCTTGCGGTACACGCAGTTCGTGCGCTGGTTGTACATCAGCGCGTAAGTCAGCTCCGGGTGCCGGTCCGCGGCGGCGATGGCGTCGCGCACCTGCAGCGTGTACACGCCCGCGGGCTTCTCGCTCATCACGTGCAGCCCGTGGTCCAGCGCCTCCACCGCCAGCGTGGGGTGCTGGTAGTGGGGCGTGGCGATCAGCACGGCGTCGCAGGGGCGCGCGGCGATCAGGTCGCTGCCCTCATTGAACACCGCGGCGTCGGGGAACACCCCCCGCGCCCATTCCCGGCGGCTCTCCAGCCGGTCCGCCACGGCGCTCACCCGGATTTCCGGGCACTTGCCGCTCTGTATGTTCTGCGCGTGCAGCATGGCGATGCCGCCGCAGCCTATGATGCCCAGGCGTATCATGCTCCGATCTCCTTCAGCAGGTCCTTCAGCGCGGCGCAGGCGGCGTCAAACGCGCTGAGCCGGTCCGTGAATATCTCGTCGTTCTCCACCGGGTCCCGCTGCAGCTGCGTCAGCCCGCCGAACAGCGCCAGGTGCGGCTCCACGGTCAGCACCACCTCGCCGTCCCGGTCCCGGTTCAGCCGGGCCAGGATCTCGCGCACCGAGCCGTCGCCGCGGCCCGCGCGCACCACCGCGCCGCTTCGCATCAGCGCGTCCTTGATGTGCATGTAGGTCACGTGCGTGTGCAGCCGGTCGAAGGCGCTCAGCGGGTCCACGCCGCACTGTATGAAGTTGGCCGGATCGAAGATGAAGCCCAGCCGCCCGCCGAAGTGCTCCATCAGGTCCCGGCACCGCTCGTCGGTGTCGCCGTAGATGCCCTTCTCGTTCTCGTGCACCAGCTGTATGCCGGCGGCCTCCGCCGCGTCCAGCATGGCGGAAAGCCGGTCAAATACCTCCCCGCGCCAGTTGGCCGGGTCGTCGCCCTCGGGCATGTAGAAGCTGAACATGCGCACGCGGCCGCAGCCCATGCGCCGGCACAGCGCAAGCCCGTGGCGGAAAGCCTCGAAGTGCGGCTCGAAGGGCTTGTCGATAGGGTACTTGCCGTAGGGCGACCCCAGCGCCGAAAAGCCGATGCCCGCCGAGCGCAGTGCCGCGGCCACATCGTCCGCTTCATCCGCCGTAAGGTCGGCGCAGCTTACGCCATTCACGCCCCGCAGCTCGATCAGGCCGATGCCCTGGGCCTTCAGCGCCCCGATCTGGTCCTCCAGCCGGTCCGCCGCCTCGTCGGCAAAAGCCGACAGCACAAAACGCGCCACGCGAATCCCTCCATTCTGCTATGCGTCTCATACCTCTATCATATCAGAATCAAATCGCCTGCGCTATGCAAAAAATGCTTGATAATATGCGTATCCTGCAATATAATAAGCACAAAGGGAGTTGATCACCGTGCCCGCGCCAAATTACACCTACAACGAGATGAACCACGGCCGAACCGAGTACGAGGGCTTCTACGGCCTGGCGGACCACATCCGGTTCTACGGGCTGCACTGCCACGATTTCTACGAGTTCTACATCCACTTCCAGGGGGCGAAGTACTACGGCATCGACAACGAGGTGTTCCTGCTGCAGCCCAGCCAGCTGCTGATCATACCGCCCTTTCACATGCACGGCATGCTCTGCGACGAGGAGCTGAACCACTACGAGCGCGCCTACCTGTACCTGGCCCCGGCCTTCATGGCGGCGCTGGGCTGCGGCCAGATCGACCTGGAGGCCCGCGTGGCCCGGCTGACCGCCGGCGACCGCTTCCAGTTCGCGCTGCCGCCGGACTGCGCCCGGGAGTGCGGGCGGCTGCTGCACGAGGTCAGCAAGACCGGCGGCGACCCGACGCCCTGGGAGAAGTTCCGGGACGCCTCGCGCATACTGCCGGTGCTGCGGATCCTGCTGGAGGCCGCCCAGCGCCTGACCCCGGACGCCCAGGCCCCGATCCCGGTGAACCCGATGATGCACCAGGTGCTGATCTACATCAACGATCACTGCACCGAGCCGATGACCCTCAAGTACCTGTCCGAGCGCTTCGGCCTGAGCGCCTCCACGCTGTCCCACGAGTTTCGCCGCTACATCCACCACAGCGTGTACGACTACATCCTCTACCGCCGCATCATGCTGGCCAAGCGCATGCTGTTCGGCAGCGCCCCCCTCTCGGAAATCGCCTACCGCTGCGGCTTCGGCGACTACTCCAACTTCCTGCGGGCCTTCCGCAAGATGAACGGCATCTCCCCCAACAACTACCGCCTTCAAATCCAAAAAAAGCGCCAGGTCCAGGACCCGGACGCCAACTGACCCGCCCCATGACCGCCCATTTCCTGTCATGGGGACGGTCCTGTTGTCAGGTTTTCCTGTCACGGGGACGGTCCTTCTGTCAGCTTTTCCTGTCACGAAGACCCGTTGTCATCCGGAAACAGACACACCCACTCCGCGTACCGCTTCGGGGGCAATATCACGTGGTACAGTTCGGCGTACACGCAGCGCGCATCCTCCGCCGACACCCGCTCCCCCACCGGCAGGGCCAGTATGCGGTAGGTCACGCCGTAGACCCGCGCCCTAACGCCGGTCTCGTACAGGCCGTTTCGCAGATAGAAGGCCCGGCGTCGCTCCCGCCGGACCTTCTCCTCTGTGGATTTGGCACAATCCGGGTCGTCGATCTCCAGCAGCACGCAGCCCATCGCCGACAGCGGCCCCTCCAGCAGCATCCGGAGGAACGCGCCGCCGACGCCCCTGTCGCGCAATTCGCTGTCGACGGCCAGGTAGTCGAACAGGGCGCAGCTTCCCTTCACGACGAAAAAGGCATAGGCCAATATGCTCTGGCCGTCCGCCATGCCGTAGCAAACATATTCCCCCCGCGCCAACGCCCGTTCGATGCGCTCGAGGGGCTTCAATTCGTCCGGCGGAAAGTCCCGCGTCAACCGCTGAGCGTACAGCGCCCGCACCTCGCCCAGGGTCAGCGCCCGCACCTCCGCCGCGCTACACATTGTCCGCCCGATAGCAGATCACGTGGTCGTCCTGCTGGTAAGCCTTGCCCGGCTCGCAGGCATAGGCGTGCTGCCGGTCCACGCCGCCGAACCACTCGTAGGGCCTGTCGTCCTCCGTCTTACCCGCGCAGATCTCCTCGATGCCCCGCCTCATACAGGGCAGCAGCGATATGTCGTCCTCCCGGCGGGCGTGGCCGTGCAGTATGATGTCCGCCTCGCCGGTCAAAAACAGCACCCTGTCCAGCTCCTTCACGAATTCATGCAGCGGCAGGCACCCGTCCAGCTGCATCCACAGGTGGTGGTTGACGCTGTCCCCGGTGAACAGTATCCGCTCCTCCTTCAACAGCAGCAGTATGCCGCCGGGCGTGTGCCCCGGCAGGCCGTAGACCGCCAGCGTCCGGCCGCCCAGGTCGATGGTGTCGCCGGGCAGTATGTCCCTGAAGGGCGGCATGGAAAGGCCCTTCTCCCGGCAGAATTCGATGAACTCCGGCTCCTTCACGAATTCCCGGGCCATCGCGCCGTCCGCCGGATGCATATAGGCCTCGTCGAAGTAGATGTTGCCGAATATGTGGTCGGGGTGGCCGTGGGTGTTCACGACCACCAGCGGCTTGTCGGTCAGCTTCCGCACCGCCGCGTGCAGGTCGTTGTAGCCGTTCATCGTGTCGATCACGCAGGCGCGATCCCGCCCCACCACCAAATACCCGGTGGCCTCATGGGCCTCGTCCATCAGATATATCCCGGGCCGAACCTGGTTTATATATAGCTGCTTTTCTTCCATACGCGTCGCTCCTCTCCTTTCCTACTCCCTGCTTCCTGCTCCCTCACTATCCAAAATACTGACCCCCGCCACCAGCTTCTCTCCGTCGCGCTCGGAAACCCGCGCCATCCTCAGGTTGATGGGCTTCGGCACGCCGCCCACCATGATCCGGTACCGGATCTGGAACCGCCCCTTGGCGTCGATGTCCCGCAGCACGTTCTCGCGGGTGAACTGCTCCAGGAAGCGGGGCAGGTCCTCCGGGAAGATGTAGGCCATGCCGTCCTGCCGGCCCTTCTCGAAGAAGTTGTCGCCGACCTTGTCGTAGCCCAGGGCGCTGTAGTCGGAGGACACGCTGTACTCGTAGTAGAAGCCGGTGTCCGGGTCGATGGTGTACAGCGCGTAGTACCTGCCGGACAGCGCGGCGATGCGCCGGAACAGCGTGTTCCGCTCCCGCTCCTGCTCGTCCTCCTCCTTCCGCTTCATCTCGTCCTCGATGATGCTGACGCCGATGATGATGCGGTTCTCGTTCGGTTGCATCCGGGTGATCTTCAGGCTGGCGTACATCGGCACGCCGGTGTCCATCAGCCGGTAGGTGGCCACGTACACGCCCCGGGCGTCCAGCTCCTTCATCACCTTCTCCTTCGAGAAGCGCGCCAGGAAGGGCTCCCGGTCCTCCTCGTAGATGCGGGTCATCGTGTCCCGGGTGGCCACGGCGAAGAAGTCCTCGCCGTGGCGCTCCATGGCCAGCTCCTCCTTGCCCATCGGCGAGGTGTACTCGATGAACTTGTCCGTGTCCAGGTCGACCACGTAGATGCTGTAGTAGTCCCCGGCCAGGGCACGGGCGATGTCGGCGTAGGTGGCCTCGTCGCTGGGCTCGGTGACGGAGAGCACCGCGACGGCCACGGCGGTGTTGCCGGTCACGGGATTGACGCCGATCGGCCGCGCCAGCGCGTGCACCACGGACCCGTCCGGCGTCTTCTCGTCGTACAGCGACAGCGCGCTGCGCCCGCAGCAGTTCTTGACCACGTTGCGCATGAAGGCCGAGCTGTTCTCGTGGAATTGGGCGCCCTCGACGGTCAGGTCCAGGCCGTAGAGCCCCTTTATGAAGTTCCGGTACGACCGGTTGCACCGCACGAACCTGGAGGCGCCGCCGTTCACCTCGATGATGCCCATCGGGATCGTGTTGAAGGTATTCTGGAAGGCGCGGGTCTCCTTGCTGGTGACGACGGTCAGATCGTACAGATTGATCCGGCCGATGTTCTCGTAATAGGCCGACTCCGCCGGGTTCTCAAAGCCCAGGCGCATCCCGGAGCGCACCCGCTCCGTCACCGTCTCCAGCGACACGGGCTTGCTGTAGTAGAAGCCCTGCAGCTTCGAGCAGCCGATCTCCTGCAAAAAGCGCACCTGCTCCGCCCTTTCGACGCCCTCGCAGATGGTGTCCACGCCCAGCGCGGTGGCCATCCGCATCAATTCGGTCAGTATGATCTTGCCGTTCTCGCCGGCGTCCAGCCGCTGCATGAAGCTCATGTCGAACTTCAACAAATCGAACTTGATGCTCTGCAGCACGTCCAGCGACGAGTACCCGCTGCCGAAATCGTCCATCCACACCGGGAAGCCCATGGCCCGGAAGCGCTCGACCTGGGTCTTGATGAAGTCGAAATCGCTGCCGATCATGCTCTCGGTGATCTCGATGGTCACCCGGTCCCGCGCCACGCCGGCCGCGTCCACCCGCCGGCAGATCTCCTCCACCACGTCGCAGGCGTCGAAGTCGGACCGGGACAGGTTGATCGAGTGGGGCACCAGCTGGTAGCCCGCCTCCATCTGCCGGCGCATCATGTCCACCAGCTGGTCCAGCATGTGCAGATCCAGCTTGTAGATCAGCCCGGCGTCCTCCAGCGCGGGGATGAAGTCGGCGGGCGACATGAAGCCCTTGACCGGGTCGATCCACCGCGCCAGCGCCTCCACGTTGCTGATCTTGCCGTTGACGGCCCGTATGATGGGCTGGAAGTAGATCTGTATCCAGCCCTCGGCGATGGCCCGGTCGATATTCTCGACGATGTACTGCCGCTTCTCGGCGGCGTCGCTCAGCGCCTGGCTGTAGTGGTTCACGGCAATGCCGTACTTGTCGCGTATCGCCACGCAGGCCATCTTCGCCCGGTCCATCGCGGTGCTGGCGTGGATGTCCTCCTCCGCCCGGCCCTGGTACACGCCCACGTGCACCGGCAGCACGCGGCCCTCCAGCGCCGTCTGCCACCGCTCCAGCATCCGCTCCAGTCTCTCGTCCATCCCGGTCTGCTCGGAGACCGCGGCGAAGTGGTCGGCGCCGACCCGGCAGCAGCGCTCGCTGCCGAATACCTCGGCCAGCAGGCCCGCGAAGGTCCGCAGCAGCCTGTCGCCCTCGGCGAAGCCGTACCGGGTGTTGTAGAACTTCATGCCGCTCAGGTCCATGTAGAGCATCACGGGCTTCATGCCCCGGCGCACGACGCGCCGCCTGACGACCTCGGCCTGCTCGAAGAAGCGCGTCATGTTCGGCAGCCCGGTGAGCTCGTCGTAGTAGCTCGTGCGAATCAGGCTCTCCTCGTGCACGGCGTTGCTCAGGCAGGCGTTCAACCCGGCCTGAATATCGCCGTCCTCCACGTAGTCGCCCTCGTTGACGTACCAGACCTGCGTCAGCCGCACGCCCGTATCCGTCAGCACGTGCTCGCCGCAGCCGTGGATCACCAGATACCCGCTCCCGTCCTTCTTTCGCAGCCGGTAGACCGAATCAAACCGGCCCCCCTCCCGCATGAAGCGCATCGTGGCGTTGCCGACCCGGGCGACGTCGTCGGGGTGCACCCGGCTGAAGGTGTCGCGGTCCATGGCCTCGTACAGCTTTTCGCGATCTCCATTGCCCATCGTATCGCAGAAGCCGTCGGAGACCAGCAGGGTCACGATCCGGTTGCCCATCTGCTGGAACACGGCAAAGGGCACCTTCATGTGCTCCAGCATGGCCCGGTCGTTCGGCGAAAAGCGGTACCTCTCCATGTCGATTCTCCTTCCCTCCGGAAGCTTAAGCGCGGTTCAGCTCGCCGCGTAGAAGGTATAGCCGCGCTTGCCGCGGCTCTTCGTCTCGTACAGCGCCTTGTCGGCGCGCTCAAACAGCTGGGCCGGCTCCGCCGTGCCGCCGTGGGCAATGCCCACGCTCACCGAGATCAGCGGCAAATCGTCCATGGCCCTGCCCAGCTCGGCGTTGATCCGGTCGATCCGGCTGACGATCAGGCCCCGCTGCTTTTCGCCGGTGTGGGCCATGAACACCACGAACTCGTCGCCGCCGATCCGGCAGACGCAGTCCTCGGTGCGAAAGCTGCGCTTGATGGTGTCGGCGATCCTGCGCAGCACCTTATCGCCCATCTCGTGGCCGTAGGTGTCGTTGACCGACTTGAAGTTGTCCGCGTCGATCAACAGCAGCGACGTGGTTTTCATATCCAGGCCGGACAGCAGCAGGTCGTAGCCGGCCCGGTTGTACAGCCCGGTCAGGCTGTCGTGGGTGGCCTTGAAGATCTCCTGCTGCAGCGTCTCCTGCTCCAGCGTGTTGTCGCGAACGCTCAGAAACGAGCCGATCACCCGCTGCCGCTCGTCGGTCACCATGTGCTTCTCCAGCACGAAGCTGCGGGTGTGGTTCTCCAGCGTCACCTCGCGCTGGGTGGTCTCCTCCCGGGCATAGTCGCCGAACATGGCGGCCAGCCGGTCAGACGCGGGCTCGTAGTTTTCGGACTGTATGTTCGTCAGCGCCATGCCGGGCCGGTTCGCCCAGATGCACTGGCCGCTGGCGTCGAAGAAGAACAGGGCGTCCGGGATCTCCGAGGCCATCTGGGCCAGCATGCTGTCCAGCAGGCGCATCGGGCGGTAGAACAGCGCCAGGTAGTACACCAGCAGCCCGAACACGCCGAAGCCGATCATCGCCCGGTCGATGGGCGTGCGGGAAAATATGTAGGCGGTCTCCCACACGGTGGTGATCACCATCGCCGCCAGTATCACCGAGTACCGCTCGGAGTTGATCTTCGGCGATTTGATCACCTTCACGATGAATATCACCAGCACCGCGGCCAGTATGCCGTAGTCCACCACCCGGTGGAACGTCTGGCCCAAATAGGGCAGCAGCCGGTAGTAGGCCCGCCCGCCCACGTCGATGGCCTCCGTGGCGAAGCAGTGCCCGGTGAACGGGTTGACGGCGTACTGGACCACGTCGATGCCCAGCGGGATCAGGGCCAGGCTCTGGAGCCGCGCCTTCGGGATCCGGCAGTAGTCCAGCGTGAACCGGAGCAGCGCGAACATCACCGCGTCCATGCCCAGGAAGTAGATGTAGTACCCGACGGTGGACACCTTCTCCCACGACGAGGCCACGATGATCAGGTTGCCGATCAGCGGGGGGATCAGCGCGCCGATCATCAGCGCCACCGACGCGCCGATGGCCTTGTTCGAGCGGTGCGCGCTTCTGTGGCACCGGATCAGCGCCACGATCAGCGCGATGAATATCACCGAAAAGGCTGTTCTCACAGGCCGCACCCTCTCATTTCGGAATCCGCAGGAACCGGTCGATTCCCTGTAAGGCCGCTCACGCCTTGGCGCAGAGCGCCTCCGCGCGCTCAAACACCTGGGCCACGCTCCCCGCGCCGTCGTACTTCGCCATGCCGCAGGCCACCGTCACGCCGCCGGCGGCGCTGTTTTTGCGGTTGTTCTCCATGAGCTCCGCCACCAGGTCGTCGATGCACTCAAAGTCGTGCCCCAGCGCGATCACCGCGAACCGGTCTCCGGCCACGCGGAACACGGGGCTGTGCTTGAACGTGTTGCAGATGATCGCGCAGGCCTCGCGGATCAGCTGGTTGCCCGCCGCCCGGCCCTGGGCCTCGTTGACCCAGCTGAGCCCGTACACGCGGCAGATCGCGATGGCGTACTGCACCTGCTGGCCGCCCTCGATCTGCCGGGCCAGCGTCTCGGTCATGCTCTCGTAGGCCGTCCGGTTCTTCACGCCGGTCAGCGCGTCCAGGTTGGCCTTGCTGCGGGCCGCGGACAGCATGCGTTCGTACTCCTGCTCGTGCTTCACCTGGGCGTCGATGTCGCTGACGCCGATCACCAGCACCGGCCCGTCCGCCTCGTCCACCAGCGCGGCCTTCAGGCTGACGTACCGGGGCTCGCCGTCCATCACCATGCGATACTGGAACGAGAAGAAGCCGTCCTTCTCCACCCGGTTCAGCACGTTCTCCCGGGTCAGCAGCGTCTGGAACTTTGCCATGTCCTCCGGGTAGATCAGGCGCGCGCTCTCCTTCAGCGACTGGGCGAAGAAATCGTCGCCCTCGGTGGGCACGCCCAGCCCGGCGTAGTCGCTGTTGGCCCGGTACTCCACGTAGCGGCCCGTGGCCGGGTCGATGGTGTACACGCAGATGAAGCCCTGGGTGAGCGCGCCGATGCGGGAATAGACGGCCCGCTCGGTCTGCAGCCGCGACATCGCTTCCTTCTGGCGCGTCTGCTCGTCCACGTCGCTCACGCCCACGATGATGTGGTTGGGATCGCCCGGGATCCGCACGGCCTTCATCTCCACGAAGGTGGGTTTGCCGTTCATCATCAGCCGGTAGGTCCGCTTGAACCGGCCCTCGGCGTCCAGCGCGGCGATCACGTTCTGCTTGGTAAAGGCCCGTATGAAGTCGTCCCTGTCGTCCTTGTGCAGGCGCGTTTGCGCCTGGTCGCGGCTGATGGCGAAGAAGTCCTCGCCGTGCTGCTCCATGGCCAAATCCTGCAGCTGCGGGTCGGGGATGTATTCGATGAAGCGATCGGTGTCCAGGCTCACGTAGTACAGGTCCACGTAATCCGCCGCCAGCGCCTTGGCCATCTGGCCGTAGTCCGTGCCGCTGTCCTCGCTCTCCTTCACCACGGCCAGCACCGCCACGGCGATGGCCGCCGTGCCCGTCACCGGGTTGACCGCCACCCGGCGGATCAGCGTGTGGGCCACGGTGTTGGCGTTCACCTTCTCGTCCAGTATGGTGCGGTTGCCGTCCCGGCTGCACTGCACCACCGCCTTCAAAAACGCCGCCCCGGGCCGGCCCGACAGGTCGGAGCAGTCGATCTCCTTCGTGTCGTAATCGATGCCCATCGTGCGCTTCATGAAGTCGCGGTAAGAGCGGTTGCAGCGGTTGAACCTGGCCGTGGTGCCGTTGACCTCTATGATGCTCATCGGCAGCGTGTTGAAGTACTGGTTCAGCGACTCGTCGTTCTCGTTGGCCAGCGCGGTGATGTCGTACAGGTTGATGCGGCCGATGGAGGCGTAGTAGTCGGTCTCTTCCGGGTTTTCAAACTCCAGCAGCGTGCCCTTTTCAAACAGCGACACGATCCCCTCGAAGGGCAGGGGCTTGCTGTAGAAGTAGCCCTGTATGCGGGTGCAGCCGATCTCCCGCAAAAATTCCGCCTGTTCGGCGTGCTCCACGCCCTCGCACACGGTCTCGGTGCCCAGGCCGATGGCCATGTTCATCAGCTCGGTCAGTATGATCCGGCTCTCGTCGCCCTCGTCGAAGCGCTCCATGAACCGCATGTCGAACTTGATCAGGTCGAAGTGGATCTGCTGCAGCACGTCCAGCGACGAGTAGCCGCTGCCGAAGTCGTCCATCCACACCGGGAAGCCCAGCGCCTGGAAGCGCCGCACCTGCTCCTTCATGAAGTCGAAGTCGCCGCCGATCACGCTCTCGGTGATCTCCACGGTGATCATCGACCGGTCGACGCCCGCCGCGTCCACGCGCCGTCGGATCTCCTCCACCACGTCGCAGCGCTCAAAGTCCATCCGCGACAGGTTGACGGACTGGGGCACCAGGTAGAAGCCCGCCTCCGTCTGCGCCTTCATCTTCTCCAGCACCCGGTCCAACACGTACAGGTCCAGCTTGTAGATCAGCTTGGACTCCTCCAGCGCCGGTATGAACTCGCCCGGCGACAGGAAGCCCAGCTCCGGGTCGATCCAGCGGGCCAGCGCCTCCTCGTCGCAGACCTTGCCGTTCGCGGCGCGTATGATGGGCTGGTAGTACACCTTGATCCAGCCCTCCTCCAGGGCCCGGTCCAGGTTGTGGACGACGTGCTGGAACATCTCGCCCTTCTTCAGCATCCGCTCGTCGAACCAGGTGACGCTGGAGCCCAGCTCGCCCCGGGTCAGGTTGGCGGCGAACCTGGCGCGGTCGCAGGCCAGAGTCACGTCCACGTCCTCCAGCCGGCTCGGATACACGCCCGCGCGGATGTTCAGGCGATGGCCGTCTGCGGCGGTCTCGCACGCCTGGAGCACCGCCTGGATCTCCGCCTCCGCGCGCGCCTCGTCGGTCACTGCCGTGAACTGGTCGCCGTTGAAGCGGCACACCCGGTCCTCGCCGAACTGCCGAAGCAGTATGCCGGCGAAGTCCAGTATCAGCCGGTCGCCCTTTTCAAAGCCGTACTGCCGGTTGTAGTTCCTCTGCCCGACGATGTTGAAGTACAGCATGACCGGCTGCTCGCCCGCCTCCAGCATGCGCGCGCGGGCCTGTTCGGCCAGCGTGAAGAAGTGCCGCATGTTGGGCAGGTCGGTCAGCTTGTCGTGGTACAGCTGGTGGTTCAAATCGCCGATGTAGCTGCGGATCTGGTCGCGCATGCGCGTGAACGCGCCGGTCAGCGTGCCGATCTCGTTTTTGCCGTGGTAGTTCAGGTCCACGTCGTAGTCGGCGTCGGCCAGCCGCTGCGAGGCGTCGGTCAGCTGCTTCAGCGGCCGGGTGATCACCCGCATGACGTACAGCGTCAGTATCGCGAAGGCGGCGATGACCACCAGCGCGATCATCAGCATGGCCCGGATCAGCCGCCGCCAGGGGGCGTTGATCTCGTCGGCCGGCGCGACGACGGCCAGCTTCATGCCGTTGGACATCGTCGAGAACGACATCTGCCGGTCGTGGCCGTTGGCCGTGTAGCGGATCAGCTCGTCGCCGCTGTCGCCCTTCTGCAAGATCTGGCTGCCAACGCCCAGCCCCAGCTCATCCAGGTCGCTGCCGATGGGCAGGTCGGGGTGGTAGAGCACCCGGCCGTCCGCGTCCATCAGGCACACGTAGCCCGTCTCGTACACGCGGATGGTATTGATCTGGGCCACCAGCGTGTCGCAGGGAATGTCCATGCCCATCAGGCCGATGAGCATGCCGGACTTGTAGATCGGCACGAAGTAGGAGCAGATCCACGCGCCCCGATCCGTCGCGGAGGAATAGGGCCCGATCCACGCCGGGCGGCCCTTGCTGACGGCGGTCTCGTACCAGGTGGCGTGCAGCGTCTCCGACGGCAGCAGGTGCTGCACGTCCAGCGGGGGCTGCCGGATGAAGCCGGTCTTGCCCACCTTCTGGTAGAAGAAGCCGGGCTCGCCCCGGCTGATCTCCGGATTGATGCAGTAGTAGTAGGCGGTGACCCCCTGGGTGTAGTCGGCGACGCCGGCGAAGAACTGCTGTATCTTGCCGGAGTACGTGCGCAGATACGCGTTCAGCGTCTCCACCTGCTCCCGGGTCTGCACGCCCGGCTCCGGGCCGGTGCGGATCGCGCCGCACTCCACCAGCAGCACGCTGTCCAGGTCCTCTATGGCGATGTTGGCGGCGATCTCCACGGACTGCTCGATGCTCTCGAAGTATTTCTCCAGAGACTTCTGGGTGTCCTGATCGATTAGGTTCATCATGCCCACGGAGTTCTGATTGGTCTCGCTCTGGATGATCAGAAAGCTCGCCACAAACACGGACAGTATGCTGGTCAGTATCGCCAGAATGATGATTGCCGCGATCTGCATGCGAATCGAACGCATCCGGTTTCCCCCTTTCCCGAAAATTGGAAAGCCGCTGCCGGTGGTCAGTATGAACTACTGATCCCCGGCAACGACGTACATTTCCCGGTATTTGTTTTTGACCGAGCCGTTCCAGGAGGACTGTATCCCCCTCAGCTGCTCGGAGGTCACATAGTAGCGCAGGCGGGAATACAGCGGTATCCAGCCCGCGTCCTCCTGCACGATGATCTTCTCCAGCTCCCGGTACTCTTCAAGGCGCGCGCCCGGGTCGGTGATGGTCCGCGCCAGGCGCACCCGCTCCATCACGTCCTCCCGGGGATAGCAGAGGCTTCGGAAGGTGGTGTTCTGCCGGTCGCCGAAGAACGTGTAGATGAAGTTGTCCGGGTCGTTGAAGTCCGCCGTCCACAGGGCGGTGTAGCAGGCCAGCCTGCCGCTCTTGCGCAGGCGCATGAACTCGCTCTCGTTGATCACGTCGATGTTGGCCTTTATGCCCACCTTCTCCCACATCGACGCCGCCAGCCGCAGCAGCGCCATCTCCCAGCGGGTGGAGGAGGAGTTCACGCTTACGGTGAATTCAAAGCCCTCCGCAAGGCCCGCCTCGGAAAGCAGCGCCTTGGCCGCCTCCGGGTCGCAGGGGATCTCGGGCAGGTCCGGATTGAAGCCGTACAGCCGGTGGGGGTAGATGCCGTTCTCCACCCAGCCCCGGCCGCCGTACACCGCCGTCAGCAGCATGGTCCTGTCCAGCGCCAGCTGCATGGCCCTGCGCACCCGCGCGTCGTCCAGCGGCGCGATGGACTCGTTCAGCGCGATGTAGGTGATGCCGATGCGCGGCACGCTGAACAGCCTGTCCTGGTAGATGTCGCCGTGCAGGAAGAACTCGGCGGTGTTGCCCACCTCGTCCAGGTCCAGCACGTCGATCTCGCCCCGCTCGAACATCCGGCGGATCTCCTTGGAATCGGTGATGAACCGCAGATCCAGCCCCTCGCATTTGGGCGCCCCCTGCCAGCAGTCGGCGTTCGCGGTCAGCAGCAGGCCCTCGCCGGGGGCCCAGCTCTCCAGTATGAACGAGCCGGTGCCGATGGTCCAGGCGGGGTCCGTGCCGAAGCGGTCGCCCGCCTGCTCGGTGGTCTCCCGGTCCAGGATCGACGCGCCCGGCATCGACAGGCAGGCCAGGAACGCCTGGAACGGATGCTCCAGCGTGATGGCGAAGTCCAGCTCGCCCAGCACCTCAAAGCCCTCGAGCCCCTCGGCCTTGCCGCTCTCCAGCGCCTGCGCGCCCACGATGTCGTCCACGATGTCCCGGTTGCAGGAATCCGGGTGGGTCAGCAGCCTCGCGAAGGTGTACTCCACGTCCGAGGCCGTCAGCGGCGCGCCGTTGCTGAAGGTCACGCCCGGGCGCAGGTGGAAGGTATAGGTCCTGCCGTCCTCCGAGATCTCCCAGGCCCCGGCCAGCGACGGCAGTATCTCCACCTCGCCGCTCGCGTTGTTCTCCATCTCCACCAGCCGGTTGAACACGTTCTGCGCCACCGTGTAGTGGATGGATGTGCACTGGAAATCCACCGTGTCCGGCTCGTCCTCCACGGCGACGATAAAGCGGGATGTGTCCGGCCCGTCGGGCTCGTCCTGAAGCGCCGCGCCCCTGGGCCGGGCGTCGCAGGCCGCGCAGCCCAGCGCGACCGCCAGCGCCAGCACAAGGCCCAGCAGTGCCCTCCCGCGCCTGATATGTATGTATTGGCTCATAGGTCACCTCTGTGCATTTTCATTGTACAGATTCAGCTTGTGAGACCGATGGGTCATGGGTTTCGGTATTGTCCTTCTATTGTACCATATTTTCCTGCTCTTTGCAAATACTTTACGAAACTTTCAGAGCAAAACCGCCCTCAAGCCCGCCGCCCGAACGCCCCGCGGTACAGCGCCAGGGCCAGTGCGGCGCTGAGGGCGTCGGCGATGGGCTGGGCCGCCAGGAAGCCCCGGTAGCCGCCCACCGCCACGGCGATCACAAACACGGCCACGAACAGCACGCCCTGCCGGCTGAGGGACATCGCCAGCGCCTGCAGCGCCTTGCCGCTGGCCTGGAACAGGCAGGTGTACAGCAGCACCACGGCCGAAAACACCATGCCCGAGATCTGCCAGCGCAGCATCACCGCGCCGTCCGCGACGATTTCGGCGTTGCCGATGAACGCGCGCATCAGCGGCGCGGCCAGCAGGAACACAACCAGCGATTCCGCCAGCGCCAGCGCGCACAAAAACAGCGTGCAGAACCGCAGCAGCCGGTTCAGCTTTTCCCGCTCCCGCGCGCCGAACAGGAACCCGAACAGCGGCACGCCGCCGAAGGAGAAGCCCACGAGCATCAGCTGCACGATCATCGTCACCCTCAGCACGATGCCCAGCGCGGCGATCTTCTCGTCGCCGTAGCGCAGCAGGAACTGGTTCATGATCACGACGCAGGCGCTGGAGGCGATATTGGTGATGGCGGCCGTGAAGCCCACGCCGAAGATCTGCTTCAGCTCCCCCCGGCTCACCCGCGCCCGGCGCACGTCCACCGACAGCGCCTCGGCCCGGCGGCACACGAACATCAGGCCCAGCGCGTCGGTCAGCGCGTAGCCCAGCACCGTCGCCAGCGCCGCGCCCCGGGCGCCCCAGCCCAGAGCGCTTATGAATATCGGGTCCAGAACGATGTTCAGGAGCGACCCCGACACCGTCGCCAGCATGGACTGGGTGGCCATGCCCTCGCTGCGCATCAAATTGGTGTGGATGAACGACAGTATCATCAGCGGCGCGCCGCCGATGATCACGTCGTAATAGGCCCGGGCGTGGGGGCCCGTCTCCGCGCTGGCGCCCAGCAGGCCCAGCACCGGCCCGCGAAACAGCAGCATCGGCACGGCGATGGCCGCGCCGGTCAGCATCGAAAAGTAGAAGCAAAACGCGCTGACCCGCCCGACGCTGTCCCGGTCCCCCGAGCCCAGCAGCCGGGAGATCAGCGAATTGCCGCCCTGGCCGTAGATGTTGCCGACGGCCATCAGCGCCGTGAACAGCGGCGCGCACAGCGAAACGCCCGCCACCAGCATGGCGTCGCCGGTCTTCGCGATGAAGTACGTGTCCGCCAGGTTGTAGATCAGCGTGATCACCATGCTGAACACGACGGGCAGCGCCAGCCTGAAGTAGCTCGGCGCCAGCCTTTCCGTATCAATAACGCGCTTCTCGCCCATGCTCCTACTGCCTCCGCCGGTCGTTCCCCGCCTGGCTGTAATACCGCTTCTTCTCCCGGTACATCATCTGGTCCGCCAGGATCTCCAGGCCGTGCAGGTCCATCTCGGGGTGATCGCGATGGGCGGCATAGCCCACCGACAGCGACAGCCGCTTCACATACTGCCCGCGCCAGGCGGCGGAGGTGCGGTTGATCTGTTCGAGTATGTCCTTCGGGTCGCCGCCGGTCGCGATGGCCATGAACTCGTCGCCGCCGGTCCGGTAGACCTTGCCGACGGGCTCGAACACGGTCAGCAGGCACTGGGCCGCCCCGGACAGCAGCTCGTCGCCGGCCACGTGGCCCCGGGTATCGTTGGCCTCCTTCAGCCCGTTCACGTCCACGGAGAATATCACAAAGCTGTCGTCCAGCGCCCCTTCCTTGTACGACTCCATGTCGGCGTCGTAGCTGCGCCGGTTGTTCAGGCGCGTCAGCTCGTCCGTCATCGAGATCTGAATCAGCTGCTTTTCCTTCTTCTTCTGCTCGTCGATGTCCTGGATCGTGCGGATCAGCTCCCGGTAGTGGGACGTGGATATCCGGCACAGGCCGTACCCGGCCACCACCATGATCGCCGTCTCGATGGTAAAGCCGCCCATGCGCCCGGCGAAGTACTGAAACGCACTGTCAAAGTCCACCCGCAGGCTCGCGTAATAGGGCGACACCAGCCACACCGACAGCGTCATCATGCAGTAATTGAGCACGACGGCGATGCCGAATATCCTGAAGTCACAGAACATCAGGCTGACCAGCGGCACCACGAACCAGGTGATGTAGATGCCGATGTGCGCGCTGTTCATCAGGATCAGCAGGCTGTCCATGGCCAGGAACGCGATCACCGCCGCCCGCAAAGTCGTGCCTCCCCGGCTGACCACCGCGTAGTGTGCGCACGAGAGCGCCAGCACCAGCAGCGACACGATGATGCACATCGAGTAGCTGACGCTGTGGAATATCCCGGCGCGCAGGGCCACCATCAGCAGCGGCCCGATCAGTATCGCAAACCAGAGAAACTTGTTCAGGATCCGGTTGACCCGCCTCTGGTTCGCCGCCAGGAACGTCTCGTAGTCCATGACGCCCGACTGAAACAGCATATCGTCGCTCTGACGCCTGCCAGTATGACCCCCTGGCAGCGTTTTCTTCATTCTCCTGCCCTCCTGTGTTGGAATCCCCATGCACACATGTCCGGAACGACAGGTTAATTATACCACATTCCCCGGCCGTTGCATAGTGAAAAAGCAGGCAAAAGGACGGTCCGATACCGATGAAAAAGCAGGGGCGGCCAATGGCCGCCCGCCCGAGCACGACAACACCGTACTTCCCGGCAGGCAACACATCGCCGCCCCAACAGCATATCCTTGGCACCGGTCTGCGATGGTCATGCCTCCCCGCAAACCGTCCCCACTGTCCCCTTCCGCCGCGCATGCGCGCCAGCCTCGAAATCCGCACCATCCCCCTTGCCTCGCCCCCGTGAGGGGGGCCGCAGCGCCCGGAAAACAGTCCTGTGGACTTGCCTTCCCCTTTGGGGAAGGTGGCGCGAAGCGCCGGAAGAGGTCCTCAGCGAGGCCTGGTCCGTCCGTGCGCGATGGGACCCGATGCCTCAGCATTGGGCGCGCGCGTTTGGCAGACCCCCGGAAGAGGTGCCCGCAGGGCGGAGAGGGGCTCCTTGCCTCGTCCCCGAGACACTGAGAACAGACACGCGGAAACCGTTCCCGATGGGATGAATGATAGAATGGAACACCGGAGACGGATGCAGTTGAACCCGGTGGGCTTACATTTCTTACTCAGCTTGAATCTTCGACCTTCTGTCCCGATTCCTTATCATACCGAACCTCCTGAATCTCTGAAGCTGCGCTGGGGAAGATTTTGGGCAGTCTTCCGAAAAATGAACCGGCCTCCCCTTTACGGCCTGCACCATCCGTTTCTGTTCTTCTGTCGGACCCATTCCATGCCTCAGCACAAAGGTTTCCATTGTTTCAGGATTAATATGAACAATCACTCCATCTCCATCGGGAACTACGCCGTCGTAATCCTCCCACATGATCAACTGATTTGTAGAACTGAACACGTAAGCATGGCCGTTCTTAAAGATGGGATTCTCGATCGTACCCGGATCACCCGGTTTTCTATCGGTTTCCTCCGCTTTACGTCTTCCCATCGCTTCAAGCACTCTGGCACGGATGAATCTCCTACCGTTGATCTTAACAGAAAATCTGCGGATGAGTTCTTCATCACTATAGCCGCTAATGTCGATCGTATTGCTCATACCGCACTCTCCTTTCCTATGATCCATCTCGTTTCACCCTTTTTAGAGTATACGCTCTTACCATTGCCCGTCCGCAAGCTTGGCAGCTTCGTACTCTTTAATCTCTTCCTTCTCCGCTGCTCTCGCAGAAATGATCCTGTGGAATTCCGATCCAGAAATGTATCTCATAGACAACAAACAGTACATTGTCAACCGCTCCAAAATATGCTCTTGGCACCCTGCCTCACCTATCATTATAATCTCTCGCTCCTGAAATATCAAGGTCTTCTTTGTTCCTGGGGTCTGAACGCTCCGTGAACAACCGCATACAACTCACGCCCTGAGCAACTTAAACATTGAAACACCGGGGAGGCCTACAGTGCAGCCGTCCCCGGTGTCCTTGGTTTAGCTTCTTCACGTTTTCTTACAGATTTCCTTCTCAATCGCCTTGCGCCAGCCCCCACCGCCACCGGGCAAGCCGCCGCCGCGTGGTACGCCAGCCTTGAAATCCGCACTCCCCCCTTGCCTCGCCCCCTTGTGATGGAGAGGTGCCCGTAGGGCGGAGAGGGGGCTCTTCTTTCGCCCATGGGACACCGGGGACAGACACACCAGAACCGTCCCCACTGTCCCATTCATACAGAGGAGAAATCCCCTTCCAAATCAGCCAATTGAAAACACTGCCCATATGTGGTAATATAACAACGATATCTGCCGGAGGTGTTTCTAATGAGTAACACAGAGAGTCTTCAGCTCTTTGAAGATCAGCCAATCCGCTCAGCCTGGGACGAGGAGGCTGAGGAGTGGTACTTTTCAATCGTCGATGTCGTTGGCGTACTGACCGAACAGCCTGACGCCCGTCATGCCAGTACTTATTGGGCTGTTCTGAAAAAGCGCCTGAATGAAGAAGGTGCCAGTGAACTGCTTACAAATTGTAAGCAGTTGAAATTGAAAGCCTCTGACGGAAAACGTCGTGCCACCGACGTCGCCAATACTGAACAGCTTCTCCGCATCATCCAATCTATCCCATCTAAAAAGGCTGAGCCTTTCAAGCTGTGGTTAGCACAGGTTGGTCGGGAACGCATTGAGGAAACGCTTGATCCCGAACTGATCGTAGATCGGCTTGTTTCCACTTACGAGCGCAGGGGTTATACCCGCGAATGGATCAATCAGCGGCTTCAGGCCATCAGCGCCAGAAAGGAGCTCACCGACGAGTGGAAAGACCGTGGCGTTCAGCAGGGTAAGGAGTATGCGATTCTCACAGACGAGCTCACTCGCGCCTGGTCCGGTATGACCACCCGGCAGTATAAGAATCTCAAAGGGCTCAAGAAGGAAAGTCTCCGGGATAACATGAGTACGACAGAACTCACGCTCAATCAACTTGCCGAAGTTGCCACGAGGGAGCTTTCGCAAGAGGAGCAACCTGTGGGCTTCGATGCCAACAAACGAGTTGCTCAGGCTGGTGGCTCCGTCGCAGGCAACGCCAGAAAAGATCTGGAGCAACGCCTCGGAAGGCCAGTCATCACAAGTCAGAATGCATCCCCGCTCAATCATGTAGTCACGCAGATGATCGAAGCAAGTGTGGCTACAGCTGATGAAGAAAATGCTGATAAATGAGTCCCACACCTCTGGAGAACATCCAGAGGTTTTATTCTTATTCAGGGCGGGACACTGTTTTCTCAATGGGACACGGGATTCTCACTTTTCGCATCCCGTGACACCGGCTCAAAGAATGTATCAGGATGAGAACTATCAAAAATCTCGTTTGCCCACATCACCGTGACGAGATTCTCTGTCTCCGACAGATTGATGATGTTGTGAGTGTATCCAGGAAGCATATGAACTGCCTGAATCTTATCCCCGCTCACTTCGAATTCAATTACTTCATCTGTACCGATCTTCCGCTCCTGGATCAGGCCATGCCCGGCGACCACAATAAAGAACTCCCACTTCATGTTGTGCCAGTGCTGCCCCTTCGTGATCCCCGGTTTGGAGATGTTCACGCTAAACTGGCCGTGGTCAACCGTCTTCAGCAATTCTGTGAAGCTGCCCCGATCATCGCAGTTCATCTTCAGATCGAAGGCAACCTTCTCCCTGGGCAGATACGACAGATACATCGAATACAGCTTCTTCTCAAACGACCCCGGCGCGATCGTCGGCATGATCAGCGTCTCCGGCTGATCGTGGAAGGTGTGGAGAAGGTCGACTATCTGTCCCAGCGTCGCCTTGTGGGTAACAGGTGCATAGCAATAGCGGCCATCAGCTTTTGGCTGCGGAGTCAAGCCATCGTACTCAACTCCATCAACTACTTTCCCAGTCTTCGGATACTCCGCCCTATGTGGATTCCCTTCCATCGCATCGTACATCTCATCGATCAGATCATCGATGAAGAGCATCTCAAGTTCAACGGACGGGTCATTAATCGTGATCGGCAGATCATTCGCGATGTTGTTGCAGAAGGTTCCTACAGCTGAATTATAGTTCGGGCGTACCCACTTGCCCACAAGATTCGGGAAACGATAGACGTAAACAGTTGCGCCAGTCTCAGCGGCATAGCTAAAGAACAATTCTTCCCCGTCACGCTTTGAAAGACCATACTCGCTGGTTCCGAACCGACCGGCCAATGTTGCCTGAAGAGACGAGGACAGCATCACAGGGCACTTGTTCCCATGCTTCTTCAGAGTGTCGAGGAGTGTAGAAGCAAAGCCAAAGTTACCTTCGCGGAATTCACTTGTCTCTTTCGGCCGGTTCACGCCTGCAAGGTTAAACACAAAGTCACAGTCGGAGCAGAAGCGATCCAGCTCTTCCAGCGTGTTATTGCGGTCGTATTCGTAGATGGCTTCGATAGACAAGTTTGGTCTTGTCCGATTCTTCCCATCTCTTATGTTTTTCAGGTTCTCGACCAGATTTCTACCAACGAAACCAGCCGCCCCGGTAACTAATATCTTCATCAATCTTCCCCCGGTCAGAATTTCCGCCACACCATTTTATTTACGACCCCGACATATCCCTGGATAATGCGGACAACCTTCATAGAAACTGTCTCGTCCACATAGTCAGGGCACGGCTTACCGAGAACACCCTTCTGCTTCATCTCAATTGCCATGGAGGTCGCCTGGAGCAGCTCATCAGTCGTGATTCCAGCCAGAATGAAATCTCCTGCTTCCAGTGCTTCCGGACGCTCTGTACTGGTTCTGATGCACACGGCTGCGATCGGATGACCGATGGACAGGTAGAAAGAGCTTTCCTCCGGCAGGGTACCGGAGTCGGAAACAATGGCTAAAGCGTTCATCTGCAGCTTGTTGTAATCGTTGAAGCCAAGCGGTTCATTGACTCTCACACGAGGATCCAGTTTAAATCCGGTTGCTTCAAGTCTCTTCTTACTCCTCGGATGGCAAGAGTAGAGAATCGGCATATCGTACTTTTCCGCCAGAGCATTGATCGCCGTGAAAAGAGAAGTGAAGTTCTTCTCTGTGTCGATGTTTTCTTCACGGTGAGCAGAAAGCAGGATGTACTTATTCTCCTCCAGCCCCAGCCTCTCCAATACGTCGGATGCTTCAATCTTCTCCAGATTCATGCGCAGCACTTCAGCCATCGGGGAGCCAGTCATATAGGTACGTTCCTTCGGAAGACCTGTATCCGCAAGATACTTGCGGGCAAACTCTGAATAGCAAAGGTTCACATCGGAGATCACGTCTACAATACGTCTATTCGTCTCCTCCGGTAGGCACTCATCCTTGCAGCGATTTCCGGCCTCCATGTGAAACAGGGGAATGTGTAAGCGTTTCGCAGAGATGGCGGAGAGGCAGCTGTTCGTGTCGCCAAGAACCAGATACCCATCAGGCTTGAGCTCTGAGAGCAGTTCGTAGGATCTTCCGAGAATGTTACCGCAGGTAATCCCCAGATTTTCACCTACGACTGGCACAAGAATATCCGGGCCAATCTCGCCGTTAGCATTGCAGAGTTCAAAATCCTCCCAGAACACAGTGCTCAGGTTCGGATCCCAGTTCTGGTTGTAATAAACGATGCAAATATCGAAGTATTCGCGGCATCTCTTCATCACAGCTGCGAGTCTGATTATCTCCGGACGGGTGCCACAGCCGATCATGACCTTCAGCCTACCGTCGTTTTTCCATTGGAATTTATGTTCTACCATTAGTCTATCCTTCTTTCCCACCCACGCCTATCTGGGTGGGCTACTTACCTATCATTATAATGGAACCTGTCAAGCCTCCACAGCATGGGGACGACCTTCCAGCTCTTCTTTCACATAATCCGTGCCCATGATCTTCTTAACCACACCATCTACATCCAAACGATTGGTGTTATGAGAAGTGTAGGCTTCGTCGCCTTCCGTATGTACGGTACCCTGAACGTAGAACTTGTCGTAGTTGAGGCCTCTAGCATCCGGAGCAATACGATAGTAATGTCCCATGTCTACAGAGCGAAGCATCTCCTCACGGGTAACTAGGGTCTCATAGAGCTTCTCTCCATGGCGGGATCCGATTATCTTCTTCTCAGTTTCTCCGAAGACTTTCATGACACCATCAGCGAGGTCACCGATTGTAGATGCGTCAGCCTTCTGGACGAACAGGTCGCCAGGCTCTGCATGCTCAAACGCAAAAGCCACCAGGTCAACCGCTTCATCTAGGTTCATCAGAAAGCGTGTCATATTCGGGTCTGTTATGGTGATAGGTGCTTTACGCTTGATTTGATCGATAAAGAGAGGGATTACAGACCCACGAGAACACATGACGTTGCCATACCGCGTGCAAGCCAAAACCGTTCCGCCGCGCTCGAATGCCTTTTGTGCTCTGGCTTGAACAACCTTCTCGCCGACTGCCTTTGTCATGCCCATTGTGTTGATCGGGTATGCTGCTTTATCGGTGGAAAGGAACACAACACGCTGGACACCAGCCTCTACTGCTGCAGTAATCACGTTATCGGTACCTATGATGTTGGTTCGTACTGCCTCCATCGGGAAAAACTCGCAAGACGGGACTTCTTTTAAAGCAGCCGCGTGGAACACATAGTTAGCCCCATACATCACGTCCCGGACCGATTCCAGGTTCCGGACATCACCAACGTAGAACTGGACTTTAGAGCAGTACTCAGGATACTGTGCCTGTAATGTATGTCTCATCCAATCCTGTTTCTTTTCGTCGCGGCTGATAATCCTGATTTCACCGATATCCGTGGTCAAGAAATGTTTAAGTACAGTTGAACCGAATGAACCTGTACCACCTGTTATAACGAGCGTCTTTCCTTTGAAAGCTTCTGTAATATTGTTCATAACGAAATTGGTTCCTCTCTTTCCAAGCTCATTCCTTGAGCTTTACTGCTCCTTGGGGGAGCTTGGTGTGTTAATCAAGCTTATAGTGGTACTGACCCGCGTTGGTCATAGTCTGAACCTTGAAGTCTGGATCCTTTAAAGCACTCGTAATCAATGACTTCTTATACGGAACATGAAGCGTAGCCACCTTATCCATGTTATCTCTAAACTTCGGAAGTTTGTCCCAAAGGTCTTTGACCTGTTTTCTCATCCCAGTAGAGCACCAGATATCAGATTTCTCTTTGAAATCCGGATAAATAACAATCACTGGAAGGCCTTTTGTATTGATGCCATAATCAATCTCTTCCCGTAACGCTTGACTGTTCTTTGTATTGTCACTTAAGAAAAGAATAATATTCTTCGATACATCAAGCCTCTCATGCAGACGCTTTTTCAAAGTTTCCCATTCGCTATCATCACGCACATTGTATGTCTTGGCGTGAGCATCAATAAAAGGAAAAGAGCTATCAGCAGCCTTCCACGCTTTAAGCTGATTGTAGTAAAGAAAGTCAGGAGTAGCATTTGCACCAAGATTTGACTCATCAAACGGTTCTTTTACATAAAAGGCCGTATAGTTCGCTGTTCTGTTGGCCATCGGATTACCTCCCCTGGAATGATTTGAACATGTCTTTATATTCGTATAACGGAATGTCTTTTGCATTCCCGTAAATGACTACTTTTATTTTTGCGTTCAGTGTCACACCACTGCTATTGAGAGTGCAAAGCATACAGCGGAGGAGTGCTTCTTTATTCTTTGGACCGTCATCAAATCTGGAAATACCTGTCCCAAGCAAAGGAAGAGCAACATCATTGCTTGCGTATACCCTGTTTATTTCCGACCACATCTTCATCAGCATATGTTCAAACTTTGCCATGTTGGTGTGAGCTTCATAGTTGCTATCCAGTTCTGTCATCGCAAGCATCAAATAAGTATTACCATCTTTCGTGCTATCATAGCGAATGACTGTTCCAAGTGGAAAATCGTAAAGTCCTTCATTATTAGGAGAAAGATGTTGTCGCTGAGCTTCCTTTTCGACTACTTTCTTGATCTCATCCGCATTTCCGTGTTCAAGAACAAGTTTGCCATGCAATGATTTTTTTGAAATTACGACATCATCCACCTGGGTATCAAAATATGTATCGCAACCTATAACTCTAAAACCATCCGTTTCAAATATATCTCCGCAGCTAATAGACACAGGTGTTTGACGGATTATCAAGGGAACAGAGTCCTTATAGATTTTGCCAATAATACAGTACGCTATGAAATATACTCCTATCAGTGCTAGCACAACAATCAATAAGCTCAACCAGATATTATTTACCCAGCCATTTACAGACACCCCAAGAACTGTGAATATAGTAGCGATCAGGCCAACGGCTGTTATTGAACTTGTAATACTTGTCTTTTTCCGGTTAGGCAAATCGTTGTACCATTTCCAGATTCGCTGTAACATAAGTCATCCTCTCATCGCCTGTGCTATGGCGTTATCATCCCAGTAATACTTCCCATCATATCCACGATAAACCATCTTTTGATGGGTTCCCTTCCACCGAACTATCTCCGGGCACAGAGATCTGTCAATACTGGTGCTGTTGTAAAGAACAACAACCTGTAGTCCTGCTTCTACTGCTTTATCGCACTCGAATTTAATGAAAGACCTGTAGTCAACAGAATATCCTTTAGCACAGTACTTTCCCCAGCTATTGTAACTATCGCAAAGCTGACAACCGCCCTTAGATACCGTATCTGTGTGAGAACCAACGATAAGCACAAACTTATATGAGTTGTCCATACGATACTTAAGAGATTTCTTGATGGAGCATGCCAGGCTGGAATCGTTCGATTGCTGAAGCTCATGGGCATCCAAAAAAATTATGATTCCTTGGCTCTTCATCCAATGAAGATGCTTTACGGCATTCTCATCATGATCGAAATCTGCTGCAATGTAAGTACGGTTTCTCATGTCCTTCTTATCCTTCTTCTATTTTCTGAGGGTCGCTCCCCAAGATCAGGGAGTTGTTGATACGTTCGATACTTTTTCCCTTGGTTAGACAGCACTCCCGGAGTTATGGGGAGGTGGGTTAATCACTCCAATCGCCTTGAACACTACGTAGATATAACTGTCTCCGTGGACACCGATGGCTTTTGGTCCGCTGATCTGCTGTCCTTTTACTTTGTGAAAGGCGAACAGAATAGTAGCGCGGGTTATGGACTTAGCGCGGGTTGATACGAACATCTCTGCCCCTCGGATTTCGTAGGTGAACGGGATACCGGGTCGTGTTCCTCGTCCAGAGGTGGTGAATAGTTGGTTCTGGTGAGCTGTAATAGCCTCCCAGAGAGCTATTTCCTCAGGATCTGATAGTGGTACCGCGTGTTGTCCTCCCTGGCATGGTTATAAGTTCCCATATCCCGTGTATTTTTTAGTTCGAAAAAAATGATAAACAAAAGGCAATAACTATATCCCTTTTAGAATTCGTTTTGCAATCTTTACACCTAAATTTACAATTGGATTCTGCCTTATCTTTTTCTTTAATTCTGCCTTTGCGATTCTATCCTCAGAAACAGTACTTATTGCTTCTCCGCCAGTATTGATGATTTCACACATTCGACCAGCAACCTTGTAGTAAACGGCTGGGGTAAAATGATAGTTATTGTTATAGAAGCCATCCTGCCCATTCAAGAAATCACCATAATAGATGTAATCAATCCTGTCGTTTTCTTCAGCGAGCTCTCTTATCATTTCATTGTGTTCTGCAAATACCTCGTGGCTATGATCGAATGCTGGATTATTATTAGCAACGCAAGGATACTCAACACCAAGCATAAGAATAAGCTTTGCATTTGGTTTCAAATAAAATCCTTACTTGCACAGTGTTGCTAATCCATGGTATAATCAGGCATCTTAACAGACCGAATAGGGTGCTATCAGATGCCGCAGTCCAGCAATCAT
>CACYTF010000037.1 GCA_902777335.1 uncultured Eubacteriales bacterium
CTACCGGGCGGTGTGCAACGCGGCGCTGGGGAACCTGGAGGCCGCGGTGGCGGACTACACCACCTGCATCGACCACGGCTATGAGCTGGCCCAGACCTACTACCAGCGCGCGCAGGTGTACGCGGCGCTGGGCGACACCGAGAACCAGAACAGCGACCTGCAGAACTCGCTGAAATACGCCGGATAAACGCGACAGGACCGGCTGATTTGACAGTACGACAGAGTTTCTTTCTGATATCTATTCGGAGGTGCGGTTATGAACATCAGCATTTTCAGCAAGGCAAAGCGTCTCATGGCAATGGCGTTGGTGCTGGCCATGATGCTGACCACGCTGGGCGGATACGCCCCGGCGTGGTTTGCGGCGTTTGCCGAGGAGAGCGGAACGGAGGGATTGTCCCAGGACAATCCCACCTCCGAAGGAGAGAAGCCTGTAGAAGAAGAGGCTCCGAAGCAAGAGGAGGCCCCCGCGAAGGAAGAGGCCCCGAAGCAGGAGGAGGCCCCCGCGAAGGAGGAGGCGCCCAAGCAGGAGGAGGCCACGAAGCAGGAGGAGGCTCCCACGAAGGAAGAGGCTCCGAAGCAGGAGGAGGCTCCGAAGCAGGAAGAGGCTCCGAAGCAGGAGGAGGCTCCGAAGCAGGAAGAGGCGCCCAAGCAAGAGGAGGCTCCCGCGAAGGAAGAGGCTCCGAAGCAGGAAGAGGCTCCTGCCAAGGAAGAGACTCCGAAGCAGGAGGAGGCTCCCACGAAGGAAGAGGCTCCGAAGCAGGAGGAGGCCCCCGTGAAGGAAGAGGCCCCGAAGCAGGAGGAGGCTCCCGCGAAGGAGGAGGCTTCGAAGCAAGAAGAGGCCCTGAAGCAGGAAGAGGCCCCGAAGCAGGAAGAGACTGCCCCGGCAGTTGAGAAAGCACCCGCGCAGGAAGAGGCTGCCCCGGCAGTTGAGGAAGCACCCGCGCAGGAAGAGGCTGCCCCGGCAGTTGAGGAAACCCCCGCGCAGGAAGAGGCTGCCCCGGCAGTCGAGGAAACCCCGGCGCAGGAGGAAGTGCCTGACGGGGAGATTTCTGTTGTTGAAGAACCCGCTCCCGCAGTTGAGGAAACCCCGGCGCAGGAAGAACCCGCCCCGGCCGTCGAGGAAACCCCCGCGCAGGAAGAGGCTGCTACGGCGGTTGAGGAAGCGCCTGTGCAGGAAGAGACTGCTCTGGTAGTTGAGGAAGTACCCGCGCAGGAAGAGGCTGCCCCGGCAGTCGAGGAAACCTCCGCGCAGGAAGAGGCTGCCCCGGCAGTCGAGGAAACCCCGGCGCAGGAAGAACCCGCCCCGGCAGTCGAGGAGACCTCCGCGCAGGAAGAGGCTACCCCCGTAGTCGAGGAAACCCCCGCGCAGGAAGAGGCTGCCCCGGCAGTCGAGGAAACCCCCGCGCAGGAAGAGGCTGCCCCGGCGGTCGAGGAAACCCCGACGCAGGAAGAATCCGCCCCCGCCGTCGAGGAAACCCCCGCGCAGGAAGAGGCTGCTCCAGAAGTCGAAGAGACCCCCGCGCAGGAGGAACCCGCTCCCGCCGTCGAGGAAGCTCCGGCGCAGGAAGAGACTCCCGCCGAGGCGATCTCTGACGTTGAAGAACCCGCCGCCGCGGACGCGCCGCGCACGCTGCAGATCCAGATCGGCGATCACATCATTTCCGCGACCGGGAGCATTCCGGAGGGCGCGGAGCTCCAGGCCGTGGAAATCCCCGCGGACATGGCGGAGCAAATGTCCGGCAAAAAGCCGTTGTTCGCGTATGACATTCGCCTGGTTGTGGACGGCAAGGTCTGGCAGCCGGAGGAATACGGCACGAACGTCAAGCTCTCCATGCAGGACCTGAACGGCGATCAGCTGGGCCGCGATATTGAGATCGTTCACGTCAAGACCGATCTGATGAACGAGGACGGCACCCTGTCGGAGGAGGCCGTGGAAAAGGCGATGGAGGGCCTGGACGAAGGAAACGTTCAGGCCGAGCGAATCGACACGGATACGCAGAGCGGCGCCGTGTCCTTCGGCACGGGCAGCTTCTCCGGCTTCATGGCCAACACGCTGGTGCTGCTGGAGCGCATGTTCAAGGACGCCATGGAAGCCAGGAAGGCCGGCGACAAAAAGGTCCAGATCTTCCTGGAGGGCGACACCGAGTACGAGGGAGACGCGACCTTCTCCAACGTCGGATACGACGTGGCGGAAGATTTTGAAGTGGAATTTCTGACCAGGGACGCGGGCGATGACTACCTGCAGTCCGCAGGCACCACCACCGTGTCCGGCAATATCAACATCAAGGGCATCAACGTGACCATGGTGGGCGTGAAGATGGCCGCCGAAAAAGCGGTGACCGTCGACAACGCGAAGCTGAAGTATTACGGCACCAGTGGTGCCGACAGCCTTACCGTGAACGTGCTCGGCGAAAAGGGCGTCGCGATCATACTGACCGGCGCGGGCGATGATGACGTCACCATCGACGTGAAGGACGGCGCCTCCGCGCAGGTGAATACGGGCGAAGGGGACGACACCGTGACCGCCACCGTCAGCGACGGCTCCGCTTCGATTGCCACCGAGGCCGGCGACGACACCGTGAACGCGACCTTCAGCGGCGACAAGAGCCCCGTCGAAATGACGATCGAAACCGGCACCGGCGACGATAAGGTGAAGCTGACGAACAAGGCCAACCAGGGCACGACCACCGTCGACACCGGCGACGGCAACGACGAGGTCGAGGTGGACGCCCATACCGGCGGCAATGGCGGCATCACCGTAAAGACGGGCAACGGCGACGATACCGTGTCGCTGACCAACACCGGCAGCGCCCCCAATCCCATCGGCAAGATGGACGTGTCGCTGGGCGCGGGCGACGACATGGCCAGCGTGGACGTGTCCCTTTCCACCGCGGTCACCGACGTGACCCTGCGCGGCGACGAGGGCAAGGATACCGTCCACTTCACCGGCAGTCTGGGCAACGGCACCGACGAGCATAAGCGGGTGGAGGGCGACCTCAATAACCTGAAGTTTATGGCCGCCAGCGGCAAAACGCTCAACGTGCCCCTCTACACCATTGAAAAGCTCACGGATTCGCTGAGCAACAAGGAGTCCATCGAGCTCACGCCCAAAGACGGCAAGCTGGCGTATGAGGCGGACCGCTACTTTGTCGATTACAAGGTGGCCATTCCCGCCAAGGACATCAAGGAACTGAAGGTCACCAGCAAGGACGGCAAGTATCTGCCGCTGTCCAACCTGATCATCAATACCGCCACCGAGGTGGACGGCAAGAACAAGCTGGTCATCAGCGAGGGCACGATCATCGACGTGCGCGGGCTGAATGTGGTGCTGGACGGCAACAACATTGAAATCAACGGCACCATCGTGGCCAGCGATGTCAACATCACGGCCAATTCCGGGGGCAAGTTCGTCAATGTGGTCGCCGATTCGAAGATCGTCATCACCGACAAGGCTGCCATCTATACCAGCGGCGACGTGATGATCCTGGCGAAGGTGACCATGGCCGGCCCCATGCTGGACGCCAACGCCCTGGTGGGCGCGGCGGTCGATCTCGCGCCGATCAATTCCATCAATGTGAAGATCGCCCATGCCAGCGTCGATATCGCCGGCAAGGTGTACGCGGGCGTGTCCCCGGCCAGCCTGGACGCCATCGCCGAAGATCCTGCGAAGGCTCAGCCGGCGTTCGGCACAGACGGGGGCTCCGTGACCGCGAAGGCGGAAACCAGCGTGGCGATGGGCGTCGACGGCGACGGCAAGCCCCTGGACAGCGGCTGGCCCGTGGCGGTCAGCGTGGCGACCGTGGAAGCCACCGTCAACGTGCAGAAGGACGCCGTCATCGAGGCGGCGCAGGATATCTCCCTGGGTTCCAGGTCGACGCTGAAGGCGGGCACCCGTGCCAGCTCCGGCCTCTTTGGCGCGCCCGCGTCGGCGGCCGTGGCGGTGCTGACGAACGATGTCCATACCACGGTGAACGGCAAGCTGAACGCCCATGGCGGCGACGCGAACGTCACCGCCGAGGGCACCCTGGAGGCCACCACCGTGGCCGACCGCGGCAGCGGCCAGAAGATCATCTCCGGCGGCTATGCCGCCGTGACCGTGGCGCTGCAGGACGTCAAGGCCGTGGTGGGCAGCACCGCCGTGGTGAAGGCCGCCGGCGACGTGAACGTCCATTCCAAGGCCACCGAGAAGGTCGTGGACAAGGCCGCCTCCTCCTCGCTGGCGGAGAGCCAGTCCGGCGGGGACGACGGCGGCATCCTCGGCACCATCAAGGAGAAGGTCAGCGATCTGCTGGGCACGCTGGCGGAAAAGCTAATCAGCGCGATCACCGGCAAGAATAAGACGGAAAAGAAGATCAAGAAGGCGCTGAAGCTGCTGCCCGTGTCCGACAAGTCCGTCACGCTGGACACCAAGGCCCAGCGGAAGGGTCAGGTTTCGGCGGACGTGGTCACCGAGAACGGCAAGACCAAGGTCAAGCTGAACCTGGAGCCCTGGGAGGGCTATGAGGTCAAGAGCATCACGCTGCGCGGCTACTTCCCGGGCGAGAGCTACTGGAATGTCAAGACCCTGAAAAAGGAAGACATCGCCGGCAAGAAACAGGTCGAGCTGGACGGCGTGGGCAACAAGATGATCGTCTTCGTCGATTACGAGGAGAAGCCGGGCCAGAGCGAAGACGACTGGTCGCCCGCGGACCTGTTTGAGGATAAGGACGAAAGCAAAAATTCGGACGACGACGAGCTGGACGAGGATACCTGGCGCCCCTCGGACCTGTTCAATCTGGACGACACGCTGAACGACGTGCAGGGTGGCACGGAGGGCAAGGACAAGGGCGGCGCCAAGGAAAAGGGCAAGGTGAGCCTGAGCCTGGGCGGCGGCGTGCTGACCTATGACTTCCTGCCCGACAGCCCGGACAAGAACCTCGACAAGGTGAACCCCGGCGACGAGATCCGCCTGATTCCCAACCCCGCCAACGGCCAGAAGCTGAAGGAGGGCGGTCTGAAGGCCACCTACACCGTCAAGGAGATGGTGAAGGAGGAGGGCAAGGACGAGGAAAAGGAAAAGGACGTCGAAAAGGTCATCGTCATCACCCCGGACGCCCAGGGGCGCTACATATTGAAGGTGCCCGAGACTTTTGAAACGGACAAGGGCATCCGTGTCAACGCTGAATTCGAGGAGGGCGCGCAGAGAAAGGACGCGGACCAGAGCCAGACCCAGATCACCGGCTCCGTGGCCGTGACCGTGGCCCACAACGACAGCCAGGCCCTCATCGACGAGGGCGCGACCGTGGTCGCGGGCGGCATCGTCGACGCGCAGTCCGACATCAAGACCGATGTCAGCACCACCGCGGACGGTTCGGCGGCTTCCAAGGACGGTGTTCCCGCGCCCGAACCGGCCGCGCCGCCGACGTATCCCATCAGCCGTCCCGAGGCGGAGGACTATGACGGCTACGCCGAAGACGACGCCTACATGTTCGGCCTGAAGCTGGATTCGAGCATCAACGGCACCGTCGATATCGTGCCGGACAAGGACCCGGAGACGGGCAAGGATAAGCCATACGCCTACATCATCACCCCCAAGCCCCACGAGGGCTATACCGTGGCCAGCGCCACGCTGACCTATTATCAGGCCGGCGAGCCCCACACCCTGGAGCTGAAGAAGGCCGCGGACGGCACCTACAGGGTCGAACTGGGAAAGAGCCTGCTGGGGTCCGTGATCGGCTATTACACCGTGAAGGACGATTGCTACAACAAGGTCGAAACCGGCAAGATGGCGCAGATCATCGACTTCGTGAAGAACCTGATCGGCGGCACGAACGGCATCGACAAGGGCTCGACCATTTCCCTCAAATTCGCCTTCTCCAGCGAGAATGAGAGCGGCGTGTTCCACGAGTCCTACGATGCCAGGACGATCCAGCCCCGCATCATCAACATCAAGTACGGCACCTACAAGGGCACCGGCAACAGCTCCGGCACCATCGCCTTCAACAAGGAACGCACCAAAACGGTGGACGGCAAGACGTATTACGTCTTCACGGCCAGGCCGGAGGCGGACAAGGGCTATGCGCTGGACGGCAAGCTGAAGGCCTCCTGGGACGGCTCGGACGGCGTGGAGCTGGAGCAGCGGGCCGACGGCCTGTGGTATCTGGACGAATCGCTGCTGCCCGACAACCAGAAGGTCACCGTCACCGGCGCCTTCAAGGAGCAGTTCCGCGACTTCAAGAAGTCGGACGACGTCAAGAACGGCTCGCTCATACTGTACGACGAAAAGGTGAAGAAGGCCGACGAGCCGCGGTTCACCGTGAAGCCGGACGCGGGTTATTCCGTCGATGAGATCACGGTCACCTACACCAAGACCAACGCGCTCGGCATGGATGAAAAGGTCACCCTGAAGCTGAGCGACGCGAACAGCAAGATCACCAAGGTCAAGGACCTGGCCGACGTCTACACCTTCACCGTCGACGACGTGAAGGCGGATACCGAGATCAAGGTCGACGCCTCCTTCAAGCTGAAGGCCATCGGCGTCTACGCCGGGCAGTTCGACGTGGAAGCGAACCGGTACAAGCTCTCCGAGAAGCGGGTGGCCGGCGGCGACACCGTCACCGTGAGCCTCAACGACGAGGACGTGGCCGCGGGCAAGAAGATCACGTCGGTCAAGGTCGAGGTTCAGGGCAAGCCGTCCGTCACCGTAGAGGTCAAGGACGACCATACCTTTGAGGTGCCCAAGGAGCTGAAGGACGGCGACAATCTGATCGTCACCAGCGTGGTCATCAACAACAAGGAAATTCCCCTGGAGGGCGCGAAGCTGGAAAACGGCACCGTGACGCCCAACGTGCCCTTCGCCGACAAGAATGAAAACGTGGAGGTCACCCTGGCCCCCGCGGACGGCTTCATGCTCAAGAAGGATACCCTGAAGGCGGTGCTCAAGAGCGAGGACGGCACCTACTCCGAAGAGGTGATGATGCGCCGCAAGAGCGACACCCTCTACGTCTTCACCGTGCCGGCGGTCATTCCCGGCGGAAAGAAGTGCAAGCTCACCTTCGTGGGCGAATTCGAGCCCGGCCAGTCCGACAGCAGCCAGGTGAACACCAGCGTGGGCGCGGGCATTGCCGTGAGCGTGGTCAACAGCGAGGGCCGCGCCGACGTGAAGGGCAGTGTGACCGGCGGCCTGAACGTGAAGTCCTCCTCCGAGGGCGCGGTGGCCACCGAGTCCAAGGCGGGCTACAGCGCCGGCAACATCGGCGTCGGCGGCGCGGTGAGCGTGCAGGTGGCCTCCGTGGACAGCAAGGCGCTGGTACATGACAGCGCCAACGTGAACCTCGACGGCACGCTGAACGTGAGCGCCGGGAACGCTGTGGATTACCAGGTCACCGCCGATGCCTCCGGCAACAAGGAGGCCGGAAAGACCGGCGTGGGCGCGGGCATCGCCGTGGCCGTGAACGGCTCGGATACCTACGCTGCCGTGAATGACAACGCGAAGGTCAAGGGGAGCGGCAACGATCTCTCGATCACCGCGAATCAGACCCTGAAGGACGCGGTGCGCGCGAAGGCCGGCGCGACCGGCGGCTCTGCGGGCGTGCCCGTGGCCGCGGTGGATGTGACCGGCGGCAGCGCGCAGGCCTATATGGGCCGCGTGAACGGCGCGAAGCTGAAGGCCAACGACGTGACGGTGACCGCCGCCAACATCGCCTCCCATGAGATTTCCGCCGACGCCGCCGCCGCAGGCAAGGGCGTGGGCGTGGGCGCGGCCATCGACGTGTCCGTGGTCTCCGACAAGGCCAACGCCCGGCTGAACCAGAGCGTCAACGCGGCGTCGGTCAAGGTGAAAACCGAAAATGAAAGCCGCCTGTCCAGCACCGCCACCGCCAGCGCGTCCGGCGGACAGAGCGAAGGCGACGGCGGGCAGAGCCCCGACGATCAGGCCGACGGCCTGCTGGGCGCCGCGTCGAAGCTGGCCGGAAAGAACGGCTCCGACAGCGTTTCCCAGAACGATATCATGAACGCGTTCTCCACAAACCGCCAGAAGGCGGAGACCAGCGAGGGCTCCGTGGCCGTGGCCGGCGCCGTGGCGGTGAACGTGCAGAAGAGCGTGTCCAATTCCGAGATCCTGAGCGGCGTGGACGTGAAGTCCGCGGGCGAGCTGGCGGTCACCGCCCTGAACGGCACCACCGCCAGCGTGAAGGCCAACGCCAGCACCACCAATTCCAACGTGGGCGTGGGCGTGGGCGTCGCGGTCAATATCGTCGGCCTGAGTAACATCGCCAAGATCTCCGACGGCGAGATCGAGGCCGCCATGCTGAAGGTGGCCGCGAACACGAAGCTGACCGAGCCCGCAATAGCGGAGGAGGTCCAGGAAGAGCTGTCGGAGGAGGAACTGGCAAAGCTGGCCGAGGAAGCGGCCAAGGAAGAGGCGAAGAAGACCCTGTCCAGGGAGATCGGCAAGGCCGTGAACGGCTTTGTGCAGGATCTCATCGCCGCGATGGGCCTGGACAGCTATGTCTCGTCCAGCCTGATCGGCGACATTACGGACAAGGTGGCCGAGGACGCCACCCAGGAAGTCCTGAAGACCATGGAGCTCGACGCGCTGTTGGGCACGATGACCATCGAACAGGTCGCCGATATGGTCAAGACCGGCGTGGAAAGTATCTTCAACGACATGTCGGGCAAACCCGCCGAGGGCGCCGTCGATAAGGACGCCGACCTCACCAACGCGCTGAAGAATTTGACCGACGCGCAGCGACAGGCCCTCAAGCAGGTGCTGGAGAGCCATGCCGCCTCGCTCGGCACGAAGGTCGATCCCACCGACTCTGACAGCGTGAAGACAGCACTGAAGACGATCATCGGCCTGGAATTCGCGAAGAAGATGAAGGCGCAGCTGCCCGGCATGCCCAAGACGCTGATGCTCAGCGCGAAGGACGGCCTGGTGGAATACCTGAAGCAGAACATCGGCGGCATACTGTCCGGCATGTTCTCCGGCAAGGATAAGGATAAGGACAAGAACAATGACGCGATGTCCAAGCTGACCGAGCAGGCCGGCAACAAGGTCACGAGCGCCGTTTCGGACAAGGTGAAGCAGATCGTCGGCGAAACCCTGGGCAAGACCCTCGAGGACGTGGCCGTGACCCTGATCACCGAGCTGCCGGATGTGGATATGGCCAGCATACTGGCCGTCGCGATGAAGTCGGACGAGGAATCCGAGGATTCGGAGCAGGTCAAGGAAGCCTCCGACGAGGCCGCCGAAAAGGTGAACGAAGAATTTGAAAAGAAGGTGCCCTACAAGGAGATACTCGCGAAGCTCTCCGAGGGCGACTTCAAGACCAGGATCACCGAGGCCCTGCGCGCCGGCGCGAAGGCCGCGCTGATCACCCTGTCCAATGAGAGCCTGAACGCCCTGACCGAGCACTTCGACCTGGCGCTGCAGGCCTCCGACCCCGCGGCCACCGGCCATGTCATCGACACCCAGGCCATCTCCGGCGCGGGCGCGAAGGACGTGGGCGTGGCGGGCAGCGTGGCGGTGACCGTGCTGAACGCGGAAACCAGCGCCACCATCGCCGACAGCGGCAAGGCCGTGAACGTGACCGGCGACATGACCCTGGAAGCCGACGAGCTGCGCGCCGTGAACAACGTGGCTTCCGCCGCCGTGAACGCCAAGGGCGACGCCGTGGCCAACCTCGAGGCGGGCGCGGAGGAGGACAAGGATATCGGCGGCGGCGACCAAGCCAATTCCGTCGATACCAACGAATACGGCGCCGACAAGAAGGCCACCGTGAAGATCACCGTGGGCCCGGGCGGCGTCGGCCAGATCGTCCCCGCGGAAAAGGGCAAAAACCGCCCCGGGGTCTACATCACCCTGAAGGAAGGCTACAAGATGCCCGACGGCAACCTGGTCGCCTACACCTACACCAAGGGAGACGGCACCGAGGGGAAGGGCACCGTCGCCGCCGTGCAGAAGGGTGGCCGCTGGTATGTCAACACCGCTTCCGGCGCCTTCAAGAAGCTCGGCTCCAAGGCCGTGATCTCCCTGGAGGTCAAGCCCCAGGAGGACCTGCATTCCGTGCACGCGCCCACGCTGACCAAGAACGGAACCGACGTGGCCGACGACGCGGTGAGCGTGAGCGTGAAGGGCCGCCAGTCGAATTACGGCGCCATTTCCGCCAAGGTGGGCGACCTGCTGCAGATCAGGGTCGACCGGGAAAAGGCGAAGAACGGCCAGGTGAAGGCCATCACCTATACCTGCAACGGCAAAAAGGTGGAGGTCATGCTGGACAAGGACGGCAAGCCCGCCGAGGGCAACGCCGCGGCCTACGCGCTGACCACCGCCAATGCAATGGAGACCCTCTACACCCTTGCCATGCCCGACGGCGACATCACCGACATCACGGTGACGTTCCAGAAGGCGGAGAAGAGCGGCGACAGCAACACCCGGGCGACGGACAGCGCCGGCAGGAGCGTGGGCGTCGGCGCGGCCTTCTCCATCGTATACGGCAAGTCCGGCGTGACCGCCAACATCGGCGGACGCCAGGTCAAGGCGGGCGCGCTGACTGTGAACGCGGATTCCGCCCGCGTCCAGAGCCTGGCCGCCGCGGCGGGCACCGACCCGATGGGCGCGAACGCCAACCCGGAGGGCATCAAGGATTTCGCCTTCGACGCCTCCGTGGCGCTGAACATACTGGACAATGAAATCGCGGCGACCGTGGCCAAGGCCGCGAAGATCGAGACCACCGGCTATATGGACGCCGAGGAGAAGGCCGTGGCGGGCGACCTGAAGGTCGTCGCCAACGAGGCTTCCGCGGACACCGTCGCCGCCAGCGCCTTCAGCGCGGGCGAGAGCACCGCCGTGGGCGCGAGCGTGGCCGTCAACATCGCCAACTCCAGAGCCCTGGCGACGCTGGAATCCGGCGCGAAGGTGGCCGGCGGCGCGACGGTCGCGGCCACCGGCTCCAGCGCGGATGTGACCCGCGCCGTGGCCACCGCCCTGGGCGCGGACATCGCGCGCGGCCTGATGAAGCTGAACGCGGGCGTCCAGAACCTGGCCGCGGGGGCGAACAGCCTGATGAACGGCTCCGCCGCGGATAACCTGATGAAGAGCAAGGACAAGCCCGCGGGCACCGACACCAACAAGCGGATCACCGACCGGCTCAACAGCACGGAGAAGAAGGATTCGGGCAATCCCAACGCCGACGAGAGCCTGTCCGTCTCCCAGAACGTGCTGCGCAGCCAGGACGTTCAGACCCAGAGCGAGGACGCCGGCGGCGAGGGCGCCAAGGAGGGCCTGGACGAGGCCAGGAACAGCACCGAGGACGCTTCGTCCCTGCGCGACCCCGGCAACAAGACGGGCAGCAAGGTGCAGGTGGCCGCCGCCGTGGGCGTGAACCTGACCAGCCACGAGATGCTGGCGAAGGTCGGCGCCATCGAGGCCGCGGGCGACATCAACGCCGTCGCCGAGAACGCGGGCAATTTCCAGACCCAGGGCACCGGCGCGGCCATGTCCCTCGCGGAAAAGGCCAATTCCATCGCCCTGGGCGTGGCGGTCAGCGTGAACAAGAACACCGCCAACGTAAACATCGAGGGCGACCTCGTCTCCGCCAACGCGGGGGATGTGAACGCCAGCGCCAGGCTCACCCAGAACCTGTCCGGCGATTTCGCCGGCAAGCTGGCCACCCAGGCCGTTTCCGGCTCCGTGGCGGGCAAGGATTCCGCCATTTCGCTGGGCGGCGCGGTGAGCGTGCTGACCAGCAAGGGCGAGGCCCAGGTCAGCGTGGCCGGCGGCACGGCCGACGCGCCCAGGAAGCTCCAGGGCGGCAGCGTGGCCATCGAATCCATCGACAAATCCCGGCTGGCCTCCCGGGCGGGCGGCATCAGCCTGTCCATGGGCTCCAGCGTGGGCATGGGCATCGCCACGAACATCATCACCAGCAGCAACAGCGTGAAGGCGGCCGTGGGCGACAATACCGAGATCACCGCAGCAAGCTTCAGGCTGAACGCCGAGAAGCAGGCCGTGACGGATGAGGACTTCAAGCAGCTGATCAACCTGCGCACGCTGGTGACCGATTCCAGCAACCTCACCGACGAGCAGCGCGCCAGCGCCCAGACCGGCTTCATCGACTACCACAAGACGACGGACGCGGACGGCAGGACGAGCTATCAGGCGAACGTGGATCTCTCCAGCGAGAAGCTGCTGGGCCTGATGGACGGCCTGAACTTCCTGTCCGGCCAGAACACCTATGTGGAGGCCATCGCGGGCTCCGTCGCCGCCGGCCAGACCTCGGCCAGCCTGTCCGGCTCCGTGGCCGTGGCCGTGAACAAGAACGACATCCAGGCCATGCTGGGCAATAACGTGAAGATCAACGCCGGCAAGGGCGACGCGGACGTGACCGCCAGCGACGACGCGACGACCCGCGTCATCGCGGGCAGCCTGTCCGCGGCTCCGGCGGACGTCGGCGTGGGCGTCACCGTGGCCGTGCTGGTGAACAGCGACAGCGCCGTTGCCAAGTCCGGCAACAATACCGAAATCACCGCCGCGGGCGGTGTGAAGCACACCGCCCGGCAGACCGGCGACACCCAGCTGTTCACCGGGGCCATGAGCGTGGCCAAGGGCGGCAACGCCCTGGGCGGCGCGATCAACGTGGTCGTGAACAAGAGCATAGCCAACAGCCTTATCGGCAACAACGCGAAGCTGAGTGCGGGCGCGGACGCCGATATCCACAGCAAGAGCAGGTTCGACCTCACGCTGATCTCCGGCAGCGCCAACGTGGGCACGGGTTCCGTGGCCGCGGGCGGCACGGTGAACGTGATCGTGGACAAGTCCGATTCGACAACCAGGCTTGGAAGCGGAAACGAGCTGACCGCGGGCAAGAACCTGTCCGTGACCTCCGATGTCTCCAACCAGATGATCTCCGGCGTGGCGTCGGCCTCCGTCGCCGCCTCCATGGGCGGCAGCGGCGCAGGCGCGGTGAACGTGATCGTGGCCAGGTCCATCGCGGACACCACCGTGGGCGGCGGCGCGAAGCTGACCGCAACCGCGGGCGACATGAACCTGAACGCCAACAACGATGCCTGGATGCTCAACGCCACCCTGGCGGCGGCGGGCGCGGGCGGCACGGCCATCGGCGGCGCGTTCAACGTGAACGTGTTTGACCGCCAGGCCGCCGTGAACCTGACCGACGGCGCGCTGAAGGCGGGCGGCAACCTGTACGCCCGGTCCAGCGGCCGCGACAGTACCGTCATGGCGGGCCTGGCAATTGCGGGCGGCGTCACCGGCGCGGCGATGTCCGGCAACGTGGGCGTGCTGGTGGAGAAGAATCAGATCCTTACGAATATCTCCAAGGGCGTGACCGCCACCGCGGGCAAGAACGCCGTGCTGGAGGCCTACTTCAGCGACTACACCGTGGACGCGGCGGGCAGCATCGCGCTGTCCGGCAGCAGCGCGGCTGTAGGCGCGACGGTGCTGACCGTGGTGAAGGACAACTACGTGCGCGCCAGCCTGGGCGCGAGCGACATCACCGCCTCCGGTATCGGCGACGCGGTCAAGTCCCTGAACGGCACCGACGTGCAGGGCGTGTACGTGGGCGCGAACGCCTCCGAGACCCAGTTCCTGGGCGCGGCGGGCGTCTCCGGCGGCCTTGGCGCTTCGGTCAACGGCGTGGTGGATGTGCTGGTGAACAACAACACCGTGTTCGCCGACGCCTCCAAGGCGGCGCTGAAGGGCGGCGACGGCGGTATCGCCGTGAACGCGTCCGACGACACCACCCAGGCCCTGCTGGCCGGCGGCCTTAGCGTCGGGCTGAGCGCGGGCGTGGGCGCTTCCGTGGTCACGCTGGTCTCGAACAAGACCGTGAGGGCCCTGGCCTACGACATGGACGCCGCGAAGGACATTTCCGTCACCGCCGACAACATCGACGACGTGACCACCATCGCGATCAGCGCGGGCGGCGGCAGCGTCGGCGTGCAGATCGGCGCGGCGGTGCAGGTCTTGAAGAGCAATGCCAACGCCGAGGTTCGCAACAACGTCAAATCCGCCGAGGGCGGCCTGACCATCGCCTCCAGGAACAACACCACCCTGAACAACGCGGCGGCGGCCCTGGCGGGCGGCCTGGCCGCGGCGGTGACGCCGGTGGGCGTGGTGACCTACTTCAACGGCAAATCCACCGCGAACCTGAAGGGCGGCAGCACCGTCAACGCCAAGAAGGACGTGAACGTCACCTCCGAGGCCAACAAGGAGATCGGCCTGTACTCCGTGGGCGCGGCGGCCGCCGCGGGCGCGGGCGTATCGGGCACGGCCAATGTGATCGTCAGCAAGGATGAGGCCAGCGCGAAGGTCGGCAAGGATGCCAGCGTCACCACCACCAACGGTGGCCTGAACATCCGCTCGACCAGCGACTACGACCTGACCTCCGCCACCGCCTCGGTGGGCGCGGGCACGGCCGGCGTGGCGATCAACGCCGTGGTGAGCGTCATCAAGAGCAAGACCCTGGCCGAGATGGCCGGCAAGGCCAGCCTGGGCGGCGACCTGAACGTGAAGGCCAAGGGCACCAAGGACATCACCAACGTCGGCGCGAACCTGGCCGTCGGCCTCGTGGGCGTGGGCGTGAACGTGCTGGTGCTGGTCACCGGCACGAAGATGAGCCAGGACGCCGCGGACATGATGGCCAACGGCGGGAAGAAGGACGGCAAAACCTTCAACGCCAAAGACCTGATGGCCACCGTCGCCAGGAACGACAAGGGCGCAAGCAAGTATTATAAGAACGAGCTGAACGGCGATATCCTCGCCAATGACACCGCCGGCAACGGCCGCCGGGAGAGCCAGATCACCGTGGGCGGCAGCAGCGGCAGAGGCGATAAGAAGCAGGGCACCTTCGACGGCGCGTCCGGCTATCGCAGCGGCGATTTTGACGACAAGAACTACAACGACGAGGGCGGCACCCAGCGCGGCGAGAAGCTGAACGCCAGGGACACCCAGGATGTGACCAACGCCAAGAACCTGAACACCTACACCTACACCGACGATCCCCAGGACGCGGTGATCGCGCGGATCACCGACACCGCCGTGGTGGAGAAGGCGAAGAACATCACCGTGGCCGCGGAGCAGCCCGTCACCGCCGATCTGTTCGGCGCGACGGTCAGCGGCGGCGCGGTGGGCGTGGGCGTGACCGCGGCTGTGGCCATACTGCGCAGCAACGTGCTGGCCTCCAGCCTGGGCGACATCCGGAACGCCACCGGCAGCGTGAGCGTGCGCGCCGACTCCTTGTCCAACGGCAGGGTGGCGGACCGGTCCAACGTGCTGAAGAAGCTGCTGAAGGGCATCGACCCTGAAAACGGCGGCATTCGCGTCATCGGCGCGACGGCCACCGGCGGCGCCGTGGCCGTGGCCGTGGGCGCTGGCGTGGCCCTCACCGACAACGTCACCCAGGCGGTCCTGGGCGGCAAGGTGAACGCGGGCGGCGATGTGAACGTGGCGGCGAAGCAGAACTACGGCCATGTCACCGCCGCGGTGGGTGCGTTCTCCGTGGGCGCCATCGCCATCGGCGCGGCCGTGGGCGTGGCCCAGAGCAACGCCACCGTCAGCTCCAGGATCGCGAAGGACGCCTGGGTGACCGCGAAGAACAATGTGAACATTACCAACAGCGCAACCCAGAACGTTACCGCGCTGGCCGCCACGGCGGGCGCGGGCGCGATCGCCGTGAACGCGGGCGTGGCCGTGGCCATCAACCGCATGACCCAGAACACGGGCATCGGCAAGGGCGCGAGCGTGACCGCGAACAACATCAACGTCAAGGCCGCCTCCAACACCACCGCCGACAGCGGCCTGCTGGGCATCTCCGTGGGCGGCATCGGCGTGGCCCTCGGCGCGGCGGTCTCCCAGGTGAACGCCAACGTGAACACCCTGGTGGAGGGCGCGACGCTGAAGGCGACCGGCACGGCGGAGGTCTTCAACGATGTGAAGAGCACCGCCACACCGAAGGCCGTGTCCCTGGCGGCGGGCGGCATCGCCGCGGGCGGCAACGTGCTGTTGGCCTTCAACGACACTGTGAGCAAGGCCAGCGTCACGGGCAGCACCGTGAACGCGGATACCCTGAACGTTGTGGGCAATCTGGAGGGCACGGCGACCTCGCAGCTGACGGCGGCCCAGGTGGGCGCCATCGCCGTGGGCCTGAGCGTGAACTACGCCGACATGCGGGCGGAGAACCGGGCCGTGCTGACGGACAGCACCGTGAACGTCAAGAACCTGATGGTCCGCACCGCGCGGGACGGCGGCAACAAAACCTCCGCCGTGGCGGATACCGTCGCGGGCGGCATGGGCTTCCTCGCCCTGAACATGAACGCGGCCATCGCCCGCAACAACAGCAAGAGCTACGCGGTGATCAAAGGCGGCGACATCAACGCCACTGAAAGGACCTTCATGCGCGCCTACCACGCACCCACGGCCAGGGCCAGCGTGACCGGCGTGAACGCCGGGGCGCTGTCCGTCGCGGCCAACGTGGTGGTGGCGTTGAACGACTCGGATACCCGCACCATCGCCAAGGCGGACAAGCTTGAGACGGGCAGCGCGGAATTCACCGTGTACGGCGGCGACACCGCGCAGGCGGAAATCGTCACCGGCGGCGGCGCGCTGTTCAAGGCGGACGCCAGCATCGCCGTGGGCTACGGGCGTGCCAACAACATCGTGGATGTGGACATCAAAAAGCTGACCGCCTCCAGCCTCAAGGCGAACGCCAAGGCCAACAGCAACGCCGCCTCCAAGGTTACCAACGGCAGCTACGCCGCCGTGAAGGCCGCCGCGCTGATGGGCGCGGCCTACAGCCAGGATGTGGTCGATACAAGGGTGAAGCTGGGCGACGGCAGTCAGATCACCGGCGATACCACCGTATACACGGAATACGATATGAGCGCCGACGCGGACCTGACCCCCCACAAGGGCGGCATCGACGTGAGCCTGGCCAACATCGGCGTGAACCTGGCGACCGCGAAGAGCACCGCCTACGCGGGCGCGGACCTGGCCGTGTCCGACGGCACGGTGAAGGCCAAGGACGTGACCGTGCAGACCTGGGGCAAGGGCAAGACCAGCGCCATCATCCGCCCCACCAAGATCGAGGTGAGCCTGGTGAAGGTCGCCGTGAACAAGGTGAATTCCGACCTGTCCATGACCCAGTACGCCACGATACACCTGGACAACGCCGGCACGCTGGACGCCTCCGGCAATGTCAACGTGAAATCCTACGTCACCCCGACGGCCACCGCCGAGGTGGGCAATTCCGGCGCGGACAAGGGCACGAAGATCAGCCTGGTCAGTGCCGATCTCAGCTACGCCCACGCCAAGGAGAACCAGGCCGCCACGGCGGGCATCTACGGCTCGGGCAATAACGCCACCCTGAAGGCCGCCAACCTGAAAGTCGTTACGGACAACCTCAACCAGGAGAGCTACACCTACGCCTCCAGCAACCAGGCGGCTTCCTACGGCTTCCTGACGCTGGGCAATCTGGACGCCCGGGCCATCGCCAGCGACGACTTCAGCACGGTGGTGAAGGATGTGGCGATCAACGCCTCCGGTCGGGTGGACCTCTACGCCTGGACCAACTCCCATGCCGTTGTCCGCGGCGGCGTGCCCGGCGGCTTCGCCATCGTCGACGGCGGCAAGAGCTACACCAACGCCGATATCGGCGAGGCGAGCGACTATCAGACGTCCCAGATCCTGATCGGGGACGGCGTGAAGATCAAAGCCAACCAGCTCGAGATGTACGCCCGGAACACCAGCAACGCGGACGCCAACATGGAGCGCGGCGGTTCGTATTCGCTGGCAAAGGTATCGTCCTCCAGCCAGCCCACCCACACGTATCTGAAGACCAACCTGCTGATCGGCAAGAACGTGGAGCTCACCACCAAGGATTGGATGAGCATCTATATGCGCAACTACATCACGGCCAAGTCCATCATGAACAACGAGAGCAAGGGCGTGGTCCTGAACGTCGACGTCATGAAGGGCGAAAACTACCTGACGGAGCGGAACCTGCTGCAGATCGACGAAAACACGAAGCTCTCCAGCGGCGGGAACATGGAGATCAACGCCCTGTCGACGGCCAATATGGACGCCAGGACCGAGTACAAGAACGAGTCCTACGGCCTCATCGGCGCAGGCGCGTCCAATGCGGTCAACAATCTCGACCGCGAACAGAAGCTCCAGATCATGGACGGCGTGACCGCGTCGTCGGGCGGCGTGCATATGGACATCTGGTCCCGCCTGGGTCGGGATGACCACATCTATACCTTCGCCAAGATGACGGTGCGCTCCGCGCTGGAGTTCCCGGGCTCCTACGCGCTCAACAACGCGAACCTCTACAACGCGGTGAACGTGGGCGCGGTGAACCTGACCGCCAACACCGGAAAGCTGTGGCTCTACGCCCACACCGGCGGCAAGTACGAGCCCAGGGGCGATGTGGACGCGGCCAGCAGCATCAAGCTGGGCGCCGCGCCGGAGGGCATCTCCCGGAACATCATGAGAATCAACAACGAGGTGAACCTGAACGAGAACGGAAAGAAGCGCGCGACCCTGACCAGCAAGAACTCTACGGTCAACGTGCAGTCGGAGCTTGAAAACCTGTGGCTGTACTGCAACAGCTTTGTGGAAGGCAGCGGCGCGTTTGGCAGCGTCACGAACATCTGCAACAACAACCTGCTCGCCGGCCTCACCGCCCGGATCTGGGTGGACAACACCCAGTTCAGCTCCAAGGACGGAACGTACCTGAAGGCCAACATGGGCGACAACGGCTTCACGGCCTTCTTCGAGGAAAAGTCCGAGGCCGCGCTCTACGCCCTCGCGGGCAGCGAAACGGCGCGGGCGAAGCTGGAGGGCAGCGTGAACGCGAGAATCATCACCTCGGACAGGAGCAACGTCAACGTCACCGGCAGCTTCTACCATACAGCGAACGCCGACTACAGGCACTACTACGAAACCAAGTGTACCGGCTGGGGGACATCCAAGGGCAAAAGGCAGGCACAGTTCTCGCTCGGCGCCAACAGCCATTGCGACTTCTGCGGCGACGTCACCGCCCTTGTTGGTTGGAATGGTTTGATACCGGTCTTTAAGACGGGAACGTACGGAAGCCTGTTCAATTCCGGCTGGTCGCTGAGGTCGAACAACAATCTGGACGCCGCCTTTGCCAAGGCCCTGGCCCCGATCAACGACGTGAACCGCATGGTGAACGGCCTGGACGACATCGCCAAGGCCCGCTACGGCGAGGAGGAGGACCAGGCGGCCGGCGCGATCTACGTGCTGGAGATCGAAGCGCCGCTGAAGAAGGACGTGACCCTCGGCGAGGACCGGCTGGCCCGGTATCGCCTGTGGAGCAACGGCCTGACCCAGCACGACGTGTACCTGCTGCCCAACGCCACCCAGCTGTACCGCAGCAACAAGCTGGAGTACGTGTCCGAGGTGCTGCGCGGCGACGCGCGCGACACCGGCGAGAGCTTCGTGGTGGATGTGTTCACCGCCCTCACGCCCTACGCCTACCAGAACCCGGTGATCCCGATCGGCGCCAGCGCCAGCCTGAACTTCGCCACCGGCCAGCTCTCGCTGCCCGCCCTGGCCGACTTCGAGCTGTACCTGCACGAGGTCTCCGGCGCGTGGCTGCTGGAGAACTTCCGCAGCGGCTTCTTCCGCAGGATGGACGCGCCGCGGGCGGACGTGAACGCCTACGTGCTGAACGGCGACGGCGAGGAAGTGAATACCCTGCCTACCGGTGAGATCCTGGAGGGCCTGATCCCGGACGGCGACATCGAGCAGTGGAAGCTCTACTGGGTGGGCGACAGCTATGATACCGCCGCCGACGACGCTCAGACGCTGATCCTGCTGCTGCACAACGCGCAGACGGACGAGCTGACGGCCCTGCGCACCAGCCGCGCCATGATCGCGGCGGGCGAGGAATCCGTGCCCGTATCCCTGTACATCTTCCGCGACAGCAAGTCCGACCGGATGGGCGAGGAAAAGTACAACGTGATGTTCTTCGATACGCCCGCGGGTGAGAAGAGCCTGGTGAAGGTGATCACGGACGTGCTGGAGGATCGCGAGCTGGATCTGCCCAAGACCCTGCGCGTGGTGCTGCGGCCCATTGCCATCGAGGGCATCGAGCTGCCCGCCTACAGCCTCACCGATCACTACTTCGTGATGTGCGACGGCACCGGCGGCCGGGTGAGCCTGTTCGACGGCTTCTATACCAACACCTTCGACGGCCAGACCTTCGAGAGCGACTACCTGAAGATCGAGGGCGTCATGGACGGCAACCTGAAGGTGACGGTCAAGCAGGATCAGACCGTCTGGCCCGAAAAGACGAACGACACCCACGCCGTGGACCTGAACGAAACCCACTATGAATTGGTGAACGGCGTGTGGCAGGAGCCGGAAGCGGATCCTGAGGCCGTCGCGGCGTGACCGAAGATACAAAAACCAAAGCCGAAACGGAGACGCTCCCGCGTCTCCCTTTCGGCTGTATGGAAGGAAGGAAAAACCGGATGAAAAACCGCGTGATTTTGCTGGCGATGCTGCTGCTGGGCCTGCTGTGGGTCGTGCCGGCGTGGGCCGGGGCCCAGGAAGCCCCGGAGACCTCGGAATGGACGGTCATGTTCTATTTTTGCGGAAGCGACCTGGAGAGCGGCCACGGCTACGCCTCCGGCAACATCAAGGAGATCGCGCAGTGCCTGACCTATGAGGCGGTGGGCGAATACTTTTCACAGCAGGCGGGCGAAGCCGGGCCGGACGCGGTGAACGTGGTGCTGGAGACCGGCGGCAGCCGCGAATGGCACGTCCAGGAGCTGGGGATGAACGTGCGCACCGACGCGCTGCAGCGCTGGCACTTCCGCCCGGGCACGAAGCTGCTGGAGGAAAACAGCGCCGCCATCGAGCTGGCGCAGGAGCTTCCCCTGGCCAGCATGGCCCGGCCGGAGACGCTGGCCGACTTCATCCGCTGGAGCGCGGAGAACTATCCGGCGAAAAAATACGCGCTGGTGCTGTGGGATCACGGCACGGGCGCGCTGAACGGGCTGATCATCGACGAGCTGTTCGACGGCGAGACGATGGGCCTGGACCAGCTGAAGACGGCCCTGGCCGACGGCGGCGTCCGCTTCGAGGCCGTGCTGTTCGACGCCTGCCTGATGGCCAACTTAGAGACGGCCTGCGCCATCAAGGACAGCGCCAACTGGATGATCGCCTCCGAGGAGCTGGTGGCCGGCAAGGGCACCGCCATGAGCATGTGGCTCCAGCAACTCTTCTTCGTTCCCCAGTGGGACGGCCTGCGGCTGGGCCGGTGGATCTGTGAGATGAACATGTACAAGTACGCCGAGCAGGAATCCGAGCAGGAGCAGAATGTGATCACCTGGTCGGTGATCGACCTGAGCAAGATCGACCGGTTGGCGGCGGCGTTCGACCGCTTCTTCGCGTACTGCGACCGGGAATACGTGGGCGGCGCCGACGACTACAGCTTCAACGCCCTCAGCGAGGCGCTGAACGATTCCTTTGAATTCGGCCTGGGCGACGCGGAGATGATCGACCTGGCGGACCTGCCCTATCACCCCTACATGGTACTGGGCCTGGACCGGGCGCTGTACACGGAGCTGCTGGACGCCCTGACGGAGGCCGTGGTGTACAACACCCACGGGCCGGAGCGCGCCCGGGCGGGCGGGCTGTCCTTCTGCTATCCCGCCGGGTCAAGCCCCGCCCAGCTGGACGATTACGCCAAGGTGTGCCCCTCCGCCCATTACCTGGCCCTGCTGGACGCCATCCAACCGAACTGGAGCGCGCCGGAATGGGTGTACAGTCAGGCGGAAGCGCTGCCGGAGATCGTGGATATCCCCGCCTATCAGATCCGCGTGCAAAAGAGCCTCAATGACGCGGGCATTCCCCAGCTCACCGTTGTAGACGGATACCGCAACCTCAGGTATGCCTATGTGGACATACTGCGCCTGAACCCCAGAACCGATAACATCGTGTGTATGGGCGATCTGCCCGCCGTGCTTTCGATCGACGAGGCCGCCCAGCAGGCCACCTTCGGCCTCAGCGGCCTTGCCGAATGGCCAGCGCTGGAGGACGTGCACTGCGCGGCGCAGATCGTCAGCGTGGATTACCTGGGCGGCCGGGCGCTGTACCAGATCCCCCTGCGGATGGGCAACGATACGTACATGCTGCGCTGCGGCGTCGAGGATTTTGACAAGCCCGCCGTCGTCTACGGCCTGTGGGAGGGCTACAGCGCCGACAGCGGCGTGTTCAGCCGAAACGTGATCCCGCTGACCAAGGTGGCGGGGCAGGAGTATGTTCTGCTGTATCCCATCGACGGCACCGCCGACGGCCACGTGCGCTATGAGACCAGCGGAACCCTCACGATGTACCGCTCGCTGGACCTGTCCACCAAGCCGCTGGACCCCGGGACCTACTACCTGGAATACTATGTCGAGGATATCTTCCGGCGCCACCTGCCCCTGGAACGGGTGGAAATCCAGTGGGACGGCCAGAAGGTCACCGTGGCCGAAGGCGCGTGGGAAGGCGAAACCACGCTGACGGTCCAGTAACCAAAAGCTTCCCCACCGCAGTGGGGAAGTCCCCGCGAAGCGGGGGATAGGGCTCCCCCGGCCCCCAATCGACCCAATAACATTGAGGTGAAACACCATGGCATTAAGCGGCAACACATTCTACTTTCTCTGGGAAGTCCATCTGATCCAGTGGCTCCAGGCGCACATCGGCGGCGCGGGGATTTCGATCATCTCCTTTTTCTCCCTGTTTGGGGAGGAACTGCCGCTCATACTGTTTCTGGGCTTTGTGTATTGGTGCTGCGACAAGAAGGTGGCCAGAACGATGGGCCTGACCGCCATCATGAGTCTGGCCTGGAACACATCGATCAAGAACATCGCCCTGCGCCGCAGGCCCTATTTCGACCACGAGGGCATCAAAATACTGCGCCTGCCCGAGGCGAAGGCGGACCCCTACGACATCTCGGCCCAGGGCTACTCCTTCCCGAGCGCCCATTCCAGCAACTCGTCCAGCATGTTCGTCGCGATGGCCGCCTGCCTCCGCAAGCGCTGGGCGACGGCCCTGGCCATACTGCTCCCGCTGCTCACGGGCATCTCCCGGGTCGTGCTGGGCGCGCACTATCCCACCGACGTGCTGGGGGGCTGGCTGCTGGGCATCATCAGCGTGACGCTCGTTCACGCGCTTCAGAAGCGCGTGAAGAATACGCTCGCGCTGTATGGCATACTGCTGGCCACGGCCATTCCCGGCTTCTTCTTCTGTAAGAGCGCCGATTACTTCACCGCGATGGGCCTGATGATCGGCTTCATGGGCGGCGCGCTGCTCGATGACCATTGCGTCCGCTTTGAGAACACCCGCAAGCCCCTCTGGATGGTTGTGCGCTTGATCGGAGGCCTGGCGGTCTATCTGGCGCTGAACACCCTGCTCAAGCTGCCCTTCTCCAAGGCGTTTCTCTCCAGCGGCACGACCGCCGCGCTGCTGGTGCGCTGCGCCCGCTATACCGTCGTCGCCTTTGTGGATTTCGGCGTCTATCCCATGCTGTTCAGGTTTGAAAAGATGAAAGGGAGTATGAAATGATGAAGCGTTTGATTCGGGTACTGGCAATTTTGTGCGCAATGGCATTCTGCTTCTGCGCCCTGGCGGAGGACGCGACGAACGGCGACACGCTCTACCAGGTGGCGCTGCTGCAATCGCTGGTCCAGGGCTACTACGACGGCATCGTCACCGTGGAGGAGCTTTCGCGGCACGGCGACACCGGCATCGGCACCTTTGAGGGCGTCAACGGCGAGATGATCGTGTTGGACGGCACCGTCTATCAGGCGGTCGCGGACGGCAGCATCGCCATTCCCTCCGAAGAGGAGACCGTGCCCTTCAGCAACGTGACGTTCTTTGACGTGGACGAGACGCGCGCGCTCAGCGGCGTCGCGGACATGGCGGCGCTGCAGGAAGCGATGAACGGCGTGGTGAACGAACTCGGCGCGAACTGCTTCTACATGGTGAAGCTCGAGGGCACGTTCGATGCCATCAAGGTGCGCAGCGAGTACAAGCAGGAGAAGCCCTACCGGGCGCTGGACGTGGCGCTGGCCGAAGATCAGACGGAGTTCGACTACGAGGACGTTCGCGGCACGGTCGTGGGCCTGTACTGCCCGGACTACATGGGCGGGCTCAACACCCCCGGCTGGCACTTCCACTTCATCAACGAGGACCGGACCCGGGGCGGGCATGTGCTGCAGATCAGTATCAAAGAAGCGGAGGCCGCCTTTGACATGACGGACGGCTTTGAGATGGCGCTCTCCCGGGACGCGGCCTTCCAGGAAATGGAGCTGGCCAAGAATGTGGACGAGGCGATCCACAAGGCGGAGACGGCGACGATGGAAGCGGATTCAGACGCGCCGGACGTGAATGATTCCTTCTGGATTTCGGAGATCACGGACGATATATTCGAAAGGATTCAGGGCAAATCCTTCAAGGATGACTGCACGCTTCCCCGGGAGGACCTGCGCTATCTGCATGTGCTGCATGTGGACCTGAACGGAGAGACCCATGAAGGGGAGATGATCGTCAATTACCACATCGCGGAGGATGTGTTGGATATCCTCAGGCAGCTGTACGAGGCGAACTATCCCATCGAGAAGATCCGCCTGGTGGATGAATACGGCGCGGACGACGAGCTTTCCATGGAGGACAACAATTCATCCGCGTTCAACTTCCGGTTCATCTCCCATACCACCAGAGTTTCCAAGCACGGACTGGGCCTGGCGGTGGATATCAACACACTGTACAACCCGTATACGAAAATCGTAGACGGCGAGCGCATTGTGGAACCGATCACGGGTGAGCCCTATCTGGATCGGGAAGCGGATTTCCCGTACAAGATCGATCATGAGGACCTGTGCTTCAAGCTGTTTGCCGAGCATGGCTTCGAATGGGGAGGAGACTGGGAAGACCGAAAGGATTACCAGCATTTTGAGATTCCCACCGCCTTGATTGATGAATGGTATCCGTCGAACCAATGATCCGGATAAACATCGCACCATAAAACCCTATGAGGGAGGGAAAGGCCGTGGATTATCGCAAATATGCACAGACGTATTACGTACGAATGGACAAGGGCGATGAGATCATCAGCTGCATTCTGAAGCTGTGCCGGAAGGAGAACATCGCTTCAGCAATTTTCAGCGGTATCGGCGGGTGCAGCGGCGCGGAAATCCAGACCTTTATTCCGCAGACCGGTACGTTTGAAACCCAGACCCTCGCCGGGATGCTGGAGCTGGCCTCCCTCAACGGCAACATCGTGACCGACGAGGCGGGAAACCACTGCCACCACACCCACGCGGTCTTTTCCTACAAAGACGGCTCCCGGCACTGCATGGCCGCGGGCCATATCCGTTCGATCACCGTACTGTACACCGCGGAGATCGAACTCAGGCCCGTGATCGGGGGAACGATCCGCCAAAAGCATGACGCCGAAACCGGAACCGGATTTTGGGATTTTGCGTGATCAAAACCGTCAACGCGCGTTGCGAACAACGTCCGCTCACCCAATCATTATTCATTTTTCAGTCTTCAGTTTTCAGTATTCATTTAGATAATCTTGTCGATACAACTGAAAAATGAAAACTGAAAACTGAAGACTGAAGAATACAAAGCGAAAATCCCGCCGACATTCGTCGACAGGATTTTCGCTTTGGCGGAGGCGGTGGGATTCGAACCCACGAGGGCTTTCACCCTACCTGATTTCGAGTCATTGTACTTTGTTGGTAACTATTGGGAAGATAAAAGAAACTATCGGTGCTTTGTCGGAAGTTAGAGACTGCCCTGTTTGCAGGGGGTTTGGGCTGTTTTTCGTCGAAAACGCCGTGTTTATCGTGAGTTCGAGTGTTTTGGCAATTTGGCGGGATTTTTGGGAAAAAGGAGAGAATTAGGAGAGAACTGGGGAGATCACGGCGGAGTGCCTCTTGAAATCCATGTTGTCCAGCGCCAGAACGGCGCGCATGGCGTGAAAGAAGCAGTAATAGGCGCGATTGTTGGCGGTCACCCAGTCCTGCTCCGCATAGGCAGTCTTGCTTGCCTTCAGCATCTGCTCGGCTCTTTCAAAGCAATATTTGGACAAATCCTTCGCCGTATTCTCAGGCACCGATGCGCACCCCCTCGCGGGCAATGTTTCTGTAGAAAGGCAGGACTGCCTGGTGCTGCTCATAGAAGCTCTGGTTTTCGATGATCGGCGCGATCAGCACATTGTCCGAAAACAGATACTCGCTGGCAATCGTCGCCACGGGCCTGCGATAGCGCACAATCTCCTCGCGGGGCAGATCGACGAGAACGAGCACATCCACGTCGGATTCATCATCCGCGTCCCCGCGCGCATAGGAGCCGTACAATATGGTGTTTTTCAAGTGTGAGCCGAACAACGCCTGCAACTGAGTGTTCATCCGGTCAAGCATGGAGTTCAGGGTTTCCTTTGAACACATATCCAAAGCTCCTTTCGCAGTCTCTTTACTCTATTATATCCGAAAAGCCATTGCACATCAAGAGGGAATGGCTGTTTCTCTATGTTCCACCCGCCCCTCCCGACAGGCGGGTGTTTACATAGATGGGCGAACGGCGCTGACTGCTGTGTGTCGGGCACGGGGCGGCGACCGAAAGCCCGTGTCACTCATCCCCCAACAACCACAATAATGAATCCAGCTCAAGACGCCGTTCACGATCACGCTCACCAAGCAAGTGCTCATTCCAATCCGATAGACAAGGAGAGCGTGCTCGTTTCGGACTATCAGGAGATGGACGAGTGGAAGCACAATCCCTATCTGTGCATATCCGCCGTCAGCCTGCTGCTCGCCAATTTGAACATCGAAAGGCAAAAGGCGACTTTGCCAGAGGCAAAGTCGGTTCAGCCTTCGGCTGAACTGCCTCGGTCGAATCGAAGATTCGAGCGAGGCACCGCGGACGCGCGCTGCATGACCCGTCCGTTCGAGGAACGCCTGCACGTTATGCGGCTGAAGGACACGGAGGAGTTTCGCCCGTGCTATATGAAGAGCCGTGATGCCATGAAACGACTGTGCAAGGTTGGAAACCTGGAGGGTTTCCAAGTTTCGGCTGAAAGCCGAAACCGCGGACGGTCGATTCAGGGAATCGAGCGCCGCGCCGCTGAGCCGACGATGGACATGTACGACCTGATCTACTCCGAGGCGGTGAGGCCGGGAGAGTCTATGGTGGACGTATGCAAGCGCTATCACCTGAATGTGCCGACAGGGTTTCATGGCTACGCGCCCACCGTCAGCGACGTGCTGGTGTTCCAGACCCGCAGGGGCTGCCACGCGCTGATCATCGACAGTCTCGGCTTCGAGGTTGTGGAACGGTTCGTGCGCCCTCCCGGTTAAAGCCGTGATAATGACTGCTTTTTCCCTGGCATGATGATCAGAAAAGTGAAAATGAACGGTTGAAAACCCATGCTTGCTATGCTATACTGTACTTGATTGGAGGTGCGAATCGTGACTATATTTGAATCTACTGTATCCATGCTGGAAATGCTGCCGGAAGCAGATTTGATGGTCATTAACAGCATGGCGAGACGCTTACTTGCGCGTTCAATCGAGGGCAACCCCTATCAGCCGTTATCGCAGCAGGAATGGGAATCCAAATTGGATAGATCCATCAGACAGGCCAACGAGGGATTGGCGAAGGATGCTTTGAAAGCAAGCTCAGAGATTCGCAAAAAGTATCGGGCAGGCGAGGCATGACCATGTAACTGTATACCGTGACCATTACGCCTGAAGCCGAACAGGATTTGGAACGCTTCTTCGCGTATTTGGAGAGAAAGCTGCTAAATCCTCAAGCCGCCGACGCATTTCTCGAAGACTATGAGGACACCGTCCGCACGCTGATACAGACTGCGGGCAGCATACGGATTGGGGAGCCTCCAACGCTGAAATCCCGAAATCTGCGAAGAATCAACTTCCGTCATCATAACTATTTCTTGTTGTTTCACATCAACGGAGATAACGCTGTGGTCGATGCAATAGGGCATACCTTGCAGGATATTGACAATGTAATCCATTGAGTTGCCGTGTCCTCATTAAGTCCATCAGTTTATGTTGAAGGACTTTTTTGTTGCCTTTCTATCAAGAACATCTACAGAGCATCAAAAGAGGCCGTGCGGATACACGGCCCTTGCTATTCCACTTTACGGTAGGACTCACCGCTTGTATAGGTGCCACTCACAGTAGGCCTCACTGCTTTGATGGGTGCCACTTATGGTAGGCCTCACCACTTTTTGCGAAAACAGCGTTACACCGAGGACGAATCGGGGCGCGTGACCGTCACCGTCGTGAACCAAGGCTCCAAGTCCGTGGACAGCTCGAAGCTCACCCTGAAGCTGGGCGACTTCTTCACGCAGACCAAGACCACGGGCATGATCGCGGCGGGCAGCGCCACGCAGGTGACGTTCGATTTCGTCGCGCCGGAGACGCTTGAGAGAATGACGGTGACGGCCACCGCCACCACCGACCCGAACAACGAGATCACCGAATCCAATGAGAACAACAACACCCTCACCAGTACGCTGGCGGTCAAGCCCATACCGCCCGACCTGGCGATCATCGCCACCAACGCGCAGAACTGGTACGCGGGAAAAGAAGTGGTCGTGACCGCCACCGTCGTCAACTACACCAAGCGGGCGGTGCCGGAGGTCACGGTGCGCCTGACCCTCGGCAGCAGCCGGTACGAGGAAATCATCCCCATGCCGGGCAACGGCAGCAACCTGGCGGTGTTCCGAATCAAGCTGCCCGCGGCCACAGGCTCCGCGTCGCTGGCGTTCATGGTCGATCCCTACAACGCCGTTCCCGAGGGGAACGAGAGCAACAACGACCTGAGCAAGACGGTCCAGATCGTCGCCGTGCCCGTTGGAATCGTTCTTGACCCGGACTTGCCGGAGCTGGAACAGACCTACAAGACCCGCGGGCTGCTGTCCATCCCCAATGCCACCAATTCGGACTACCTGTCCCTCGGCGGCATTTCCGAAAAGCAGGCGACGCTGCCGATGGCGCTGTCGCAATACCTGAAGGACAACCCGGGCATCCGACATATTCGCCTGATGCTGGACAACGACAAGGCGGGCAGGAGCGCGGCGAAGCATATCGCGGAGGGCGTGGCAGAAAGCTATGACGTAAAGGCCATCTTTCCATGCCACGGGAAGGACTTAAACGACGAGGCGCAATGGATGGCGGAGCGTGGCCCGCGGCAGCCAGCGCCGGACAGGACGACGAGGTGAGAATAAAGTGGAAGAAATTGAAATCCTCCAGCTCAACCGCGAAAACAGCGTCTACGCCTTCTGCAGTTATGGTTTTCTCTGGCAGAAGGGCGTACAGCTGAACGCTTCCCAATACGATTCCGTGTACAAGGGAACGATGCAGCCGGGCATGAACCTGGAGAACAGCTTTGCCAGGTTCAACATCAACCGTCCGAAGGACTTCAAGGGACACTCGCTGTCCGTCAGCGACGTGGTCATCATTCGTGACAATAAAGTGCAACACGCTTTCATTCTGAGGCTGAACAACAACGAGATGCACCACCTGAAGAAGCAGGTGGAAAAGAGCGGGCTGTCCCGTGAGGTGTACGTCCGCAAGCTCATCATGGGGCGCGAGATCAAGGAGCGCCCTCAGCAGGACTGCGTGGAGCTGCTGAAGACGGTGCGTGCGCAGGGCCACCTTCTGACCGCCGTGGCACAGGACGCGCTGGCGCGCGACGGGGTCAGCACGGATCATGTGGACGATCTCCGGCAGTGCTACAAGGCGCTGCTGTCGGAGGTCAAGAAGCTGGTGTAGCCGGTCATGGAAGGGCCGGACGCCGTGACCAGCGCGCAGCCTGAGAGCAGGATCGCGTAGAGGATGAGGTTGGCCGCCAGCAGCTTCCGCTTCTCCTCAAAGAACAGCAGGCAGCAGGCGAGACTGAAGAACCCTTGGGAAACGAAGCAGAGCAGAAAAACCGAATAGCACTCCCGGCTCAGGCGGGCAAGGGCGGCGCTGCCGTCGTTCGCGCCGAGCAGGTCCAGCATCGGCCCCTTGAACAGCGCAAGCAGCAGCGTCAGCGCCGCCATCAGCATCAGCATGCCTGCACGCCGGTAAAGCCCAGCGCTACACCATCACGCAGGGCATAATGACCTCGTAAGCCGCCGCGCCGAGATAATGACTCACGAAGAAGATGTTGATCATGTTTTTGATCACCAGGTCCATTTCGGCGATCAGCGCGAAAAACAGGGTCCCGATCATTTTTCTCTTCGCCATACGATTGACCTTCTCAGAGATTCTTCTTCATTTTCCCTCATCCTGTGGTATAAATATTGTTACCCTTGTTCCACCCGCTTCGCGCTCTTCGATTTCCAGCGTCCCGCCGCACATCGCTTTCAGCCGCTCGCGGATGTTTTTGAGCGCGTAGTTCGGCTCGTCCTCATCCGAAGGCGCGTAGCCGGGGCCGGTGTCCTCCACGGTGATCTTCACGCCCAGGTCGGTGTTTTCCGTGGCGATGGAGATGTACAGCGGCTCCAGGTCCGGGTCCATGCCGTGCTTGACGGCGTTTTCCACGATGGGCTGGAGCGTCAGGGGCGGTATGCGGAAGAAGGTGTCCGGCGTGTCAAACTCCACGAACAGGCGGCCTTCAAAGCACGCCTGCTCCACCGCGAGATACGCCCGGGTGTGCTCCAGCTCCTTTTCAAAGGAAATCGTGTCCTCCTGAGCTATGGCCGTGAAGTTGTTTTGCAGGTAGCGGGTGAAGTCGCGTATGACGCGCTGGGCCTTGGGCGGGTCCTGCGCGCACAGGTAATAGGTGTTCATCAGCGTGTTGTAGATGAAATGCGGCCGCATTTGCGCCACGGCAGCGCGCGTCCTCTGCTGCGCCGCTTCATCCCGCTGCATCAGATAGCGCCTGACCAGCTCCGCCATCAGGTACAGCTCCACGAGGATGATCTGTATGGCGTCCACGGCGAAAAAGCAAACCAGAAACATGACGAATTGCGCGCCCGTTACCCGCTTGCGTCTCAGAAACAGCGCGATCAGACAGTTGACCGTGAGAGATGCGATGATGGCGACATACACATAAGACCAGCGCCCGGCGCGCGTCGCATAGTCCCGGGTGATGCTGACCGCGCCGGTGAAGTGGGCCAGCCACTGCGCCGCGATCAGCGCCGCCGTCAGCGCACACTGGATGCGCATGGCCGCGCTTTTGAGGTAGTTTTCGCCGCAGCATTGGAGGAAATAGGCGAACACCAGCAGCGACGGAAGCGGGGTGATCAGCGCCTCGGCACAGAGCAGCGCCCGAAACAGGGAATGCGAAACCTGATTCTGCGCGGCAGCGCGTTTCAACAGGGCGAGCGCCGCGCTGAGAAGGGCCGAGGACAGTATGGCAACGCACAGGCGCGCGGGCCATCGGTCGATGTCGCGGGCAAGGAAGACCAGAATCAACCCGAACAGGCCAAACAGAACCGCCGACGCCTCCGCCGCCGCCCAAAAATCAAACCCCAACATCATATCAGCCCCCTCACGGGATACCGCAGCTTGGGAATCTGCCGAAGGATCTCCTCCGCGTCCAACGGCTTGAGCAGAAAGCCGCAGGCGCCGGTGTCCCAGGCGTCGAAGGCGTATTCCCGATAGCCGGTCAGATAGATCACGTTGGTGCGCGGGCGGATGCGCAGCAGCTCCCGGCACAGGTCAAGACCGCTGCTCCTGCCCAGCTCAATGTCCAGGAACGCCAGCGATACCGGGTTCTGCGTAAAATACTCCACGGCCTCCTGCCGCCTTGTAAAGCCGACGATATTCGCGCCTGGCAGTGCCTGGCGCAGAATGGGGAGCCCTCCTTCAAGAACGATGGGGCTGTCGTCCACCAGCAGTACGTTGGGCGCTCCGTCAGATTCCTCCGCAGCTGCCAGCAGCGCCGCGGTATCCACGCCCAGGGTCTCCGCGATCAGGGCAACCGTAGCAACGTCGGGCATGCGGCGGCCCACCTCCCAGTTTGCGACACTGGGGCGGCCTACATGCAGACGATCCGCCAGCTGCTGCTGGGAAAGCCCGCTTTCAATGCGGAGACGGCGCACCGTATCTCCGAAGGATTTCGTCATGGCGATTCTGCCCCCTTCTCCTGTCAATAGCATACAGAATATGGATTGAAAATACAAGAGCAAGCGCCTTAATCGTTGTGTCTTTCTGAAACGTCCCTTTTCCGACGCTGCTCATTTGGATATAATGGAAACGGGTGCACAATGACAAAGGTGTTATTGTGAAAAACACATCCACACAAAGGAGGAACGAACAAAATGAGCCTTGACAACGCAAAGAAGTCGATCATCATCCTCGGCGTGCTGAACATCATCCTCGGTCTCTTCGGAATTTTTCTGGGCGTCGCTCTCTTTTCGGGCGGCAATATGCTCGGCAAGAGCGTCATTGAAACGGCCGCGCCAGGCGCGGAGGGCGCGGCGGAGGCGCTCACCGTTTCGGGAATCATGCTCGTCCTGGGCGTCTTCGTGCTGGTCGCCGCCGTTGTCTACTTGCTGCTGGGCATCTTTTCGATCATCGGCGGGAAGAACCCGGTCAAGATCATGCCCGCCTATGTGCTCTCGATCATCGCGATCATCCTGTCGGTCGTTACCATGATCCTCAATTTTGTGAATGGCGTGAATGCCACCAGCATACTTGACGGCATCGTGGGCATCGTCTTCAGCGCGACTTCGTTCGCCTGCGCGAAGACCATCCGCAACAGCCTTTGAGCCTGGAGACGCATGTGTATGCAGGACAGCCGCTCGACATAATGTCTGTATATCGACAACCACACCTGGCATCAAGACGGGCTGTGGTTGTCTTTCTTGAAACACCCACTTTTCGGGAGATGTACGATGCGAAAGCCGCGTATTGCCGAAAAGACGGCAACGACCGAAGAAGGACGCAGAACCGATAAACGACGGGAGGTATCACCATGAAAAAGAGACTGACAACACTGATTCTCGCGCTGCTCATGATCGTAGGCGCATGGGGTGTCTGCGCGACGGCCGAGGTCGTTCCCTTCCCCGAAACGCCCGTGATCGGCATCGCCTGGCGGGCGGATACCGATTCCGAGTTCTTTACCAACATCTGCCGGGCCGTGGAGGAGGCGGGCGGTACTTGGGTGCTGCTGGATCAGGTCACATCCGCCGATCTGGCCTATGACGACGCGTGCAAACTGACCGAGGGCGTGACGGCGCTGGGCTCTTTGGACGCGGACGCGGCGAAATACGTGCGCTTGAATACATGGCATGGTTCCAACGCCGCCGAGGCCGTGGGCGACGTGAGCATCGTGCTGTTCACCGGCGGCGAGGACATCAGTTCCACGCTGTTCTTCGACCCCGAGCCCTGGCACGGCATCGTGGCGGAGATCGACTACAACGCCGAGCGCGACGTCTCCGACTACCTGACGATGAGCTACTGCCTGGACAACGACATTCCCGTGATGGGCTTTTGCCGCGGGATGCAGATGCTGGGCGTGATCTCCGGGGCTGAGATGATC